>CAKTBJ010000001.1 GCA_934533075.1 uncultured Paracoccus sp.
CGGTCACGAGCCTGTCGCTTGCGGTCAACCCGATCCACGGCCATTTCATCGTCGATCAGGATGACGGCAAGACCTATTTCGTCTCCGACGATCCGCTGGATGCGGACCATATCGGCGTCAGCCTGTCCGGCACGCTGCTGGGCGCGCCCTTCGAGCTGCTGAACGTCAGCATTTCCGAGATGCTGGCCAACCCGCTGCTGACCCCGGTGCTGGGCCTGCTTCAGGGTGCGCTCGATGCGGCGGTCGTCAGCCTCGACTACGATCCCGACGGCACCCTCGACCTCGACGACGGCGACGTGGTGCCCTGCTTCACCCGCGGCGTGATGATCGCCACGCCGGACGGCCCGGTGCCGGTGGAGACGCTGCGGGTCGGCGACCTGGTGCTGACCCGCGACCACGGCCCGCAGCCGGTGCGCTGGATCGGCTCGCGCAGGCTGGACGCCGTGGACCTGGCCCACCGTCCGAACCTGCGCCCCGTCCGCATCGCGGCCGAGGCGCTGGGGAAACGCATCCCGGCCGAGGACCTGCTGGTCTCGCCGCAGCACCGGATGCTGGTGCAGTCGAAGATCGCCCACCGCATGTTCGGCGCCCCGGAGGTTCTGGCCGCCGCCCGGCAGTTGCTGGAGCTGGACGGGGTCGAGATCGCCGGGGACGTGGAATCGGTGGAATATTTCCACATCCTCTTCGACCGGCACGAGGTGGTGAGCGCGAACGGCGCCCTGTCCGAATCACTCTATCCGGGGCCGATGGCGATGAAGGGCGTCGGTCCCGTCGCGCGGCGCGAGATCACCGAGCTGTTCCCCGAACTGCTGCGGGTGGACTTTGCCCCGGCCTCGGCCCGGCCGCTGGTCGCCGGCCGGCAGGCGCGCAAGCTGGTCGCCCGGCATATCGAGAACCGCAAGCCGCTTTACGCCCACTGAGCCACGATCCGCCCCGCCGGCCAGGCCCCGCCCCCCCGGCGGGGCCTTTGCCCTGCCCGCGGGCCAGCGGCGGAAAAATGACCCAGCGTCACGATCTTGCCCGACCTCTGGACAAGCTATGCGCGCTGCGCAATGCTGCATTGAATGAAGCGGTCAACACGCCGAGGGGACAGAACGATCGTGCACGCGGACAGGCAGACGGCCCTATGGCCCTTGCGTGCCCTCCCCTGCCCGACCGCCCCGGCGGCGGGCCGCCTTTTCCCCCTTGCGTTCCCGGAGAGCCGATGACCGCTGACGTGATTTTGCAGGCGCGCGACCTGACCAAGGAATTTCGCGGCTTCTTCGCCGTCGAGGGCGTGGATCTCGCCATCCGGCGCGGCGACATCCACGCGCTGATCGGCCCGAACGGCGCGGGCAAGACCACCTGCTTCAACCTGCTGACCAAGTTCCTGCAACCCTCGCGCGGGGTCATCACCTTCAAGGACCGCGACATCACCGCCATGACGCCGGCCGACATCGCGCGGCTGGGGCTGGTGCGCAGCTTCCAGATCTCCGCCGTGTTCCCCTATCTGACCGCGCTGGAAAACGTCCGCATCGCCCTTCAGCGCCAGCGGGGCGACAGCTTCGACTTCTGGCGCGCGGACAAGGTGCTGCACGGCTATGACGCGCGGGCCGAGGCGCTGCTGGACGATGTGGGCCTGTCGGATTTCGTCGATACCCCGGCCTCGGACCTGTCCTATGGCCGCAAGCGCGCGCTGGAGATCGCCACCACGCTGGCGCTGGACCCCGAGATGCTGCTGCTGGACGAGCCGATGGCCGGCATGGGCCACGAGGATGTCGAGCGGATCGCCAGGCTGATCAAGCGCATCAGCGCAAACCGCACCATCCTGATGGTCGAGCACAACCTTTCGGTCGTCGCCAGCCTGTCGGACCGCATCACCGTGCTGGCGCGCGGCAAGGTCCTGGCCGAGGGCGACTATGCCAGCGTTTCCAAGGACCCGCGCGTGGTCGAGGCCTATATCGGAGCCGAGCATGCCTGACGCCCTCACCGCCGCCGCCGCCGCGACCACCGGCACGCCCTTGCTGAAGGTGCGCGACCTTCAGGGCTGGTATGGCGAAAGCCATGTCCTGCACGGGGTGAATTTCGACGTGATGCCCGGCGAGGTCGTCACCCTGCTGGGCCGCAACGGCGCCGGCAAGACCACCACGCTGAAGGCGATCATGGGGGTGCTGGGCAAGCGGTCCGGCTCGGTCGCCTTCGAGGGGCGCGAGATCGGCCGCCTGCCCGCGCGTCTGGTGGCGCGGTCGGGCATCGCCTGGTGCCCGGAGGAGCGCGGCATCTTCGCCTCGCTCTCGGTCGAGGAGAACCTGATGCTGCCGCCGCGCGTCCGCCCCGGCGGCATGTCGGTCGAACAGATATTCGGCCTGTTCCCCAACCTCAAGGAGCGCCTCAACAGCCAGGGCACCAAGCTGTCGGGAGGCGAGCAGCAGATGCTGGCCATCGGCCGCATCCTGCGCACCGGCGCCAAGATGCTGCTGCTGGACGAGCCGACCGAAGGGCTGGCCCCGGTCATCGTCCAGCAGATCGGCCACACCATCGCCCGGCTGAAGCAGGAGGGCTTCACCATCGTGCTGGTCGAGCAGAACTTCCGGTTCGCCGCCTCGGTCGCGGACCGGCATTATGTGGTCGAGCAGGGCAAGGTGATCGACATGATCCCCAATGCCGAGCTGGACGCCAACAGCGAGAAGCTGCACGCCTATCTGGGCGTGTGACGAATCCCGCCCCCCGTGGGCGGGTCAACAGGGAAGGAAGTCTAGAACATGAAGAAAACCGGATTCGTGGCCGCCTCGGTGATGGCCTCGCTGCTGGCCGGCACCGCGCTGGCCGATACCGCCGTCAAGCTGGGCGTGCTGAACGACCGCTCGGGCGTCTATGCGGACCTGTCGGGCGAGGGCTCGGTCGTGGCCGCGCGCATGGCGGTCGAGGATTTCGACGCGGCCAGCAAGGGCATCACGGTCGAGATCGTCTCGGCCGACCACCAGAACAAGCCCGACGTGGCCTCGAACATCACAAGGCAATGGCTGGACCAGGACGGGGTGAACGCCATTCTGGACGTGCCGACCTCCTCCGCCGCGCTGGCGGTGAACGAGCTGGTGCGCGAGGCCAACGCGGTGATGATCAATTCGGGCGCGGGCAGCACCGACCTGACCGGCAAGTCCTGCTCGCCCCATACCATCCACTGGACTTATGACACCTGGGCGCTGGGCAACGGCACCGGCAAGGCGATGGTGGCCGATGGCGGCGATACCTGGTTCTTCATCACCGCCGACTATGCCTTCGGCCATTCGCTGGAATCCGATACCGCCGCGCTGGTGGAGGAAGCCGGCGGCCAGGTGCTGGGCACCGTGCGCCATCCGTTCCCCGGCGGCGACTTCTCGTCCTACCTGCTTCAGGCGCAATCCTCGGGCGCCAAGGTGATCGGCATGGCCAATGCCGGCGGCGACACCATCAACACCATCAAGCAGGCGGCCGAGTTCGGCATCACCCAGGCCGGGCAGACGCTGGCCGGGCTGCTGATCTTCATCAGCGACGTGCATGCGCTGGGGCTGGAGGCCGCGCAGGGCCTGGTGCTGACCGAAGCCTTCTACTGGGACCTGAACGACGACACCCGCGAATGGTCGGCCCGTTTCGAGGCGGTGCACGGCTCCAAGCCGACGATGGTGCATGCCGGCGTCTATTCCGGCACGCTGCACTACCTCAAGGCCGTCGAGGCCGTGGGCAGCGCCGATGCCGATGCGGTGATGGAATGGATGAAGGCCAACCCCTCCGAGGACCCGCTGCTGGGCACGGGCGAGGTGCGGGCCGACGGCCGCCACGTGCATGACATGTATCTGTTCCGCGTGAAGTCGCCGGACGCCTCGACCGGGCCGTGGGACTATTACGACCTGGTGGCGACCATCCCGGCGGCGGAAGCCTTCCGTCCGCTGGAAGACGGCGGTTGCGCCCTGGTCCAGTAAACCCATCGGGCGCGCGCGGCCTGTCGCGCGCGCCCCCTGCCCCTGACGGATCACGCGCATGTTCGAGCTTTTGGGAATCACGCCGCAGGCGCTGTTCGGTCAGCTTCTGCTGGGCCTCATCAACGGGTCCTTCTATGCCATCCTCTCGCTGGGGCTGGCGATCATCTTCGGCCTGCTGAACATCATCAACTTCGCCCACGGCGCCCAATACATGCTGGGCGCCTTCGTGGCCTGGATGCTGCTGAACTGGCTGGGCATCGGCTACTGGTGGGCGCTGATCCTGGCGCCGCTGGTGGTGGGGGCTTTCGGCATCGTGCTGGAACGGCTGATGATCTCAAGGCTTTACCATCTCGACCACCTGTATGGGCTGCTGCTGACCTTCGGGCTGGCGCTGATCATCCAGGGGCTGATGCGCAACCAGTTCGGCATCTCCGGCATGCCCTATTCGATCCCCAAGGCGCTGGCCGGCGGGCAGAATCTGGGCTTCATGTTCCTGCCCAACTATCGCGCCTGGGTGGTGGTGGCCTCGCTGGTGGTCTGCATCGCGACCTGGTTCGTGATCGAGAAGACCCGGCTGGGCGCCTATCTGCGCGCCGCGACCGAGAACCCGACGCTGGTCGGCGCCTTCGGCATCAACGTGCCGCTGATGATCACGCTGACCTACGGCTTCGGCGTGGCGCTGGCCGGGTTTGCCGGCGTGCTGGCGGCGCCGATCTATTCGGTCAACCCCAACATGGGGGCCGAGCTGATCATCGTCGTCTTCGCCGTGGTGGTGATCGGCGGCATGGGGTCGATCATGGGCTCCATCGTCACCGGCTTCGGCCTCGGGCTGGTCGAAGGGCTGACCAAGGTCTTCTACCCCGAGGCGGCCTCGGTCGTCATCTTCGTGATCATGGCCATCGTGCTGCTGGCGAAGCCCGCCGGCCTTTTCGGGAGGGCCTGAGATGACCGACGTGACCCAAAGCACCATTGCCCGCCCCACGCGCTCGCGCACGAAGGCGCATATCCCGCTGATCGCGCTGGCGCTGCTGGCGCTGGCGATCGCGGCGCCGTTCTTCCTCTATCCCGTCTTCCTGATGAAGGTGCTGTGCTTTGCGCTGTTCGCGGCGGCCTTCAACCTGCTGCTGGGCTATGGCGGCCTGCTGTCCTTCGGCCATGCCGCCTATTTCGGCGGCGCGGCCTATGTCTCGGCCCATGCCGCCAAGGTCTGGGGCCTGACGCCCGAACTGGCGATCCTGTCCGGCACGCTGGCGGCCGGGGTGCTGGGGCTGGTGATCGGCGCGCTGGCGATCCGCCGGCAGGGCATCTATTTCGCGATGGTCACGCTGGCCTTCGCGCAGATGGTGTTCTTCTTCGCCCTCCAGGCCCCCTTCACCGGCGGCGAGGACGGCATCCAGGCCGTGCCGCGCGGGCACCTGTTCGGCCTGCTGTCGCTGCAATCCAACCGGACGCTTTACTTCGTGGTGCTGGGCATCGTGACGCTGGGGCTGCTGGCGATCTATCGCATCGTGAACTCGCCCTTCGGCCAGGTGCTGAAGGCCATCCGCGAGAACGAGCCGCGCGCCATCTCGCTGGGTTACCGGGTCAACCAGTACAAGCTGGCGGTGTTCGTGCTGTCGGCGGCGCTGTCGGGCATGGCCGGGGCCACCAAGGCCATCGTGTTCCAGCTGGCTTCGCTGACCGACGTGGCCTGGACCATGTCGGGCGAGGTGGTGCTGATGACGCTGCTGGGCGGCATGGGCACGATCTTCGGCCCGCTGGTGGGCGCGGGGGTGATCGTGGCGATCCAGAACTATTTCGCCACCGCCGGCGCCTGGGTGACGGTGATCCAGGGGGTGATCTTCGTCATCGCCGTGCTGCTGTTCCGCGAGGGCATCGTCGGCGTCATCGCGCGCTGGCTCAAGCGGCCCCTCTAGGGGCAGGGGCGCGGCGCGACTGCGCCCGCGCGCGGGCCGGCCTCGATGGCCGGGCCGCGCGCCCTTTTCCCCCTTCGCGCAAGACCCTTGCGCGACGACCGCAGGGATCGGCAAGAAAATGTCTTGCCTGATGGCGTGGAATCGCATCTATAGGTGAACCAATCAGCCATTGGTTCAAGGTCGATGCAAGGCTCCACCCAAACCGAAGCCACCACGCCACTGCTTGCGCTCGACGCGCTGACCATCCGCGTCCCGGCCGGCGACGAGCCGCTGCTGGACCGCGTGTCCCTCTCCGTCCGCCGGGGCGAAACCCTGTGCATCGTCGGCGAATCCGGCTGCGGCAAAAGCCTGACCTCGCTGGCGATGATGGGCCTGCTGGCGCCGGGCCTGCGCAAGGGCGTGTCCGGGCGCATGCATTTCGACGGCGCCAGCATCGACCTGACCGATCAGCGCGCGCTGGCCGCCCTGCGCGGCAAGCGCATCGGCATGATCTTTCAGGAACCGATGTCCAGCCTGAACCCCTCGATGCGCATCGGCGAGCAGATCGCCGAGGGCTGGCGCCGCCACAATCCCGGCGACGGGCGCGAACAGGCGCTGGCCATGCTCAGGCGCGTCGGCATTCCCGCGCCCGAGCGCCGCTTTCGCGACTATCCGCACCAGCTTTCGGGCGGCATGCGCCAGCGGGTGATGATCGCGATGGCGCTGGTGAACAACCCCGCCCTGCTGATCGCGGACGAGCCGACGACGGCGCTGGACGTGACCATCCAGGCCCAGATCCTGCGCCTGATCGCCGAATTGCAGGCCGAGCGCGACATGGCCACCGTGCTGATCACCCATGACCTGGGCGTGGTGGCCGAGGTGGCGACCGCGGTGGCAGTGATGTATGCCGGCCGCGTGGTCGAGGTCGGGCCGGCCGAGGCGATCTTCCGCGACCCCCAGCACCCCTATACCATCGGGCTGATGGCCTCGGTGCCGCCGCTGCGCGGGCCGCGCCACCGGCTGTCCACGGTGCCGGGCATGGTGCCCTCGATCGAGACCATGCCCCGCGGCTGCCGCTTCGTCACCCGCTGCCCCTTCGCGCGCCCGATCTGCGACACCGTGCCGCCGCTGGCGCCCATCGCGCCCGGCCACGCCGTCGCCTGCCACCTCGCGCCGCTGGAGCGCAGCCTGGAGGGCGCCGCATGACCGCCAGCCCGGTGATGATCGAGGCCAGGGGCCTTGCCAAGCGTTTCCCCGTCGGCGGCGGCCTGCTGCGCAAGGCGCGGCTGCTGCATGCCGTGGATGGCGTCGACCTGGCGATCCGCAAGGGCGAGACTTTCGCCATCGTCGGCGAATCCGGCTGCGGCAAGTCCACGCTGGCGCGGCTGCTGATGCGCCTGCTGGAACCGACCGAGGGCAGCATCCGCATCGACGGCGACGATATTTCCACCGTGACCGGATCGGCGCTGAAATCCCTGCGCCGCGACGTGCAGTTCATCTTTCAGGATCCGTTCTCCTCGCTGAACCCGCGCCTTTCGGTGGCCCGGCTGGTGGGCGAGCCGCTGGAGGCCCACCGGCCCGAACTGTCGCCCGGCCAACGCCGCGACGAGGTGGCCGGGCTGCTGCGGCAGGTGGGGCTGCGCCCCGAGCATATGGACCGCTATCCCCACGAGTTTTCCGGCGGCCAGCGCCAGCGCATCGGAATCGCCCGCGCGCTGGCCTCCGGTCCCAAGGTGCTGATCGGGGACGAGCCGGTCTCGGCGCTGGACGTGTCGGTGCAGGCGCAGGTGGTCAACCTGCTGTCGGACCTGCGCGACAGCCTCGGCCTGACGCTGGTGGTGATCGCGCATGACCTGGCGATCATCCGCCAGATGAGCGACCGCATCGCCGTCATGTATCTGGGCCGCGTGGTCGAGACCGGCCCGACCGACCAGATCTTCGGCAATCCGCACCACCCTTATACCCGCGCCCTGCTGGCGGCGATTCCCGGACCGGATGGCGGCGGCGGCGCCAGCCTGTCGGGCGAGACGCCCAGCCCCATCGACCCGCCTTCCGGCTGCCATTTCCGCACCCGCTGCCCGCATGCCGTGGACGCCTGCGCCGAGGCCCGCCCGCCGCTGGAGGAGACCGGCGACGGTTCGGCCGTGGCCTGCATCCGCTGGCGCGAGATCGGCAGCGGCGCCGGCGCCCTGCCCGACCCGGCCCATCGCAGCCCCGGCGCGCAGGCCCGGTTCCAACTCTATCGCGACGCCCTGGCGAACGGGGCCGCGCAACCCACCCAACAGGAGACCTGACCCATGAAGATCGGAAAGACGCTGGCCCTGGCCGCGATCCTCGGCAGCACGGCACTGGCGGCGCAGGCCGCGACGCTGCGCATCGGTCTGGAAAGCGATCCCGACGCGCTGGACCCGGCGAAAAGCCGCACCTTCGTCGGCCGCATCGTGTTCACCGCCCTGTGCGACAAGCTGATCGACGTGGCGCCGGACCTGACGCTGGTGCCGCAGCTCGCCACCGAATGGACCGTCTCCGAGGACGGGCTGACCGTGGACTTCACCCTGCGCGAGGGCGTCAAGTTCCATGACGGCACCGATTTCGACGCCGAGGCGGTCAAGGCCAACCTGACCCGCTCGCTGACGCTGGAGGACAGCGTGCGCAAGTCGGAGATCGCCTCGATCAAGGAGATCGAGGTGGTGGACCCGCTGCATGTCCGCCTGCATCTGAGCGCGCCGGACGCGCCGCTGCTGGCGCAGCTGGCCGACCGCGCCGGCATCATGCTGTCGCCGGCCACCTTCGACACCGATGTGGGCGCCAATCCGGTCTGCGCCGGCCCGTTCGCGTTCAAGTCCCGCGTGGCGCAGGACAAGATCGAGCTGGAGCGGTTCCCCGACTACTGGAATGCCGACGCGATCCATCTGGACGGCGTGACCTATCTGCCGATCCCGGATTCGACGGTGCGCTTCGCGAACCTGCAATCGGGCGACCTCGATCTGGTCAACCGGCTGGGCGCGACCGACGTGGATGCCGTCGAGGCCGCCGCGAATCTGCTCTTCGGCCGCGCCGACGGTCTGGGCTATCAGGGCATCACCTTCAACCTCGGCAATGGTCCCCGCGCCGACACGCCCTTCGGCAAGGATGCCCGCCTGCGCCGGGCGCTGTCGCTGGCCATCGACCGCGAGGCGATCAATCAGGTGGTCTTCTCGGGCCTGAACGCAGCCGCCAGTCAGTTCGTCTCGACCGCAAGCCCCTATTTCGACCCGGCCTTCCCCATCCAGACCCGCGATGTCGAGGCCGCCCGCGCCCTGCTGGCCGAGGCCGGCTACCCGGACGGCATCAAGCTGGAATTCGACGTGCCGAACCGGCCCGAGAACCTTCAGGTCGCGCAGATGATCCAGGCGATGGCCGCCGAGGCCGGCATCACCGTCGAGCTGGTCGCCAAGGAATTCGCCACGCTGGTCGCCGACGGCGCCGCCGGCGAGTTCGAGGCCGAATATATCGGCTGGTCGGGCCGTCTGGACCCGGATGGCAATATCTACAGCTTCGTGACCACCGGCTCGGGCTTCAACGATGCCGGCTATTCCAACCCCGAGGTGGACCGGCTGATGAACGAGGCCCGCGCCACCTCGGACATGGAGGCGCGCAAGGCGCTTTACCACGAGGCCAACGTGATCCTGAACGAGGAGGCGCCGATCCTGTATCTCTACAGCGAGGCGTGGCTTTACGGCTTCACCGACAAGGTGCAGGGCTTTGCCCCCACCCCGGACGGCATGATCCGCCTGCAAGGCGTCTCGCTGGCCGAGTGACACCACGGGCCGGGCGGCATCCCCGCCCGGCCGAACCCCATCCCGAGGTGAAGGCCCCTTCATGCTCAGCTATATGGCCCGCCGGCTGCTGATTACCGTTCCGACGCTGGTGCTGATCTCGATCTTCGTGTTCGCGCTGCAAAAGATGCTGCCCGGCGACCCGGTGCTGGCACTGGCCGGCGAGGACCGCGACCCCGAGACGCTGGCCCGCCTGCGCGAGCTGTATCGCCTGAACGATCCGCTGTGGATGCAATACCTGACCTGGATCAAGGGCGCGGTGCAGGGCGATCTGGGGCGCAGCCTGCGCACCGGCATGCCGGTCACGGAAATGATCATCTCCAAGCTGCCGGTGACGCTGCAACTGGCGGTGATGTCGATGTTCTTCGCGGCGATCATCGGCATTCCGGCCGGCATCATCGCCGCCATCCGCAAGGGCCGCCCGGCCGATTACGCCGCCAACCTGGTGGCGCTGACCGGGCTGTCGGTGCCGAATTTCTGGCTGGGCATCATGCTGATCATGCTGGTCTCGGTGCGCTGGCAGCTGCTGCCGGCTTCGGGCTATGTCTCGCCGCTGGCCGATTTCTGGCAGTCGATGCGCACGATGCTGATGCCCGCCTTCGTGCTGGGCACCGGGCTGGCCGCCAGCCTGATGCGCCACACCCGCAGCGCCATGCTGTCGGTGATGCGGCAGGATTACGTGCGCACCGCCCGCGCCAAGGGCCTGCGCGAGGGCAGCGTGGTCATGCGCCACGGCTTTCGCAACGCGCTGACGCCCATCGTCACGCTGGCAGCGCTGCTGTTCGGCGAGCTGATCGCCGGCGCCGTGCTGACCGAGCAGATCTTCACCATCCCCGGCTTTGGCAAGATGATCGTGGATGCGGTGTTCAACCGCGATTACCCGGTGGTGCAGGGCGTGGTGCTGTTCACCGCGCTGGGCTTCATCCTGATGAACCTGCTGGCCGACCTGGCCAACATGGCGCTGAACCCGCGACTGAGGGCCGGCTGATGACCGACATTCCCAACCCCACCGCGGCCGCCGTCGCCGCCCCCGCGCCGCGCCGTCCCAAAAGCCGTGCCTGGGCCAAGCTGCGGCGCCACCCCTCGGCCATCATCGGCGCGGTGCTGGTGGGGGTGTTCGTGGCGCTGGCGCTGCTGGCGCCGGTGCTGCCCATCGCCGACCCGAACCTGACCAACTGGGGCACGGTGCGGCTGGCGCCCTCGGCCGCGCATCCGCTGGGCACCGACGACCTCGGCCGCGACATTCTTTCGCGGATGATCTGGGGGGCGCGGGCCTCGTTGCAGGCGGGCGTGGTCGCCGTGGCCATCGCCATCGCCATCGGCGTGCCGCTGGGCATCGCAGCGGGCTATTTCGGCGGCTGGGTGGATGCGGTCATCTCGCGCTGCACCGAGGCGCTGCTGGCCATCCCCTTCCTGATCCTCGCCATCGCGCTGGCCACCTTCCTGGGCCGGTCGCTGACCAATGCCATGATCGCCATCGGCATCGCGGCCACGCCGGTCTTCATCCGCCTGACCCGCGCGCAGGCGATCAACGTCGCCGCCGAGGATTACGTGGAAAGCGCCCGCGCCATCGGCCTGTCGACCCGCGTGATCCTGACCCGCTATATCCTGCCCAACACGCTGCCGCCGATCCTGGTGCAGGCCACGCTGGCCGTGGCCAGCGCCGTGATCGCCGAGGCGTCGCTGTCCTTCCTCGGCCTCGGCCAGCAGGCGCCGAATGCCAGCTGGGGGGCGATGCTGGACGTGGCCAAGCGGTTCATGACGCAAGCGCCGTGGATGGCGCTGTGGCCGGGCATCGCCATCTTCCTGGTGGTGCTGGGCTTCAACCTGTTCGGGGACGGGCTGCGCGACGCGCTCGACCCACGCGAAGACTGAAAGGAACCGCAATGACCGCCTTCACCACCCGCCCCGACATCCGGGGCACCTTCGGCACCGTGGCCTCGACGCATTGGATCGCCTCGGCCGCCGGGATGGGTATCCTGGAGAAGGGCGGCAATGCCTTCGACGCCGCCGTGGCGACCGCGATGGTCTTGCAGGTGGTCGAGCCGCATCTGAACGGTCCCGCCGGCGACCTGCCCGCCATCGTGCATCTGGCGGAAACCGGCGAGACCAAGGTGCTGTGCGGGCAGGGCGTGGCACCGAAGGGTGCGACGCTGGCGCATTACCGCGCGCTGCTGGGCGACGGGCTGATCCCCGGCTCGGGCCTGCTGGCCACCGTGGTGCCCGGCGCCTTCGACGGCTGGATGCTGATGCTGCGCGACCACGGCAGCATGGAGCTGGCCGAGGTCATGGCCCCCGCCATCGCCTATGCAAGCGACGGCCACCCGGTGCTGCCGCGCGTGTCGGACACCATCGCCGGGCTGGCGGAGTTCTTTCGCGCGGAATGGCCGAGTTCCGCCGCGACATGGATGCCGGGGGGCGAGGCCCCGGCGCCCTGGTCGCTGTTTCGCAATCCCGACCTCGCGGCAACGTATCAGCGCATCGTGGACGAGGCCGAGGGCGAGACCCGCGCGGCCCGCATCGACGCCGCCCGCCGCCTGTGGTCGCAGGGCTTCGTGGCCGATGCGATTTGCGATTACCTCACGGATGCCTGCGTGATGGATGTCTCCGGCAAGGCCCATGCCGGGGTGCTGTCGCGTGCCGACCTGGCCGGGTGGCAAGCGCATTGGGAGGCGCCGGTCAGCGTGGATTATCACGGCTGGACCGTCCACAAGCTGCCCACCTGGTCGCAAGGCCCGGTGCTGTTGCAGGCGCTGCAAATCCTGAAGAATTTCGACCTCGGCGCGATGGACCCGATGGGGGACGAGTTCACCCATACCGTGATCGAGGCGATGAAACTGGCCTATGCCGACCGCGAGGCCTATTACGGCGACCCGGATTTCTTCGAGGTGCCGGTGGACACCCTGCTGTCGGAGGCCTACGGCGCCGAACGCGCCAGGCTGATCGGCCCCGAGGCCAGCATGGAGCAGCGCCCCGGCCGCCTTCCGGGGCTGGAGCACCTGGCCGATGCCGCCATCGCCCGCGCCGCGCGGGATTTCGAGGCGGCGCGCGGCATTTCCGCCGGCGAGCCGACGATGGCCCACCTGACCGAGAAGCGCGGCGATACCGTGCATCTGGACGTGATCGACCGCTGGGGGAACATGGTCAGCTCGACCCCCTCGGGCGGCTGGCTGCAATCCAACCCGGTGATTCCGGGGCTGGGCTTCCCGCTGAACTCGCGCGCGCAGATGTTCTGGCTGGAGGACGGCCAGCCGCTGACCCTGCGCCCCGGCTCGCGCCCGCGCACCACGCTGACGCCCTCGATGGCGGAAAAGGACGGCGCCCGCATCGCCTTCGGGACGCCCGGCGGCGACCAGCAGGACCAGTGGCAACTGATCTGGTTCCTGCGCTATGTCCATCACGGGCTGGGCCTTCAGGAAAGCATCGACGCGCCGCTGTTCCACAGCCTGCATTTCCAGGCCAGCTTCTATCCGCGCGAATGCAAGCCCGGCGAGATGATGGTCGAGCCGAATCTCGGCGAGGCCACCATCGCGGCCCTGCGCGCGCGCGGCCACAAGGTGATCGTGGCCGAGCCGTGGAGCATCGGCCGCATGACCGCCGCAAGGCGCGATGCCGACGGCATGCTGACGGCGGCGGCGACGCCGCGCCTGATGCAGGCCTATGCGGTCGGGCGCTGAAACCGCGAAAAGGGACGGATCATGGACAACATGACAACGGTGGCGCTGCTGCAACTGGCGGCGGTGGCGGTGGGTGCCGGCGTCGCGGGAGGCGTCCTCGCGGGGCTGCTGGGCGTGGGCGGCGGCATCGTCATCGTGCCGGCGCTGTATTTCGCCATGACGCTGGTGGGCTGGGACCCCGACCTGACCATGAAGGTGGCGGTGGCGACCTCGCTGTCCACGATCGTCTTCACCTCGCTGGCCTCGTCGCGGGCGCATTACCGGCGTGGGGCGGTGGATACGGCGCTGATCCGGCGCTGGGCGCCGTGGATCATCACCGGCGTGGTGCTGGGCAGCGCCATCGGCGGCTTCGTCTCCGGCAAGGTCTCGCTGGCGGTGTTCGCCACGGTGGCCCTGGTGGTCAGCTTCGACATGATCCTGCGCAAGGGCAGGGCCGAGCCGGAGCCGCGCGACTTCCCCCCCGCCGTCTGGGCCGGCTTCGGCATCTTCACCGGCGGGGTGTCGGCGCTGATGGGGATCGGCGGCGGCACCGTGGGCGTGCCGCTGCTGAACTTCCTCGGCTATGACATCCGGCGCGCGGTCGGCACCTCGACGGTGCTGGGTTTCCTGATCGGCGTGCCGGGGACCATCGGCTACATCATCACCGGCTGGGGGGCCGAGGGGCTGCCGCCCTTCTCGCTGGGCTATGTGAACCTGCTGGCGGCGGCGGTGGTGATCCCGCTGACGATGGTGTTCTCGCAGCTGGGGGCGAAACTGGCGCATACCATCCCGCGCCGGGCTTTGCGGCTGTGCTTCGGCGCCTTCCTGCTGCTGACCTCGCTGCGGATGTTCATGGACCTGCTGGGGGGCTGAGATGCCGGCCGAGGACGAGGTGATCCGCGCCCTCGCGCCGCTGCTGGCCCGCGCCGCCGCCGGCGACGGCCGCCTGCCGGCCGAACGCAGCCTGTCCGAAACCCTCGGCATTCCCCGCCGCCGGCTGCGGCTGGCGCTGGACGAGCTGGCGCGGCGCGGGGCGCTGTTCCGCCGGCGCGGGCAAGGCACCTGGGTCGCGCCGCCGCCGCCCTCCGACAAGGCCCGCCCGCGCCTGCTGGCCGGGCGGCTGACGCTGGCGCAGCTGATGGATGTGCGCCGGCAGGTCGAACCGCGGCTGGCCGAGCTGGCGGCGCTGAATGCCGGGGCGGAAGACCTGGCGGCGCTGGAGGCGCTGATGATCCGCACCCGCAGCACCGAGGCGCCGGCCGATTACGACCTCGCCGACGAGGTGTTCCATTACCGCATCGCCGAACTGGCCGGAAATGCGCTGTTTCTGGAAATCTACGACCTGATCCGCCAGACCCGGCACGAATCCGACTGGCGTATCCGCCGCGAACGGATCAACCGGCCCGCCCTGCTGCGCGTGCTGGGCCGGCAGCATGGCCGCATCTTCGAGGCGATCGCCTCCGGCGACAGCGCCGAGGCCGGGCGGGCGCAGCTGGCGCATATGGATTTCGTCGCCAGCACGATCCGCTAGGCCCGGCGGTCAGAACCGCCGCCGCCCGTGCGTGGCCCGCCGCCAGGCCACCGCGAAGGCCCCGATCCCCGCCCCGGTCAGCGCCAGGTTGATCAGTGCCGACAGCGCCTGTTGCCGCCCGGCCGCGTCCAGCGCATCGCTGGCGGTCAGTGCCTCGGCCCCCTCGCGCCGGGCATCCATCATCTTGACCATCGCCCGGCGGGCACAGAGCGGCAGCAGCTCGGCCAGCGCGCGCGCATCGGCATCGTGGTCGGCATGCACCACCGCCTCGCAGCGCAGCCGCTCGTCCAGCGTCACGTTGCGGTCCAGAAACTGGCGCCAGGAGGCCAGCGCCAGCATCGCCAGCCCCAGCGCGATGAATAGCCAGACCTTCATGGCATGCGCCCCATGCGACCCCTGCCCCGCAAAGGTTAACGCAAAACCGCGCCCCGGCATAGGCTAAGGGGCGATGCGGGCCTCGGTGGCGGGGTCGAACAGGTGCAGGACCGCCGGATCGGCGGTGAACCAGCGGGTTTCGCCGGGGCTGGCGGGCAGGCGCTCATGCGTCTGCACGGTCAGCTCGCGCCCGTTCCTGCGGCCTTGCAGCCAGGTCTCGGCCCCGGTCGGCTCGACATTGAAGATCTGCATGGCAATCCCCTCGCCCTCGGCGGCGGGGCGCAGATGCTCGGGGCGCACGCCCAGCGTGACCGTGCCGCTGCGCGTGGCGGGGCCGGGCAGGGTCAGGCTTTCGCCGCCGCCCAGATCGGCGCGGCTGCTGCCCACGGTCAGCGCGGCCTCCAGGAAATTCATCGCCGGCGAGCCGATGAAGCCGGCCACGAACAGGTTCTGCGGATGGTCGTAGAGGTCCAGCGGCGTGCCCATCTGGGCCACATGCCCCTCGCGCATGACCACGACCAGATCGGCCATCGTCATCGCCTCGATCTGGTCATGGGTGACGTGGATGATCGTCGCCCCAAGGCGGCGGTGCATGGCCTTCAGCTCGGCCCGCATCTGAACCCGCAGCTTGGCGTCGAGGTTGGAGAGCGGCTCGTCGAACAGGAACACCTTGGGCTGGCGGACGATGGCCCGGCCCATCGCCACCCGCTGCCGCTGGCCGCCCGAAAGCTGGCGCGGATAGCGGTCCAGAAACTCCGTCAGGCCCAGGATCTGCGCCGCGCCCTCGACGGCGGCGGCGATCTCGGCCCTGGACTTGCCCAGCAGGCGCAACGAAAAGCCCATGTTCTGCGCCACGGTCATATGCGGATAAAGCGCATAGTTCTGGAACACCATCGCGATGTCGCGGCTCTTGGGGGCGACCTCGTTGATGACGCGGCCGTCGATGGCGATGGTGCCGGCGGTGATCTCCTCCAGCCCGGCGATCATGCGCAGGATGGTGGATTTCCCGCAGCCCGAGGGGCCGACCAGCGCCACGAAGGCGCCGTCGGGGATGGAAAAGGACACGCCGTGGATGGCCTCGTGCTGGCCGTAGGTCTTGCGCAGGTCGGTGATGTCAACCGAGGCCATGAGGTTTCCTTTGCGTCTGGCCGGCCAGCCGGCGCGCGGCCCGGGCGGCGGCATGCAGGCTGAGGGCGGTATGATAGCCGGGATCGAGGTCGGGGGTCGCCGGAACGTAGTCGACCGGACCCTCGGCATTCAGGGTCTGATAGGCATAACCGTGCCGGTTCTGCCAGAAGTTGCCGAAGAACAGGCGCTCGGCGGCCTGCCAATGCGCCAGCAGGTCGGCGCCGGTTTCCTGCGCCAGCGCACAGGCGCGGATGGCTTCGGGCAGGCTCCACCACGGGAAGTAACCCGAGGCCGGGATGCCATCCCCTTGAATGAACAGGGGAATGCCGGGACCGATCAGCGACAGGTCCAGCGTGCGGGACAGCAGGGCCGCCAGCCGCGCCGCAAGGTCCGGGTCGGGCGGCAGGTGGCGCAGGTGATCCAGCGCAAAGCCGACGAACTCGATGGAATGGCCGGGATTGCGGCGGTCCTCGCCCGGCACGGTCCAGAGCAGGCCGGTGGCGGGGTCGTCATAGCGGGTCAGGATCGCGTCGATGAAGCGATCCGCAAAGCCGGCATGCGCGCCAAGGCCCAGCCGGTGCAGCATCCCCGCCGCACCCAGCAGGATCATGCGGGGGCCGAAATCGTCGGGCTGCGCGGCCAGTGCCTGCGGGCCGATGGCGGTGGATTCGTCCATCTGGAAGCGGTTGTCCTCGACGGCCGCGATCACCCGCATCAGATAGTCCAGCTGCCGGGGCACGTCCTGCGGCGCGAACAGGGCGGCGGCGGCCACCAGCCCCTTGGCGAAGAAGGCGTCGGAATAGGTGTAAATCTCGCCCGCCACCGGGCGCAGCGGGTGCCCGTCGCGATAGAGGAAAGCGCCATGCCCGTCCCGCGCCACCAGCCCGTCCAGCGCCGCATAAAGCGGGCGGGCGCGGTCCAGCAGGCGCGCCGACAGGGCCGGGTCGCTTTCCGCCGGATCGCGGGCGAAGGTCACAAGCGCCTCCAGCCCGCGCCCCTGAATCCAGCCATAGACCCAAGCCCCCCCGCGCTGGCCGTCACCGGGGCCATAATCCGCCCCGGTCAGCGGGTTGACCTTGGTGTCCAGAAACGGCCCCGCCGGCGGGCGCGCCAGCATCCAGCCCAGCGCCTGCCGGTTGGCGGCCTCGTAGCGCCGCGCGGTGAGGGTCAGCGCCAGGCTCATTCCTTCATCCCGCTGGCCGAAATCCCTTGCACGAATTGCCGCCGCAGCAGGATGAACACCAGCACCGAGGGGATCAGCACCGCCGCCGAGGCCGCCGACAGCCGCCCCAGATCGACGGTGTAGCCGGTCTGGAACTGCGCCAGCCCGACCTCGATCGTATAGGCCTGCCGCCTGGTGGCGACGATCATCGGCCAGGCGAAGGCCGTCCAGGCCTGAAAGAAGGCCAGCACCCCCAGCGCCGCCAGCGGCCCGCGCAGCAGCGGCAGGCCGATGCGCCAGAAGATCCACCATTCCGACGCGCCGTCGATACGCGCGGCCTCGATCAGCTCGTCCGGGATGGCGGTGTCGACGTTCTGGCGGATCAGGAAGATGCCGAAGCTCATCACCAGATAGCCGATCAGCAGCCCCCAGACCGTATTCAGCGCCCCCACCGCCTTCACCTGAAAGTAAAGCGGGATCATGTAGACCTCGAACGGGATGATCGCCGTCGCCAGGAACAGGAAGAAGATCAGGTTGATGGTCCGAAAGCGGAATTTCCCGATGACATAGCCGGCGATGGAGGAGGTCAGCACGATGGAGGCGCTGGACATCAGCGCGAAGGCCAGGCTGTTGCCGATCCAGCGCAGCAGCGGCGTGTCCCCCAGGACCGAGCGGAAATTCTCCAGCGTGGGGGCATGGGGGATGATGGTGGGCGGCCAGGCGATCATCTCGGCCGGGGTCTTGAAGGCATTGGCGACCAGCAGGATCAGCGGCAGCAGCATCAGCAGGCCGAACAGGCCCAGCGTGATGTCGATGGCCAGCGCGGCGCGGCGTTGCGGCGTCATCGGCGGCCCCCTTTCTGGCGCAGCAGGCCGAACTGCACCCCGGTCAGCAGCAGCACGATCAGCAGCAGGATCACCGCCTCGGCCGCCGCGTAACCCACGCGATAGTTGCGGAAGCTGTTTTCCAGCATGTCGATGACCAGCACCCGCACCAGCCGCCCCGGCGCGCCCTGCGTGTCCGAGGCCAGCACGAAGGCCTGCGCATAGACATTGAAGCCCGAGACCAGCGTCACCACGGACACGTAGAGCGTGATCGGCTTCAGCAGCGGCACCGAGATATACAGGAACGACTGCCAGCCCGACGCCCCGTCCAGCGTCGCGGCCTCGTAGACGCTGGTGGGCAGGTTGCGAAAGCCCACCATGTAGATCAGCACCGCATAGCCCAGCGCCTGCCAGCTGCACAGGATGATGATCGACAGCACCGACAGCACCGGATCGAACAGCCAGGGCTGCGCGGTCCCCCCCAAGCCCACGATCAGCGCGTTCAGCGGCCCGACATTGGCGTCGAAGATCCATTTCCACGCCATCGCCGCCGGCACCAGCGAGACGACATGCGGGATGAACACCGCCGTCTCGAAGAACCCGGCAAAGCGCGAGCGCAGCCTTGTGTGGATCAGCGCCGCGATCACCAGCGCCAGCGGGATGGTGATGACCAGCACGCCGAAGGCGATGATGGCGGTATTGGTCAGCGCGTTCAGGAACAGCTGGTCGCCGAACAGCTCGCGGAAATTGCGCAACCCGACGAAGGGCTTGTTGCTGGACAGCAGGTTCCAGTCATGCAGGGAAAGGCGCAGCGTGTCGGCGATCGGGATCAGCCGCACCCAGGCGAAGATCGCCAAGGTGGGCAGGATCGCCAGCAGGGCAAAGGCGAAACGGCGTCTGCGCAGCATGGAACCTCCCTTGAGGGTGGCGCGGGACGCTGGCCCCCCGCGCCGTCATTGCGTAGGGTGCGTGCTTGCACGCACCGTCCCCCTCACTCGGCCAGCAGCCCCTCGCGCGCGAGGATCTGGTTCGTTTCCTCGGCGGCCTTCTCCAGATAGGCCAGAATCGCCGCATCGTCGCCGGCGAGGCTCTGGTTCGCGAAGGCGCCCTCAAGCTGGGCGGCCAGGCGGGTCAGCACCTCCTCGATGGGACCGATGGCCGGCAGGGTGAAGAACTGATAGTCCTCCGGGTAATCGACAAAGGCCGCGAAGGCCGGGGTTTCGTCGGTCACGCTGGAATAATCCACCCCCGAGCGGTTGGGCAGCCAGCCGACATTGGCCAGCATCCAGACCAGGTTCTCCGGCTCGTTCGTGGCCTGCGCGAAGGCCCAGGCGGCGGCCGCGGCCTCGTCGTCACCGCCGGCGACGTAAAGGTTCGTCGGCAGCGCGATGGAGCCGACGGGCAGCGGCGCCGTGGCATAGGGCAGGTCCGGCGCCTTGGCTTTGATGTCGCCGATCACCCAGCTTTCGCGGATGAACATGGCGGTCTGGCCGCGCTCGAACGCCTCGGCATCGGCGGGCATCTCGACCGAAACCGTGCCTTGCGCGATCAGGTCCAGATACTGGCCCAGCGCCTTGACCCCGGCCTCGTTGGCATAGTCGGCCCGGTAGCGGCCCTCGCCGTCCGAGACGATGACATTGCCGCCATACTGGAACAGGTTGATCCAGAACTTTTCGGCGATGCCCTGCCCGCCGCCCGACAGCCGCAGCGACCAGCCCGACACCGTGGCCTTGCCCGAACCGTCGCGCTGGGTCAGCTTGTCGGCATAGTCGGTATAGTCCTCCATCGTCGCGGGCGGACCTTCCAGACCGGCCGCGGCGAACATCTCGGTGTTGTAGAACAGCGAGCCTTGGCCGCGCATGAACGGAATGCCGTAGACCGTGCCATCGCGCGAGGCGGCCTCGACGAAGAACGCGCCGAAATTGGCCGGGTCGGTGACGAAAGCCGCCACCGCGTCGGGCGCGGCGGGGATCAGGTCGTTCTCGACATAGCGGCTGGCGGTCGAGCCGGACAGCTCGATCACCGTGGCGCCTTCGAGGCCCGAGGACAGGCCCAGCGCAAGGCGCCGCTCGTGCTCGCGCAGCGCGATGGCCTCGACGGTGACGGTCAGGTCGGGCCAGTCGGCCTTCATCCCCTCGGCGACGTGCTCATAGAAGGGGGCCAGTTCGGGATAGCCGCTCCAGACGGTGATGTCCTGCGCCGGCGCGGTCCCGGCCAGGCCCAGCGCCAGCGCCGTGGTCAAGGCAAGACGGGCTTTCAATGTGGTCATGTCATCCTCCCAGATGTTCGGTCGTTGCGGGGCGCGCGGCCCCGGTTTCGCTGGCCGCACAGGCGGCATCGGCCAGCAATTCGGCGGCGCCGGGGGCGAAGCCGGCGGGCAGGCCGTAAAAGCGATGCGCTTCCTCGACCTCGTAGCCGCCGATGGCATGCTCCGCGCGGGGCGGGATATAGCCGGGATTGTCGTCGGCATAGGCCAGGACGAAGATCGGCCCATTATGATCGCGCGCCAGCCGGGCACGCAAGTCCAGCGCCGTCTGCGCGAAGATCTCGCCCGGCAGGGCGATCAGGCGCGCGCCGGCCCAGTCCAGCACGGAGACGCGCGCGGGCAGCGGCGCGGGCGGGGTTTCGGGCAGGGCATCGGCCCAATCCGCCCAGATGCGCAGCAGATGCGCCTGAACGGGCGGCGCAGTCGCGGCCTGCGCGCGCCAGTCGCGGGCCAGCCCGGCGGGATCGGCCTCGCGGCGGGCGAAGGGCAGGGCCAGATGGGTTTCCGCCGCACCGGCCGGGCCGGAGACGGGCGCAAGCGGCGCGGCCAGAACCGCCTCGGCCAGTCCGGCGCCGATGCGGGCGGCCTCGGCAAAGGTGCGGGCGGGCTGGGCCGCCTGCGTCAGCGAGGCCTGCGCGGAATGCCCGGTATTCACATCGCCCGCGCAGCCGGTGGCGAAGATCGCGACCGCGCCGGGCAGCGCCGCCTCCAGCCGGGCGCGCAAGGCATGCGGATAGTCGGCGGTCCACAGCAGGTTGTCGGCGCCCAGAACCACCGGATGGCAGCCATAGCTGGTCAGGATCGCCAGCGGCGCGCCATCCGCCCGGTCGAAGCGCAGGACCGGCAGCACCCCATCCACCGGCCCGCCCGGATGGCGGCGATTCTTCGCGAAGCCCGGATCGGGGGCATGGCCGGCGCGGATCGTCACCGGCCGGCGCGCGGCGGCGGCCGTGTCGATGGCCGCGACCAGTGCCGCCTCGAACCGCGCCATCCATGCCGGATCGGCCGGGGCCGACAGCCGGCCAGGCATCGAGACCGGCCCGCCGTGATTGTGCAGCGCGGCGACCACCACGTTCCGCGCCGGCAGGCAGCAGGCGGCCCGCACCCGCGCCGACAGCGCCGCATCCACGCCGATCACGTCCGCCGTGACCAGCGCGGTATCGCCCACCACCAGCGCCCGCACGCCCAGGCGGTCATGGGCGCCCCTCGCCCCCGCCATCCGCGCCCCGAAACCGGCCATCGCCAGCCCCTCGGGCGGCGTGATGTCGATGACGGCGGCGCCGGCGCGGATCATGGTCCCCGCCTTTCCCCGGCGATCACCGAATCGCGCAGGCGGATGACGGGCGCGTCGGGCGACCAGTCGAACAGGATGAAATCGGCGCGCGCGCCCTCGCGCAGGGCCACACGGCGACCGATCAGCGCCGCCGGGGCGGTGGTCGCAAGGTGCAGGACCTCGCCCAGGGTCAGGCCGGTGGCGGCGGGCACGCGGCCCAGAAACTCGATCAAGGCATGGCCCGAGCCGGCCAGATAGGGGGTGCCGGCGACCGAAATCCTGCCGGTGGCGTCGATCTCGACCGCGCCGCCGACGGGGTTGTCGTAGCGGCCCGGCGGCATGCCCGCCAGCCCCACGCTGTCCGAGACCAGGAACGCCCGCCCCGCCTTGGCACGCAGCATCGCCTTCAGCGCGGCATCGGGCAGGTGGTCGCCATCGGCGATGAAGCCGGCGGTCAGGCCGTCCTCGGCCAGTTGCGCCCAGATCAGGTTGGGATGGCGCGGCAGCATGGCGGCCGCGCCATTGCCCAGATGCGTGGAGATGCTGGCGCCCGCCGCGACCGCCGCACCGATCTGCGCCGGGGTCGCATTGCTGTGGCCGATGGCGACCAGCACCCTTCGCGCCGCCAGCGCCCGGATCAGGGGAATCGCCCCCTCCGCCTCCGGCGCCAGCGTCACCTTGCGCACCAGCCCGCCGCAGGCCGCCTGCCAGCCCTCGAACTCCTCCAGCGTCAGGGCGCGGACATGGGCGGCCGGATGGGCGCCGCGCGGACCGTCCTCGGGCGCGATCATCGGGCCTTCGACATGCACGCCGGCGATCATCGCCGCCGCCAGGGGGTCGCGCATCGCCTGCGCAATCGCCTCCAGCCGCTGCACGAGCGCGGCGCGCGGGGCGGTAATCAGCGTGGGCAGGAAGCAGCCGACCCCGCGCGCCGCCAGCACCTCGCACAGGGCCACGACCGTTTCCGGCGCCAGTGCGCCATCGTTCAGGTCCAGCCCCCCAAACCCGTTCACCTGCAAATCGACCAGGGCCGGCGCCAGCCACGGCAGCCCCTCGGCCGGACAGGGGCGCATCTCGCGGATCGACCCGCCCCTGACGACAAGCGCGCGCCCCTCGCCATTGGCCAGCCGGCCGCGATATGCGCGCGCCTCGGTCACAACGCGCGCACCCGGTCGCGGAAGCGGTGGATGAAGCGCGCATTCGCCTCGTCCCCGCCGGGCGCATTGCCGGAGCGCCAGACCGGCGGCTCGATCCCCGCCTCGACCAGCCGGGCGATGGTCGCCATCACCAGCCAGTTCAGCGCGAAGGCATTGGCGAAGGTCGAGATCGCCGCCACCGGCTCCTCCATGCCCGGAATGCGGATCACCGCGTCGCCGATGGGCACCTTGGTGTCGATGGCGACATCCACCAGATCGTGCAGGTTCCGTTTCGTCGGGTGCCGCGCGGGGTGGTCGGGCGCGGTGCCCTCGGCATGGGCGCGGGACGAAACCCCGATCAGCGTGGCGCCCAAGCCGCGTGCCTCCAGCGCGGCGTCGATCAGGGCGGCATTGATGCCGTAGGCGTTGACCAGGATCAGCAGGCTGTCCGGCCCCAGCCCGGCATTGCGGATCACCACGCGGCCATAGCCGGGCGTGCGCTCCATCGCCATCGAGCGCAGGGCGCCGTTCGACAGCAGCGTGCCCTCGTCGAGGATGGCGCTGACATGCATCAGCCCGCCGGCGCGGAAGAACACCTCCTGCGCGGCGAGGTTGGAATGGCCGCCGGGGCCGAAGACATGCACCAGCCGGTCGGCGGCGATCTGTTCGGCCATACGGGCCGAGGCGGCCTCGATGGCGGCCGCCTCCTGCTCGCGGATGCGGGTCAGGTGGGCGTCGATCCGCGCCTGATAGTCGGCGGCGAGGGCGGCGATGTCAGGCATGGGGATCGGCCTTTGCGTCGATATGCAGCCGCGCGCCGCAACGGCGCAGGATCGAGGCCGGGCAGGCGGTCGAGACCGGACCCGAGACCGTCGCCGCCAGCGCCGCGCGCTTGTGGGCGCCGGGGACGACGCCGATGCGGGTCTCGGCCGCCATGAGGCAGGGAATGGTCAGGGTGATGGCGCGTTTCGGCACATCGGCCAGCGCCGGGAAGCACCCGTCATCCACCTGTTGCTGGCGGCATGTCCGGTCCAGCTCCACCACCTTGACCCACAGCGGATCGTCGAAATCCGCCACCGGCGGGTCGTTGAAGGCCAGATGCCCGTTCACCCCGATGCCGAAGCACAGGATGTCCAGCGGCGCGGCGCGCAGCAGCGCCTCGTAATCGGCGCAGATGCGGGCCGGGTCGCCCTGCGCCGGGATGCGATGGATGGTGCCGAAGGGGGCGTGGCCGAACAGGTGCCGGTCCAGCCAGTTGCCGAACCGCTGCGGCGCGTCGGCTGGCAGGTCGAGGTAATCGTCCATGTGAAAGGCCGTCACCCGCTCCCACGGCAGGCCCGGCATGGCGGTCAGCGCGGCCATCATGTCGGCCTGGCTGGGCGCGGCGGCAAAGACCATGCGCACGGCACCCTTGGCGGCGGCCACGGCGCGCATGGCATCCGCCACCTCGGCCGCCGCCGCCCGGCCCATCGCGGCCAGATCGGCATGCACGACCACCTCCAGCGCATCGGCGCGATGCTGCCTCGGCGGCGTTTCGACACGATCCTCCATTCCCCGGCCTCGTCTGTCTCCCTGCCCTCAGCGTCCCATGCAACCGATTGCAAGTCAACAGTCATGCGAAATGCCGCCCGGACGGATCACGCCGCCGGGGGAAGGCGCGCGTTGCGGGGCGGGCCGGGCGGCCCCCTGGTGCCGGCGGCGCACGGGGCAGCAATGGGGCCAGCCTCGCCGGGTCGTGCGGGCACGGCTACCGGCATCGGGGAGGTTGCGGCCTCGCAGGGCGCAGCGGCGGCGTCCGCCGGACGATGAGAGGGCGGGACCGGCAGGCGCGCGGGGACCGGCCGCCCGGACCGGATCACCGCGCGGCTTGCCGCCCTCCGGCAGGCAGGCGCTTCAGGCCAGGTCGTTGAAGAAGCGCGACATGCGGTCCATCGCCTCCTCAAGCTGCTCATGCGTGACCGAGCCGAAGCAGACCCGCAGATGCCCCTCGCCGCCCGGCCCGTAGAAGGCGCCGGATTCGACCACGACGCCCGCACGCTCCAGCAGCGCATCGGCCGCCTGCTGCGAGGTCAGGCCGGTGCCGGTGATGTCGGGGAAGGCATAGATGGTCCCCTCCGGGCTGTGGCAGCGCACGCCGGGCATCTGGTTCATGCGCGTGACCACCAGGTCGCGCTTGGCGCGGTCGTCGTCCACCATCGCCGCCAGCACCGGCGCCGGGCCGGTGATCGCGGCCAGCGCGCCGTGCTGGATGAAGGTGTTCACATGCGTGACCACGGTGGAATGCAGCTTGACCAGCGGCCCGATCAGCGCGGCATCCGCCGCCAGCCAGCCCAGCCGCCAGCCATCCATCGCGAAGGCCTTGGTAAAGGCGAACATGCTGACCACCCGGTCGCGCATCCCCGGCAGCGAGGCGATGGAGATATGCGGGGTGCCGAAGGTGATCCGCTCATACACCTCGTCGCTGATCACGGCGAGGTCGTGCTCGATGCACAGGTCGGCGATGATCTGCAACTCCTCGCGCGTATAGCAGCGGCCGGTGGGGTTCGAGGGGTTGACCAATGTGATCACACGGGTCTTCGGCGTGATCACGGCCTCGATCAGGTCGCGCTGGATGGTGAAGCCGGGGCCGGTGGCCGCGATCACCGGCCGCGCGCCGGCCATCTCGATCTTGCCGACATGCTGGGGGTAATAGGGTTCCAGCAGGATGGCCTCGTCGCCCTCGTCCAGCAGGGCCATGAAGGCGAGGTAGGAGGCTTCGGTCAGCCCGTTGGTGACGATCACCTCGTCCGGGGTATAGTCCAGCGCGTTCTCCGCCCGCATCTTGGCGGCCAGCGCCTCGCGCAGCGGCTGGATGCCGCGGAAATCGCTGTAATGCACCTCGCCGGCGCGCAGGGCGTCGATGGTGGCCTGCTTGATATGGTCGGGCGTGTCGTGGATCGGCATGCCCAGCTCCAGGTGGATCAGGTCCGGGCGCGGCCCCAGGGCCGCCGCCTTGGCGAACATCCCATAGCTTTTTGCCGATGTCTGGGTCAGGCGGCGGGCAAGGCGGGGCATGGTGTATCTTTCTGTCTGATGGCGGCGGTCAGAGGGCGAGGCCCATCGACGCGCGCACCTGCTTGTTGAAGGCGTTGTCCGGCCGGGCCAGTGCCTCGGTCAGGACGGTGACGTGGTTGGTGCCGGGGACCTCGACGGTCCGCGCCGGCTGGCTTTGCGCGCAAAGCGCCGCGAAGGCGCGGTTCTGGCGCAGGAACTCGTCGGTCTCGTCCCCGCCCACGGCGGCGATCACCGGCACCACGGGGCGATAGGGCCGGGTCAGGGGGCTGAGGTCGCGGACCTCCGCCGGGGTCAGTTGCAGCGGATCGTTCTGGAACGAGCGCGTCACCGGCTCCAGATCAAAGATGCCGCTGATCGGCACGGCGCCGGCGATGGGCGTGCCCGGCCCCGGCGCGCCGGTTGCGCGGGTCAGGCCGCGCCCCATATCGGCCAGTTCCGCCACCAGATGCCCGCCGGCGGAGTTGCCGCAGATGGTGATGCGATCCGGGTCGCCCCCATAGTCCGCGATATGGGCATGAGTCCAGGCCAGCGCCTCGGCGCAGGCATCCAGCACCTCGGCCAGCCGCACCGAGGGCATCAGCGGATAGTCGATCACCACCAGCACGGCGCCGAAGGGCACGAAGCCGTCGGCCAGGAAGCTGAACGTATCGGCCTCCATCGAGCGCCAGAAGCCGCCGTGGATGAAGAACAGCACCGGCGCCGGGGTCGCCCCCTGCGCCGGGAAGATGTTGAGGCTGCGCCCCGCGCCCGCGCCGTAGCGCAGCCCGCGATGGACCGGCCAGCGGGCCAGGGCGGCCGCCGCCGCCTCGGCCCGCGCCGCGTTCAGGCCGGCAAGGTCCGGCACATGGGCCAGCGTGAACTGGGCGTCCATGTCATGCACTTGTCCGCTGGTCTGGTCCGCGCCCGGCATGGCCGCCCCTTCCCCGCCTTATTCGCCGATGGCCGCGGTGGCGGCGTCCACGCGCGGGATGTCCCAGTTGTCCAGCGTGGCCAGTTCGCCGTCGCGCACGCCCCAGATCAGATAGGGACCGTTCACGTCGCCATTGGCGTCGAAGGTCACCGGGCCGATGGCACCCTCATAGGTGAAGGGCTGGCCGGCGGCGATCAGCTCCTTGGCGCGGGCAAAGCCCTCGGGGCCGGGCAGCACTACCTCGCCCTCGCCGCCGGTCACCACGCGGACGTTCTCGGCGATGGCGGCGCCTTCGGCCTTGCCGGCCTTTTCCATCGCCAGCAGCGCGATGGCGGTGGCGTCATACATGCTGTGCAGGCCCGGCCCGTTCGGCGGCGAGCCGAAGCGGTCGGCCCAGACCTTCGCGAAGGCCTCGGCCCCGGCGCCCTCGATCTGGGCATTGTCGATGCCCACCGCATCGGCCAGGTTCTCGGCGCCCACGGCCTCGACGAACTCGTCGGCGCGCATGGCGTTGGAGAGGTAAAGCTTGCTGGAACCGCCGAAGGACAGCCATTCGCGCACCACCGTCGCCCCGTCCGCCGGGAAGGCCACCAACCACATCGCTTCCGGGTTGCCCTGCATGGCGGCGCTAACCTCGACGCGGTAGCTGGCCTGCTCCTGGTTATAGCCGACCATCTGGGTGATGGTGCCGCCCAGCGCCTCGAAGGCGTCCTTGAAATCCTTGGCCAGCCCGGCGCCGTAATCCGAGTTCACATAGATGATCGCCATGTTCTCCAGCCCGGCCTCGCGGGCCAGCGTCGCCATCACGATCCCCTGCGGGCGCGAGGTCGGCAGGGTGCGGAACCACAGCCCGTCCGTGCCGCCCTCGGCCGCCAGATCGGTCAGCGACGGCGCCGAGGAGCAGCAGGACAGCTGCGCCACCTTCGAGGGCACCGCCACCGAGGTCAGGATCGGCAGCGTCACGCCCGAGGCGATGGCGCCCAGGATCACCGGCGACTTGTCGATCTCGACCAGCGCCTTGGCGGCATCGACGCCGACGCTGGGCTGGCCCTGGTCGTCGCGCAGGACGAAATCGACCTGGCAGCCCAAGCTTCCGCCGGTCTCGTTGAACGCGTCCACGGCCAGTTGCCCGGCATCGCCGATGGCCTTGCCGATGGCGGCGTTCGGCCCGGTCAGCGACAGGATCGAGCCGAAGGTGATGTTGCAATCCGCAGCCATCGCCGGCGCGGCGCCGAGGGCCGCCACCGCAAGCCCGCTGCACAGAAGAAGTCGTTTCATGGGTCCACCCTGTTCGTTGTCATGTCTTACCCGGGCCGGCGATCAGGCGCCGGCGCGAATCTCCCTTGTCTTGCGGATCGCCCGCCGGTCGGCACGGTCGCCCTGGATCAGGAACAGCGACGGCGCCCAGCGCGCGAGGAACGGCGCCGGCACCGGCGCAGGCGGCGCCAGAGGCACCGGCAGGTCGTCCAGCGGGCGGTTTTCCAGAATGGCGGCACCCAGCGCCTCGCCCAGAACGGTGGTCATGGCGACGCCGCGCCCGTTGCAGGCGGTGGCGCCGACATAGCCCTCGCCGAACTGCACCAGATGCGGCAGGAAATCCGTCGTCACCGCCGCCGTGCCGCGCCAGCAGAAGGCGGCGCGCAGCGGCAGGTCCAGCCCCAATTCGGCCTGAAGGCGGGCGGCGATGCGTTTCGCCATGCGGGCCTCGGCCCCGGCGCCCGGAAAGATCGCCATGCCGCCGGAAATCAGCCGGTCGTCCGAGGTCAGCCGGTAGGTGAAGATGTTGTTGCGGGTGTCCGAGACCGGCTCGCGATGCGGCGAGAACCGCGCGATCACCGCGCCCGGCAGCGGGTCGGTGGCGATCTGATAGACGTTCAGCGGGATGACGGTGCGGCCCAGCGCCTTCGCCGCGCCCTCGTCGGCGGCATTGGTGCACAGCAGCACGCGGCGCGCCTTGACCTGCCCCCTGGGCGTCGTCACCAGCCAGTCGGCCCCCTGCCGGGTGACGGCGCTGGCGGGCGTGCCCTCATGGATCGCGGCACCGGCGGCTTCGGCGCGGTTGGCCAAGGCGGCGGCATGGGCGACGGGGTTGATCATCCCGCCCGAGGCATCGCGCAGCGCGCCGTGATAGATGCCGATGCCGGTGCGGCGCTCGGTCTCGGCCGGGTCCAGCCACTCGACCGGGCGGCCCAGCGCGGCCCAGGCCTCGACGCGGGCGCGGACTTTCACGGCCATCTCCGGGGAATGGGCGGGTTGCAGCCAGCCGTTTTGCTCGGCCAGATCGCCCAGCCCCGCCTGCCGGGCCAGATCGAACACCCGATCCGCCGCGCCGCCGACCAGCGCCAGCAGGCGCTTGCCGCGCGCCTCGCCCAGCTTGGCCAGCACCTGCGCCGGATCGGCCTTGGAGAAGTTCGGCACCACGAAGCCGGCATTGCGGCCCGACGCGGAATAGGCCACGCTTTTCGCCTCGACCACCACGGCCTTGGCGCCGCCCTCGGCCAAGGTCGCCGCCGCCGACAGGCCGGTAAAGCCGCCGCCGATCACCGCGACATCGGCCTCCACCGCCCCGGACAGGGGCGGACGGTCGGGCAGCGTGACCTGGCTGTGCCAGAAGGTGGCGGGACGATCAGTCGACATGGCGCGACACGGTATCCCTCTCGCCGATCAGCCCGCGCGGGCGGAACAGCAGCGTCAGCACGATCAGCAACCCGATCAGCATGACCTGAATGGCGCCGCCCTGCGATTGCAGCGCCGGCGGCAGCAGGCGGCTGACCGCGACGCCCGACAGCGACCACAGGCCCCAGATGGCGAAGGCCCCGACGAAGGCGCCCCTGGTATTGCCCGAGCCGCCGACGATCAGCATGGCCCAGATCTGGAAGGTCAGGATCGGCAGGAAGTCCTGCGGGCTGACGAAGCCGATGAAGCCGACATAGAGGCCGCCGGCCAGACCCATCAGCGCACAGCCCAGCACGAAGGCGGTCAGCCGCACGGCGGGCGCGTTCTTGCCCAGCGAGCCGGCGGCGGTCTCGTCCTCGCGGATGGCCTTCAGCAGCCGGCCCCAGGGCGAGGACAAGGCCGCCTGCAAGGCCAGATAGACCGCGCCCGCAACCACGGCGACCAGCCCCAGATAGAACAGGTTGAAGCCCACGGGCGAGCCGATGGTGCGCAGCATCGGGCGCGGCAGGCCGACCAGCCCCTCCGGCCCGCCGGTCAGGCTGGCGAAGTTCAGCGCCACAAGCTGCACGGAAATCGCGATGCCGAAGGTGGAGATGGCCAGATAGTCGTCGCGTAATCGCAAGGTCGCCAGCCCGACCAATAACGCCGCGATGGCCGCCGCGATCACGCCGCCCAGCAGCGCCAGCGGGAAGGGCAGGCCGAAGCCGCCGATCAGATGCGCGCGGTCCGGCCCCATGAGGATCGCCGTGCCATAGGCGCCGACGGCATAGAAGGCCACCACCCCGGCATTGAACAGCCCGGTATAGCCCCATTGCAGGTTCAGCCCCATCACCACGATCGAATAGATCAGCGTGATGGACAGGAAGAACATCAGGTAAGCGATCAGCCCGGTCATTTCGCCTGTCCTTTCGCAAGGGCAAACAGCCCGGAGGGCCGCAGATACAGGATCAGCAGCAGCAGCACGAAGGGCACCGCCATCTTGTAGCCGGGCGGCAGGATATAGATCGAGAAGGACTCGGCCAGCCCCACGATCAGCCCGCCGATCACCGCGCCGTGCACGCTGCCCACGCCGCCCAGGATCGCCGCCGCGAACAGAGGCAGCAGCAGGTGGAAGCCCAGCTCGGGCCGGATCTGCACGGTCAGCCCGTAAAGCACCCCGGCCAAAGCCGCGAGGCTGGCGCCGATCACCCAGGTCCAGCGCAGCACCTTGCGCGCGTCATAGCCGTAGACGCCGACCAGTTGCGGGTTCTCGGCATAGGCGCGCATGGCCAGGCCCAGCCGCGTGCGTTGCAGGAACAGGTGCAGGCCCAGCACCACCACGATGGTGATGCCCAGCGTGAACACCTGGTCCGGCATGATGCGAAACAGCCCGCCCACCGGGATCGCGATCTGGAGCGTGCGCGAGTAATAGGCCGCCGCGCCGCCGAAGGCCATCAGGATGGCCATGCGGATGATCAGCGACACGCCGAAGCTGCCGAACACCACCGTCATCTTCTTCGACCGCGCCTGTAGCCTGCGATAGATCAGCGCGTCGATGGCCAGCGCCAGCGCCGAGGTCGCCGCCATCGCCACCACCGTGGCCAGGATCAGCGGCACCCCGAACGAGAACGGCTTGATCGGCCCCATGAAGGCCCCGGTCAGCCAGACCACCGCCAGCGCGATATAGGCGCCGAAGGTGATCAGCTCGGCATGGGCGAAGTTGGGGAACCGCAGGACGCTCATGGTCAGCGTCAGGCCGATGGCCCCCAGCGAGATGATCGAGCCGGTCAGGATGCCGTCCGCGATGGTCTGTGCCAACATCAGTGCTTGCCTCCGCCGCCAAGGTAAAGGTCCGCGATCTCGTCCATCGCGCTCAGTTGCGCGGGCGTGCCGTCCAGGCGGTTGCGCCCCTCGGTCAGCACATAGGCCCGGTCGGCGACGGAGAACGCCGCCTTCACGTTCTGCTCGACCATCAGGATCGCCACGCCCTGCGCGACCAGCGCCCGCAGGCGGGTGAACACCTCGGTCACCATCAGCGGCGACAGGCCGGCGCTGGGTTCGTCCAGCATCAGCAGGCGCGGCTTCGTCAGCAGCGCACGGGCCACCGCCAGCATCTGCCGCTGCCCGCCCGACAGCGCCCCCGCCGCCGAGGCGCGGAAGCGGTGCAGGTCGGGGAAGGTCTCGTAGGCGCGGGCGATGGCCTGCGCGGCATCCGCGCGCGACAGGGCGGCGGCGCCGAGGCGCAGGTTCTCGTCGATGGTCAGGCTGGTGAAGACGTTGGCGGTCTGCGGCACGAAGGCCAGCGACAGGTCGGCCAGCCGCGCCGTGGGCGCGTTGGTTACGTCGCGCCCGGCCAGCGTCACCCGGCCCTCATGGATCGGCACCATCCCGGCCAGGGCCTTCATCAGCGTGGATTTTCCGGCGCCGTTCGGGCCGATCAGGGCCACGAACTCGCCCTCGCCCACGGCGATCGAGGCGCCATGCAGGATCGGCAGGCCGGGGCGATAACCGGCATGGATGGCGTCGGCCTCCAGCAGCGCGGTCATAGCGCGCCCCCCAGATAGGCCTCGATCACCGTGGGGTCGGCGGTGACGGCTTCGGGCCGCCCCTCGGCGATCAGCTTGCCCGAGGCCATGACCGCGACGTGATCGCACAGCGACATGATGACATCCATGTTGTGTTCGATGATCAGGAAGGTCTGGCCCAGCTTCTGCAACTCGCGGATACGGTCCACCAGATGGTCCAGCAGGCCCGGATTGACGCCCGCCCCCGGCTCGTCCAGCAGGATGATCGAGGGGTTGGCCATCAGCACCCGCGCCAGCTCGACCAGCTTCTGCTGGCCGCCGGAAATGGCGCCGGCCTTCTGCTTTTCCACCTTGGCGAGGCCGCAGAACTCGATGATGGCGCGGGCCTTTGCGATCAGCCGGCGCTCCTCGGCGGCGACGGCGCCGGGGCGCAGCCAGGTGTTCCAGAAGCGTTCGCCGGCCTGCCCGGCGGGGACGACCAGCAGGTTCTCCAGCACGGTCATCTCGGCGAAGGGGCGCGGGATCTGGAAGGTGCGCAGCAGGCCCCGGTCGAAGATGCGATAGGGCGGCAGCCCGTGGATGGGTTCGCCATCCAGCACCACCCGCCCGGAATCGATGGGCAGCACCCCGGCGATGGCGTTGAACAGCGTGGTCTTGCCGGCGCCGTTGGGACCGATCAGCCCGGTGATCCGTCCCGGCGCCACGGTCAGGCTGACGCCATCGACGGCGCGAAAGCCGCCGAAGCTGCGCACCACATCCGTCAGCTCCAGCGCCCCCGGCCCCCTGCGCGGACCTTGCCAGTCTGAAACCATCCGATTCCCCGTTGCATCGTCCTATCAATTGATCAAACTAATCGCAGCCGAATATCTGTGGCAAGCATTTTATGGGGGATTGCGATGACGACTCGCAGGACAATCAACACCGGCTCGCGGTTCGAGGAACTGGCCGGCTATTCGCGCGCGGTGATTGACGGGAACTGGGTGTTCGTGTCGGGCACGGCCGGGTTCAACTTCGAGGACGGCTCGATTTCCGACGACGCGGCCGAGCAGGCGCGCCAGTGCCTGCGCACCATCGCGGCGACGCTGGAACAGGCCGAGGCCACGCTGGCCGACGTGGTGCGGGTGCGGGTGTTCATCCGCGACCGGGCCGACGTGCTGCCGGTCAGCCGCGTGCTGGGCGAGACCTTCAGCGACCCGCGCCCGACCAACACGACCATCCTGTGCGGCTTTGCCGAGGAAAGCATGAAGGTCGAGATCGAGGTCACGGCGCTGCGCCCGGCCGGCTGAGGCGCGGGTGCGGGCGTCCCGGCCATCGAGGCCGGCCCGCCCGCACCCCCCGATTGCCGTCTTGTGCGCCTCGCGCTGCATGCGTAACTAGGCTCTGGTCCACCCGATGGACCCGACAGGAGCCTTCACCATGACCGATCCCAAGGCGCGCCCGCTCCATTCCTATTTCATCGCCGCCTACGCGGTCACCATCATCGGTCTCGGCCTTGGCGCATGGCTGGGCTTTGCCACCGCCCACACCACCGCCGGCGCGCTGAAGATCTTCTTCATCGTCTCGGTGCTGGCGGTGCTGGAGATCTCGCTCTCCTTCGACAACGCCATCGTCAATGCCAACAAGCTCAAGGACATGACGCCGAAATGGCAGCATCGCTTCCTGACCTGGGGCATCATCATCGCCGTGTTCGGCATGCGGGTGATCTTCCCGCTGCTGATCGTGGTCATCGCCGCCAAGGTCGGCCCGTGGCAGGCGATGGTCATGGCCGCCAGCCAGCCCGAGGAATATGCGCGCATCATGCATGACGCGCATCTGCCCATCGCGGCCTTCGGCGGCACCTTCCTGATGATGGTCGGCCTGTCCTTCTTCTTCGATGGCGAGAAGGACATCCACTGGGTCCGCTGGATCGAGCAGAAGGCCGCCGACTATTCCTCGGTCAAGGGGGTCGAGATCGCGCTGGTGCTGGTGATCATGCTGGTCTTCTCGCGCATCATCGGCAATTCGGACGACCCGCGCCTCGGCCCGGTCGCGGCGAATACCTTCTTCCATTCGGCGATCTGGGGGCTGCTGACCTTCCTGCTGGTCGAGGTGATCGGCGGGTTGCTGGACCGCAGCCAGCAGATGCTGGAGGGCGCGGCCAAGGGCGGCGTCGGCGCCTTCCTGTATCTGGAGGTGCTGGATGCCAGCTTCAGCTTCGACGGGGTGATCGGGGCCTTCGCGCTGTCGCAGAACCTGTTCGTCATCGCCATCGGCCTCGGGATCGGGGCGATGTATGTGCGCTCGATGACCATCATGCTGGTGGAAAAGGGCACGCTGGCCCAATACCGCTATCTGGAGCATGGCGCCTTCTGGGCCATCCTGATCCTGTCGGTGATCATGTATCTGCAATCGCTGATCCACATCCCCGAGGTCATCACCGGCCTCGGCGGCGCCGGGCTGATCGGGCTGTCGCTGTGGTCCTCGATCCGCTGGAACCGCTCCAACGGCGAGACGGAGGCAGAGGCGGAGGCGAAAGCCTAGGCCTCGCCCGCCAGCCTGTCGCGGCGGATGATGTCCAGCAGCCGGCGCAGCAGCGCCTGCTGCTCGGCCATCGGCAGCACCTGCGCCGGCCCGGAGGCCAGCAAAGCGGCATACAGATAGAAAGGATCCAGCTGCGCCTTCAGCGACGCGATCCGCCGGCGGCGCCAGTCCACGGCGGCCTCGTGCAGCGCGGCAAGCTGCGGATCGGCCAGCATCTCCGCCACGTCGGCCGCCAGTCCTGGCGCGTGGCGGGCCAGGCCGGCATCCTCCACGGCGTCGAAATTCCGCTCCTGCCAATAGTCCAGCCGGATCGGCAGGTCGGCGCGGTTGGGGCGGCCGCGATCGGCCTTGAGCAGGAAATCCTCGGCCGAGCCGAGCGCGTAATGGTTTATCTGCGCCAGCCCGTAGCGCGGGCCGGCATGGGTCAGCACGGTGCCGACGGGCGCGCGGATGCGCCGGCCGTTACCATCGGCCCAGACGGGTTCCGCGCCATCCCCGTATTTCGGCCGATGCACGCCAAGCTGGCGCAGGTTCCGGTTGCGAAACAGCGTCTTGAACTGAACCGCCCGCCAGGGCCAGACCAGAGCCTCCGGCGCGGCGCGGGTGAAGTGCCGGCTGACCAGCCCCGGCTCATAGGCCACGCGCCCGCCGCTGCCGAACATGCGCCAGTCGATGGCGAAGGCCCCGGCCTCGGGCGCCGCCGCGAACAGGTCGTCCAGCCGACCCTGACCTGCATGGATCACCAGAAACTCGTCGATGTCGGCGACCATGATCCATTCGGCGGCCTTCAGCACCGGCTCGCGTTTCGCGCGGGTCAGGGCCTGCCACTGGATGGTCTTCCTGCCCTCGGGCGGGTTGGGGCGGTGGGTGACCGGCCCGGTCTCGGCCAGCCGGTCGAGGATGCGGTCGGTGCCATCCTCGCAATCATTGGTATAGACGAGGAAATGCGTGAAGCCGATGCGGCGGTGCCAGGCGATCCATTCGGGGATGAACGCGCCTTCGTTGCGCATCGTGGTGACCAGAAGCCGCTGCGCCATGCCATCCCCTTTCGCTGCCGGATTGGTCGCAGACCCGCGCCCGCCGCGCAAGGCCCCCGCCTGCCCTTACCTTTGTCAGAGATCATTGACGAATGTCGTTCCACTGCCGATAACGGACCAAAGGGAGGCAGCCATGCGCAACGCCAAATCCACCGAGGAGATCGCCCTTGGCATCCGCCGGCGCGTGTTCGAGCACGCGATGCGCAACAATGGCGGTTACCTCAGCCAGGCCTGTTCGGCGGCCGAACAGCTGGCCTTCCTGTATAACGAGGCGCTGAATCTCGGCCCGCCCACGCTGCCGCCGGTCCCGCGCCCCTTCGGCGGCGTGCCCTCGGCCGGCAATCCCGATTACGTCACCGGCGCCGGCTATAACGGCCCCTTCACCCCCGAACACGACCGGCTGTTCATCGCCCCGGCCCATTACGCGCTGGTGGCCTATGCCACCCTGATCGAGACCGGCCGCATGGCCCCCGAGGGGCTGGAGATGTTCAATCAGGATGGCTCCTCGGTCGAGATGATCGGGGCCGAGCATTCGCCGGGGATGGAGGTGCATAACGGCACCCTCGGCATCGGCCTGTCCACCGGCGCCGGGCTGGCATGGGGCCGCAGGCGCAAGGGCGAGACCGGGCAGGTCTGCGTGTTCATGTCCGACGGCGAGGTGCAGGAGGGCCAGACATGGGAGGCCGTGCAGGCCGCCGCCCATCACGGCATCGACAATCTCTGGGCGCTGATGGACGTGAACCGCCAGCAATGCGACGGGGCGATGGATTCGGTGATGGAGGTGGGCGACATCGCCGCCAAGCTGCGCGATTTCGGCGCCGTGGTGGTGGAAATCGACGGCCACGACCTGACCGCCCTGCGCCAGGCGCGGGCCGAGCCGCATGAGGGCCGCCCGCTGATCGTGCTGGCCCATACCTCGCCCTTCCGGGGCATGGCCTATCTGGAACGCCGCTTCCCGCGCCTGCACTATGTCCGCTTCAAGACCGAGGCCGAGCGCACCGAGATGAACCACGCCATCGCCGCCGAGCTGGGCATCGCGCCCATCGCCGTCTGAAAGGCCCCGTCATGGATATGGTCAACCGCCCTTATGCCCGCGCCTTCGAGGCCCATGCGGTCCGGCACCCGGAGGTGCTTTGCCTTTCGGCCGACCTGACCTCCAGCTGCGAGATCGACGGCTTTCGCGATCGCCATCCCGGCCAGTTCCTGTCGATGGGCATGGCCGAGCAGAACATGCTGTCCTTTGCCGGCGGGCTGGGTCTGGCGGGCTTTCGCCCCTTCCTGCACAGTTTCGGGGTGTTCCTGTATCGCCGGCCCTATGACCAGCTGATGGCCTCGATCGCCTATCCGCGGCGCAAGGTGCGGCTGATGGGCTTTCTGCCCGGCGTGACCACCCCCGGCGGCATGACCCATCAGGCGATCGAGGATATTTCGGTCATGCGGGCCATTCCCAACATGACCGTGCTGGAAACCGGCGACGCGACCGAGGTCGAAGGCATCGTCGCGGCCGCCGACAGCATCGACGGTCCCGTCTATTGCCGCGTGCTGCGCGGATCGGTGCCGCGCCTGTTCGACACGCCCTTGCGCGTGGGCCAGATGCGGGTGCTGGCCGAGGGCACGGACGTGCTTGTGATCACATCCGGCATCACCACCGAGGAGGCCATGCGCGCCCGCGCGCCGCTGGAAGCCGCCGGCATGTCCGTGCGCCACCTGCATCTGCACACGCTGAAACCTTTCGATGCCGCCCAGATCGTCGCCCATGCCGAGGCCGTGCGCTTTGGCGTGATCACATTGGAAAATCATGTGATCACAGGCGGCATCGGCTCGATGACCGCCGAGGCGCTGGCCGAGGCAGGCCTGGGCAGGCGCCTGATCCGGCTGGGCTTGCAGGATACCTATGCGCATGGCGGCTCGCGCCCCTACCTGATGCGCCATTACGGGCTGGACGCGATGGCGCTGATCGGCGCGGTGGAAGGGCTGACCGGCGCCGTTCTGGGCATCACCGAGGCCGATCTCGCGGCGGCCCGCGTCGATGCCGTGCATTCGGCGGTGAAGGCCGAGGCGCTTTGATGCGCCTTGCGGTCACCTACCGCATCTTCGCGCCCTCGCTGGCCGAGGCCCGCGCCCGCGCCGAGGCCATCGCGCTGGAACAGACCGTCGAGGTGCCCCGCGACGTGGTGCCGGAGGGCTTCATCGCCGACGAGATCCTCGGCCGCGTCGAGGAGATCGGCACCGAGGCCGAGGGCCGCTTCCGCGCCACCATCAGCTATTCGCCCGACAGCGCCGGTCCCGACCTCGCGCAGTTGTTCAACGTGATCTTCGGCAACAGCTCGATCCAGCGCGGGCTGCGGGTGGTCGGCATCGACCCCGGCGCGACCATCCTTTCCCGCCATCCGGGGCCGGGCTTCGGCGTCGAGGGCATCCGCCGCCTGTGCGGCCGCGCCACGGGCGGCATGATCGCCCCGGTGCTGAAGCCGCAGGGGCTGGACACCGATGCGCTGGCGCGGATCGCCTATCTTTGCGCCCGTGCCGGCGCGGATGTGGTCAAGGAAGACCACGGCATCATGGACCAGCCGATGGCGCCCTTCCGTAAGCGCGTGGAAAAGACCGCCGCCGCCGTGGCCCGCGCCAATGCGGAAACCGGGGGCAAGGCGCTGTATTTCCCCTCGCTGGCGGGCAGCCCGGACCGGCTGGCGGCGCATGCCGCCTTTGCCCGCGATGCCGGCGCCGACGGGCTGCTGGTCATGCCGGGCCTGCTGGGCTTTCCCGCCGTGCGGCTGGTGGCGGGGATGGGCCTGCCGGTGATGACGCATCCGGCCTTTCTGGGGCCTTACGTGCTGTCGCCGGATACGGGCTTCGATCACGGCGTGCTGTTCGGCACCATGCAGCGCCTCGCCGGGGCCGATATTTCCGTCTTTCCGAACACCGGCGGCCGTTTCGGCTTCACCCCGGCCGAGTGCCGCCGGATCGCCGATGCCTGCCGCGACCCGGCCGGGCCGGGCCGCCCCATGCTGCCCAGCCCCGGCGGCGGCATGAGCGTCGGGCGCGCCGCCGACATGGCCGCCATGTATGGTCCGGATGTGGTCTATCTGCTGGGCGGCTCGCTGCTGCGGCTGGGCGACGACATCGGCGACGGCATCCGCGCCATGCGCCGGGCCATCGGTGCGGTGCAAGCGCAGGACCCTTGACCGGACGGGCGGCCGTGCCGTCCACTGCGCCCGCCCGCACAAGGAGCCGCGAAAGTGATGAAACTCCATTCCTTCTGGTCGCCCAATCCGCAGAAGGTGCGCTTTGCGATGGCCGAGCTTGGCCTGCCCTGCGAGATCGCCGAGGTGGATCTTTTCGCCGGTGCGCAGAAGGCCGATGCCATCCGCGCGCTGAACCCCATGCAGAAGGTGCCGATTCTGGAAGACGGCGCGGTGGTGTTGTGGGAATCGAACGCCATCCTTTGCTATCTGGGGGACAAGACCGGGTGCCTGTGGCCGGGCGATCCGGCGGCACTCGGCCGGGGCGCTGAAATGGCTGTTCCTCGAAAGCCGGCACCTGTCCGAGCCGGCGGGCACCCTGTGGTTCAACGATTCCGTCGCGCCCAAGGCCGGCAGGCCGGTTGACGAGGATGCGGCGGCGGCCGCGATCAAGGCCCTTGGCCAGCCCCTCGGGGTTCTGGACCGGCATCTCGCGGCCCGGACCTGGATGCTGGGCGAGGATTTCTCGCTGGTCGATTGCTGCCTCGGCGCGATCCTGGCGGCGCTGGCGGCCAGCCGCTTCGACTGGTCCGGCTATCCGGCCGTCAAAGGCTATGTGGACCGCATCCGCACCCGCCCCGCATGGCAGGCGACCGGCCCGCGATACTAGCGCGCCGTTATCGCCGCGCCTCGGTCGCCATGCGCAGGGCAAGGCCGCCCAGAACCGCCCCCATCAGCCAGCGCTGCACCAGCACCCAGACCGGGCGGCTGGCGAGAAAGCCCGCAATCGTCCCGGCCGCGATGGCAATCGCCGCATTCACGCTGACGCTGATCACGATCTGCGCAAAGCCGAGGACCAGCGATTGCGCCAGCACGCTGCCATGCTCGGGGCTGATGAATTGCGGCAGCAGCGACAGATACATGACCGCGATCTTGGGATTCAGCAGGTTGGTCAGGAAGCCCATCATGAACAGCCTGCGCGGGCTGTCCTTCGGCAGGTCCCGCAGCTGAAAGGGCGAGCGCCCGCCCGGCCTCACCGCCTGCCAGGCCAGGTAAAGCAGATAGAGCGCGCCGCCGAACCGCAGCGCGTCATAGGCATAGGGCACGGCCATGACGATGGCGGTGATCCCGAAGGCGGCGCAAAGCATGTAGAACACGAAGCCGAGGGCGACGCCGCCCAGCGAGATCAGACCCGCCACGCGGCCCTGGCAGATGGATCGCGAGATCAGATAGACCATGTTCGGGCCGGGCGTCAGCACCATGCCCAGCGCGATCAGCGCGAATGCGATCAGATTGCCCGTCTCCGGCATGTCGGCCCCCGTTCCATCCCTGCCGCGACTGTGCCGGGGCGCCCGCCCGCCGGCAAGCCCCCGTGCCCGGAGGGCGCGGCGGTTTCAAGGGGGCTGGATGCCCCCTTGAAACCGGCCCCCCAAAGGAAAGCGGGGACCAGCGGTCCCCGCATGCCATTACCGCGCCGGCAGGGTGATCCAGTCCGGCACCGCCACATCGGCATGGGCGAAGGCGGGGATCTTCGCGCCCAGCTCCTCCATGCTCTTCACGTCCTGCTCCTCCAGCATGGCCTGGGTGATCAGCGTCGGCGGCACGATCACCGATGCGCCGGGGTCCTCGCCGGCCAGCAGCATCGCCAGCGCCCGCACCGAGACCTCGCCCACCACCGCCGGGTTGGTCGCCGCCGTCGCCTTCCAGGCGGAACCGGCCTGCCGCATCTCGGCGATGTCGGCGGTGGAGATATCCGCCGAATAGATGGCGATGTCGCCCGACAGCCCGGCCTCGTCCACGGCGATCTTGGCGCCCTTGGCGAATTCGTCATAGGGCGCGAAGATGACCTGAATCCCCGGATTGGCCGAGATCACCGACCGCGCCTGATTGGCGACCGAATTGGCGATGGGATTGTCCAGCGTGCCGAACTGGGCCAACTCCTCGATGCCGGGATTGGCGGCCTTGACCTCGCGCCAGACCTCGTCGCGGCGGTCCAGCGGCGCGATGCCGGGCACATAGACATAGGCCGCCTTGAAGGCATCGCCATTGTCCGCGATGGCCTGCTCCAGCGCCAGCCGGGCGAGGTCGTGGTCCGATTGCTCGATCTGGGGAATGGCGTCGTTTTCGACATTCACGTCGAAGGCCACCACCTTGATGCCGGCCTCCACCGCCCGCTGCGCCGCGTCGCGCATGGATTCGGTCAGGCCGTGCTGGATGATGATCCCGTCCACGCCCATCGCGATGGCCTGGTCGACCATATCCGCCTGCAAGGCCGCGTCCTGCCGGCTGTCCAGCACCCGCAGATCGACGCCCAGCGCCGCCGCCTGCGCCTCCACCCCGGACAGGTAGGCCTGAAAGAAGTCGCCCGTGGACAGATAGCGCACCAGCGCGATCCTGACCGCGCCGGGATCGTCGAAGGGCGCCGGCGCCTGGGCCAGCGCCAGACCCGGCAGCAGCGCCGCCGCCCCCATCAGGCCCGCGAAGATCCGTCTTGAAATCATGGTCATAGCCTCCCGTTTTATCCCCGGCTGCGGTTCGACAGCGCGAAAGTGAACACCAGCGCGACGACCAGCACCGCGCCCTTGACGAAATCCTGCGTATAGTAAGGCGCGTTCATCATGGTCAGCCCCTGCATCAGGATGCCCAGGAACAGCGCCCCCATCGCGGTGCCGAAGGCATTCGGCTTGGACGCCCCCAGCACCGCAAAGCCGATCAGCGCGGCGGCCACGGAATCCAGCAGCAGGTTGTTGCCGGACGCCACATCCCCCCGCCCCAGCCGCGCCGCCAGCAATATGCCGCCCACCGAGGCCAGCACGCCCGAGATCATATAGGCCGCCACCTTGTAGCGATCCACATTGGCCCCCGCCAAACCGGCCGCCCGCGCGTTCGAGCCGATGGCATACATCATCCGCCCGTGGCGCGTGGTCTCCAGAAACAGCCAGACGGCCACGGCGATGACGATCAGGAACACCACCGACAGCGGCACCAGCCCGCCGATGCGAAACCGGCCCAGCATCAGGAAGGCCTCGGAAAACTGGCCCTGCGCCACCGCCCCGCCCGGCAGCGTCATCCCCGACGAGATCGAGCGCCCCTCCGTCGGGATGCGCTGGATGCCCAGCAGCAGGAACATCATCCCCAGCGTGGCCAGCAGGTCGGGCACCTTCATGCGCACGATCAGCAGCCCGTTGACCAGCCCGACGCCGGCGCCCATCAGCAGGCACAGCACCACGGCCCAGAAGGCGCCCATCTCCCACACGACCATGACATAGGCCGACAGCATCAGCGCCGAGGTCGCCACCGCGCCGATGGACAGGTCGAACCCGCCCACGACCAGCGTGCAGGTCACGCCCAGCGCCAGAATCCCGGTGATGGCGACCGAGGACAGGATCAGCACCGCCGAGGTCGGCGACAGGAAATTGTTCGCGCCGAGGCTGAAGAACACCGCCAGCCCGGCCAGCAGCACCAGAAAGCCGTAGCGGATCGCCAGATCGCGGGTGGTTCGCTGCATTCAGATCCCCCTTGCCGCCGGATGCGCGTCCACCACCTGCGCCATCACCGCCGCCATGTCGATGTTTTCATTGCGATGGCTGCCGGTGATGGCATGCTCGCTCATCACCAGGATGCGGTCGGCGACCTCGCGGGCCTCGTCCAGTTCGGTGACGAAGACGATGGTGGCGCGGGTGTCGGCGGTGGCGCGGATGCGGGCGCCGATGTCGCGCCGCGCCTTGATGTCCACGCCCTGGAACGGCTCGTCCAGCAGCAGCAGGCGCGAGGCCTGCGCCATCCAGCGCGCCACCATCACCTTCTGCTGGTTGCCCCCCGATAGGGTCAGGATGCCGTCGCCCTCGGACTGGCAGACCACGCCCATCTCCGAAATCATCCGCCGGGCGGTGGCGCGCTCGGCCCTCCGGCGCATGAAGCCGGTGCGGGCGTGGCGGGTCAGGAAGGGCAGCGTGATGTTGCGGGTCAGGTCGAAATCCGCGATCACCGCGTTCCGGCGGCGGTCCTTGGGGCAGAGGAACACCCCGGCGCGGATCGCCTCGGCCGGGCTGCGGGGCGCATAGGCGCGGCCGTCCAGCGCCATATCACCCGCGACGGGCGGCGCCAGCCCGAACAGGGCCGAGGCCAAGGCCGACTTGCCCGACCCCACCAGCCCGGTGATGGCGATGACCTCGCGCGCATGCGCCACAAGGTCGAATTCCCGCGCCCCCTCGCGCAGGACGATGTTCCTCAATGCCAGCACCGGCGCGCCCGGCGCGGGGATCGCCACCTGCGCCTCGCCCAGCTCCTGCCCCAGCATGGCGGAAACGGCGCCTGCGTAATCCAGCGCCCCCTCGAACCGCCCGACGATCAGCCCGTCGCGCATCGACAGGATGCGGTCGGCCAGCCGGCGGATGTCGGACATGCGGTGCGAGATATACAGCACCGCCACCCCGCGCGCCTTCAACGCCTCGACCAGCCGGAACAGCCGCTCGGCCTCGACCGCCGACAGCGAGCTGGTCGGCTCGTCCAGGATCAGCAGCCGGGGCGCATGGGCCATCGCGCGGGCGATGGCGACAAGCTGGCGGTCGGCCAGCGACAGGTCCGCGACCTGCCGCCCCATGTCCAGATCGAGACCGATGGAGGCGGCGATCTCGCGCGCCCGCGCCCTCAGGCCGCGCCGGTCGATGAACAGCCGCCCCCCGGCGGCGAGGCTGTCCAGCATCAGGTTCGAGGCCACATCGAGGTCGGGCACCACCCCGTCGTCGATGTTCTGATGCACGGTGACGATGCCGGCGCGCAGGGCCTCGGACGGGCCGGCGGGGGTGAAGGGACGACCCTCCAGCATGACCGCGCCGGCATCGGGGGCATGGACGCCGCACAACACCTTGACCAGCGTGGACTTTCCGGCGCCGTTCGCACCCATCAGCACCGTGACCTGTCCGGCCGGAATCGCCAGATCGACGCCGCGCAGCACCTGGTTGCGGCCAAAGGCCTTGCGCAGGCCGGTCACGCGGATCGCTGCCTGGCTGTCCCCTGTCGTCACGTCCTGCCTCCCTTGTCGGGGAAGGCTGGGGTGGCGGGTTTCAAAAGTCAATCCGGTTTGACAAACGCCATGAAACTGGAAATCCTTGCCCTGAACGGGACGGAGGGGGACCATGCCGCAGACCGCTTATGCGCCGCTGACACCGGAGAGCCTGCCGGCGCGGCTGGGCGCGGTGGCCCCGCTGCGCCGCGCCCTGGGCGACCCCGAAAGCTGGCAGGTGCGCGAGGTGGGCGACGGCAACCTGAACCTGGTGTTCATCGTCGAAGGCGCGGCCGGCAGCCTGATCGTCAAGCAGGCGCTGCCCTATGTGCGGCTGGTGGGCGACAGCTGGCCCTTGCCGCTGTCGCGCAGCTTTTACGAATACCACGCCCTGACGCGGCAGGCGGCGCGCGACCCCGGCCGGATGCCGGAGGTGCTGCATTTCGACGCGGATCAGGCGCTGATCGCGATGGAATACCTGCACCCGCATGTGATCCTGCGCCATTCGCTGATGGCGGGCGTGCGGCATGGCGGTCTGGGCGAGGCGCTGGGGCGGTTCTGCGCGCGCACGGCGTTCCTCGGTTCCGATCTGGCGATGGACACGGCGCAGCGCAAGGCCGATCTTGCGCTGTTCGCGGGCAATGTCGCCCTGTGCGACATCACCGAAAACCTCGTGTTTTCCGATCCCTATTTCGACGCGGCCATGAACCGCTTTACCCCGGCGCTGGCGCCGCTGGTGGCGCGGCTGCGCGCCGATCAGGACCTGAAGATCGCCGCCCAGCACATGAAGCTGGCCTTTGCCAACCATGCCGAGACGCTGCTGCATGGCGACCTGCATACCGGCTCGGTCATGGTGGCGGGCGACGATTGCCGGGTGATCGACCCGGAATTCGCCACCTATGGCCCCTTCGGCTTCGACGTGGGCATGCTGATCGCCAATTTCCTGATGGCCTTCCTTGCCCAGCCCGGCCACGGCGCCGACCGCGCCTATGGCGGTTGGGTGCTGGGCGTGGCCGAAACCGTCTGGGAGGTCTTCGCGGCCGAGTTCACGCATCTGTGGCGCACGGCCCGCACCGGCATCCTGTATCAATCCACCCTGTTCGAGGATCAAGGCGACTGGCAGGCCGCCGAACTGGCCCGGATCGAGCGGCTGGACGCCATCTGGCGCGATGCCCTTGGCTTTTGCGGGGTCGAGATGCATCGTCGCATCCTCGGGCTGGCCCATATCGCCGAGTTCGACCGCATCGGAGACGAGGCCCTGCGCGCGGCCTGCGAGGCCCGCGCGCTGGTTCTGGGCCGGGCGCTGGCGGTCGGGCGCAACCGGATCAACACGATGGGGCAGGTGCTGGACCTGGCCCGCGCGACGGCGGAAAGGGATTGCCTGTGAAGATCGACGGGACACATTACCGCTCCATCTGGCGCGAGCGGTCGGGGGCGGTCAGGGTGATCGACCAAAGATGGCTGCCGCATGAGCTGCGCATCGTCACGCTGGCCAGCCTCGACGATTTCGCCGCCGCCATTCGCGACATGTGGGTGCGCGGCGCGCCGCTGATCGGGGCGACGGCGGCCTATGGGGTGGCGGTGCAGATGGCGGCGGATGCCTCGGACGCCTCGCTGGATGCCGCCTATGCGCGCCTGCACGAAACCCGGCCCACGGCGATCAACCTCCGATGGGCGCTGGATTCCATGCGCGCCACGCTGGCGCCGCTGCCGCCCGCCGCCCGGCCCGCCGCCGCCATGTCCCGCGCGGCGGCGATCTGCGACGAGGATGTCGAGATCAACCGCGCCATCGGCCGCCACGGTCTGGGCCTGATCCGCGACATCAGCCTCGCCAAGCGCGGCGCCCCGGTCAATGTGCTGACCCATTGCAATGCCGGCTGGCTGGCGACGGTGGACTGGGGCACCGCCACCTCGCCCATCTATCACGCCACGGAGGCCGGGATCGCGGTGCAGGTCTTCGTGGACGAGACCCGCCCCCGCAACCAGGGCGCCCAGCTGACCGCGTGGGAGCTGAACCACCACGGCGTGCCGCATCATCTGATCGTGGACAATGCCGGCGGCCACCTGATGCAGCATGGCGAGGTCGATCTGGTCATCGTCGGCACCGACCGCACCACCGCGCGCGGCGACGTGTGCAACAAGATCGGCACCTATCTGAAGGCGCTGGCGGCGCGGGCGAACGGGGTGCCCTTCTATGTGGCGCTGCCCTCGCCCACCATCGACTGGACGGTCCGGGACGGGCTGCGCGAGATCCCCATCGAGGAGCGCGGCGGCGCCGAGGTCACCCATGTGCAGGGCCGCGACGCCTCGGGCGCCACGGTGTCGGTGCAGATTTCGCCGGACGGCACCCCGGCCCGCAACCCGGCCTTCGACGTGACCCCGGCGGAGCTGGTCACCGGCCTGATCACCGAGCGCGGCATCTGCCCCGCCACGCCCGAGGGTCTGGCCGGGCTGTTCCCCGATCTGGCGCCTAGTCCACGATGAACAGGCGCGCCCCGGTCGCCGTCGAGGACCGATGTGCCGCATCGCCGAAATCGGAAACCTGATAGCTCATCCCCGCCGTCAGGGTGAAACGGCGGCCGTCGCGCAGCTCGGTCTCCAGCACGCCGTCGAGGACGTAAAGGATATGGCCCCGGTCGCACCAGTGATCGGCCAGATAGCCGGGCGTGTATTCCACCTGCCGGATGCGGATGTCGCCCAGCTCCAGTGTGCGCCACAGGGCCTTGCCGGTCACGCCGGGATGCTCGGTCGGGGCGATTTGCGACCAGTCGGTGGCGGTGAAGGGCAGGTCGGGGATCTTCATGGGCTTTCCTCCAGCAGGGCCTCGGCCACCGACAGCGCGGTGACCAGATGGGTGACATAGCCACCCCGTATCGCCGCCCGCGTCGCCGCCACCTTGTCGAGGCCCCCCGTCACCAGAATCCCCATCGGCAGGCCGACAAGCTGGTCGAGGGCGACGCCGATCATCCGCGGCTCCAGCGGGCCGTCGATGGCGCGGCCCTCGGCGTCGATGAAATGGCCGCACAGCACGCCTTCGGCGCCCTGGGCGACATACCAGGCCATGTCCTCGGGCGTGGCGAGGCCGCTGACGACGATATGGCTGTCCTTCTGGCAGGTGCCCACGGCGAACAGCCACTTGTTCACGCTGGCCAGCCGGGCAAGCTGGGCGCGGATCAGCGGCTCGGCCCGCAGCGCGTCGGCCAGCCGGGCCGAGCTGAGGATCGCCGGGGCATGCAGGTTGTGGCATTCCGCGCCCAGCCGCTGGGCAAGGCGGGTGCTGCATGCCTCGGCGGTGAAGCCGTAGGGCGTCGCCATCGAGCCGATCAGTTGCAGCACCTGCACGTCCTCGATGCGGTGCTCGCCGAGGGCGCCGGTCAGCTCGTAGATGGTGCGGCCCCAGGCGACGCCCAGCCGGTCGCCCGGCGCCACCAGCTCCGGTAGCCAGTCCGCCGCGCCCTGCACCACGCGAAAGAACCGGGACGACCCGCCGTCGCCCTCGTCCGGGACTACGAAGGCGGCCTTCAGCCCGTATTTCGCGCACAGGTCGCGGGCCAGCCGGTGGGTGGTAAAAGCGTCTGAATTCAGGGTGATGCGGATAAGGCCGCGTTCCCGCGCGGCTTGCAGGTAATTGACCACCGTGGCGCGGGACAGGCCCAGCCGCGCGGCGATGTCCTTCTGGTTCAGCCCCTCCTGATAATACAGCCAGGCGACTTCGATCACGACATTCTCGCCGCTGACCCGGCCGGGGATTCGGCGTCTGTTCGGCGGCATGGCGGGTCCGTTATCTCTATGACAGGGCAGGATTACTTTTGTATAAGCGGCGCAGGTAATCAAGCGGGGGACAGGCATGGGCGACGGGCTGGGCGAAGGCATGCCGGCGGCGCTGCGGGCGGCGACGGCCTCGGCCAGGGGGCAGGTGCGCAACGCGCTGGGCGATGCGGTCGCGGTGCTGCATATCGCCGGCGGCACGGCGGCGCCGGTGGTGCTGCGGCTGGCGGATCTGCAACGGGCGCGGCCCGGCGCGGATGCGGCGGCGGTGCTGCGGCAAAGCCTGATCGAGGGCGATGCCGCGCCCGACCTGGCCTTCCTGCATGCGGCGCTGCCGGCGGAATGCGCGATCTCCGGCGCGGCGCCGGCGCTGCTGGCGCTGGCCTCGCTGGCCGAGCCAGGGCCGGTGCTGGACGCGATCTTCGCCGGCGCGGTCGTGGCCTTGCCGCGTGCCGAGGGGATCGGGCTGGCCGAGGCCGCGCGGGCCGCCCTGGCCGCCCATCCGCAGGCGGAGGGATTCCTGTTGGCCGGGCAAGGGCATGTGACCTGGGGCGCCGATGCCGCCGCCGCGCATGCGAGGCTGCGGGCGCAGGAGGCGCTGGCCGAGGACTGGCTTGCCGCCCGCCGCACCGCGCCCCCGCCCGCCGCGCCGGTGCCGACAGACATGCGGGCCGAGGCGATGCTGGCCCTGCGCCGGGCTTTCGGTGCCCCGGTTCTGGCCTGCCGGACCTCTGATTTCATTGCCGGTTTCATGGCGCGGCCCGATCTGGCCGTGCTGGCGGCACGCGCGCCGGGCGTGGCGCTGGCGGATGCGCCGCAGCCCGGTGCGCGGGTGATCTGGGCGCCGGGGCTGGGGCTGGTCGGCATCGGCGCGGATGCGGCGCAGGCCGACATGAGCGCCGATCTGGGCGCCGGGATGCTGGCGGTGATCCGCGATGCGGAAGCGGCCGGCGGCTGGCTGCCCCATGCCCTTCCCGAAACCCCGGCGCCGGCGCCAAAACCCTTTACCGGCCGGATCGCGCTGATCACCGGCGGCGCCGGCGCCATCGGTCTGGCCACGGCGCAGGCCTTCGCCGCGCAGGGCGCCGCGATCTTCCTCGTGGACCGGGACGAAACCGCGCTGGAGGCGGCCCTTGCGACGCTCGGTCCCCATCATGCCGGCCTCGCCTGCGACATCACGGCCCCAGGCGCCCCGGCCGAGGCCGTCGCCGCCTGCGCGGCGCGGTTCGGCGGGCTGGACATCCTGATCTCGAATGCCGGCGCGGCCATGCAGGGCGACATCGCCACCCTGCCCGACGCCACCCTGCGCGCCAGCTTCGAGTTGAATTTCTTTGCCCATCTGGCCTTCGCGCAGGCCGCCACCGCCACCTTCCGCGCGCAGGGCCGGGCGGGGCAGATGCTGTTCAACGTCTCGAAGCAGGCGGTCAATCCGGGCAAGGGCTTTGGCGCCTATGGCATTCCCAAGGCCGCCACCTTCTTCCTGCTGCGGCAACTGGCGCTGGAACTGGGACCGGAGGGGGTGCGCGTGAACGGCATCAATGCCGACCGCATCCGCTCGGGCCTGCTGACGCCCGAGATGATCGCCACCCGCGCCAGGGCGCGCGGCGTCACCGAGGCCGATTACCTAGGCGGCAACCTGCTGCGGCGCGAGGTCGAGGCCCGCCATGTCGCCGAGGCCTTCGTGGCGCTGGCGCTGGCCGAGCGCACGACCGGCCATGTGATGACCGTGGATGGCGGCAATATCGAGGCGGCCTTGCGCTGAAGCATGTTCGGCAAAGGCGGATACCGCCTCTGCGTCCGAAAGTGCACCAGAACAAGGAACTACGGCAGCCGCGCCAGCGCCCAGCGGGCGGCGTCGGCCACGGCGGGGTCGGGATCCTCCGCCAGCCCCGCCGCCACCGGCCGCAGCCGCGCCAGACCGCTGTTGCCGATGGCGTAAAGCACGTTGCGCACAAAGCTGCCCCTGCCGATCCGCTTCACCGGGCTGCCCGAAAACCGCGCCCGGAATGCCGCATCGTCCAGCAAGGCCAGCTCCGCCAGATCGGGCGGCGGGCCGCTGTCCAGATAGCGCATCTCGGTCGCCTCGCGGGCGAACTTGTTCCACGGGCAGACGGCCAGGCAATCGTCGCAGCCATAGATGCGGTTGCCCAGCGCGGGGCGCAGCGCCTCGGCCACCGCGCCTTTGTATTCGATGGTCAGGTAGGAGATGCAGCGCCGCGCATCCAGCTGGAACGGCGCCACGAAGGCCTTGGTCGGGCAGATGTCGAGGCAGGCGGTGCAGCTTCCGCAATGCTCGGTCTCGGGCGCGTCGGGGGGCAGCGGCATGGTGGTGAAGATCGCGCCCAGAAAGAACCAGTTGCCCAGACGCCGCGACAGCACCACCGAATGCTTGCCCTGCCAGCCCAGCCCGGCGGCCTCGGCCAGCGGCTTTTCCATCACCGGCGCCGTGTCGACGAACACCTTGATCTGATGGTCGGCAGGTCCGGCCTCCAGCAGCCAGCGACCCACGCGCTTGAGGCGCTTCTTGACCAGATCGTGATAGTCGCGGCCATGCGCATAGACGCTGATCGCCCCCTTGTCGGGCCGGTCCAGCACCGCCAGCGGGTCGTGCAGGGGGGTATAAGGCTCGGCCAGCATGATGACGGATCGCGCCTCGGGCCACAGCGCGGCCGGATCGCCGCGCCAATGGGTGCGCTCGGCCATCCAGCCCATGTCGCCGTGGCGGCCATCGGACAGGAATGCGTCCAGCCGCCCCGCCGCCTGCGGGATCGCGTCGGGGGTGGTGATGCGCGCCTCGGCAAAGCCCTCGGCCAGCGCCTGCGCCACCAGCCGGTCCTTCAGCCCCGCCCAGTCCTCAGCGGTCGGGGAGGCCTCAGAAGTCGAGCTGCGCATAATGCGGCGCCGGATGCACGCCGGGCACCTGATCGGCCAGGATCGAGCGGAAGGCCGGCCGCGACTTGATCTTGGCATACCAGTCGCGCAGATGCTCGGAGCGGTTCCAGTCCACGTCCGAGATATAGTCGAGGCAGGAGAAATGCGCCGCCGCCGCGAAATCGGCCAGCGTCAGGCTGTTGCCGGCCAGCCAGCGGCGTTCCTCCAGCAGGCCCGACAGATAGTCGATATGCAGCTTGATCGCCGCCAGCCCGTCCTTGACGGCGCGGCTGTCCGGGTAGCCCGCGCGCATTACCTTCTTCCACACCCGTTCCGTCATCACCGGCCGCGTGACCTCGGTGTTGAACTTGTCGTCGAACCAGGCGCAGAGGCGGCGGACCTCGTAACGCTCAGCCGGGGTTTTCGGCATCAGGGCCGGCTCGGGGATGGTTTCGTCCAGATATTCGCAGATCGCCTGCGATTCCGACAACAGCATGCCGTCATGGCGCAGCACCGGGACGCGCCCGGCGGGATTGCGGCGCAGGATCTCGGAACCCGGCTCCCAATAGCGTTCCTCGACCAGCTCGACCTCGATCCGCTTTTCGCCCAGCACCAGCCGCACCTTGCGGCAGAAGGGCGACAGGGTGACGTGGTAGAGGCGGGTGGCGGGAGCGTTCATGATTCAAGCCTGTCTTGCGCAAATCCGCCCCGGTGATACGCGCCCCCGGCGCGCGGGGCAACCGGCACGGGCGCGCGGATCAGGATTTCACGCGGAAACAGGCGTCGCGCCCGTCGCGGGCGATGGTGGCGGCGCCGTCGGCGATGGCGCGGACCCGGCGGGTGGTCACGGCCTTGGGGTCGCGGGTTTTCGGCGCCGGCAGGATCGCCGCCAGCCGCGCCGCCTGGTCGGCGGTCAGCTTGTCGGGCGTGGTGCGGAAATGATAGGCGGCGCCGGCATGGATGCCGAACACGCCCGGCCCGAACTCGGCCACGTTCAGATAGACCTCCAGGATGCGGCGCTTGGTCCACATGGCTTCCACCACCGGGGTCAGCGCGGCCTCGGGCAGCTTGCGCCACCAGCTGCGGCCCTGCCACAGGAACACGTTCTTCACCACCTGCTGGCTGATGGTCGACGCCCCGCGCGAGCCGCCCGATGCCACGACCCGGCGGATCTCGGCCATGTCGAAGCCCCAGTGCAGGCAGAAATTCGCGTCCTCGGCGGCGACCACGGACCGCGCCATCACCGGCGCGATGTCGCGCAGGGGCACCCATTGGCGCGGATGGGTGGATTCGGTCCAGATCGTCCAGGTGGTCGGCGGGCGGACCACCGCGAACAGGCCCACGACCAGCACCACCGCCGCCAGCGCGCGCAGGCCATAGCGCCGCACCCGCCGCCAGAAGCGGCGGCGGGGCGGCGCGGGGGGTGGTTCAGGTCTGGCCCGGCGGCGAAGGAATCCCATGCCGGGCAGGTGTCACGGCGGCCCGCGCCCGGTCAAGCCGCACCGGCGCCCGGAAAGGGCCGGCAGGGGGCTTTCGCCCTCAGGATGTGGCATTTTGGACGGGATAGTCGCCCGAAAACACCTCGCGCAGCCTGGCCTCGTCGCTTTCCGACAGCGAGCTGCGCAGCACGCGGCCGCGATAGCCCGCCTCCTCGATGCGGGCCAGCACCTTGTCGGCGGTCATCGAGCGCACCAGCAGGAACACCGCCGAGCCGCCGGGGGCGACGGCCTGCCCGACCTCGCGGATGAAATTGTCCTCGATGCCGGTATCGGTCAGCATGCCAGCGATGGCGCCGGCCCCGGCGCCCACCGCCGCGCCGGCCAGCGGGTTCAGGAAGATCAGCCCGATCAGCGCCCCCCACAGGCCCCCGCCCGCCGCGCCGGCGGCGGTCAGGTTCACGGCCTGATGCAGTTTCACGTTCTCGCCATCGCGGGTGACGACGACCGCATCCTCCAGCGCGATCAGGTATTCGCGCTGCATCCTGACCAGCTCGGCACGAAGCTGGAATCCCGTGGCCTCGTCGTCGAAGGCGATCACAACCAGATCGGACATGGGCATTCTCCTTGCATGGATCGCCGGACAACGCACGGGCCGCGACCGGCGTTCCCCGCGGGGACTTGACGCGACGGGCGCGGGCGGGGACTGTCCTGCCTGATATGTCCGAGGGGGGAGGGTGCCATGACCCAGCCGGTTTCCTATACGCGCGAAGGGGCCATCGGCCTGATCCGCATCGACAATCCGCCGGTGAACGCCACCTCGCAGGCGGTGCGGGCGGGGCTGGACGCGGCGCTGGCCGCCTTCGCGGACGATGCTGCGGCGCAGGCGGCGGTGATTTACTGCGCCGGGCGCACCTTTGTCGCCGGCGCCGACATCCGCGAATTCGGCAAGCCCCCGCAGGAGCCGCACCTGCCCGACGTGATCGCCCGGATCGAGGCCAGCCCGAAGCCGGTGGTGGCCGCGCTGCACGGCACCGTGCTGGGCGGCGGGCTGGAGGTCGCCTTGGGCGCGCATTACCGCGTGGCGCTGCCCGGCACCCGGCTGGGCCTGCCCGAGGTCACGCTGGGCCTGATGCCCGGCGCCGGCGGCACCCAGCGCCTGCCGCGCCTGACCGGCACCGAGGCCGCGGTCGAGATCATCACCTCCGCCCGGCAGGTCGGCGCCGAGGAGGCGCGGACGCTGGGCATCATCGACGCCCTGGGCGAGGGCGAGCCGCGCGAGGCCGGGATCGCCCTTGCCCGCGCCCTGCTGGCCGAGGGCAAGGGCGCGCGCCCCACCGGCGCCCTGCCGGCCCCGGCCCCCCTGAGCGATTCGGCGCTGGCGGACTGGCAAAAGCGGCTGGCACGCGCCCATCCCGGCGACGTGGCCCGGCCCGAGGCGCTGGCCGCCGTGCAGGAGGCCGCCACCCTGTCCCTGCCCGAGGGGCTGGCATCCGAACGCGCCCGCTTCCTGCGGCTGATGCAGACGCCGCAGCGCGCCGCGCTGATCCATGCCTTCTTCGCCGAGCGCGAGGTGGCCCGCCAGCCCGATCTGGACGGGGTAGAGCCGCGCGCGCTGGACCGTATCGGGGTGATCGGCGGCGGCACGATGGGGGCGGGGATCGCCGTGGCCTGCCTGCTGGCGGGCCTTGATGTCACGCTGGTCGAGCGCGACGCCGAGGCCGCCGGCAAGGCCCGCGACACCGTGGCCGGGCTGCTGTCGGGCAGCGTCAAGCGCGGCAAGCTGGCCCCGGCCCGGCGCGACGCGCTGCTGACAGACGCCTTCCGCGCCGTGGACAATTACGAGGCGCTGGCCGAGGCCGATCTGGTCATCGAGGCCGTGTTCGAGAAGCTGGAGGTCAAGCGCGAGGTCTTTTCCCGCCTCGATGCCCTGTGCCGGCCGGGCGCGGTGCTGGCCACGAACACCTCCTATCTGGACGTGAACGAGATCGCCGGTTTCACCAGCCGGCCCGGCGACGTGGTGGGGCTGCATTTCTTCTCGCCCGCCCATGTCATGCGCCTGCTGGAAATCGTCGAGGGCGCGAAGACGGCGCCCGACGTGATGGCCACCGCCTTCGCGCTGGCCCGGCGGCTGAAGAAGATCGGGGTGCGGGCCGGGGTCTGCGACGGCTTCATCGGCAACCGCCTGCTGCAAGCCTATCGCAGCGCCGCCGATCACATGGTGCTGGACGGGGCCAGCCCGTTCCAGGTGGACAAGGCGCTGACCGATTTCGGCTTCGCGATGGGGCCTTACCAGACTTCGGACCTTGCCGGGCTGGACATCGGCTTCTTCAACCGCCAGCGCAAGGCCGCGACGCGCGACCCGCGTGAGCGGGTGCCGGTCTTCGCCGACCGCCTCTATGAGCTGGGCCGGCTGGGCCGCAAGAGCGCGCGCGGCTATTACATCTATGACGATTCCACCCCGCGCGGCCGCCCGGACCCGGAGATGGAGGCGATGCTGGCCGGCATCCGCGCCGATCTGGGCATCACGCCGCGCGCCTTCACGGATGCCGAGATCGTCGCCCGCTACATGGCGGCGATGGTCAACGAGGCCGCCCGCATCGTCGAGGAAGGCATCGCCCGGCGCCCGCTGGACGTGGATGTGACCTTGCTGAACGGCTATGGCTTCCCGCGCCTGCAAGGCGGGCCGATGCATTGGGCGGATGCCTACGGGCTGGAGCGTCTGGCCGGCGAGATCCGCGGCTATGCCGAAGGCGACAGCTGGTTCTGGCGCCCCGCCCCGCTGCTGGAGCGGCTGGCGCGCGAGGGGGGCAAGTTCGCCGACCTGAACCGCTGACCGGCCTTATCGCAGGCTGGAGACCTGCAACCGGCAGCCGAACAGCGGCGTCAGTGACCCGAAACCGGGCTGGCCGGGGCGGGCGAAGGCGCGCGGGGTGTCGTCGCTGATGCCGGTGGCGCCGGTCCAGTCCACCCATTCCTCGCGCCCGCCATAGAACCGCCGATGCGCGGGCGAGACGAATTGCCCGCCCTCGCGGGTATAGACCAGCGTGCCGTCCTCGGCGGTGGTGGCGACGTGGAACTCGGTCACCAGCAGCTCCACCCCGTCCACCCGCACCGTCTCGCCGGTCAGGCGGTCAAAGCCCTGGTAACGCAGGTGCAGCCCGTCGCTGCTCCGGGTCCAGAAGTCGTAATCGTCGTGCCCCTCGGCCAGCAGGGTGGACAGCGACGCGGCATCGGGTTCCTCGGCCAGCATCTCGGTCAGGCCGGTCTGGGGGTCGCTGGTCTCCATCCAGCGGGTTTCCGCGTCGATGCGCGAGACATGCACCGGCCCGCCCGATTCGGTGAAATAGGCCACCCACTGGTCGCCCGGCGCATCCGCCGCGCAGCGGTAATGCTGCGCCACCCGGCAGGAGGCCAGTTGCACCGTCATCTCCAGCGTGCAGCCTTCGGGCGGGGCATAGGGCTGGGCCGCCACGGGCATGGCGACGAAGATCATCAAGGAAACCAGCAGGTCACGCATCCACAGCCCCCGATTCGGGGCGGATCAGTAGCCCGCCGCCAGAAAGGCGAAGGCGACCAGGCCCAGCACGATCCGCCACCAGGCGAAGAAAGCGTAGCCGCGCCGCGAGACATAATCCAGCAGCCCCCGCACCACCAGAACGGCGGCAATCAGCGCAAAGACGAAGCCGACGGCGATATTCAGCCCGGCCGCCGCATCCAGCACGTCGCGATTCTTGTAGAGGTCATAGGCAAAGGCGCCGGCCATCGTCGGCATGGACAAAAAGAAGCTGAACTCCGCCGCCGACCGCTTGTCCGCCCCCAGCGCCAGCGCGCCGACGATGGTGGCGCCGGAGCGCGACACCCCCGGAATCATCGCCAGACATTGCACGAAGCCGATCTTCAGCGCCATCAGCGGCGGGAAATCCTCGGCCTGCATATAGCGCGGGTTCACCGCCAGCCGGTCGGCGAACAGCAGCACCACGCCCCCCAGCACCAGCGACACGGCCACCACCATCGGCGTCTCGAACAGCACGGTCTTGATGAAGCCATGCGCCATGACCCCGATCACCACCGCCGGCAGAAAGGCCAGCAGGACCGACAGGATGAAGCGGCGCGAGCGCGGATCGCTGCCGGCGGTGGAGAAGATCGCCCACAGCCGCCCGGCATAGACGCCCAGGATCGCCATGATCGCGCCAAGCTGGATCAGCACCTCGAAGGCGCGGCCGGGCGAGTGGAAGCCCAGGAAATGCCCCGCCAGCAGCAGATGCCCGGTGGAGGAGACCGGAATGAACTCCGTCAGCCCCTCGATCAGCCCGAGGAGAGCCGCGACGATGGTATCGTGCTGCATGAAACCCTCAGCCGCGCGGGCGCAACTGCCGGGCGGCCTTGTTCATCGCCGCGAACTGGCCCGAATCGCGGAAGCGCCACAGGTAATCCTCGATCACGTCGTCCAGCGCCACCGGCTCGATCCCGAAGGCGGCGAGGCCGGGCGCGTCGGGCGAGACGACATTCGGATGCGCCAGCATGCGCACCTGGTCGCGGGTCAGCACGGTGTTGGTGACCAGCCCGCCGGTGACGGTCTGCGCCACGTCCAGCCCGGTGCCCATGATCGCGGCGATCCAGCGCGGCAGGCCGATGACCGCCCGGCGCCGGTCGATGGCGGCGACGACGCGGCGCATCACGTCGCGCATGGTCATGCGCTCGGCCCCGCCCAGCTGGTAGATGCCGGCGGGCACGGCGCCGTCCACGGCCCGCGCGGCGGCCTCGGCCACGTCGCCGACATAGACCGGCTGCACCTCGGTGCGGGCGCCGACCAGCGGCACGACGGGCGCCAGCGCCGCCAGCCCGGCGAACTTGTTCAGGAAACGGTCGTCCGGCCCGAAGATGATCGAGGGCCGCAGGATCACCGCGTCGGGGAAGGCGGCCAGCACCTCGGCCTCGCCCGCGCCCTTGGTGGCCAGATAGCGCGAATCGGATTCCGCGTCGGCGCCCAGCGCCGACAGATGCACCAGCCGGGCCACGCCGGCCTCTGCCGCCAGCCGGGCGACGCGGCCGGCGCCCGCGACATGCACCGAATCGAAGCGGTTCGGACCCTGCCGGACCATGATGCCCACGCAGTTCACCACCGCATCGGCATCCGCCATCGCCGCGCGCACCGACAGGTCGTCGCGGATGTTGCAATGCACGGCCTCGACCTGGCCCACGGCGCCATAGGTGCGCACGAACAGCGCCTCGTTGGGGCGGCGCACGGCGACGCGCACCCGCCAGCCGCGCCGCGCCAGCGCCCAGGCGATCTGGCGCCCGACAAAGCCCGATCCTCCGTAAATGGTGACGAGTTTCGACATAGGGCGACCCCCCGGCTTGGCTGCTTGCGGCTTCGCCCGTGATAGCGCGGGGCACCGTCATGGGCAAGCCGGCAGCCTGTCGCGGAAAAATCGTCGAAAAAGGCCGTTGACACTCCCCGCGCCGGGCCGTATCCACCCCTCCACGCGACCGGCCCAGGTGGCGGAATTGGTAGACGCGCACGGTTCAGGTCCGTGTGCCGCAAGGTGTGGAGGTTCGAGTCCTCTCCTGGGCACCAAACGCTTGAAGAAGCCGCTGCACCCGCAGCGGCTTCTTGCATTTCAGGCCCTTGGCGCCGCCGCCGGCGCCTGCCGGCTCATCTCGGCGCGCAGCTTGTCCAGGGCGAAGGCGATGTCCTCGCGCGCCGCCGCGTCCAGCAGGCTGGCGGGATAGGAGATGGCGACGCCGTAGATCTCGCCCGAATCCGGGTCGCGGATCGCCACGCTTTGCGAGGCCACGCCCTCATAGGATTCGTTTTCCGTGGCCGAGCGCCCGGTCGAGCGGATGCGGCCGATGATCTCGCGCAGCTCGGCATGGTCGGCGGGGGTCTTGCGCGACACGAAGGGCAGCGGCTCGGGCACGCGCTGCTGCCAGTCCCCGTCATCCAGCAGCGCCAGCATCGCCCGCCCGTTCGAGGTGCCATGCGAGGCCGCGCGATAGCCGGGCGCCGTGGCGATGGCCAGCGGGCTGGAGCCGCGGATCATCCGCAGCACCATCAGGTCGCTGCCGTCGAAGATGGTGATATAGCCGGTATGGCCGCAGGTCTCGCACAGCCGTTGCAGGCGCTTGTTCAGCAGGTCGAGGAAATGGCTCTGGCTGCGGAAGATCTGGCCCAGCTCGAACAGGCGCATGCCGGGCGAGTAAAGCCTTGTCCGCGCGTCGTATTCCAGCAGCCCGGATTCGCGCAGCGCCTTCAGCGCGCGATGGACCGTGGCCTTGGGATGGTCCAGCCGCCGGGCCAGGTCCGCCTGATTCAGCGCCGGCTCGGCAAAGGTGAATACCTTCAGGATGTCCAGGGCGACGCTCAGGGCGCTCATCGCGAATTCTCCATGATTCGAGCCTAGCCGAAGGCCGGATTCCGGCGCAATCGTTTCATTATTGGAATTCTATATCAACAGTGAAACAAATTTCTGGACAGGTGCCGGTTTCGCACCCCTAATCCGGCAGCAGACCAGCCACCGCGCGGCAAGGGGACCGGCGGGGCGGGCGTGACACGCGACCGGGGAGAACGGACGGACATGCAGACCAGCCAGGGGCGCCTGCGCGCCGGGATCGACATCGGCGGCACCTTCACCGACTTCATCCTTTTCGACGAGGCGCGCACGGCGATCCGCCTGCACAAGCACCTGACCACGCCGCAAGACCCCTCGCAGGGGGCGCTGAAGGGGCTGCGCGAGCTGGTCGGGGGCGCCGGCATCGCGATTGCCGACCTGGCCGAGATCGTCCACGGCACCACGCTGGTGACGAACGCCGTGATCGAGCGCAAGGGCGCCCGCATCGGCCTGATCACCACCGAGGGCTTTCGCGACATCCTGGAGATCGGCACCGAACAGCGTTACGACATCTACGACCTCACGCTGTCCTTCCCCGCCGCTTTGGTCGAACGCGCCCGGCGGCTGGAGGTGCGCGAGCGGATCGGCGCCGATGGCGGCGTGATCCGGCCGCTGGACGCGGCCGGCGTGCTGGCTGCCGCGCAGGCGCTGAAGGCGCAGGGCGTCGAGGCCATCGCCATCTGCTTCATGCATGCCTATGCCAATCCCGTTCACGAGCGCGCCGCCCGCGACCTGATCCGCGACGCCTTCCCCGAGATTTCGGTGTCGATCTCGTCCGAGGTGGTGGCCGAGATTTCCGAATACCAGCGTTTCGTGACAACCTGCGCGAATGCCTATGTGCAGCCGCTGATGGACCGCTATCTGCGCCGCTTCGAGGGCGAGCTTGCCGCCTTGGGCTTCCGGGGCGACTTCCGGCTGATGCACTCGGCGGGGGGGCTGGTCTCGCTGGAGGCGGCGCGGGCCTTCCCGATCCGGCTGCTGGAATCCGGTCCGGCCGGCGGGGCGCTGGCGACGGCATGGTTCGGCAGGAATGCCGGGCAGGACGACCTGATTGCCTTCGACATGGGCGGCACCACCGCCAAGGCCTGCCTGATCGAGGACGGCCGCGCGCATATCGCCTCCTTCCTTGAGGCCGGGCGCGAGCAGCGGTTCAAGAACGGCTCCGGCCTGCCGATCAAGGCGCCGGTGGTGGACATGATCGAGATCGGCGCCGGCGGCGGCTCGATTGCGTCCATCGACGCGGTGGGGCTGATGCGGGTCGGGCCGCATTCGGCGGGGTCGGAACCCGGCCCGGCCTGCTATGGCCGTGGCGGCGACAAGCCCACCGTGACCGATGCCAGCGTGGCCCTGGGCTATTACGACCCGGCGGCCTTTCTGGGCGGGCGCATGGCGCTGGACCGCGAGGCCGCGATGGCGGCGCTGGAAACCATCGCGCAGCCTCTGGGCATTTCCGCCGTCGAAGCCGCATGGGGCATCCATCAGGTCGTGGCCGAGAACATGGCCTCCGCCGCCCGCATCCATCTGGTCGAGAAGGGCAAGGACCCGCGTTTCTATTCCATGATCGGCTTCGGCGGTGCCGGCCCGGCCTTCGCGGCCAAGGTGGCGCGCATCCTTGGGGTGCGGCAGGTGATCATCCCGCCGGCCAGCGGCGCGGCCTCGGCCTTCGGGTTTCTGACCGCGCCGCTTTCGTTCGACTTCGTGCGCTCGCATCGGGTGGTGCTGACGCCGGCGATGGACATGGCGCCGATCGCCGCCCTGCGCGACGCGCTGGCGGCCGAGGGGCGCGAGCAGTTGCGTCGTGCCGGCGTGGCGGAGGCCGACATCACCGTGGAATATTCCGCCGACATGCGGCTGGTCGGGCAGTTGCACGAGATCAACGTGCCGCTGCCGGCGGGCGATCTGGGCGCAGCCGCGCACGGCACCATCCGCGAGGCGTTCGAATCGGTCTATTCCGCCCGCTACACCACCGTGCCGCCGGATGCGCAGATGGAGATCCTGTCCTTCCGCTGCCGCACCAGCGGGCCGGTGCCGCACCTGACCGTGCGCCAGGCCGGCATCGGCGGGCATGAGGGCGATGCGCACAAGCCCGGCCGCCAGACGTATTTCGGCACCGAATGGCTGGATGCGCAGGTCTATGACCGCTATTCGCTGCGCCCCGGCCATGTGATCATGGGGCCGGCGATCATCGAGGAAAACGAAGCCACCACGATCATCCCGCCCGGCGACCGGGTGACGGTGGACGAGACCGGCAACCTGCTGATCAGTATCGCCACCGCCGCCAAGGGCGCCACGGTGGTCGATGCCGGCATGTCCATCGACGAGGCGATGGCGCGAATCGAAGCCGACCCCATCGCGCTGGAAGTGATGTGGAGCCGGCTGGTCAATGTCGCGGAAGAAATGTGGTCCACCGTCTGCCGCACGGCGTTTTCGCTGATCATCTCGGAAAGTCAGGATTTCGGCTGTGCGATCCTCGACCCGCAGGGCGAGACGCTGGCCCATTCCGCCCGCGTGATGCCGGTGTTCAACCTGACCCTGCCGATGGCGGTCAAGGCGATCCTGGCCCGCTATCCGGTCGAGGCGATGAAGCCGGGCGATGTCTATATCACCAACGACCCCTGGCTGTGCGCGGGGCATCTGTTCGATCTGGCCATCGTCACCCCGGTCTTTCATCAGGACCGGGTGGTGGCGCTGATGGGCACGGTGGGCCATGTCGGCGATATCGGCGGCTCGCGCGACAGCCTCAACGTGACCGAGCTTTACGAGGAAGGCATCCAGATCCCCGCCATGAAGCTGGTGCGCGAAGGGGTCGAGAACGAGGACCTGTTCCGCCTGATGGCCGAGAACATCCGCGACAGCGATCAGGTGCTGGGCGATGTGCGCTCCTTCATCTCGGCCAATGCGACCGGGGTGGTGCGCATGCAGGCCTTCATGGACGAATACGGCATCCATGACCTGCAAGCCTTCGCGCAGGTGGTGCAACGCCTGTCCGAGCGCGCCATGCGCGACGCCATCCGGGCGCTGAAGGACGGAGTTTATCATTCCTCCATCGCCAACAACCCGATGAGCGCGGTGATGGAATTCCCGCTGAAGGTCACGGTCAAGGGCGACGAGATCGAGCTGGATTTCGAGGGCGCGCCTCCGCAAACCAAGAAGGGCGGCATCAACTGCACTTTGTCCTATACCACCGCCCACGCGACCTATCCGCTGAAATGCATGCTGACGCCGGAGGTGCGCGGCAATGCCGGCTGCTATCGCGCCTTCACGGTGAAGGCACCCAAGGGGTCGATCCTGAATTGCGACAAGCCGGCGCCGGTGTCGCTGCGCACCCGCACCGGCTGGTATATCGCCCCCAACATCTTCCGCGCGATGGCCGAGGCCGCGCCCGAGGCGGTGCAGAGCTTTTCCGGCCTGCCCAGCCTGCTGAGTTTCTACGGCAAGGCCGAGGACGGCGCGCTGTTCTATGAACTGCTGCTGCTGGGCGGCGGGCAAGGGGCCTCGGTGCGGGCGGACGGAAAATCCTCGCTGCTGTGGCCGACCTCGGCGGCGACCTCCTCGATCGAGATGCTGGAAAGCCGCTCGCCCATCGTGGTCTGGGAAAAGGCGCTGATGACCGATAGCGGCGGGGCGGGGCAGTTCCGCGGCGGGCTTGGCGTGCGGGTGCGCATCTCGCGCCGGCTGACCACCGGGAACGACATCCGCGTCATCGTCTCGCCCGAGGGGGTGGACCTGCCGGTGGCGGGGCTGTTCGGCGGGCAGGCCGGGCTGACCGCGCATGGCGCCATCCTCAGCATGGCCGATGGCCGGCAGGTGGCGGATTGCGGCACCGGCATGATCCTCGACCTGACCGGCACCGATCAGGTGGTGGAACTGCAACTGGCCGGCGGCTCGGGCTATGGCGACCCGCTGGAACGCGACCCCGCCCGCGTCGAGGAGGACCTGCGGCAGGGCTATGTCAGCCCCGAAGCCGCCGCCACCCTTTACGCGCTGCCCGCCGCCCGCAAGGCCGGTGCGGCCTGACGCCATCACCACCCCGCGCGCGCCCCGGAGGAGGGGGCGCCGCGACAGGACGACCGACAACCGAAACAGGGAGCGAAACCGATGAATATCAGCCGCCGGACCCTTCTGGGCACCGCCCTTTCCACCGCCGCGCTGGCGGCGATGCCGCTGCGCGTGGTGGCGCAGGGCCGCAATATCCTGATCATGGCCAGCAGCGTGGACATCCCGAACTTCGACCCGCATGTGGCCAGCGGCTATGCGCCGGCCATGCTGCTGCGCAACACCTATGACGCGCTGGTGCGGGTGGTCGGCAACCCGCCCGAACTGGCCCCCAGCCTGGCGACAAGCTGGACCGCCTCCGATGACGGGTTGCATTACGAATTCACGCTGGACCCCGACGCACGCTTCCAGGACGGCAGCCCCGTCACCGCCGAGGCCGTGGTCTATTCCTTCGAGCGCATCCTGCGCCTGAAGCGCGGCTATTCCTGGATGATCAACGGCATTCTGGAGCCGGGCGGCATCACCGCCAGGGACGACCGGACCGTGGCCTTCGACCTGACGGCACCCTTCGCGCCCTTCATGCAGGTCATGCCGTGGATGTTCATCGTCAACCCGGCGGTGGTCGAGGCCAACAAGGGCGACGACGACGGGCAGGCCTGGCTGTTGCAGAACACCGCCGGCTCGGGCGCCTTCCGCATGGGCCGGGTCATGCCGGGCAACATGTATGAGTTCATCCGCGTCGAAGACGACTGGCACAAGGATGGCGGCAACCTCGACGGCGCCATCTGGAAGATCGTCCGCGAAGCCTCGACCGAGCGCATGATGATCCAGCGCGGCGAGGCCCATATCGCGCTGGAACTGTATGCCGAGGACATGGAGGCGCTGGAGGGCGTGCCCGGCGTGGTCAGCGTGATCGAGACCGAATACCGGACCTTCTCGATCAAGATGAACACCGCCAGGGGGCCGCTGGCGGACCCGAACCTGCGCAAGGCGATCTCCTATGCCTACAACTATCAGGGCATGCTGGACAGCGCCGGCCCGGCCGAGCTGATGATCGGCCCGTTGCCGAACGGCATCTTCGGCCACGATCCCGATCTGGCGGTCTACCGGCAGGACATGGACAAGGCGCGCGAGTATCTGGCGCAGTCGGAATACAAGGACGGCGGCTTCACCCTGCGCGTGCAATATGCCGCCGGTTACGAGAATCAACGCCGCTGGTGCCTGCTGCTGCTGGAGGCGCTGAAGACGATGAACATCGACCTCGACATCCAGCCGGCGGTCTGGCCCGACATCGTGGCCTCGGCAGCCTCGGCCGAGACGATGCCGGACTTCTACTGTATCTTCCAGTCCGCCAACTATGCCGACCCGGACAATATCGCTTATGCCGCCTATCACTCGGCCCAGAACGGCCAGTGGCAAAACCCGGTCTATGCGAATCCGGAGGTCGACCGCCTGATCGACGCCGCCCGCGTCGAGACGGACGCCGGGAAGCGCAAGGACCTGTATCACCAGCTTCAGGTGCTGCTGGTCGAGGACGCGCCGGACCTGTTCGGCGTTCTGGAAAAGCGCAAGCTGGCCATGCGCGACAGCGTGAAGGGCTATGTCTTCGCGCCGGTGGCGGCGAATTCGATCGAGCTGCTGCCGCTGTCGCTGGGCTGAGACCGGCCCCGAAGGGTGGCGATCCCGTCGCCGCCCGGCCCCTTGCCACCCCTCGGGCGGCAGCCGGGGGCATCGGGCCGGCATCCGGTCCCGCCCTCCCCCGGTCGCCATGCCGGAGCGGCCGTCCGGTCCCCGCCATCCGGGACCGCCACAAGCCGGCGCCGCCCGCGATGGCGGCGCGTCCCACCGCATCCGGCCCTGCCGCCGGATGCCCGCCACCCGTCCCGGCGCCCGCCCGGTCCAACCCTGGGGAGCATCCATGTTTCGCTATGTGATCCGAAGGCTGATCCTGATCCTGCCGATGCTGATCGGCCTGACCATGCTGATCTTCGCCATCTCGCGGCTGCTGCCGGGCGACCCGGTGGCGCTGGCCGCCGGTCCCAACGCCACCCCGGCCGTGATCGAGAGCGTGCGGGCCGAATTCGGCCTCGACCGCCCGGTGGTGGTGCAATACTGGCATTACCTCACCGGCCTGGTGCAAGGCGACTGGGGCGTGTCGATCTTTACCCGCCGCCCGGTGTTTCAGGACATCATGGAATTCCTGCCCGCCACGCTGGAGCTGGTTCTGGCCGCCATGACCATCGCCATCGTGCTGGGTATCCCGCTGGGGCTGGGCGCCGCTGTCTGGCGCAACGGGGTGTTCGACTATCTGACCCGCACCGTCTCGCTGGCCGGGATCGCCATGCCGCGATTCTTCCTGGCGCTGCTGTTCCAGCTATTCTTCGTAAGCTGGCTGGACCTGCTGCCGCTGTCGGGCCGCTTTCCGCTGATCGAGATGCCGCCGCCCCATGTCACCGGCTTTTACATCATCGATTCGGTGCTGGCCGGAGACTGGCATGCGCTGGGCCTGTCGCTGCGCCATCTGGCGCTGCCGGCGCTGGCCATGTCGCTGTCGCCGCTGGCCACGATCATCCGCATGATGCGCGCCTCGACAATCGAGGTGCTGCAACAGGATTACGTGCTGACCGAACGCGCGCTGGGTCTCTCCAACCGGCTGATCCTGTTCAAATACGTGCTGAAGAACGCCATGACCTCGACCCTGACGGTCATCGGCCTTTACATAAGCTGGCTGCTGGGCGGCACGGTGCTGGTGGAAACCGTGTTCGACTGGCCCGGCCTCGGCCTCTACGCCACGCAGGCCATTCTCAGCCAGGATTTCATGCCGGTGATCGGCGTCACGCTGGTCATCGCCATCATCTACCTCGTCGCCATGCTGGTCGTGGACCTGCTTTATGGCGTCTTCAACCCGAAGGTTCGTCAGGCATGAGCGGCATCACCCTTCCCCGTCGCGACACCTCGGCCCGGCGCGAGATGTGGGCGCGCGCCTTCTATCGCTTTCGCCAAAGCCTGCTGTCGGTCGTCGGCCTCGCGCTGGTGGTGGCGCTGATCGTCGTCGCCCTGCTGGCGCCGTGGATCGTGCCCTATCCCGAGCATGTCGCCGGCGCCACCGACACGGCGGCGCGCTTCATCGCGCCGGGCCGGGAATACTGGTTCGGCACCAATGCCTTGGGGCAGGACATGCTGTCGCTGGTCATCGCCGGCTCGCGCGTGTCGCTGTTCTCGGGGCTGGCGGTGGTCGCCATCTCCATCGTGGTGGGCGGCATCGTCGGCGCCATCGCCGGCTATTTCGGCGGCTGGGTGGACGAGGTGCTGATGCGCTTCACCGACCTTTTGCTGACCATCCCGGCGCTGATCCTGGCGATGGCGGTGGCCGCAGCACTTGGGTCGGGCATCGGCAACATGATCATCGCCATCTCGATCACCTGGTGGCCGGCCTATGCCCGCCTGATCCGCGGCGAGGTCATGGTCAAGAAGGAGGAGCAGTTCGTCACCGCCGCCCGCGCGCTGGGCGCCGGCAGCGGGCGCATCCTCGGCCGGCACATCCTGCCGAACATCGTTTCGCCGGTGGTGGTCAAGGCGTCGCTGGACATGGGCTTCGCCATCCTGACCGTGGCCTCGCTGGGCTTTGTCGGCATCGGGGTCAAGCCGCCGACGCCGGAATGGGGCACGCTGCTGTCCATCGCCCGCGCCTCGATGCCGGATTACTGGTGGACGGCGCTGTTTCCGGGCTTTGCGATCTTCATCGCCGTTCTGGCCTTCAACCTGCTGGGCGACGGGCTGCGCGATGTCCTCGACCCGCGCGCAAGGAGGTAACTCATGGCCTTGCTGGAGATTCGCGACCTGCATCTGTCCATGCGCAGCTTCGAGGGCGAGCTGCCGATCCTGAAAGGCATCGACCTGACCATCGAGCGCGGCGAGATCTGGGGCATGGTCGGCGAGACCGGCAGCGGCAAGTCGCTGACCGGGCTTTCGGTCTCGCGCCTGATTCCGCCGGGCATCGGGCGTTACCTACGCGGCGAGGTGCTGTTCGAGGGGCAGGACCTGCTGAAAGCCTCCGAGCGCGAGATGCGCCGGCTGCGCGGGCGCAAGATCGGCATGATCTTTCAGGACCCGACCACCAACCTGAACCCGGCCTTCCGCATCGGCACGCAGTTGATCGACGTGGCGCTGCATGCCGCCGAAAGCGATCCTTCGCTGCTGGGGCTGGATGCGGGGGCCTCGCGCCGGCAGCGGCGGGCGGCCGCGCGGGCCAAGGCGGTCGAGATGCTGGGCAAGGTCGGCATCACCGACCCGGAGACCCGCATCGACGCCTATCCGCACCAGTTTTCCGGCGGCATGCGCCAGCGCATGCTGATCGCGATGGCGATGATCGGGCGCCCGGACCTGCTGATCGCGGACGAGCCGACGACCGCGCTGGACGTGTCGGTGCAGGCGCAGATCCTGCGGCTGATCCACGACCTTGTGGCGGAAAGCCATATCGGCGTGCTGCTGATCACCCATAACCTCGGCGTGGTGGCGCAGGTCTGCACCCATGTCGCGGTGATGTATCGCGGCCGGATACTGGAGACCGGCAAGGTCCGGGACGTGCTGAAACACCCCGGCCATCCCTATACCGCCGCGCTGCTGGCGGCGATCCCGACGGCGCACACGCCACGGGGCAGCCTGCGCGGCATCGGCGACATCATGGCGGGGCTGGACGCATGAGCCTTGAAATCCGCAACGTCACCAAGGTCTTCGGCAGCCGGGGCCGGCCCGGCTTCACCGCGCTGGATGATGTCAGCCTGTCGGTGCGCAAGGGGGCCAGCTTTGGCCTCGTGGGCGAATCGGGGTCGGGCAAGACCACGCTGACCCGCTGCATCCTGCGGCTGGACGGCCTGACCTCGGGGCAGATCCTGTTCGACGGGCAGGACATTCACGCGCTGGATGGACGCGGCTTGCGCCGGCTGCGGTCGCGCTTGCAGATCGTGTTCCAGGACCCCTATGCCTCGCTGGACCCGCGCATGACCATCCACGACATCGTGGCCGAGCCGCTGGAAATCCACCGCGACCTGTTCCCCCTCACCGCCCGCCAGCGCAGCGAGCGCGTGCTGGAACTGCTGGAGAATGTCGGCCTGACCGCCGGGCACCTGTTCCGCTATCCGCATGAATTCTCGGGCGGGCAGCGGCAGCGGGTGGGGATCGCGCGGGCGCTGGCGGTGAACCCGGAGTTTCTGATCCTCGATGAACCCACCTCGGCGCTGGACGTGTCGGTGCAGGCGGATGTGCTGAACCTGTTGCAACGGCTTCAGGACCAGCTTGGCCTGACCTATTTCTTCATCAGCCACGACCTTGGCGTCATCCGCTATATCTGCGATGAAGTCGCGGTGATCTATCGCGGCCGGATCGTCGAGCAGGGGCCGGTGAACCGCATCTTCGACCACCCGGACAGCGATTATACGCGCGGGCTGCTGGCGGCGATGCCGGACCCGGACCCCGACCGCTCGCCCTTCCGCCGCAGGGAGGAGACCCAGACATGACCGATCTGCAAACCATTGCCGAGGAAGCCGGCGCGTGGCGGCGCGCGTTGCACCAGATGCCGGAGGTGCTGTTCGATCTGGACCGGACTTCGGATTTCGTGGCCGAAAAGCTGGAAAGCTTCGGCTGCGCAGTGCATCGGGGCATCGCGAAAACCGGCATCGTCGCGGTGATCGACGGCAACGGCACCCCCGGCCCCACGGTCCTGCTGCGCGCCGACATGGACGCCCTGCCGATGGAGGAGCGCACGAACCTGCCCTATGCCTCGAAGAATCCGGGGCGGATGCATGCCTGCGGCCATGACGGGCATACCGCGATGCTGCTGGCCACGGCGAAGCAACTGGCCAAGGATCGCGCCCATGCGGGCCGCGTCGTGCTGTGCTTCCAGCCCGCCGAGGAGGGCGGCCACGGCGCCCGCGTGATGATCGAGGAAGGGCTGCTCGACCGTTTCGGCGTCGATGAGGTCTATGCGATGCACAACAAGCCCGGCCTGCCGGTGGGCGCCTTTGCCACCCGCGGCGGGCCGCTGCTGGCCGCGGGCGACCGGTTCGTGATCACGCTGCGCGGGCGCGGCGGCCATGCGGCCCAGCCGCATCTGGCCAACGACCCGGTGGTGGCGCAGGCGCAACTGGTCTCGGCGCTGCAATCCATCGCCTCGCGGCGCACCGATCCGCTGGGGCAGACGGTGGTGTCGATCACCTGGCTGTCGGCCGGCAGCCCCGACGCGCTGAACGTGATCCCGGCCGAGGTGCGGCTGGGCGGCTCGATCCGCTCGCTGGACCCGCAGACGCGCGAGGCGAACGAGAGGCATTTCCGCGAGATCGCCGCCGGCGTGGCCGCGACCTTCGGCATGGAGGCCGAACTGGACTGGCGCCGGGGCTATCCGGTGACGGTCAACGATGCCGGCGCCGCGCAGGCCGCCGTGGCCGCCGCCCGCGCCATCGGCACCGGCGCGGTGGCGGACGATTGCGTGCCCGAGATGGGATCGGAGGATTTCGCCTATATGCTGGAGCAGCGCCCCGGCGCCCTGGTCTGGATCGGCAATGGCGACAGCGCGGCGCTGCATAATCCGGGCTATGACTTCGACGACGCCGCCATCCTGCCGGGCATGCGCTACTGGCTGGAACTGGTGCGCCAGCGCCTGCCGGGGTGATCCGCCACGGGCGCGGGGCGCGGGGCGCGGGGCCTGAGCCGCCCCGGCGCCTCCGCGCTTCCGCCCGGACCTGCGGGCCACCCGGCCGGTGCGGGGTTCGCACCTGCGCGCCGCCGCCGGAACCGGCGCGACCGGGGAAATCGCTCCGCCGGCCCTTCCATGCTTGAGCCTGCCCGGCCCGGCGGCTAAAGCGGGCAGGTCAGCCAACGGGGGCGCTCATGTCGTTCAACAGCTTCGGCCATCTGTTCCGGGTGACGACCTGGGGCGAAAGCCACGGGCCGGCCCTTGGCGCCACCGTGGACGGCACGCCCCCCGGCATCGCGCTGGCCGAGACGGACATCCAGCACGACCTCGACCGCCGCCGCCCCGGCCAGTCGAAGCTGACCACCCAGCGGCGCGAGGCCGATGCGGTGCGCATCCTGTCGGGCACCTTCGAGGGCCGCACCACCGGCACGCCGATCCAGTTGATGATCGAGAACACCGACCAGCGCAGCAAGGACTATGGCGAGATCGCCCACAGCTTCCGCCCCGGCCATGCCGACATCACCTATCACCTGAAATACGGGCTGCGGGACTATCGCGGCGGCGGGCGGTCCTCGGCGCGCGAAACGGCGGCGCGGGTGGCCGCCGGCGGCGTGGCGCGGGCGGTGCTGGCGGTGCTGGCGCCGGAGTTGCGCATCACCGCCTATCTGGTGCAGATCGGCGACCGGCAGATCGACCGCAGCCGGATCGACCTGGACCAGATCGACCGCAACCCGCTGTTCTGCCCCGATCCCGTCGCCGCTCCCGAATGGGAGGCCTATCTGGACGCCATCCGCAAGGACCATGATTCGGTCGGCGCCGTGGTCGAGGTGCTGGCGCAGGGCTGCCCGCCCGGCCTCGGCGCGCCGGTCTATGCCAAGCTGGACACCGATCTTGCCGCCGCGATGATGTCGATCAACGCCGTCAAGGGCGTCGAGATCGGCGAGGGCATGGCCGCCGCCCGCCTGCGCGGCACCGAGAACGCCGACGAAATCCGCATGGGCAATGACGGCCGCCCGCTGTTCCTGTCCAACCATGCCGGCGGGATTCTGGGCGGGATTTCCACCGGGCAGGACATCGTGGTGCGGTTTTCGGTCAAGCCGACCTCCTCGATCCTGACCCCGCGCCGCTCCATCGACCGGCACGGCAACGAGATCGAGCTGCGCACCAAGGGCCGGCACGACCCCTGCGTGGGCATCCGCGCCGTGCCGGTGGCCGAGGCGATGGCGGCTTGCGTGATCCTCGACCACCTGCTGCTGGACGGCGCCCAGACCGGCGGGGTGCGGGGGCGCATCGGCGAAATCTGAGGCCACCGGCAACATCGGGCTTGCCAGCGGCGGGGGCATTGGCTACCGCTGACCTCGGATCGAGGGAGACGCTGGCGCGCCGCCGTCAGGGCCGAAGGAGCAGCCGCCCCGGCGAACTCTCAGGCAAAAGGACCCCGACCGCATAGAATTCTGGAGAGTGGCGCCTTGCGCCCGCCGAAGGGATAGCGATCTCAGGCGCCCGGCACCGGGTAGGGACAGAAGGGGCATCGCAGGGGCGCAAGCACGCGCCCCGAAACGGGATGCCGCGAGGCGCCTGCGGGCGGGCCTTGCAACGGGGGGGAGACGGTCGCATGGCCGAGGGAAAACGCACAGCACTTTACGACCTGCACCTGGAACTGGGTGCGAAACTGGTGGATTTCGCCGGCTGGGCGATGCCGGTGCAATACCCCGCCGGGGTGATGGCCGAGCATAACGCCACCCGCCAGAAGGCCAGCTTCTTCGATGTCAGCCATATGGGGCAGGTGCTGCTGCGCGGCGACGGCGCCGCCGCGGCGCTGGAAACGCTGGTCCCCGCCGACATGATCGGCATTCCCGAGGGGCGGCAACGCTATGGGCTGTTCACCAATGCGCAGGGCGGCATCCTCGACGACCTGATGATCGCCAACAAGGGCGACCACCTCTATCTGGTGGTGAATGCCGCGCGCGCCGATCACGACATCGCCCATCTGGGGCAGTTGGCGGCGCAGGGCATCCGCGTCGAGCCGCAGCCCGACCGCGCGCTGATCGCCGTGCAGGGACCGGAGGCGGTGGGCGTGGTCGCCGGCCTGCTGCCCGGCGTGGCCGGGATGCGCTTCATGGATTCGCGCGATCTGGACTGGCGCGGGGCCGTGCTGTGGGTGGCGCGGGCCGGCTATACCGGCGAGGACGGGTTCGAAATCTCGCTGCCGGCCGGGCTGGCCGTGGATTTCGCGCGGGAATTGCTGGCGCGCGGCGTGCAGCCCGCCGGCCTCGGCGCCCGCGACAGCCTGCGGCTGGAGGCCGGGCTGCCCCTCTATGGCCATGACATGGACGAGGGCGTGACCCCGGCGGAGGCCGGCCTCGGCTGGTCGATCCAGAAGATTCGCCGGCAGGGCGGCGCCCGCGAGGGCGGCTTCCCCGGCGCGGCGCGGGTGCTGGCCGAACTGGCCTCCGGTCCCGCCCGCAAGCGTCAGGGCCTGCGCCCCGGGGGCCGCGCCCCGGTCCGCGAGGGCGTGGCGCTGTTCGACACCGAATCGGGCGGCGAGACCATCGGCAGCGTGACCTCGGGCGGGTTCGGACCCACCGTGGGCGGGCCTGTCGCGATGGCCCTGCTGCCCGCCGCCATCACCACCGGCGCCACCATCTGGGCGGAGCTGCGCGGCAAGCGCGTGCCGCTGACGGTGGTGGACCTGCCTTTCGTCACCCCCTCCTATAAACGCTGAGGAGCCTGACCCATGCTGAAATATACCGAAGACCACGAATGGCTGCGCGCCGATGGCGATGAAGTCACCGTCGGCATCACCGCCCACGCCGCCGAGCAACTGGGCGACGTGGTGTTCGTCGAGCTGCCCGAGGTCGGCCGCGCGGTCGAGCAGGGCGAGGAAATCGTGGTGATCGAGTCGGTCAAGGCCGCCTCGGACATCGTGGCGCCCATCGCCGGCACCATCACCGCCGTCAACGAGGCGCTGGCCGACGCGCCGGGCGAGGTCAATGCCGACCCGGCGGCGGCCTGGTTCTTCCGCATCAAGCCGGAGGGCGGCGTGGACCTGTCGGGCTTCATGGACGAAGACGCCTACAACGCCATGATCGGCTGATCACAGGCCCCGCCCGACCGTGGCGGGGCCGTCGCTTTCCAGCCTGACGAACACCTCGCTGCCGCCACAAGATGAGACCCGCCATGAGCAAATGGACGCCGACCAGCTATAACCCGGACGATTTCGCCAATCGGCGCCATATCGGCCCCACCCCCGCCGAGATGGCCGAGATGCTGCGCGCCGTGGGTGCGCCCAGCCTCGACGCGCTGATCGAGCAGACGGTGCCCGCCTCGATCCGGCAGGAGCGCGCGCTGGACTGGGCGCCGCTGACGGAACGGGAACTGCTGGACCGCATGCGCCGGGTGGCGGCGAAGAACCGGGTGATGACCAGCCTGATCGGGCAGGGCTATTACGGCACCGTCACGCCCCCGGCGATCCAGCGCAATATCCTTGAGAATCCGGCCTGGTATACGGCCTATACGCCTTACCAGCCCGAAATCGCGCAGGGCCGGCTGGAGGCGCTGCTGAACTTCCAGACGATGGTGGCGGACCTGACCGGGCTGCCGGTGGCGAATGCGTCGCTGCTGGACGAGGCGACGGCGGCGGCCGAGGCGATGGCGATGGCGCAGCGGGTGGCCAAGTCCAAGGCCGGGGCCTTCTTCGTCGCCGATAACCTGCATCCGCAGACCGTGGCCGTGGTGAAAACCCGTGCCGAGGCGCTGGGCATCGCGATCATCGAGGGGGCGGTGGACGACCTCGACCCCGCCGCCGTGTTCGGGGCGCTGTTCCAGTATCCCGGCACGCATGGCGAATTGCGCGACCTGACGGCGGAATGCGAGGCCCTGCATGCCGCCGGCGCCGTGGCGGTGGTGGCGACCGACCTGTTGGCCCTGTGCCTCATCAAGGAGCCGGGCGCGATGGGCGCCGACATCGCCGTGGGCAGCGCCCAGCGGTTCGGCGTGCCGATGGGCTATGGCGGGCCGCATGCCGGCTTCTTCGCCTGCCGCGACGAGATGAAGCGCGCCATGCCCGGCCGCATCGTCGGCGTTAGCATCGACGCCAAGGGGAACAAGGCCTATCGCCTGTCCCTGCAAACCCGCGAGCAGCATATCCGGCGCGAGAAGGCCACCTCCAACGTCTGCACCGCGCAGGCCCTGCTGGCGGTCATGGCCGGTTTCTATGCGGTGTTTCACGGCCCGATGGGCCTGAAGGCCATCGCCCAGCGCACCCATCTGCTGGCCGCCACCCTGGCGCGGGTGCTGCGCGAGGCCGGGGCGGAGGTCGCCGAGGGGCCGTTCTTCGACACCATCACCGTGCGGGTGGGCGTGGGTCAGACCGGCATCCTCGCGAGTGCCCGCCATCGCGGCATCAACCTGCGCAAGGTCGGCCGCGACCGGGTGGGGATCAGCCTCGACGAGACTTCCGACATGGGGGTGATCGCGCGCGTGCTGGACGCCTTCGGCATCGAGGCGCCGGCGGCGATGGACGACCGCCCGGCTTTGCCCGATGCGCTGCTGCGCGACAGCGACTATCTGACCCATCCGGTCTTCCACATGAACCGGGCCGAGTCGGAGATGATGCGCTATATGCGCCGCCTGTCGGATCGCGACCTGGCGCTGGATCGGGCGATGATCCCGCTTGGCTCCTGCACCATGAAGCTGAACGCCGCGGCCGAGATGATGCCGCTGACCTGGCCGGAATTCGGCGCCCTGCATCCCTTCTGCCCCGCCGACCAGGCCGAGGGCTATGCCGAGATGATCGCCGACCTGACCGAAAAGCTGTGCGAGATCACCGGCTACGATGGTTTCTCGCTGCAACCGAACAGCGGCGCGCAGGGGGAATATGCCGGGCTGCTGACCATCGCCGCCTATCACAAGGCGCGCGGCGAGGCGCGCGACATCTGCCTGATCCCGGTCTCCGCCCACGGCACCAACCCGGCCAGCGCCCAGATGGCCGGCATGAAGGTCGTGGTGGTGAAATCGGCGCCCAACGGCGACATCGACCTGGAGGACTTCACCGACAAGGCCGCCAAGGCCGGCGACCGGCTGGCGGCGGTGATGATCACCTATCCCTCCACGCATGGCGTGTTCGAGGACACCGTGCGCGAGGTCTGCCGCATCACCCATCAGCATGGCGGGCAGGTCTATATCGACGGGGCGAACATGAATGCCCTTGTCGGGCTGGTGAAGCCGGGCGAGATCGGCGGCGATGTCAGCCACCTGAACCTGCACAAGACCTTTGCAATCCCGCATGGCGGCGGCGGGCCGGGCATGGGACCGATCGGCGTCAAGGCGCATCTGGTGCCCTTCCTGCCCGGCGACCCGCGCGACACCGACAGCGGCGCGGTGTCGGCGGCGCCCTATGGCAGCGCCTCGATCCTGCTGATTTCCTGGGCCTATATCCTGATGATGGGTGGCGCCGGCCTGACGCAGGCCACGCGGGTGGCGATCCTGAACGCCAACTATATCGCGGCGCGGCTGGCCTCGGCCTATCCGATCCTGTTCATGGGCAATCGTGGCCGGGTGGCGCATGAATGCATCCTGGATACCCGCCCCTTCGCACAAGTCGGGGTGACGGTGGACGATATCGCCAAGCGTCTGGTGGATAACGGTTTCCATGCGCCGACGATGAGCTGGCCGGTCTCGGGCACCTTGATGGTGGAGCCGACGGAATCGGAAACCAAGGCCGAGATCGACCGCCTGATCACCGCCCTGCTGGCGATCCGGGCCGAGATCGCCGACGTGGCCGAGGGCCGCATCAGCGCCGAGCAATCCCCCCTGCGCCACGCCCCGCATACGGTCGAGGACCTCGTGGCCGACTGGGACCGCCTTTATTCGCGCGAACAGGGCTGCTTCCCGCCCGGCAGCTTCCGCGAGGACAAATACTGGCCGCCGGTGGGCCGGGTGGACAACGTGCACGGCGACCGCAACCTGATCTGCACCTGCCCGCCGCTGGAAGCCTACGCGGCGGAATAGGGCCGCGAAATTTCCTCCGGCGGCGGTGAAAATCGCCGCCGGGGCGCTTGACAATCACCGGGCGCGGCTGCAAAAGCCGGCTTCGGTGGGGGGCAGTAGCTCAGTTGGGAGAGCGCGTCGTTCGCAATGACGAGGTCAGGGGTTCGATCCCCCTCTGCTCCACCAGACCCCCCGGAAAATCTTCCAATCTCAGGGTGCTGAGCCGACACAGGCGGATGGTCCCTCCCGTAACCCGCTCCGGCGGGACTTCGACGGTTTCGTGCCGGATACCACCGGAGGCGCAGGCATTCCCGGTCCGCCATCCGCCCGCAATCGGAGGCGCCGCATTCCCGCCTCGCTTCGGTCGCCCGTCCTCCCGCTTCGGGTGCCGGATCGCCGCCGGCGACGGGGCCTTTACGACAGCGCGATTGCGATGGCCTTGCCGGAAGGCTTGTCTTCGCGAGGGATACATGGATCAGTCCGCACATGACGGACCCGCGGACCCCGGACGCTGCGAATTCCCTGCGCACGGCGCGGCTCTGGCTGGCGCTGTTGCTGGCGCTGCTCGTCGCCGCGCTGCCGGGGCCGCAGCCCGCCGCCACGCCGGACGGGCAGGTCCGGCATCTGCATGCGCCCGCCGATGCCCTGACGGCGATCCACGGCCGGAACCTCGTCGCGCGCGAGGACATCGCGCAGGTGCGCCCCCTGGCCGCGGCAACACTCCCGCCGCCGGCCGCATCGCTTCCGCCGCCGCGCAACCCGGCGCGGGTCCTCTATCGCCATCATGCCCGACGGGGCGCCGGCACATGCCCGATCACGCCCCGCGCCCGTGATCCGCCCATCCTTCGCCTGACCGCCTGACCACGCTCTGCCCCCGGCAGATCATGCCCCTTGCGCTCATGAAGGATGAAAGTGATGTCCCATGACAATGAACCGGCATCGAGCCGGCCTCTTCCCGCCACCCCGGAAGCAGGGATGCCCGATCCCGCACCCCCGCCCGGAGAGACCCCGCCCGCGCGCGGCCCGGCACAGTCCGGCAGGACCATCCTGCTGAACTGGTGCCTCCTGATCGCGGGGCTGGCCGTCATCGCCCTCGCCGTCTGGCTGTTCGGATGATGCGGCGCCGGTCGTGACGGATCGGCCGGAGGCCTGCCGAGCGATCCGGCAGGCCTCCGAGCCGGGGCCATCGGCGGCGGAATGGTCCCCTGCACCGTCTGCCCCCCGGCCGATGGAGTTTCGAGGCGAAATACCCCTGCCGTAGCGGGGGCACATTTGCGGCGGCCGCCGCCGTCGGCGCGATGCGCACCCCGCATCCGCATGGGCGGGAAAGGGGAGGCCATACCCGGCACCCTGCGGGTTCCCGCTCTGGCGGCGGCGAACGGCTTTCTCGCCGCAGCCGGATTCCTCGCCGTGGCAATGCGGTGCGGCCGCGCGGCCGAGCCGGTCGCCCCGCCGCCGTTCACGACCGCGCCAGATGATGAATTCATTTGCATTTTGTGCGGATCGGAAGTTGCGCGCATGGTCGTCGCTGCGTATCAGAAAACCACGCCACCCCTTTGCGAGAAGTCCCTATCGGATGATCCACGAGAATCTGCTGATCACCCTCGTCATCCTGCCGTTCCTCGCGGCACTGGCGGCGGTGACGCTGCCGATCCGTGCGCGCAATGCCGAGGCCATGCTGGCCGGCATGACCATGCTGGCGATGCTGGTGATCCTGGCGGTGCTGGTGCCGCAACTGGCCGAAGGCCCCATCGTGAGCAATGTGCGCTGGGTGGACGTGATCGGGCTGAACCTGCGTTTCCGCATCGACGCCTTCGCGGCGCTGTTCGCCGGGCTGGTCTCCGGCATCGGGCTGCTGGTGGTGGTCTTCGCCCGCACCTACCTGTCGCCCGACGATCCGGCGCCGCGCTTCTATGCCAGCCTGCTGGCCTTTTCCGGCTCGATGTCGGGGATCGTGCTGTCGGGCAACGTCATCATGCTGGTGGTGTTCTGGGAGCTGACGACCTACACCTCGTTCCTGCTCATCAGCTACTGGAACCAGAAGGCCGAGGCCCGCGACGGCGCGAGGCATTCGCTGATCATCACCGCCTCGGGCGGGCTGTGCCTGCTGGCCGCGATGATCATCCTGGGCCAGATCGCCGGCAGCTACGAGCTGGATGCCGTGCTGGCCGCCGGCGACCGCATCCGCGAGCATGCGCTTTACCTGCCGGCGCTGATCCTGCTGCTGCTGGGGGCGTTCACCAAATCGGCGCAGTTCCCGTTCCATTTCTGGCTGCCCGGCGCGATGGCGGCGCCGACGCCGGTCAGCGCCTATCTGCATTCGGCGACGATGGTGAAGGCGGGCGTGTTCCTGCTGCTGCGCTTCGCGCCGGCGATGGCGGGCACGCAATACTGGCTGGGCATCGTCGCCGGCATCGGAATCCTGACGATGGCGATGGGCGCGATCATCGCCATGTTCCGCACCGACCTGAAGGGGCTGCTGGCCTATTCCACCATCAGCCATCTGGGCCTGATCACCGCGCTGGCCGGGATCGGCACGCCCTTCGCGATCAGCGTGGCGGTGTTCCACATCCTCAACCACGCCATGTTCAAGGCGGCGCTGTTCATGACCGCCGGCATCGTCGACCACGAGACCGGGGCGCGCGACCTACGGCGCCTGTCCGGGCTGGCGCGGCTGATGCCGATCACGGCCGGGCTGGCGGCGGTGGTCAGCGCGGCGATGGCGGGGCTGCCGTTCCTGAACGGCTTCCTGTCCAAGGAGATGTTCCTCGATGCCGCGTGGCAACTGGGCGAGCTGGGCGAGGCCGGGCGGCTGTTCGTCGCGCTGGCGGTAATCGGCGCCGCCGCCGGCGTGGCCTATTCGCTGCGCTTTGCCATCGGCATCTTCCTCGGCCCGCCGCCGCGCGACCTGCCGGTGGCGCATCCCCACGATCCGCCGGTGCCGATGTGGCTGCCGGTGGCGCTGCTGGCGGCGGGATGCCTTGCGGTCGGGCTGATGCCGTCGCTGGTCGAGGGGGTGATCTTCGCGGCCTCCTCGGCCATCCTCGGGCCGGAGGCGCCGCATCTGCATATCCAGCTGTGGCACGGCATCACCCCGGCCCTGATCATGAGCCTGATCGCCTATGCCGCCGGCGCCGTGCTTTACCTGTGCCTGCGCGCCGCGCCCGACGAGCCGTCGCTGATGGCCCGCATCGACGCCGTGTCCCTGTTCGAGCGCCTGCTGCGTGTCACCACCCGCACCCTGCCCGCGGCGCTGGCCCGGATTTTCGGCGCCCCGCATCTGCAAAGCCAGATGCGCGTCCTGGTGCTGCTGGCCGCGCTGATCGGGGTGCTGGTGCTGCCCGGCACCGAATGGTGGCCGGAAACCCCCGAATTCGGCGTGCAGGAGGCGCTGTTCGCGCTGCTGTGGCTGGTCGGCGGCGCTTGCGCCATCGCCGCCGCCTGGCAGGCGAAATACCATCGCTTCGCCGCCCTGATCCTGATGAGCGGCGCCGGCATGGTCACCTGCGTCAGCTTCGTCTGGCTGTCGGCGCCCGACCTGGCCGTGACGCAGCTTCTGGTCGAGATCGTGACCACCGTGCTTCTGCTGCTGGGCCTGCGCTGGCTGCCGCAAAGGAACGAGGAAATCCTGGCCGACCAAAGCCCCCGCGCCCGCTTCCGCCGCGGCCGCGACCTGCTGATCGCGCTGTTCGGCGGCACAGGCATGGCCGCGATGGCCTATGCGGTGATGGCGCTGCCCTCGGGGCTGAACGTGGGCGACTGGTTCATGCGCCACGCCTATACCGAGGGCGGCGGCACCAATGTCGTCAACGTCATCCTGGTGGATTTCCGCGCCTTCGACACCTTCGGCGAGATCACCGTGCTGTGCATCGTGTCGCTGACCGTCTTCGTGCTGCTGCGCCGCTTCCGTCCGGCCGAGGAAAGCGCCGGCGCGCCGCGCCCGCAACGCGCCTCGGACGAGGGGGGATCGGGCGATTTCCTCTATGTCTCGTCGATCATCATGAACTGGATGTTCGCGGCCTCGGTCGTCGCGGCGGCCTATCTGTTCTTCCGCGGCCACGACCTGCCCGGCGGCGGATTCGCCGCGGGCGTCACGCTGGCCATCGGGCTGATGCTGCAATACCTGGCCAATGGCGTGCGCGCCGTGGAGGCCAAGCTGGTGATCCTGCCGATCCGCTGGATGGCCACCGGGCTGACCATCGCCATGCTGACCGGCATGGGGGCCTGGCTGTTCGGCTATCCCTTCCTGACCCAGCATGCGCAATATCTGGAGGTGCCGGTGATCGGCCAGGTGCCGATGGCCACGGCGCTGCTGTTCGACCTGGGCGTGTTCGTCGTGGTCGTCGGCGCCACGGTGCTGATGCTGATCGCCATCGCCCACCAGTCGCTGCGCGTGCGGCAGGGGCAGGGCCGGCGCGGCGTGGCGCTGGAAGACGTGGACCCCGAAACCCCCGCCACCGCCGGACAGGAGGCCTGAGATGCAGCTTATCCTCGCCATCGCCATCGGCGTCCTGACCGGATCGGGGCTGTGGCTGCTGATGCGGCCGCGCAGCTATCAGGTCATCATCGGCCTGTGCCTGCTGGCCTATGGCGTCAACCTGTTCATCTTCGGCATGGGCCGGCCGCGCATCGGCGCCCCGCCGATCATGCCCAAGGGCGGCTTCGTCGATCCCACGGCCTATTCCGACCCGCTGCCGCAGGCGCTGGTGCTGACCGCCATCGTCATCAGCTTCGCCACCACGGCGCTGTTCCTGGTCGTGCTGATGGCCGCGCGCGGCGCCACCGGCACCGATCACGTCGACGGCGAGGAAGGGCGAAACACATGACCCCCGACATCTCGTTCGAGACCACCACCCTCGCCTCGCCCGAGCATCTGCTGATCGCGCCGCTGCTGATCCCGCTGCTGGCGGGCACGCTGATGCTGTTCTACAACGACCGCCGCCGCTGGCTGAAGCTGGGCATCGGGATGGCCTCGGTCGTGGCGATGCTGCTGGTGTCGATCCAGCTGATCGACCGCATGCATGGCGAAGGCGAGATGCGGCTTTACCTGCTGGGCAACTGGCCGATGCCGATGGGCATCCTGCTGGTTCTGGACCGGCTGTCGGCGATGATGGTGCTGCTGACCGGGCTGCTGGCGCTGCCGGCGCTGCTCTATACCGCCGCCGGCTGGCAGGGGAAGGGGCAGCATTACCACTCGCTGTTCCAGTTCCTGCTGTTCGGGCTGAACGGCGCCTTCCTGACCGGCGACGTGTTCAACCTGTTCGTGTTCTTCGAGGTGATGCTGGCGGCCTCCTACGGCCTGATGCTGCATGGCAGCGGACCCGAGCGGATCAAGGCCGGGCTGCTGTATATCGCCATCAACCTGGCGGCCTCGCTGCTGTTCCTGATCGGGGCGGCGCTGATCTATGGCGTGGCCGGCACGCTGAACATGGCCGAGATCTCGCGCCTGCTGTCGGACCTGCGGATGGAGCAGCGGCCGCTGTTCATGACCGGCACCGGGTTGCTGGGGCTGGCCTTCCTGGTCAAGGCGGCGATCTGGCCGGTCTGCTTCTGGCTGCCGCGCACCTATGCCACCGCCTCGCCGCCGGCGGCCGCGATGATGGCGATCATGTCCAAGGTCGGCGTCTACGCCATCCTGCGGCTGGCGATGCTGTTTTATGCCCCCGGCTCGGGCGGGATCGAGGGTTTCGGCGGGCCGGTCCTGGCCATTCTCGGCATCGCCACGATGGCCTATGGCATCAGCGGGGTGCTGTCGGTGCCGGGGCTGGCGCTGAAGGCGGGCTATATCGCGCTGATCTCCTCGGGCACGGTGATCGCCATCACCGGCTTCGCGCTGATCGGCGGGGGCGAGCGGATGCTGGCCGGGGCGCTTTACTATATGGTCGGCTCGACCGTGGCGATCAGCGGGCTTTACCTGCTGGCCGAGCCGCTCTCGCGCGAGGCGCCCGACGACAAGGATGCCGACACCCAGCCCGAGCCGGAGGACAGCCTGCCCGAATGGGGTCCGATGGGCCTTGGCGCGGTCGAGGACGACGACGCGCCCGTCACCACGCTGCCGGCCTCGACGCTGGGGCTTGCAGTGTCGTTCATGCTGCTGGTGGGCTTCCTGGCCGGGGTGCCGCCCTTTGCCGGCTTCATCGGCAAGTTCGCCATGATCTCCGGCATGCTGTCGGACACCGCCGACCTGCGGGGCAGCAACCCCACCATCGTCTGGGCCTTCGTCGCGGTGCTGCTGGTCTCCAGCCTCGCCGTGCTGATCGCGCTTCTGCGCTTCGGGATCGCGCGGTTCTGGGTGGCGCCGGGCGACCGCATCCCGGTGCTGGCGCTGGAAACCGCGCCCGTCATCATCCTGCTGCTGATGCTGCTGGACCTGACAGTGCAGGGCAATCAGGCCATGCGCTACACCCAGATCACCGCCCGCGACCTGCTGGCGCCGCCGGCCTATGCCGGGCCGGTGCTGACCGTCTCGCCCACCGCCGATCCCAGACCCGAGAACGGCGCCGAATGGATGGAAAACTATCCCGAGCGCGGCGAGCCGCAGCCTGAAGGCGCGGCGGAGGGCCGGCCATGAAGCACGTCATCCCGCATCCGCTGATGTCCTTTGCGCTCTGGCTGGTCTGGATGATGCTGACCCGGTTCTCGCCGGGCATGGCGGTGCTGGGCGGGGGGGTCGCGCTGGCCGCCGGCTGGGCGATGACCCGGTTGCAGATGCCCGAGGTGCGGGTGCGCAACTGGCGCAAGGCCGGAGTGCTGCTGGGCGTGGTGGCGGTGGACGTGCTGCGCTCGAACATCGCGGTGGTGAAGCTGATCCTCGCCGGGCCGAAGGCCTGCGCCCGCCGCGCCAGCTTTCTGGAGTTGCAGCTCAAGCTGCGCGACCGGCACGGGCTGGCGGTGCTGGCGATCATCATCACCTCGACCCCCGGCACGACATGGGTGGAATACGACCCCGAAAGCGGGCGGCTGCTGATGCATGTCCTCGATCTGGCCGATGGCGAGGAATTGCGGACGCTGATCCACAACCGTTACGAGGCGCTGTTACAGGAGATTTTCGAATGACCGCGCTGATCCTTGGAATCGCCTTCGCCTATGCGCAGATCATGCTGGGCGCCGCGATGGCGCTGAGCCTGTGGCGCATGATGGCCGGGCCGCGCGCGCAGGACCGCGTGCTGGGCCTCGATACGATGTATTTCATCACCCTGCTGCTGATCATGGTGCTGGGGATGCGCAACGGCAGCCCGTTCTTCCTGGAGGCGGCGCTGGTCATCGCGCTGCTGGGCTTCGTCACCACGGTCTCGCTGGCCAAGTTCCTGATGCGCGGCGAGGTGATCGAATGATGCAGTTCGAGACCCTGCCGCTCTGGGTGGCGGTGATCGTGGCGGCGCTGGTCATCATCGGCTCGACGCTGGCCTTCATCGGCGCGGTGGGGCTGGTCAGCCTGCGCACCTTCTATCAGCGGCTGCATGCGCCGACGCTGGGCACGACGATGGGGGTGGTGTCGCTGGCCGCGGCCTCGGCGCTGCTGTTTTCGTTCCTCGGCGGGCGGGTGGTGCTGCACGAGGTGGTGATCGTGATCCTGGTGATCGCCACGACGCCGGTGACGCTGATCACGCTGGGCCGGGCGGCGCTGCGGCGCGACCGCTCCAAGCAGGATGCCGCGCTGCCCCTGTCACAGCGGCGCCCCTTCGCCGAGCGTTACCGGCGCAGGCGCTGAGCCGCCGCGCGCCCGGCATGGCGCCCCGAGGCGAGGCAGAGGCTGAGCAGATAGCCGCCGGTCGGCGCCTCCCAGTCCAGCATCTCGCCGGCGGCGAAGATACCGGGCAGGGCGCGCAGTTCCAGACTGTCGGTCAGGCCGGCGGCGGCAATGCCCCCGGCGGAGGAGATGGCGCGGTCCAGCGGCATCGGGGCCTTGAGCGGCATCGGCAGCGATTTCAGCACCTTGGCCCATGCGGCGGCGCCTGAGGGCCGCCCGCCCCATTCCAGCGCCAGCGCCGCGCGCAGCGGGTCGCCCAGCACGCGGCGCAGGCGGTTGCCCAGCGACTGCCTGGCCGGCACCCTGGCCAGCCTTGCCGCCAGGGCCGCTTCCGAAAGGTCCGGGGCGAGGTCCAGCACGGCCTGCGCCCCGTCGCGAATCACCATCGACAGCGGATAGAGGCCGCCGCCTTCGATGCCTGCCGGGGTAACGACCCATTCGCCCCGGCTTTCCAGCCCGCCGGCGCTCAGCCGCGTGCCCTTGACCGGCTGCCCGAAGAACCGCGCCATCTGTGGCGACCAGTCGACCCGGAATCCCATATTCGCAGGCCGGAAGGGGGCGATGGCCACGCCCTTCGCGGCCAGGATCGCCGCCCAGTCGCCGGTGGAGCCGAGGCGCGGCCAGCTGGCGCCGCCCAAGGCCAGCACCGCAACGCGGGGGGTGATTCGCCTTGGGCCGTCGAGCGTGTCGAACAGGAACGCGGCCCCGTCCAGCCCGGTCCAGCGCCAGCGGCGGCGCAGATCCGCGCCCGAGGCCGCCAGCCGCCCCAGCCATGCCCGCAGCAGGGGCGAGGCCTTCATGCCGACCGGAAACGCCCGGCCCGTCGAGCCGGTGAACATCGCCACGCCCAGCCCCTCGGCCCAGGCGCGGATGGCCTCGGGCGGGAACTCATTCAGAATCGACTGCGTATCCAGCGGGTTGGCACCCCAGCGGATATGCCGGGCGATGGCGGCGGCATCCTCGTCGCGGGTCAGGTTAAGGCCCGACTTGCCGGCCATCAGGAACTTGCGGGCCGGCGAGGGCATGGCTTCGGCGATCACCGGCGCATGGCCGGCATTGGCCAGCATCTCGGCGGCGGCCAGCCCCGCCGGACCGGCCCCGATCACCAGCGCGGCGGTGTCCTCGGTCAAGACCGCGCCCGCATGGCAAGGCGAATCAGCGCCCGCTCCATCAGGGCCATGCCCGGCGCGCGGCCGCCCGAGCGCAGCGCCAGATCGGTTTCGACCAGCAGATGCAGGGCCTCCTCCAGCTTGGCGGCGCCCCATTCGCGGGCCTGCCGCGCCATGCGGTCGCGGCGGGGGCCGAAAACCGGCGGCCGCAGCCGCGCCAGCCCGGCCGCCGGGCCTTCGGGATCGCTGGCCGCAGCATGCAGCGCCCGGAAGTGACGCGTGGCCGCGATGGCCAGCGCGACCGGCGCCGTCCCGGACCCCGCCAGACGCTGCATCAGCAGCACCAGCCGGTCGGCGCGGCCCTCGGCGGCAGTCTCGACGATCTCGTCGATCTCGGCCTCGATGGTGGCGGGGGCCATCAGCGCGATCTCGGCCGGGGTCAGCGGCGCGGGGTCGCCATGCTTGTAAAGGCCGATCTTTTCAATGGTCTGGCGCAGGTCGCCGGGGTCCAGCGCACGGGCCAGCAGGCCCAGTTCGCGCAAGGCTTCGCGCGGGACATCGGGCAGGCCGGCGGCGGCCAGCCATGCCACGATCTCGCCCTCGCCGGGCGGGTCGTCGTAGAGGGTGGCGATGACGGCGGAAGGGTGCGCCTCGAACAGCTTGCGCAGGGCTGAGGCCTTGCCGAGGCTGCCGGCGGTGGCCAGCATGACCGCATCGCCCGGCGCCCAGGCGGCCAGAGCGTCCTTGAAGATCGGCGCCACGCCATCGGTGGCCTCCTCGACAAAGACCGCGCGCGGGCCGGGGAAGAAGCCCACCGCCTTGACCGCATCCAGCAGCGCCGCCGGATCGCGGCGCAGGTCGGCGCCGGACAGGCGGGTCAGGCGCATTTCCTCGTCCGCGCGGGGTCCGGTCAGGGCGGCAAGGGCCTCGGTGCGCTTCATCGCCACCCGCATCGGGTCGGCGCCGCAGATCAGCAGGGCCGGGCTGCCGGGGTCGGGCCGGGCCAGGTAGCGCGCGGTCTCGTTCCCCTTCAGCTTCATGTCAGGCCGACAGCGTGCCCAGAAGCCGCGTCACCAGCTGGTCGCCCAGCATCCGCATCAGCCGGGCGCGGGCGTCGGCCTCGGCGGCGGTGGTGGCGATGGTGGTGCCGGTGGCGGAATAGGAGGTGAAGGCACTGACCGCGCCCTGCGACAGAAGCGCGCCCGTCGCGCGGTCGGTCAGGCGAAAGTCCAGCGTGCCGTTCAGGGCGTAGCGGGTGGTCACCTGCTCGGGGGTGATGCCCTGCTCGACCACGGCCACGCGCAGGGCATAGGCGAGGTCGTAGCGGGGGGCCTGCTCCGGTCCCAGCCGCGATGCCAGATGCGCGTTCAGGGCATAGCTGTCGATATCGGTCGGATCGGGCAAGTGGACGGCGCCGCGCAGCCGGTCGCCGACGCCCCCCGGCGCATAGGCCGGGGTAAAGCCGCAGCCGGCCAGCAAGGCGAGGCTGGCCAGCACCCCGCGCCGGGTGATGGGGTCAGACCACGACATTGACGATGCGCCCCGGCACCACGATCAGCTTCTTCGGCGGCTTGCCCTCGCTGAACCGCGCCACGGCCGGATCGGCCAGCACCAGCGCCTCGACCTCGGCCGCCGGCATGTCCTTGGGCACGGTGATCTCGGCCCGGCGCTTGCCGTTGATCTGGATCGGCAGGGTCACGCTGTCATCGACCAGGGCCGCCGGATCGGCCTTCGGCCAGGGCGCATCCACCAGCAGCCCCTCGCCGCCGGCCATGCGCCAGATGTCCTCGGCCAGATGCGGCACCATCGGCCCCATCAGCTGCGCGAGGATGCGCAGGGTTTCGCGGCGCGATTCGCCACCGGCGGGGGATTTGCCGATGGCATTGGCCAGCTCGTAGAGCTTCGCCACCGCCTTGTTGAAGGCAAAGCCCTCAATGGCGGCGGTCACGTCGGCGATGGCGCGGTGGGTGGCGCGGGTCAGGGCGGGATCCTCGCCGCCCTCGCGGGCCTCGTCGGCCAAGCGCCAGACGCGGGCGAGGAATTTATGCGCGGCCTCGGCGCCGGAGGCAGTCCATTCCACATCGCGCTCCGGCGGGCTGTCCGAGAGCATGAACCAGCGCGCGGTATCGGCGCCGAAATTGGCCACGATGTCGACCGGATCGACCACGTTCTTCTTTGATTTCGACATCTTGGCCGAGGGGATGACCTCGACCGCGGTGCCGTCGGCCAGCCTGCCGTCGGTCACGTCCTCCGGCAGGTGATAGACCGGACGGCCGCGGGCGTCGCGGGTCATGTAGATCTCGTGCGTCACCATGCCCTGCGTGAACAGCGCGTCGAACGGCTCCTTCGCGGTCGCCGGCAGGTGATTCGTCCGCACCATCGCCCGCGCGAAGAACCGCGAGTAAAGCAGATGCAGGATCGCATGCTCGATGCCGCCGATATACTGGTCCACGTTCATCCAATAATCGGCATCGGCGCGAACCGTCGGCGTGGCCGCATGCGGCGCGGTAAAGCGGGCGTAATACCAGGACGAATCGACAAAGGTGTCCATCGTATCGGTCTCGCGCCGGGCCGCCCCGCCGCATTTCGGGCAGGGCACCTGACGCCAGTGCGGATGCCGCTCCAGCGGGTTGCCGGGCTGGTCGAAGGTCACATCCTGCGGCAGCAGGACCGGCAGATTCGCCTTGGCTTCCGGCACCACGCCGCAGGTGTCGCAATGCACCACCGGGATCGGGCAGCCCCAATAGCGTTGCCGCGAGATGCCCCAGTCGCGCAGGCGATACTTGGTCACACCCTCGCCATAGCCCTGCGCCTCGGCATGCTGGATGGCGGCGGCGACGGCATCCTCGCCGGTCTGGTCGGGCGAGCCGGCAAAGCCGCGCACATAGGTCACGACCTCGGTTTTCGGGGGCACATAGGGCGCCGCCGCAACCAGCGCATCGGCCTCCTCCAGCGTGGCGCCCTTCGGGCCGAAGGTGGCACAGATCGGCAACCCGTATTTCGTCGCGAATTCGTGGTCGCGCTCGTCATGCGCCGGGCTGCCGAAGATGGCGCCGGTGCCATAGTCCATCAGCACGAAATTCGCGATCCAGATCGGCAATTCCCATGAGGGATCAAGCGGATGGCGCACGGTCAGGCCGGTGTCGCGGCCCAGCTTGGGCGCGGTCTCGATGGCTTCCTCGGTGGTGCCGATACGGCGGCATTCCTCGGCGAAGGCGGCCACGCCGGCATCCGTCCCGGCCAAGGCCCTGGCCAGCGGATGATCGGCCGAGATCGCCACGAAGCTGGCCCCCATCAGCGTATCGGGCCGCGTCGTATAGACCTCGATGCGCCCGAATCCCTCCGGCGCGCCCACCGTCTCGAAATGGAACTGCAACCCGCGCGAGCGGCCGATCCAGTTCGATTGCATCAGCCGCACCTTTTCCGGCCAGCCCTTCAGCCCGTCCAGCGCGTCCAGCAACTCGCCCGAATAGTCCGAGATGCGGAAGAACCACTGCGTCAGCTCGCGCCGCTCGACCGCGGCGCCGGAGCGCCAGCCCTTGCCGTCGATCACCTGCTCGTTGGCCAGCACGGTCATGTCCACCGGGTCCCAGTTGACCATCGCCGACTTGCGATAGATCAGCCCGGCGTCGAGGAAGTCCAGGAACAGCGCCTGCTGCTGCGCCACATAATCGTCGTCGCAGGTGGCGAATTCGCGGCTCCAGTCGATGGACAGGCCCAGCGGCTTCAACTGGTCGCGCATGGTGGCGATATTGCCATAGGTCCAGTCGCGGGGATGGCCGCCCTGTTCCATCGCGGCGTTTTCCGCCGGCATGCCGAAGGCGTCCCAACCCATTGGATGCAGCACGGAAAATCCCTGCGCGCGCTTATACCGCGCCACCACGTCGCCCATCGTGTAGTTGCGCACATGGCCCATGTGGATGCGCCCCGACGGATAGGGGAACATCTCCAGCACGTAGTATTTCGGGCGCGCGTCGCGGACCGCCTTGAAGCTTTGGGCATCCTCCCACGCGGCTTGCCAGCGGGGTTCGGATTGCGAGGGGGAATAGGACATGGACGGCTCCGCGCGGATGGTTGGGGGCGGGATACCAGCGCCCGCCGCCTTGGTCCAGTCCGGCGCTGTCCCCTCCACACCGGCCGGCGCGGCGCGCATGCGCCCGCGTGCGGGCCGGCCTCGACGGCCGGGCCGCACGCCCCGCCTTACAGGCGGCTGTCGCGGGCGCGCAACTGGCGGGCGCGGGTCAGGATCGCATCCTCGACGGCGCGCGCGGTGCCGGGCGCCACGGCCGCGCCGCCCGGCCCCTCCAGCGCCACCTTCAGCGAGCGCGCATCCATCGCCGGGTCCGTCACCCGGATCGTCGCGCGATAGGACCGCCCGCCGCCCGGCGGGGTGCCGTAGCCGGTCACGATCACCCCGGTGAAGGGGTCGACCGACTGGATCGGCAGGAAATCCAGAACCTCCAGCGAGGCGTTCCACAGATACTTGTTGACCGCCACCTCGCTGTTGGCGCGCCGGGCGCTGCCGAACAGGTCCCAGATGGAGGATTCCTGCCTGGTGTTGGGGTTGTCGGCGGCGCGTTCCTGGGGCGTGGCCGGGCGCAGGCTGCCGCAGGCCGAAAGCGTCAGCACCGCCATCAGCGCGACGGGAATCAGGAGCGCGCGCGGGCGCTGGGTCTGGCTGTCCGGTCGGCTCATCTGGTCACGTTCCCCCTTCTCGGCCCCATTCCTGGCCCATCCTCGGCCTGTTCCGGCCGCGCGGTGCCGCGCCTTGCGCCGGCCGGCCCGCGCGCATCCGGCGCCTGTCCCTAGTGCTTTAGCGTCAAACCCGCCCGCCCGACAAGCCGGCACCGGCATGCCGGCACGCCACGGGCGCCGCCCCGCCGGTGCCGACTGTGGCTGTATTGCATCAGCCCGATGGATTCACTGCCACCACAGGCTGGCTTTGGTTGCAATACGCGGCCGGTGGGGCGATCTATCGTTCATTCCCAAGTTGGTTGCGTCCGACCTGGGCCAAACGAGAGACATGAGGGAAACCAATGAAAAAGTTCCTGATCGCCAGCACCGCGCTTGTCGCCCTGTCGGGCGCCGCCGTGGCTGATATCACCCTGTCGGGCGACGCCCAGATCGGCCTGAAATACGACGACGCCCTGTCCGGCGCCGACGAATCCGGCTGGAACGTGCAAAGCCGCGCCCGCCTGACCGTCACCATGACCGGCGAAACCGATTCGGGCCTGTCCTTCGGTGCGAAATTCCGTCCGGGCCACAGCGGCTACACCGAAAGCCGTGACAACTTCTCCTCCGTGACCACCGTCTGGGCCGAGGGTTCCTATGGCAAGATCACCGTCGGCGACGTTGACTCGGCCATCGAGCAAGCCGTGGGCGACCTGGTCGAGGTCGGCAACAGCGGTCTCGAGTTCTACAACGAGATCTACTACATCGCCACCGACGCCTATGAAGACCACAACAACAAGGGTCTGGTGTATTCGTACAAGTACGGCGATGCCGAGTTCTTCCTGTCGTTCGAAGACCAGTATGTGGCCTATTCGGGCAACGAATATGCCGGCAACAGCTGGTCGCTGGGTGCGACCTACAGCATGAACCAGTACAGCTTCGGCATCGGCTACTCGCAAGGCGAAGACTTCGGCGGTGGCGACGTGAAATCGCTGGGTCTGTCGGCCTCGGCGGACTTCAACGGCCTGGTCGTGAAGGGTCTGTTCGTGCAGTCGAAAGACGACAGCGCCAAGTACAAGCAGTACGGCCTCAGCGCCGACTACACGATGGCGAACGGCGTGGGTGTGAAAGGCTTCTATCGCATCAACGACTGGACCGACATCCCCGGCAAGGAAAAGATCCTCGGCCTGGGCGCGTCCTACGACCTGGGCGGCGGTGCCTCGGTCAACGGCGGTCTGGTCCACGTGAAGGACAGCGAGATCGCCGGCAGCCCGTCGCGCACCATCGCCGACTTCGGTGTGAAGTTCGCGTTCTGATCCAGCGGATCGAACCGGAATACGGAAAGGGTGGGGTTTTCCCCACCCTTTTCTTTTTGCGCGCGAGGCCCTGCCGATGCCCTTGCCCGTGGCCGGCAATCCTTTAGGTTTGCGGACCATGACCATCCGCTCTCATCCCGCGCTGGACGCCATCCGCGCCCGCATTGCCGCCGCAGAGGCCGGGGCCGGCCGCGCACTCGGCAGCGTTACCCTGATCGCCGTCAGCAAGGTCCAGCCCCATGACCGGGTGGAGGCGGTGCTGGCCGCCGGCCACCGCATCTTCGGCGAGAATTACGTGCAGGAGGCGCAAGGCAAGTGGCCCGCCTGGCGCGACGCCTTTCCCGATGTGGACCTGCATATGATCGGCCCCTTGCAGACCAACAAGCTGAACGCCGCCTTGCGCCTGTTCGACGCCATCCACACGCTGGACCGCCCTTCGCTGGCCGCGAAGCTGGCCGGGGTCGTGCAGCGCGGCGGCGCCTGTCCGCAGCTTTTCGTGCAGGTGAATACCGGGCGCGAGCCGCAGAAGGCGGGGGTGCTGCCCGAGGACCTTGACGGCTTCCTGCGCGATTGCCGGGGCATGGACCTGCCGCTTCACGGGCTGATGTGCATCCCACCCGACGGCACCGACCCGGTGCCGCATTTCCGTGCCCTGCGCGGCATGGCCGAGGCGGCCGGCCTGCCGGGCCTCTCGATGGGCATGAGCGGCGATTACGAGGCAGCGATCGCCGAGGGCGCCACGCATATTCGCGTCGGCAGCGCGATTTTCGGCGCTCGGGATTACTGAACAACAAACGGAGGCAGCAATGGATCTGGGAATCAGGGGCAAGCGCGGGCTGGTCTGCGCGGCATCGAAGGGGCTGGGGCGCGGCTGTGCCGAGGCGCTGGCCGAGGCCGGCGTCGATCTGGTCATCAATGCTCGCAGCGCCGACGTGCTGGCCCGCACCGCCGGGGAAATCGCCGACAAGCATGGGGTCAGCGTGGTGCCTGTCGCCGGCGACATCACCACCGAATCCGGCCGCGCCGCCGTGCTGGAGGCTCTGGGCGGGCAGGCCGACATCCTGGTCAACAATGCCGGCGGGCCGCCGCCCGGCAATTGGACCGACTGGACGCGCGAGGATTTCATCAAGGCGCTGGACGGCAACATGCTGTCGGCCATCGCCTTGATGCAGGCGCTGGTGCCCGGCATGATGGAACGCGGCTGGGGCCGGGTGGTGAACATCACCTCGGGGGCCGTGCGTTCGCCCATCCCGGTGCTGGGCCTGTCGAACACGGCGCGCGCCGGGCTGACCGGCTTCGTGGCCGGCATGTCGCGTCAGGTGGCGCCGCGCGGGGTGGTGGTGAACAACCTGCTGCCCGGCATCCATGCCACCGACCGCGCCGACAGCCTGGACGGCGCCGTGGCCAAGGCCGAGGGCATCAGCCTGGATGCCGCGCGCGAGAAACGCGCCGCCGGCATCCCGGCGCGCCGTTATGGCCTGGCGGGCGATTTCGGTGCCGCCTGCGCCTTCCTGTGCAGCCAGCAGGCGCAGTTCATCATCGGCCAGAACCTGCTGGCCGATGGCGGCGCGTTCAATTCGACGATGTAAGGGCGGGCCGGGGGCGACCCCGGCCTAGTGCCCCGCGAGGATCTGGACCAGCCGGTCGAGCTGGTCCAGATCGCGATAGCTGATCGTCACCTTGCCGCCGTGGGCGCTGGCGTCGATGGTCACCCGCATGCGCAGATGGGCGGACAGATCGCCTTCCAGCGCGCGGGTATCGGCATCCTTGTGGCTGTGCGCACGCGGCATCCGGGGCTGGTTCGAGACCTTGACCATCGCCTCGGTCTCGCGGACCGAAAGCCCGCGGTCGATCACCTTGCGCGCCAGCGCCACCGGATCGCGGGCCGTGACCAGCGCGCGGGCATGGCCGGCAGAAAGCTGGCCGTCGCGGACATGGTTCTGCACCGGCTCCGGCAGGGTCAGCAGGCGCAGGTGGTTTGCGACATGGGCGCGGCTTTTATGCAGCGATTCGGCCAGTTGCTCCTGCGTGTGGTGAAAGCGTTCCATCAATTGGCGATAGGCGGCGGCTTCCTCGATGGCGTTCAGGTCGGCGCGCTGGATATTCTCGACGATGGCGACCTCAAGCACCTCGTCATCGGTGAATTCCCGAACGATGACAGGCACTTCGTGCAGTTGCGCCAGTTGCGAGGCCCGCCAGCGGCGTTCGCCGGCGACAAGCTGGTAAAGGCCCGGCTCCTCGGGATGGGCGCGCACGATCAGCGGTTGCAGGATACCCCGCGCCCGGATCGAGGCGGCCAGCTCGTCCAGCGCCTCCTGGGTGAACTGGCGGCGCGGCTGGTCGGGATTGGGCACCACCTGCTCAATGGGCAGGGTGCGGCGTTCGCCGTCGCGGGTGGGTTCCGAGAGGTCGGGACCGAGGTCGGCATCGGCCATCAGGGCGCTGAGGCCCCGGCCAAGGCCGTAGCGGTCAGGTTTGGGCGCCATGACGGCCTCCTTTGCGGTGACGGACGAGGAATTCCGCGGCCAGCGCCCGATAGGCCTCGCTGCCGCGCGAATTGGGGTCATAGCGCAGCACGGACATGCCATGCGAGGGGGCCTCGGACAGGCGCACGTTGCGCGGCACCACGGTCTTGTAGACCATCGGGCCGAGGGTGGCGCGGGCATCGGCCTCGACCTGCGCCGACAGGCGGTTGCGGGCGTCGGACATGGTCATCACGATCCCGTCCACGCTGAGCGCCGGATTGGCGCCGCCGCGCACCCCGCGCACCGTGGTCAGCAGTTGCGAGAGGCCTTCCAGCGCCAGGAATTCGGCCTGGAGCGGCACCAGCACCCGATCGGCAGCGACCAGCGCGTTCAGGGTCAGCAGGCCCAGCGCCGGCGGGCAGTCGATCAGGGTGATGCAGTCCTGCACCCCGCCGCGCAGCGCCCGGCGCAGGAGGTTGAAGCGGCGCGGGTCCTCGGCGAAGTCGCGCTCGGCCGAGGCCAGATCCGAGGTGGCGCCGATGATGGAGAGGTTATCGACGGCGGTATCCAGCGCGGCCTCCTCGGGCGAGGCATCGGCGGAGAGCAGGTCATAGCTGGTCAGGGCGCGCGCCTCGGGCGGGATGCCCAGGCCGGTGGAGGCGTTGCCCTGCGGGTCGAGGTCGATCAGCCGGACCCGGTGGCCCAGATCGGCCAGCGCCACGGCCAGGTTCATCGCCGTGGTGGTCTTGCCGACGCCACCCTTCTGGTTGGCGATGGCGATGATCGGCGGGTCAGAGAGGGGCGATTTGGGTGACATGCAGGATCGTCGCCTCTGGGTCCGTGCGGCTGGGCTGCGGCTCGACGTTGAATTGCCAGAGGGTTCTGGCGTCGTGGATTTCCTGCTGCCAGCGGGCGCCCTTCATCAGCCAGGCCGCGCCGCCGGGCGCAAGATGCTGGTGGACATATGACATGAGGCGCGGCAAGGGCGCAAGCGCGCGGGCGCTGACCACGGCGGCCTTTTGCGCGGGGGCGGCCTCGATGCGCTGGGTCAGGACGGTGGTATCGCGCAGGCCAAGCTCCCGGATCACGGTTTGCAGGAAGGCGGATTTGCGGCGGTCGGATTCGATCAGCGTCACCGGCACGCCGCGCCCCTGCGCCGCAATGGCCACCACCAGCCCCGGAAAGCCGCCGCCGCTGCCCAGGTCGCACCAGCTTTGCCGCCGGGGGTCGGCCAGCGTGAACAGTTGCAGGCTGTCGGCGATATGGCGTTGCTCCAGCTCGGCCACCGTGCCCCGCGCGATCAGGTTGATGCGCGGCGTCCATTTGCGGACCAGCCGCGCATAGTCCGCCAGCAGGTCCGTTGTTTCACGTGAAACAGTCATGCCGCGCGGCGGGCGTGCAAAGTGGCGAGGATCAGGGTCAGCGCCGCCGGGGTCATGCCGTCGATCCGCGCGGCATCGGCCAGCGTCGCCGGTTGCGCCGCCGTCAGCTTGCCGCGCAGTTCGGCCGACAGGCTGGGCAGGGCGGTATAATCGAAGCCGGGCGGGATGGCGGTGGCGGTATCGCGCGCCAGCGCCTCGGCCTCGCGGGCCTGACGCTCGGCATAGGGGGCATAGAGGGTATCGGCCGCCAGATCGGCCAGATGCGCCGGATCGTGGGCGGGCAGATCGACCAGCCTGCCGATATGGTCCAGCCCGATGCCGTCCTGCACCAGCAGATCGAGACCGCTGCGGCGGGTGCCGTCCTGACGGGTCTGGAAACCCTGCTCTTCCAGCATCCTGGGGGTGAAACTGGCTGCCGTCAGCGCATCGCGCAAGGCCGCGATGCCGGCCAGCTTGGCGGCGAAGGCGGCCTGCCGGGCCGGGCCGACGATGCCCAATTCGATCCCGGCCGGGGTCAGGCGGCGGTCGGCATTGTCGGCGCGCAGGCTGAGGCGGTATTCGGCGCGCGAGGTGAACATGCGATAAGGCTCGGCAATCCCCCGCGTCACCAGATCGTCGATCAGCACGCCGATATAGCTGTCGCCGCGGCCGGGGCGCCACAGCGCCGCGCCGCCCACCAGCCGCGCCGCGTTCAGCCCGGCCACCAGCCCCTGCGCGGCGGCCTCCTCGTAACCCGTGGTGCCGTTGATCTGCCCGGCGAGGAACAGACCCGGCAGCGCCTTCAGCGCCAGATGATGGTCCAGCGCGCGCGGGTCGATATGGTCGTATTCCACCGCATAGCCCGGCTGCACGATCCGCGCCCGGCCCATGCCGGCCATGCTGCGGACATAGGCCAGCTGCACATCCTCGGGCAGCGAGGTCGAGATGCCGTTCGGATAGACCAGATCGCTGTCCAGCCCCTCCGGCTCCAGGAACACCTGATGGCTGTCCTTGTCGGCAAAGCGCACCACCTTGTCCTCGATGGAGGGGCAATAGCGCGGCCCGACCCCCTCGATATGCCCGCCATACATGGCCGAACGCGACAGGTTTTCGCGGATGATCTCATGCGTTTGCGCATTGGTATGGGTGATGCGGCAAGCCACCTGTTCCAGCACCGGGGCGCGGTTGAGATAGGACAGCATCACCGGCTGGTCGTCACCCGGCTGCGCCTCAAGGCTGTCCCAGTCGATGCTGTCGAGGGCGATGCGCGGCGGCGTCCCGGTCTTCAGCCGGCCCATCGGCAGGCCGAGGCCGCGCAACTGCCGCGCCAGCAGGGAGGACGCCGCGTCCCCCCAGCGCCCGGCGGGGCGGGACTGGTCGCCGACATGGATCAGCCCGCCCAGGAAGGTGCCGGTGGTCAGCACCACGGCACCGGCGGAGAGGGTCTCGCCGCTGGCCAGGACCACGCCGGTCACGCGGCCTTCGGTCAGGTCCAGCCCGGTGACCTCGGCCAGCACCACCTCAAGGTTCGGGGTGGCGTCGATCAAGGCCTGCGTGGCCTTGCGGAACTGCTTGCGGTCGGATTGCAGGCGCGGGCCTTGCACCGCCGGTCCCTTGCGGCGGTTCAGCAGGCGGAACTGGATGCCCGAGGCATCCGCCGTCCGCGCGATGATGCCGTCCAGCGCATCGACCTCGCGCACCAGATGGCCCTTGCCGATGCCGCCCATCGCCGGGTTGCAGGACATGGTGCCGATATCGTCGCGGCGCATGGTCACCAAAGCCACGCGCGCGCCGAACCGGGCTGCCGCACTGGCCGCCTCGCAACCGGCATGACCGGCGCCGATCACGATCACATCGAATCGCTTCATGGTTCCCTATTTCCCGATGCAGAAGCGCGAGAATACCACGTCCAGATAATCCTCGGCACCCAACTTGCCAATAAGGCGATCCAGAGCCAGCGCCGCCTCGCGCACGCGCTCGGCCAGCAGTTCCGACGCCAGCCCCTCGATGCCCTCCAGCGCCGCCAGAGCCGCCCGCACACAGTCGGCCTGCCGCTGGTGGGCGATCAGCCCGGCACCGGCCACACGCCCGCGCAGGGCGCCTTCCAGCGCCGCCATCATCGCGTCGATCCCGGCGCCGGTCCGGGCCGAGACCCCGCCGCCCGCATCCGCCTTGGAGCGATAGGCCAGATCCCCCTCGCGCCACAGGTCCGGGTCCACGCGCCCCTCCGGGTCCAAGTGAATGCGCAGGTCCGCATCCGCCGCACGGGTGCGGGCGCGGGCGATGCCGATGGATTCGATCTCGTCCTGCGCCTCGCGCAGCCCGGCGGTGTCGAGGAAGGTCACCGCCATGCTGCCGACCTCGGCATGGAACTCGATCACGTCGCGGGTGGTGCCGGCGATGGGGCTGACGATGGCGACCTCGCGCCCCGCCAAGGCATTCATCAGGCTGGATTTCCCGGCATTCGGCGGGCCGACCACGGCCACCGTGAACCCCGCCCGCAACCGCTCTGCCGCCGGATAACCGCGCAGGGCGGCAGCCAGCGAGGCACGCATTTCGGCCAGACGGGCATGGACCTCGGGTGGCACCTCGTCGGGCACCTCCTCGTCGGCAAAGTCGATGCTGGCCATGATCAAGGCCCCAGCGTCGATCAGCCCCGTGCGCCAGCCGGAGACCTGCGCAGCCAGATCGCCCTCGGCCACCCGCATCGCCAGCCGGCGCTGGGCCTCGGTCTCGGCAGCCAGCAGATCGCCCAGACCCTCGACATCGACCAAGGCCATGCGGCCGTTGATGAAGGCGCGGCGGGTGAACTCGCCGGCCTCGGCCAGGCGCAAGCCCCGTGCGGCCAGCGCCTGCATGATACGGCGGGCAATGACCGGCGCGCCGTGCAGATGAAATTCGACGACTTCCTCGCCGGTAAAGCTGGCCCCCGCAGGGAAATGCAGCACCAGCGCCCGGTCCAGCACCTCGGCCCCGTCGCACAACCGACGCAAGCCGGCCTGCCGGGGTGGGGGCAAAGGCCCGGCCAGCTCGGCGGCAACCTCCGCCGCCCGCGCCCCGCTGATCCGCAGCACCGACACGCCGCCGCGGCCCGGAGGCGTCGCTTCGGCGTAGATCGTTTCCATCTCAGCCGCCGGCGTTCATCGAATCGAAGAATTCGCTGTTGGTCTTGGTCTGTTTCAGCTTGGAGATCAGGAACTCGATCGCGTCCGTGGTCCCCATCGGGTTCAGGATGCGGCGCAACAGGTAGGTTTTCTGCAAGTCCTTGGCATCCGTCAGCAATTCTTCCTTCCGGGTGCCGGATTTCAGGATGTCCATCGCCGGGAACACGCGCTTGTCGGCGACCTTGCGGTCCAGAACGATCTCGCTGTTGCCGGTGCCCTTGAACTCCTCGAAGATCACCTCGTCCATGCGGCTACCGGTGTCGATCAGCGCGGTGGCGATGATCGTCAGCGACCCGCCTTCCTCGATATTGCGCGCCGCACCGAAGAACCGCTTCGGCCGCTGCAAGGCGTTGGCATCGACACCGCCGGTCAGCACCTTGCCCGAGGACGGCACCACGGTGTTGAAGGCGCGCCCCAGGCGGGTGATCGAATCCAGCAGGATCACCACGTCGCGCTTGTGCTCGACCAGGCGCTTGGCCTTCTCGATCACCATTTCCGACACCGCGACGTGGCGGCTGGCCGGCTCGTCGAAGGTCGAGGAAATCACCTCGCCCTTGACGCTGCGCTGCATGTCGGTGACTTCCTCCGGCCGCTCGTCGATCAGCAGCACGATCAGATAGCATTCGGGATGGTTGCGCTCGATCGAATGGGCAATATTCTGAAGCAGAACGGTTTTCCCGGTGCGCGGCGGGGCAACGATCAGCGAACGCTGGCCCTTGCCGATCGGCGCCACCAGGTCGATGATCCGGGCCGAGCGGTCGCGGATGGTCGGATCCTCGATCTCCATCTTCAGCCGCTCGTCGGGATAAAGCGGGGTCAGGTTGTCGAAGGCGACCTTGTGACGGGCCTTTTCCGGCGATTCAAAATTGATCGATTCCACGGCGGTCAGGGCGAAATAACGCTCGTTCTCGCCGGGACCGCGGATCACGCCCGACACCGTGTCGCCGGTGCGCAGGCTGTGCTGGCGGATCATCTCGGGGCTGACATAGATGTCATCGGGACCGGGCAGATAGTTGGCCTCGGGAGAGCGCAGGAAGCCGAAACCGTCCTGCACCACCTCCAGCACGCCATCGCCGCCGATGGTGATGCCGTCCTCGGCATGTTCCTTCAGCAGCGAGAACATCATCTCGCCCTTGCGCATGGTCGAGGCGTTCTCGATCTCCCATTCCTCGGCCATTGCCAGCAGGTCGGCGGGGCTTTTGGCCTTCAGATCGGACAGGTTAAGGCGCTCGTCGCTCATCATCTCACCTTGCACGGCGCACATCTCGGGCGGATGGCGGGCGCGGCTATGTCATGGAAAAACCCCGTGCCGGACGGCCGGGTGCGCGTCATCTAGGGGTTTTGGCGCACAGAGTCAACGATTCCGCGTCAGAACCGCACGATCACCGCGGCGACGATCAGGATCATCAGCAGGGTGGGGACTTCGTTCATCATCCGGTAATAGCGGCCGCTGCGGCCACGGCCAGCGGCCAGCGCCCGCATCTCGATGCGGCAGCGGACATGAAACGCCGTCATCGCCAGCACGCAGGCGGCCTTGACCCAGGCCCAGGCGGCGGACCAGTCCACGGCGCCCATCGCTACCAGGGCCAGCCCGCAGGCCCAGGCGACCATCATCGCCGGGTTCATGATCAGGCGATACAGCTTGGCCTCCATGATGCGGAAGCTGGCGGCGGGTTCTGCCCCTTCGCCGCGTTCGGCGTGATAGACGAACAGGCGCGGCAAATAGAAGATTCCGGCCATCCAGGCGATCACGGCCATGACATGCACGGCCTTCACCCAAGGATAGACTGCGCCAAGCCCGGCCATCGTGTCGCCCCTTCCTCACATCCGCCCTTCTTCTAAAGAAAAAGGAAAAGAAGAAAAGATGATGATGATATTGACCCTGTGGATGGCGGGACAAGCAGGTTGTCCCCGGTTTCGTCCACAGGAATCCGGTTGGGGACGGGCTGTGGAAATCTGTCCCATGATCTTGTGAAAGCCATGAAAATCAGCAATTTGAGGCGGGATTATTCTGTGGATGGTTTTGGGATGGCGGCTTTGCCAACAGACCGGCAAAGGTCTCGGCACGAGTTATCCACCTGTGGATGAAGCGTCTGCGTTCGCCTTGGGTTCCGGGGATTTTCCCACAGGGCTTGACCCGGAACCGGTTTGTCCCCAGCCTCCGCCCCGGCCTCTCCGAGGCGTTGCACACAGGTTTATCCACAGGCTGCCGCCCCTTTTCCGGCGGGGCTGGCTGGGCTAGACCTTGGCCATGAATCAGGCATCCGAAACCATCCGACAGGCCGCTGCCGGCATGCAAAAGCCGTTCCGGCTGGGGCTGACCGGCTCGATCGGCATGGGCAAATCCGCCACGGCGGAGCTGTTCCGGGCCGAGGGCTGCCCGGTCTGGGATGCCGATGCCGCCGTGCACCGGCTTTATGCGCCCGGCGGCGCGCTGGTCGGGCCGGTGGCGGCGCTGTTTCCCTCGGCGCTGAAGGCGGGGGGGATCGACCGCGTGGCGCTGAAGGCGGCGCTGGCGGGCGATGCGGATCGGCTGCGCGCGCTGGAGGCGGTGGTGCATCCCGCAACGGCCGAGGATCGCGCCGTCTTCTTTCGACAGGCCGAGGCGCAGCGGGCGGAGATAGCGGTTTTCGACGTGCCCTTGCTGTTCGAAACGGGGGCGGATGCACAGATGGATGGCGTGGCCGTGGTGTCGGTCGATGCGGAAACCCAGGCGCGGCGGGTGTTGGCGCGGCCGGGCATGACATTGGAAACGCTGGACTTCATCCGCTCTCGGCAGATGCCGGATGCGGAGAAGCGTGCCCGTGCCCGCTGGGTGATCCCCACCGACACGCCGGACTCCGCGCGGGCCGCCGTCGCCGCGATCTGCGCCGAAATCAGGGGGCAGCGCGATGCGTGAGATCGTCTTCGATACCGAGACCACCGGGCTGGAGCCGGAAAAGGGCGACCGGCTGGTGGAACTGGGCGCGGTCGAACTGGTCAACCACCTGCCGACGGGCCGGCATTTTCACAAATACATCAACCCGCAGCGTCCGGTCCCGGCCGAAGTCGTCGCCATTCACGGTCTCGATGACGCTTTCCTGCGCGACAAGCCGGTTTTCGCGGATATCGTCGAGGAGTTTCTGGTCTTCATCGGCACGGATGCCAAGCTGGTCGCCCATAACGCGGCCTTCGACCTGCGCTTCATGAACAGCGAGCTGGGCCGTTGCGGGCGGCCCCCGCTGTCCCCGGACCGCATCATCGACACCGTGCTGATGGCGCGCCGGAAATATCCCAATGCGAACAATACGCTGGACGGGCTGTGCCGGCGATTTGGCATCGACAACTCGAACCGCACCCTGCACGGGGCGTTGCTGGACAGCGAATTGCTGGCCGAGGTCTATCTGGAACTGATCGGCGGCCGTCAGCCGGATCTGGAGCTGGCCCACATCCCCGCCCGCGGCGCCGCGCAGGCAGCGAACCCGGTTGCTGCCGTCCCCGCGGCGGCTCGCCTCAGCCGTCCGCAGCCGCTGCCGCCGCGCCTGACGCCGGAGGAGGAGGCGGCCCACCGCGCCTTCGTCGAGAAGATGGGCGAGGCGGCGATCTGGGCGCGGTTTCGCTGACGGGTTGCGGGATGGGAGAATAGGCGGCACCCTGTTTCCCTGACCGACAGGAATCCGCATGCTGAACCCGCTGAACATCTGGCGCGCCCTGCAACCGCTGTTCGAGCGGATGGACAAGGTTCATCTGGGCCTGATCGCGGCCGGGGTGGCCTTTTATGCCATGTTCGCGGTGTTTCCGGGGCTGGCGGTGCTGCTGGCGCTGTGGGGGCTGGTTTTCGACCCGTCGATGATCGGTGCCTATGTCGCGGTCGCGGACGAGTTCATCCCGCCCGGTGCCTCCGGCATCCTGCACAGCCAGCTGGACGGGCTGATGGCGGCGGGCCGGACCTCGCTGGGCTGGACGACCTTCGTGTCCTTCATGATCGCGACGATCTCGGCCCGTGCCGGGGTCGAATCGCTGATGCGTGGGCTGAACGCCATCCACGGCGTGCGCTCGCATTCCACGATCTTCGGCTTCATCCTGGCCTATGTGCTGACCCTGGCCATCGTCGGCGTCGCGCTGCTGGGGCTGGCCACCATCGTCATCGTGCCGGTGGTGCTGAACGTGTTCCCGCTGGGTCCGGCGACAGCCTGGGCGATCACCGCGCTGCCCTGGGTGGGGCTGTTCACCATCGTGCTGATCGGCATCGGCATCGTCTATCGCTATGGCCCGAACGTGCGCCGCCCGCGCACGGCGCTGTTCACCTGGGGGTCGCTGCTGGCGACACTGATGTGGGCGGCGGCCTCGATCGGGTTCTCGGCCTATCTGTCCAGCTTCAACAGCTATAACCGCATCTATGGCTCGATCGGGGCGGTGATCGCGCTGCTGATGTGGTTCTATCTGGCCGGGTTCTCGGTGCTGTTCGGCGCCGTGGTCAATGTCGAACTGGGCCGCCGCCAGCGGTTGCGGCAGGCCCGGCGGCTGCGCAAGGCCGCGCAGGCGGCCGCAAAGGCGGATGCGGAAGCGGCCGCGGCCGGACAGCAGGACGACGCCTGACCCCGGCCCGCGGCGGGATGATCAGACCTCCAGCCCCTCGGTCGAGGTGAAGAACATCGCCTGGCTGATCGCCGAGCGCACCTGATCCTCGGTATAGGGCTTCGAGATCAGGAAGGCCGGCTCCGGGCGCTCGCCGGTCAGCAGGCGCTCGGGGAAGGCGGTGATGAAGATCACCGGCAGGGTGCCGAGGCGGGCCAGGATCTCGTTGATCGCGTCGAGACCCGAGGAGCCGTCGGCAAGCTGGATGTCGGCCAGCGCCAGCGTCGGCGTGGCCTTGCCGGCCAGGTCCACGGCGGCGGCATGGGTGCGGGCGATGCCGGTGACCTCGTGGCCCATGCTCTGCACGATGCCCTTGAGGTCCATCGCGATGATCGTCTCGTCCTCGATGATCATCACCTTGCCGCGCACGGCCCGGCCCATCTCGTCGAAGGCGATCTGCACCAGCGCCTCGGCCTCGGCGGCCGAGCAGGCCATCACCTCGGCGATCTGGTCGTAGCGCAGTTCCTCGATGGTGCGCAGCAGCAGGGCCTCGCGCGAATTCGGGGTCAGGCCGGCCATGCGCTGCTGCACGCGGCTTTCGCGCAGGCTGGCGCCGTCCTCGGCCACGGGCTGGCCGCTGGTCTGCCAGATGGCATGAAAGGTCCGAAACAGCACCACGCGCATGTCGCCCCTGCCTTCCGCCAGCGAGCGATCGGCGAGGATGGCCTCCAGCACGGCGGCGGCATAGGTGTCGCCTTCGGACTGGTTGCCGGTGAGGGCGCGGGCATAGCGGCGCAGGAACGGCAGTTCCCGGCCGATGGCGGTAGCGAGTTCAGCAGACATGGCAATCCTTACGCTTCGGCAACTTGCCGGTTTGTGGAACCCGGCCCTTTGCATATATGTTGCCCTGACAAGAGACAAGCAACGGGGCGACCCTGCCAATGACACCCAAGCGTGAAGACCGGCGCAAGAAGGCCATCGAGCAGCAGATCGACGAGAATCTACGCCGTGTCTACGAGCAGGTGACGGAGGCGGAGATCCCCGACCGCTTCCTCGATCTGCTGGAAAAGCTGAAGCGGCAGGAGTGACCTCATGACCGCCAGTCCCTCCAACCGCCATCCCGCCGACGATGGCGCCGATCCGCGCGACGAGCTGGTCAGCCATCTGCCGGCCCTGCGCGCCTTTGCCCTGTCGTTGACCCGCGAGGGTGCCGCGGCCGACGATCTGGTGCAGGACACCATCGTCAAGGCCTGGACCAACATGGACAAGTTCCAGGCGGGGACCAATCTGCGCGCCTGGCTGTTCACCATCCTGCGCAACACCTTCTATTCGGACCGCCGCAAGACGCGGCGCGAGGTGTCCGACAGCGACGGCATCCATGCCGCCCGCCAGGCCACCCGCCCCGACCATGACGGCCGCCTCGCCCTGAACGATTTCCGCGGCGCCTTCGAGCAATTGCCCGACGAGCAGCGCGAGGCGCTGATCCTGGTCGGCGCCTATGGCTTTTCCTACGAGGAGGCCGCCGCCATGACCAGGGTGGCCGTGGGCACCGTCAAGTCGCGGGCGAATCGCGGCCGCCGCCGGCTGGCCGAGCTGCTGCATCTGGAGGAGGGCGAGGAGCTGGAGCTGACCGACAGCACTACCCTGGCGGTGATGGCCGGCAACCAGCCGGTGCAACGCTAGGCCGATGATCGGGCCGTTGCGCGAGCGGCTGGCCTTTACGCGGGGTCTCGGCTTTCGGCTGGCCACGCTGCTGTCGCTGGCGATCCTGCCCATCGGGCTGATCTCGCTGGTGCAGACGCTGGGCCTGTCGCGCGAGGCCAGCCGCACAGCCGAGCAGGCGCTGCTGGGCCGCACCGCCACCGCCGCCGCCGGCGAGCGCGCCATCCTGCAAAGCGCCTTCGGCACCGCCGACGCCCTCGGCCCGGCGGTGCTGGAAACGCAGTCCGCCGGCTCGACGCGCAATTGCATGGACATGATGACCAGCTTCGTCACCCGCAGCGCCATCTATTCCTTTGCCGGCTTCGTGGACCTGGAGGGGCGATCGGACTGCAATTCCTCGGGCGATCCGCGCGACATGCGCAACTCGTCGGGCTATCCGCGGTTCATGGAGCGTCCCGGCACCCATATCTTCGCCACCACCCACGGCATCGTCTCGGGCGAGTCGGTGGTGGTCATCCAGCAGCCGGTCTACAGCGATGCCAGCCTGGTGGGCTATATCGCGCTGTCGATCTCGCATGACCTGCTGCGTTCGACCCATGCGGCGAATTTCGACCAGGGCGAGGACAGGCTGCTGACCTTTTCCGGCAGCGGCGACGTGCTGTCCTATTACACCGCCGACCATTCCAGGGCCGAATCGCTGCTTCCGGCCGATATAAGCCTCGCAGAGCTGGCGCGGGGCCAGCAGACGACCTTCCACGCGCTCAGCAGCGACGGGCAGGAGCGGGTGTTCTCGGTGGTGCCGATCGTGCCGGGGCTGGCCTATGCGCTGGGCAGCTATGCGCCGGGCGATTCGGGGGTGGCCGGTTTCAGGCTGGCCAATATCAGCGCCATCCTGTTCACGCTGGCGCTGTTCTTCGTGTCGCTGACCGTGGCCTATTTCGCCGTCGATCACCTCGTCCTGCGCCATGTGCGCGAGCTGCGCGGCCAGATGCGGCATTTCGCCGTGGGCGACCGCACGCAACTGCCCCGCGTGATCCGCGAGGCGCCCTCGGAAATCGCGGATGTCAGCCAGACCTTCCACAACATGGCCCGCATCCTGATCCGCGACGAGGAACAGATGGAGACCGCGGTCGCGGAAAAGACCGTGCTGCTGAAGGAGGTTCATCACCGGGTCAAGAACAACCTCCAGCTCATCGCCTCGATCATCAACATGCAGAGCCGGCTGCTGGCCGATCCGGATGCCAAGGCGGTGCTGCGCTCGGTGCAGGACCGGGTGGCCTCGCTGGCGACGATCTATCGCAACCTCTATCAGGCCGAGCATCTGGATGCGGTGGAGGCCGGGCGGCTGATCGCCGATATCGTGAACCAGATGACGGTGGCCTCGGACAGTGCCGCGTCCCGACTGCGGGTCAAGACCGATCTGATGCCCCTGACCCTGCAACCCGACCAGGCGGTGCCGCTGTCGCTGCTGGCGACGGAAGCCTTCACCAATGCGATCAAATATTCCGGGGTTCCGGCGGGGTCGGATACCGCCTGGGCGCGGGTCAGCCTGCAACCGGACGGTCCCGGCCATGTCGTGCTGGAGATCGCCAACTCGCTCGGCCCGGAGGATGACGGGCAGGATCAGGGCGACAGCACCGGGCTGGGCAGCCAGCTGATCGAGGCCTTCGCCATCCAGCTGGAGGGCGAGGCCGAGACGCATCGCGATACGGCCAGCCACAGCCTGCGCGTGCGCTTTCGCCTGGCCGGCGGCGAGGGGCACGACACCACCACCGACCTGCGCGCGGTGCTGCTGACCTCGGCCCCGCGGCCGGGGGCGCAACATTGATGTTTCACGTGAAACAATCGGCTCAGATGGCCGGCGGGGCGTCCGGGCGGGTCAGGATATAGGCGGCGATCAGGGTGCAGACCGCCACCTGCGCCGTCAGTGCCCAAGGGGGCGAGCCAAACCACCAGGCCATGCCGCATCCCCAGGCCATTGCAATCGTTGCGATATATTTCACACGGCGCGAGATGGCGCGATGGCGCAGCCAGTTGCGCAGCGGCGGGCCGACATAGTGGTTGGCGAGGATGCGCCGCGACAGCTGCGGCGAGGATTTCGAGAACGCCCAGACCGCCACGATCAGGAAAGGCACGGTCGGCATGATCGGCAGCAGCGTGCCGATGGCGCCCAGCGCCAGCCCCACCCAGCCGATCACCAGATAGACGGTCTTCCCGATTTCGCGCATGTCGCCCTGCCTCACCCGAACCCGCCTGAACTGGGCTATCCGGCGCGGTTTCGCAAGCGTGAGGATGCGAATTCCGCCGCGTCAGGTGGTCAGGCGCCGCAAGACCGCGTTCAACAGTGGCAGGCCGGCATCGGTCGCGGCCAGCCGGTCCGGCCTGTGAGCGATCAGGCCGAGATCGGCCAGCTCCGCCAGCCCGTCCGGGTCCAGAACACGGGAGTCCATCGCATTCAGGCGGGGCAGCGCGATGCCTTCGCGCAGCCGCAGCCCCATCAGCAGATATTCCAGTGCCCGGTCGCGGCGGCTCTGATCCGCTTGCACCGCGTCGCCCGAGCCGTGCCGCTCCACCCTCTCCAGCCACAGGCCCGGCGCGCGATGGGCCTCGGTCGCCAGCCGCGTCGCGCCCAGGCTCAGCCGGCCATGCGCGCCGGGTCCGATGGCGGCCCAGTCGCCTTGCCGCCAATACAGCAGGTTGTGCCGGCTCTCGGCCCCCGGCCGGGCGTGGTTGGAGATCTCATAGTTCAGCATCCCGGCCTCGGCGCAGATGGCCTGCGTTTCTTCCCACAAGTCGGCGGCGAGATCCTCGTCCGGCAGGCCCTTCAGCCCGCCCCTGGCATGGCGGGCGCCGAAGGCGGTGCCCGGCTCGATGGTCAGCTGGTAAAGCGAGAGGTGATCGACGGCCATCGCCAGCGCCTCGCGCAACTCGCGCGCCCAGTCGGCGCGGGCCTGATCCTGGCGCGCATAGATCAGGTCGAAGCTGACGCGGGGAAAGGCGGCGCGGGCGATGTCGAAGGCCGCGCGGGCCTCGGCGGCGGAATGCATCCGGCCCAGCCGGCGCAGGTTGGTATCGTTCAGCGCCTGCACACCCATCGACAGCCGGTTGACCCCGGCCTGCGCGTAACCGGCAAAGCGGCCGGCCTCGACGCTGGTCGGGTTGGCCTCCAGCGTGATCTCGACATCGTTGGCCAGCGGCCAGTGGCGGCGCGCGGCCTCGATCACCCCGGCCACCAGATCCGGCGCCATCAGCGAGGGCGTGCCGCCGCCAAAGAAGAGGCTGTTCAGCACGCGGCCGGGCACCAGTGCCGCGATCCGGTCCAGTTCAAGCCGATAGGCGGCCAGCCAGCGGGCTTGATCTATCTGGGCCGAGACATGGCTGTTGAAGTCGCAATAGGGGCATTTGGCGGCGCAGAAGGGCCAATGGACATAGAGGCCGAAGCCTCCCTCCCGCCAATCCTCGGCAAGGCTCACGCCGCCCTCATCGCGGTGACTTCGATCTCGACCAGCATTTCGGGGCGGATCAGGCCGGCGACGACCATCGTCGCCGCCGGTGGCGCGGCACCCAGCCAGCGGGCGAGGACCGGGGCGATCTCGTCCACCAGCGCGGCATCGGTGACGGTGTATTGCACGCGCACGATCTCGGCCATCGAGAAGCCGGCCTCGGCCAGCGCCCGCGCGATGGTGGCGAGGGCATTTTCCGCCTGCGCGGCGGCGCCCTCGGGCATCGCCATCCGCGCATAGTCGTAGCCGGTGGTCCCGGAGACGAAGCACCAGTCGCCATTCACCACGGCGCGGCAATAGCCCATCGCGGTCTCGAACGGCGATCCTGTTGAAATCCTATGCAAAAAGCGCCTCCAACTGGCGGAAGGCATCGGCGCGGTGGCTGATGCGGTTCTTTTCCTCGGCGCTCATCTCGGCATAGGTGCGGCTGTCGCCATCGGGAATGAAGATCGGGTCATAGCCGTGCCCCTGCACCCCGCGCGGCGGCCAGACCAGCCTACCATCCGCCTTGCCCTCGAAGATTTCCTCATGCCCGTCCGGCCAGACCAGCAGGAAGGTGGCGCGGAACTGGGCCTTGCGCGGCTCGGGCACGTTTCGCGCCTCCAGCGCCTCCCACGTCCGGGTCATCGCCTGCATGAAGTCGCGCCCGTCCGGGGTTTCTGCCCAGTCGGCGGTATGCACGCCGGGCGCGCCGTCCAGCCCGTCGATGCAGATGCCGCTGTCGTCGGCCAAAGCCGGCAGGCCGGTGGCCTCCATCGCCGCGCGGGCCTTGATGCGGGCATTGCCGATGAAGGTCTCCTCGGTCTCCTCCGGCTCGGGCAGGCCGTGCTCGCCGGCGCTGACCAGGGTGATGCCGTGGGGGGCGAACAGCGCCCGCATCTCCTCCAGCTTGCCGGCGTTGTGGGTGGCGACCAGCAGCACCTTGTCGGTGAAGCGCCTCATTCCAGCGCCGCCTTCTGCACGGCGACCAGCCCCTGCACCCCGGCCTCGGCCAGGTCCATCAGCTTGCCCATCTCGTCGCGGGAAAAGGTCGCGCCCTCGGCGGACATCTGGACCTCGATCAGCTTGCCGCCGCCGGTGAGGATGAAATTGCCGTCGGTGCCGGCGATGCTGTCCTCGGCATAGTCCAGATCCAGCACCGGCTGGCCGGCATAGATGCCGCAGGACACCGCCGCCACATGGTCGAGGATCGGGTCCGAGGTCACCATCTTGGCCGAAATCAACTGGTTGACCGCCAGCCGCAGCGCCACCCAGCCGCCGGTGATCGCGGCGCAGCGGGTGCCGCCATCGGCATTGATCACGTCGCAATCGACGGTGATCTGCCGCTCGCCCAGCGCCCGGCGGTCCACCCCGGCCCGCAGCGCGCGGCCGATCAGGCGCTGGATTTCGACGGTGCGCCCGCCCTGCTTGCCCTGCGCGGCCTCGCGGCGGGTGCGGCTGCCGGTGGCGCGGGGCAGCATGCCGTATTCCGCCGTCACCCAGCCCTGGCCGGAGCCTTTCAGGAAGGGCGGCGGCCGGTCCTCGATGCTGGCGCTGCACAGCACTTCGGTATGGCCCATGCGGATCAGGCAAGAGCCTTCGGCATGGCGCATCACGCCGGTTTCGATTGAAACGGGGCGCAATTCGCCTAGGTTACGGCCAGAGGGGCGCATGGGCCTGTCCTTTCCATTCTTGGTCAGGGGCCAGATACCGCCCGCCCGCACCAAACCGCAAGACGCATGAGCCGAATGAACCCCATCGACGACCTGACAGAACGCTCGCGCGAGGTGTTCCGCCGCGTGGTGGACGCCTATCTGTCCACCGGCGAGCCTGTCGGCTCGCGCAGCCTGTCGGAACAGATGTCGCAGAAGGTCAGCGCCGCCACCATCCGCGCCGCCATGCACGATCTGGAGCGCATGGGCCTGCTGGACGCGCCGCATGTCAGCGCCGGACGGGTGCCCACGCAGATGGGGCTGCGGCTGTTCGTGGATGCGCTGATGGAGACCGGCCCGATGGCCGAGAACGAGCGCGCCGCGATGGAGCAGGTGGTGGCCGAGGGCCAGCCCGGCCTGATGCTGGACCGGGTGGGCACGATGCTGTCGCGGCTGACGCATGGCGCCTCGGTGGTGCTGATGCCCAAGGCCGAGGCGCCGATCCGGCATATCGAATTCGTCAGCCTGTCGCCCGAGCGCGCTCTGGTGATTCTGGTCTTCGAGGACGGAAGGGTGGAAAACCGCCTGTTCACCCCGCCCCCCGGCCAGACGCCGATCTCCATGCGCGAGGCCGGGAACTTCCTGTCGGCGCAGGCCGAGGGGCGGACGCTTTCGGAACTGCGCGCCCTGATCGGCGGCCAGATCGACCTGCGCCGGGCCGAGCTGGACGCGCTGGCGGCGGAGCTGGTGGCTTCGGGACTGGCGCTGTGGGATGCGGATGACGACAACCCCCGCCTGATCGTGCGCGGCCGCGCCAACCTGCTGGCCGACGAGGTTGCCGATATCGAGCGTGTGCGGCGCCTGTTCGAGGATCTGGAACGCCAGCGCGACATTGCGGAATTCCTGTCGCTGGCCGAGGGTGGCGAGGGGGTGCGCATCTATATCGGTGCCGAGAACAAGCTTTTTTCGCTTTCGGGTTCCTCTTTGGTGGTTTCGCCCTATATGAACGCTGACCGCAAGATCGTGGGCGCGGTGGGGGTGATCGGGCCGACCCGGCTCAATTACGGCCGCATCGTCCCGATCGTCGATTTCACCGCCCAGCTGGTCGGACGCGCCCTGTCCGGCCGGCAGCCCTGACGCACAGATGAAGACAGACCGAGGCAGATCATGACCGACACCCGCCCCGAGGCTGAAGCCGAAGCCGTAGCCGAGGCCGATCCCCGCACCGAGCCGCTGCTGGACGATCCGCTGGCCGACCCCGCCGACGAGATCGCCCGGCTGGAGGCCGAGCGCGACGACATGCGCGACCGCTGGATGCGGGCGCTGGCCGATGCCGAGAATGCCCGCAAGCGCGCCGACCGCGAGCGGCGGGACGCCGAGAACTATGGCGGCACCCGCCTGGCGCGCGACCTGCTGCCCGTCCATGACGCGCTGAGCCGGGCGCTGGACGCTGCCGGTGAGGAGGCCCGCGCCGCCCTGCCGGGGCTGGTCGAAGGCATCGAGCTGACCCAGCGCGAGCTGAGCAATATCTTCACCAAGCACGGCATCGCCATCATCGAGCCGGCCATCGGCGAGCGTTTCGACCCCAACCTGCACGAGGCGATGTTCGAGGCCCCGGTGCCGGGCACGAGGGCCGGCGACATCATCCAGGTGATGAATCGCGGCTTCATGCTGCATGATCGCCTGCTGCGCGCGGCGCAGGTCGGCGTCAGCTCGACCCCCGCCAGCTAAGGCGCTGTATTCACGACGAAAGGACGACAGGCATGACCCTTGATCCGCGCCCGCATTGGCTGGATGACGACGATGATGACGATGACGAGGACCCGCGCGAGGATGGCGGCAGGAAGGCCGAGGGCCTCGGCCTGCCGGAATCGGCGACCATCGACCGGCTATATTTCAAGTCGCGCACGGTGATCGTCGCCGGGGCGATCAACGACAAGCTGGCGCAGCGCACGGTGGCGCACCTGCTGGCGCTGGCCGAGGAATCGGACGCGCCGATCAACATGCTGATCTCCTCGCCCGGCGGCCATGTCGAATCGGGCGACATGATCCATGATGTGATCCGCTTCATCCGGCCGCGGGTGCGCACCATCGGCTCGGGCTGGGTGGCCTCGGCCGGGGCGCTGATCTTCGTCGGCGCCGACAAGGCCGATCGCTATTGCCTGCCGAACACGCGCTTCCTGATCCATCAGCCTTCCGGCGGGATCGGCGGCACCTCGTCGGACATGATGATCCAGGCCGAGCAGGTGCGGCTGATGCGCCAGCGCCTGAACCAGATCTTCGCCGACGCGACGGGCCAGAGCATCGAGCGCATCGAATCCGACACCCAGCGCGATTTCTGGCTGAACACGCAGGAGGCGCTGGATTACGGCCTTCTGGGTCAGGTCATCCGCAGCGTCGACGACCTGAAATGAAAAAGGGGGCCTTTCGGCCCCCTTTTGCGGCTTTCCCCTCGGGGCTAAAGCCCCTCGCCCTCGTCGGCGCCGATCATCAGGTTGAGGTTCTGCACCGCCGCGCCCGAGGCACCCTTGCCCAGGTTGTCCAGCACCGCAATCGCGACTGCGCAGCCCGTGGCCGGATTGCCATGCACGGACAGCGCCATGCGGTTGGTGCCGTTCAGCGCCGTCGGCACCACGCGGCCCCCGTAATCCGCCGTCGGCACCACCTCGACGAAGCGCGCGCCCGCGTAATGCGCCCGCCAGCACTCTTCCACCTGCGCCAGCGTCAGGCCCAGCGCGGCAAGGTCCAGCGGCACCTGCACCGCCATGCCCTGCGCGAAATTCCCCACCGAGGGCGAGAAGATCGGCTGCCGGGTCAGACCGGCCCAGGCCATGATCTCCGGCACGTGCTTGTGCGCCTGCGTCAGCCCATAGACGAAGAAGTCCGGTGCGGTCCCGGCCTCATATTCCGCGATCAGCGACTTGCCGCCGCCGCTATAACCGCTGACGGCATTGATGCTGATCGCGGCATCCGCGCCGATCAGCCCCGCCTTCACCAGCGGCGCCAGCAACGCGATGCTGCCGGTGGGATAGCAGCCCGGATTGCTGACCCGCTTCGAGGCCGCGATCCGCGCCCGCCCGTCCGGGGTCAGCTCCGGGAAGCCGAAATCCCAGCCCGGCGCCACCCGATGCGCGGTGGAGGCGTCGATGATGCGTGCCCCCGTGCCCTCCGCCAGCGCCACGGCCTCGCGCGCGGCCTCGTCGGGCAGGCAGAGGACGGCGATGTCGGCGCTGGCAAGGGCCTCGCGGCGCGCCTCGGGGTCCTTGCGGCGGGTTTCGTCCAGGCGCAGCAGCGCGATGTCGCGCCGGGAGGCCAGGCGCTCGCGGATCTGGAGGCCGGTGGTGCCCGCCTCGCCGTCGATGAAGACCTTGCTTGCCATAGTGCCCTCCGTGAATCGCTTTCACGGTTGCCATAGCGCCACGCCACCGCTTTCACAACGCGCCGCTGTTAACGGATTCTCAACATTTCTCTAGGGCGGGATGGCGGACGGGGTTATGTGCTGGGATATGGAAGCCGTGGAAGTTTCGCCATGTTCATGCTCGCCGGCCTGTTCGGAGCCTTGATGATGACCCTGGGTCTGGGGACCCTGGCGACGGATTCGACGCATTTCGGCGGCGGGGACGAGGATGACGATGACAACCTGCTGCCCGCGGATGACGAGGAGGGCGAGGACGGGCTGTTCCTTCAGGCCGGCGACGGCGGTGAAACGCTGTGGGGCGGCATCGGCGACGATGTGCTGATCGGCGGTGCCGGGCGGGACGATCTGTCGGGTGGCCAGGGCGATGACTGGCTGGATGGCGGCGCGGGCGATGACTGGCTGTCCGGCGACGACGGTTTCGAAACCGGGCCGGGCGGTAATGACACGCTGATCGGTGGCGATGGCGATGATTACCTCGCCGGCAATGGCGGCGACGACCGGCTTTATGGCGGGCCGGGCAATGACCATCTGATCGGTGGCCAGGGCAATGACCTGCTGGTCGGCGGTGCGGGCGACGACTGGCTGGATGGCGGCGACGGCGACGATGTGCTGGTCGGCGGGCCGGGTGGCGATATTCTGTCGGGGGGCAATGGCAACGACGTGCTGATCGGCAATGACGACCCGGCCGCGTCCTTCCTGAACGGTGGTGAGGGTGACGACATCCTCCGCCTCGGCACCGGCGATTGGGGACATGGCGGCGACGGTTCGGATGCATTCGAGGTTGCGGCCGGCTCGGCCGACATGACGCTGGTCGATTTCGACCCCATAGACGACCTGATCCGGGTGGTGATGCCCCTCGGCTCCGAGCCGCCGGACATCACGGTGGAGATCGTGGACGAGCGGGACGCCGTGCTGTCCGTGAACGGCGTCGCCATGTTGCGGGTGCTGGATGGGGCCGGGCAGTTCGGGCCGGATGATGTCCGGATCGACTATCGCGACCATGACGCGCATTTCGATGTTTCACGTGAAACAGTGCCGGCTCGTCCCTGACCGTCCGGCATCTAGGGGCTTTCCTTTTCAGGCGAATCTGCCTATAGGCAGCCGATCCGCCGCGTGGCGGGGACTCCACGGGCGCGTGCTGGACGACATCCCGGCCGCCGCCATATCCGAAATCCATGACACAGGAGCCTCCGATGTCGATCACTGTCGAAGAAAAGAACAAGCTTATCAAGGAATACGGCACGAAAGCCGGCGATACCGGCAGCCCGGAGGTTCAGGTCGCGATCCTGTCCTCGCGCATCGCCACCCTGACCGAGCATTTCAAGACGCACAAGAAAGACAACCATTCCCGGCGCGGCCTGCTGATGATGGTCGCCCAGCGCCGCAAGCTGCTGGACTATCTGAAGGGCAAGGACGAGGGTCGCTATCAGGCCCTGATCGCCCGCCTGGGCCTGCGCCGCTGACCCTGATGCGCCCCGTTTCGGGGCGCGTTTTTCATGATCCCAGGGAAGCCCGGCAATGGGGCCGGGCACCGGACCATACGGGCGGCAGAGGGCCTGCCGCCAGCAAGGATGCACGATGTTTGATGAAGTGAAGAAATCGATTCAATGGGGTCAGGAGACGCTGACCCTTCAGACTGGCAAGGTCGCCCGCCAGGCGGATGGCAGCGTCATCGCCACGCTGGGCGAGACCTCGGTCATGGCCAACGTGACCTTCGCGCGCCAGCCGAAGCCGGGTCAGGACTTTTTTCCGCTGACCGTCCACTATCAGGAAAAGACCTATGCGGCCGGCAAGATCCCCGGCGGCTTCTTCAAGCGCGAGGGGCGCCCGACCGAAAAGGAAACGCTGACCGCGCGCCTGATCGACCGCCCGATCCGTCCGCTGTTCGTTCCCGGCTTCAAGAACGAAGTGCTGGTGATGTGCACGGTGCTGTCGCATGATCTGGTCAACGATCCCGACATCGTGGCGATGATTGCCGCCTCGGCCGCGCTGACGATTTCCGGCGTGCCCTTCCGCGGCCCGATCGGCGCCGCCCGCGTCGGTTTCGCCAATGGCGAATACGTCCTCAACCCCGAGGTGCAGGACATGGACAACCTGCGCAACAACCCCGAGCAGCGCCTCGATCTGGTCGTTGCCGGCACCCGCGACGCGGTGATGATGGTGGAATCGGAGGCCTATGAGCTGACCGAGGCCGAGATGCTGGGCGCGGTCAAGTTCGGCCATGAGGCCATTCAGCCGGTGATCGACCTGATCATCGACTTGGCCGAAGCCGCCGCGAAAGAGCCGTTCGACTTCCAGGCTCCCGACTATTCGGCGCTGTATGAGCGCGTGAAATCGCTGGGCGAGACCGCCATGCGTGCCGCCTATGCCCTGCGCGACAAGAGCGAGCGCCACGACGCCATCGAGGCCGCCAAGGCCGCGGTGAAGGCCGGCCTGACCGAAGAGGAACTGGCCGACATCAACCTCGGTTCGGCCTTCAAGAAGCTGGAATCGGGCATCCTGCGCGGCGACATCATCCGCGGCGGCGCCCGCATCGACGGCCGCGACAACCGCACCGTGCGCGCCATCGACGTGGAAGTGGGCATCCTGCCCCGCACCCACGGCTCGGCCCTGTTCACCCGTGGCGAGACGCAGGCGCTGGCCGTGACCACGCTGGGCACCGGCGACGACGAGCAGATCATCGACGCCCTGCACGGCAATTTCCGCAGCAACTTCCTGCTGCACTACAACTTCCCGCCCTACTCGGTCGGCGAGGTTGGCCGCGTGGGTTCGCCCGGCCGTCGCGAGATCGGCCACGGCAAGCTGGCCTGGCGCGCGCTGCAAGCCGTGCTGCCGGCCCAGACCGACTTCCCCTATACCATCCGCATGGTGTCTGAGATCACGGAATCGAACGGCTCGTCCTCGATGGCCTCGGTCTGCGGCGGCTCGCTGTCGATGATGGATGCCGGCGTGCCGCTGAAGGCGCCGGTCGCCGGCGTGGCGATGGGCCTGATCCTGGAAGATGACGGGCAATGGGCCGTGCTGACCGACATTCTCGGCGACGAGGATCATCTGGGCGACATGGATTTCAAGGTGGCCGGCACGGCCGAGGGCATCACCTCGCTGCAAATGGACATCAAGGTCGCCGGCATCACCCCGGAGATCATGGAGCAGGCCCTGGCCCAGGCCAAGGACGGCCGCATGCACATCCTGGCCGAGATGTCGAAGGCCCTGACCGAAGGCCGGCGCGAATTCAGCGCCCATGCCCCGCGCATCGAGACCATGACCATTCCCACCGACAAGATCCGCGAAGTGATCGGTTCGGGCGGCAAGGTCATCCGCGAGATCGTCGAGGTTTCGGGCGCCAAGGTCGACATCAACGACGATGGCGTCATCAAGATCGCCTCGGCCAATGGCGATTCGATCAGGAAGGCCTATGACATGATCTATTCGATCGTGGCCGAGCCGGAGGAGGGCAAGGTCTATACCGGCAAGGTCGTCAAGCTGGTCGATTTCGGTGCCTTCGTGAACTTCTTCGGCAAGCGCGACGGGCTGGTCCATGTCAGCCAGATCGCCAACCGCCGCCTCGGCCACCCGTCCGAATTGCTGACCGAGGGCCAGGAGGTCAAGGTCAAGCTGCTGGGCTTCGATGATCGCGGCAAGGTCAAGCTGGGCATGAAGATGGTCGATCAGGAGACCGGCGAGGAGATCACCGAGAAGAAAGGTGACGCCGAGGAGTGACCCCCGGCCAGCGCCCCCTCGCCCGCCGAGGGGGCGCTGCCTTTTCCGCGAGGCCGAATATCGTGATAAGGGTCTGACATGAGCAGCGATACACCCGTCGTCCACAGCTTTTATCGTGGTAATATCCCGCATTCGGTCATTGCCGCCCAGAAATCGGTTTTCGACCATTTCGGCATTCCCTTGCGGCAGGACCGCAATGACAAGCTGACGCATGGCAAATGGGTCGACAACCTGTTCAGGAATGGCCAGGACGACATCATCGTCCTGGCCGATATTGACGCCTTTCCGCTGAATCGGGCCGCCTATGACGGGCTTTGCGCCTCGGCGGCCGAGGGCGCGGTGGTCGGGCTGGCGCAGGTCGCCAATCACAAGGACCCCGATCGCATCTATGCCGGGCCGATGTTCATGGCCGTGCGGCGCGATGTCTATGAAAAGCTTGGCCAGCCGGGAATGGAGCGCACGCCGAACAGCGACGTGGCCCAGCTGGTGACGGACGAGGCGCATAAGGCGAATGTGCCGGTGCGGCTGATTGCGCCGCGTTTCGCCATTCAATCCAAATGGCCCCTTGCCGATCAGGGCGTTTTCGGCATCGGCACCTTTTACGGCGAGATGGAATTCTTCCATCTGTTCCAGTCGCGCAAGCGGCGCACGGTGGAACTGTTCGAGGCGGTGGCGCGCGATACGATTGCCGGGCGCCTCGATTTCGGCGCTTATCTGGACATCATTCAGCGCCGCAAGTTTCTGGGCCTGTTCTGATTCGTCAGGGAAAGCGCATCATGGCGACATCCTTGGATATTCCGGTCTATCTCATCAATCTCGACGGCTCGGACGAGCGCCTGGCCTCGGCCAGAAGGCAGCTTGAGGGTGCGGGCGTGGCATTCCAGCGCGTCCCTGCCTTCGATGGCCGCAAGCTGCGCATCGAGCAGTTTCCCGATTACGACCCCCGTGCCGCGCTGCATTACCTGGGCCGCCCGATGCGCGGCGGCGAGATCGGCTGCTATCTCAGCCATCTGGATTGCGCCCGCCGCTTTCTGGCGACGGATGCCCCGCATGCGGTGGTGCTGGAGGATGACATGCAGCTGACCCCCGGCTTTGCCGAGGGGGTGCGGAAGGTGCTGGACTGGCTGGCCACGCAGCCCATCGGCTGGGATCTGATCAATATCGGGTCCCCCCGGCACAAGATCTATACCGTCGTCCACGGCTTCGGGGCCGGCGGCCGGCATCACGACCTGACGCTGGCCCACTATTTCCCGATGACCACCACCGGACTGATCTGGTCGCGGCCCGGCGCGCAGGCTTTCGTGGACGGTCATCGCACGATCTGGGCGGCGGTCGACAATTACTTCCGCTGGTGGCAGACGCGGGCCGGGCGCGGCCTGGCGGTCTGGCCGCCGCTGGTGACGACCACCGGCGCCGAAAGCGAGATCGCGGATGCCGGCGCCAACCGGCGTTCGGCTGCGGGGCGGCATCCGCTTTACGGGTTGATGAAGCAGCGCCGGCTGCTGGTCGACAAGGTTATCGCCGGCATCCGCAAGCTGCGGGCCGGCGCCGGGATGCGCGGCCGCGGCTGACCCGCGGCCACGCCGGCCGGCTCAGGCCGGATCTTTCACGAAACGCAGATAGGGCAGCTTCTTGTCCAGCGTGCCATAGCGGGCCTCGGCGGCGGCATCGTCCAGCGCGGTGGCCACGATCACGTCCTCGCCGGGGGTCCAGTTCGCCGGGGTGGCCAGTGGCACGCCGTCGGTCTTCTGCACCGCATCCAGCGCGCGCAGGATCTCGGCAAAGTTGCGACCCACCGACATCGGATAGACCATCGTCAGGCGGATTTTCTTGTCCGGGCCGATGATGAACACCGCCCGCACGGTGGCCGAATTGGCGGGCGTGCGCCCCTCCTCCGGGATGGTCGCGTCCTCGGGCAGCATGTTGTAAAGCTTGGCGACCTTCAGCGATACATCGTCGATGATGGCGAAATTCGCCGGGGCGCCGCCCACGGCCTCGATGTCGCGCTTCCATTTCTGATGATCGGCCACGCTGTCCACCGAGATGCCGATCACCTTGGTGTTGCGCTTCTCCCATTCGGGCGCCAGCCGGGCGACGGCGCCGAATTCGGTGGTGCAGACCGGGGTGAAGTCGCGGGGGTGGCTGAACAGGATGGCATAGCTGCCGCCCAGCCATTCGTGGAAGCTGACGGTGCCCTCCGAAGTCTCGGCGGTGAAGTCCGGGGCTTCCGAGTTGATGCGCAAAGACATGGGGTTCCTTTCGGTTGCAAGGGGTGCTGCCCCGCAGCATAGGCCGCATCGCAGCGAAGAAAAGGCGAAAATCTTCGGGAAATACCGGCCTTCCGGCAGCGGCGACCCGCCCGCCTTGCGGATCGGGCTTGTGTTTCCGGCCCGCAATGACAAGTTATGCAGCCAGGAACCGCCGTTACAGGAGGAAGCGATGGCCGATCTGCTCGACAAGCGTAAATTCTATATCAACGGGGCATGGGTGGACCCGGTCGCGCCGAACGATCTGGACGTTCTGGACCCCACCACCGAGGAGCCCGTGGCGGTGATTTCGCTGGGCGGTCAGGCCGATACCGACGCCGCCGTCGCCGCCGCCAAGGCCGCGCAACCCGGTTGGGCCGCGACCCCCCCGGCCGAGCGCCTGCGGCTGGTCAAGAAGCTGCTGGAGATCTACAACCGCCGCGCCGCCGACATGGCCAGGGCCATCACGACCGAGATGGGCGCCCCCGCCGACATGTCGCTGGAACAGCAGGTCGGCGCCGGCAGCTATCACATTCAGGTGTTCATCGACGCCTTCGAGGACTTCCAGTTCATCCGCCCGCTGGACGATCACAAGACCCCCGGCGCGATGGTATCGTGGGAGCCGGTGGGCGTGGTCGGCCTGATCACGCCGTGGAACTGGCCGATGAACCAGGTCACGCTGAAGGTGGTCCCCGCCCTTCTGGCCGGCAATACCGCCATCCTGAAGCCTTCGGAAATCGCGCCGCTGTCCTCGATCGTGTTCACCGAGTTCATGGACGAGGCCGGCTTCCCGAAGGGCGTCTACAACATGGTGAACGGCGACGGGCCGGGTGTCGGCACCCAGCTTTCGGTTCACCCGGATGTGGACATGATCAGCTTCACCGGCTCGACCCGCGCCGGCATCGCCATCACCAAGGCCGCCGCCGACAGCCAGAAGAAGGTGGTGCTGGAGCTGGGCGGCAAGGGCGCGAACCTGATCTTCGCCGATGCGGATGCCGATGCGGTGCGCCGCGGCACCCTGCACTGCTTCAACAATACCGGGCAAAGCTGCAACGCGCCCACCCGGATGCTGGTCGAGCGGTCGGTCTATGACCAGGCCGTCGAAACCGCCCGCCAGGTGGCCGAGGAAACCACCGTCGGCAATGCCCACGAATCGGGCAAGCATCTCGGCCCGGTGGTGTCCAAGCTGCAATGGGACAAGATCCAGGGCCTGATCCAGAAGGGCATCGACGAGGGCGCCCGCCTGGTCGCCGGCGGCACCGGCCTGCCCGAGGGCGTGAATCGCGGCTATTTCGTGCGCCCCACGGTCTTTGCCGACGTGAAGCCCGGCATGACCATCGAGCGCGAGGAAATCTTCGGCCCGGTCCTGTCGATCATCCCCTTCGACACCGAGGAGGAGGCCGTCGCCATCGCCAACGATACCATCTATGGCCTGACCAACTATCTTCAGACCACGGACGGCGCCCGCAAGAACCGGCTGGCGCGCAAGCTTCAGGCCGGCATGGTCGAGGTCAACGGTCAGGACCGCGGCTTCGGCTCGTTCTTCGGCGGGGTGAAATCCTCCGGCCGCGCCCGCGAGGGCGGCATCTGGGGCATCGAGGAATTCATGGATCAGAAGTCGATCTCCGGCTGGGACATGGAGGCGCCGCAGGCCGGCCAGGACGGCACGGTCTGAGTTCCGTCGCCTGAACCGATCGGAAGGGCCGCCCCGTGCGGCCCTTTTCCATGCGCGCCGGCGGTGTAGAATGGTTGGAGATTCAACTGCTTGCACCTGCGGCAATCCTGTGCATATGCATATGTTTTTTCGTTACATTCACAGACGGCGATGAATTTCCTTGACTCGCGGGTGTGTTCTGGGGCTTCATGTGGGAATATAAATGCGATTGCATGTATCGGGTGGGGGAGACATGTCGGACATGACCGGAATCGCCGGCAATGGGCAGGATGTGACGGCCGAGGCCGTCGACCTGGCGCCGCCCTCTGTTTCCCCCGCACCGGCCGGCCTCCGCAGCGGCACCGCCGCCGATCCGCGCGCCCAGGTCCGGCTGGGCGAGATGGGGCTGACCGGCTTTGCCCCCTATCTGATGAATCGCGTCGTCAGCCGCTACAATGCCGCGCTGCGCGGCGAGCTGGGGGCGCAGGGGCTGACCACGCCCAAGATGCGGGCGCTGGCGGTGCTGTCGGTGATCGAGGGGCCGCTGATCCGCGACCTTGCCGCCTATACCGTGACCGAGCAGTCCACCCTGTCGCGGGCGCTGGACGGGCTGGCGACCGAGGGGCTGATCCGGCGCGATCCCGACCCGCAGGATTCGCGCGGCATCCGGGTCTACATGACGCCGGCCGGGCGCGCGGCGTTCGAACGGCTCTGGCCGCATATGGCGCAGGGCTATGCCGCGATGTTCCGCGGCGTGTCCGAGGACGAGCGGCGGGCCTTCGTGGCCACGTTGCAGAAACTGCTGGCGAATGTGGAACAACAGGACGATTGACGGCCGCGCGGGCTGACGGCCCGCGGCGGCGGCACGGACCCACCGGGGAGGAAGGTCATGGCCGAAAGATCATTCAAGGCCGAGGTTCAGCACCTGCGCAAGGGCGAGGGTGAGGTCTTCACGGGCGAGGGCATTCTGGCCCTCACCAAGGCGCTGCTGGAAAACGGTGTCGGTTATGTCGGCGGCTATCAGGGCGCGCCGATCAGCCATCTGATGGATGTGCTGGCCGATGCGCAGGACCTGATGGCGGAGCTGGGCGTGCGCTTCGAGGCCAACGCCTCCGAGGCCGCCGCCGCCGCCATGCTGGCCGCATCCGTGCATTACCCGATCCGGGGCGCGGTGACGTTCAAGGGGTCCGTGGGGGTGAACGTGGCCTCCGACGCCTTGGCGAACCTGGCCAGTTCGGGCGTCAACGGCGGCGCCCTGGTCATCGTCGGCGAGGATTACGGCGAAGGCTCCTCGATCATGCAGGAGCGCAGCCACCCCTTCGCGATGAAGTCGCAGTTCTGGCTGCTGGACCCGCGCCCGAACCTGCCCTCGATCGTCAAGGCGGTGGGCGACGGGTTCGCGCTGTCCGAGGCCTCCAACAGCCCGGTGATGCTGATGGTGCGCATCCGGTCCTGCCATGTGACCGGGCAATTCACCTGCCGCGACAACGTGCCGCCGCCGCTGACCGTGCGGGACGCGCTGTCCAATCCCCGCCGCGATTTCAGCCGCGTGGTGCTGCCGCCCATGTCCTTCGTGCACGAGAAGGACAAGATCGAGAACCGCTTCCCTGCCGCGCTGAACTTCATCCGCGAGCACAAGCTGAACGAGCATATGGGACCGGTGGAGGCGCCCTTGGGCCTCATCGTGCAGGGCGGCATGTATAACAACACCATCCGCGCCTTGCAGCGGCTGGGGCTGGCGGACCTTTATGGCGACAGCAGGATTCCGATCTATGTGCTGAATGTCACTTATCCGCTGCTGCCCGACGAGGTGCTGGATTTCTGCAAGGGCAAGGGCCACGTTCTGGTGATCGAGGAAGGCCAGCCCGAATTCATCGAGCAGGGGCTTTCCACGATCCTGTATCGCGACCGCTCGGAAACCCGGCTGCATGGCAAGGACATCCTGCCGATGGCCGGGGAATATACCGGCCAGATCCTGCTGGACAGCTTGCGCGAGTTCGTCACCCTGGCCGCGCCCGGCATGCTGCCGCCGCAGACCCGCGCCCCCAACGCGCCGCCGGTGCCGATCCCGGACCTGTCGAAGACCGTGCCGATCCGCCCGCCGGGCTTCTGCACCGGCTGCCCGGAGCGCCCGATCTTCGCCGCCCTGAAGCTGGTCGAGCAGGAGCTGGGCCAGCACCAGATCACCGCCGATATCGGGTGCCACCTGTTCGCCACCGTGCCGCCCTTCGAAATCGGCGGCTCGACGATGGGCTACGGCCTCGGCCCGGCCTCGAACGCCGCCTTCGATGGCGGCGGCGAGCGGCGGCCGATCTCGATCATCGGCGACGGCGGCTTCTGGCATAACGGTCTGTCCACCTCGATCGGCAACATGGTCTTCAACAAGTCCGAGGGCGTGGCGATCATCGTCGACAACTTCTATTCCGCCGCGACCGGCGGCCAGGATATTCTGTCGTCCCGCGCTGACAACACCTCGAAATCGACCGGCCACCCGATCACCCGCGCGCTGGAGGGAATCGGCGTGCCCTGGGTGCGCCAGATCACCCGCACCTATGACGTGACCAAGATGCGCGACACCCTGCGCGAGGCGCTGACCTCGGACGCGCCGGGGCCGAAGGTGATCGTGGCCTCGTCGGAATGCATGCTGAACCGCCAGCGGCGCGAGCGTCCGCTGCGCGCCAAGGCGATCAAGGAAGGCCGCCGTGTCGAGGCGCCGCGCTTCGGCGTCGACGAGGCCATCTGCACCGGCGACCACGCTTGCATGCGGCTGTCGGGCTGCCCCTCGCTGGGGCTGAAGCGCACCGACGATCCGCTGCGCGACGATCCGGTGGCCTATATCGACCAGAGTTGCGTGGGCTGCGGCAATTGCGGCGAGGTGGCGGATGCGGCGATCCTGTGTCCCTCCTTCTACCGCGCCGATATCGTGCACAATCCCAGCAAGTGGGAGCAGCGCCTGCATGGCTGGCGCGCCCGCGTGATCGGCTGGCTGTCCCGCCGGCGCGAGGAGGCCGCGGCATGAAGGACCTGGCCCCTTCGCAGACCGGCATCGGCTCGGTCATCAAGCTGGCCTGCATGGCCGTGGGCGGTCAGGGCGGCGGCGTCCTGACCGGCTGGATCGAGGCCACGGCACGCGCGCAGGGCTATGTGGTGCAGGCGACTTCGGTGGCCGGCGTCGCCCAGCGCACCGGCGCCACGGTCTATTACGTCGAGATGGCGCCCATCGACCCCGCCGGTCGCCAGCCGGTGCTGTCGCTGGCGCCTTCGGCCGGCGATGTGGACATCCTGATCGCGTCCGAGATGATGGAGGTCGGGCGCGCCATCATGCGCGGTTTCGTGACCCCGGATCGGACGGTGCTGATCGGCTCGACCCACCGGGCGCTGGCGGTGTCGGAAAAGGTGGCGCCGGGCGACGGCATCGCCGACAGCGACGAGGTGCGCGCCGCCGCCGAGATCGCCGCGCGGCACCTGATCCTGTTCGACATGGACCGCATGGCGGTCGAGAACGGCTCGGTCATTTCGGCCACGCTGCTGGGGGCGCTGGCGGGTTCCGGCGCGCTGCCCTTCCCGCGCGAGGCCTTCGAGGATGCCGTGCGCGCCTCGGGCAAGGGGGTGGAGCCGTCGCTGCGCGCCTTCGCCGCCGCCTATGAGGCCGCCGCCAATCCGCCCGAGGCGGAGGACACCCCCCCGCTCCCGGCGCCCAAGCCCGAGGTGGCGATCGACCCGCGCCTTGCCGATTTCCCCGGCGACCGTGCGCTGGCCAGCCTTGCGCTGGCCAAGGTCGAGGCCTTCCAGGACCGCGCCTATGGCGAGGAATATCTGGCGCTGGTGAAAAGCGTGACCGATCTGGCGCCGGGCGATGCGGCGCTGGCCACGGCGGCCGCGAAACATATCGCCAATGCGATGGCCTATGACGACGTGATCCGGGTGGCGCGCGAAAAGACCAAGCCCAGCCGCTTTGCCCATATCGCGCGCGAGATGCGGCTGCGCGACGGGCAGGTGATGCAGGTGACGGATTTCCTGCATCCCCGTGCCGAGGAGATCGTCGGCATGCTGCCCGCCGGTATCGGCGCGCGTGTCGAGGCCAACCCGCGCATGATGCGGCTGATCGACCGGCTGTTCGGCAAGGGTCGGCGCATCCGCTCGGACAGCATCCGGGGCTATTGGATGCTGCATGTCATGGGGTCGATCCGCGGGCGCCGGCGCGGCATGCTGCGCCACCGGCAGGAGGTCGCGCATCGCGATGCCTGGCTGGCGCAGGTCCGCGCCGCCGCGCCCCGCGATGCGGCCTATGCGACCGAGCTGCTGAACGCGCATCGGCTGGTGAAGGGCTATTCCGACACCCATTCGCGCGGGTTGTCGAAATTCGACCGGGTGATGGCCGGCGCGGCGCTGGTCGCCGGGCGCGAGGATGCCGCCGACTGGACCCGCCGCCTGGTCGCCGCCGCGCTTCAGGATGAAAAGGGCAAGGCACTCGACGGCGCCATCGAGACGATCCGGGGCTTTGCCCCTTCTTCCTGAGGGAAAAAGGTTCCGGCGGGCCGTCGAGGCCCGCCGGAACCTGTCGGCGCCCGCCGTGAGGCCGGGGCTACAGGTCGAAGCTGGCGAAGACCGGAACGTGGTCCGAGGGCTTCTCCCAGCCCCGCACCGGCCGCAGGATGCGGCTGTTGTGGCCGGCGCTGGCGATGTCCTTCGAGGCCCAGATATGGTCAAGCCGGCGGCCCTTGTCGGCGGCGTCCCAGTCCTTGGCGCGATAGCTCCACCATGAATAGAGCTTGCCGGCCGGGATGTCCTGCCGGGTCACATCGACCCAGCCGCCGGCCTCCTGCGCGTCGGTGAAGGCCGCGACCTCGACGGGGGTGTGGCTGACGATCTTCAGCAACTGCTTGTGCGACCACACATCGTCCTCCAGCGGGGCGATGTTCAGGTCGCCCACCAGGATCGAGCGCGTGGGCCGGTCGGCGCGGAAGGCGTCGCGCAGATGCGCCACGAAATCCAGCTTCTGGCCGAACTTCTCGTTCAGCGTGCGGTCGGGAATGTCGCCGCCGGCCGGGACGTAGACGTTGTGGATGGTCACGCCGTTCTCCAGCCGCGCGGCGACGTGGCGGGCATGGCCGAGGCCGGCATAATCCACGTCGCCCGCATCCACGATGGGCAGCCGCGACAGGATCGCCACGCCGTTATAGCCCTTTTGCCCGCGCGCGACCATGTGGGTATAGCCCAGCGCCGCGAACACCTCGGCGGGGATCGCATCCACGGGCGACTTGGTTTCCTGAAGGCAAAGGATATCGGGCGCCTCCGTGCCCAGCAACTGCGCGACCAGATCCTGACGCAGCCGCACCGAATTGATATTCCAGGTGGCGAGGGTGAACATGGTCTCTCCTTCAGAGGCGGCGGATGGTCAGCAGCGGCAGCGAGGCCTCGATGCGGGCGCGGCAGGTGGCGATGGGTTCCGTGATCACCGCCATGCCGAAGGCGGTGGCGTGGATCATGGTCTCGGCGTCCAGGGCCATCGCGACATGGCCGGGCCAGAAGAACAGGTCGCCCGGCCGCGTGGCGCCGGCGGCCTCCTGCCCGATGACCCGTTGCAGGTCGCTGTCGCCGGGGCAGATCACCCCGCAGGCGTTCAGCGAAAGCTGCACGAGGCCCGAGCAGTCGATGCCGTCGCGGCTGTTGCCGCCCCAGACATAGGGCGTCCCGATCAGCAGGCGGGCCACGGAGGGGGCATCCGGCGCGGGTTGCGCGTCCAGATGCGCGGCGGGGATATGGCCGCCGGTTTCCAGTGCCGCCCAGTCGCCTTCAATGCCGGCCACCGCCACCCTTGCCCCCAGCGACAGCCGCGCCAGCGGGCGCTGCTTGACCTCGGGCGAGGCATAGACATGCGTGGCCGGCACCGCGACGCGATGGGTGGGCGCGGGCGCGGCGCCGATATGGGTCTCGTCGACCCAGCCGCAGAACAGGTTCTCGTCCTCGATGAAGGCCCAGCCGTCTTGCCGGTCGATCACCGTCACTGCCCGGCCCAGCAGCATCTGGCGGTCGCGCGGACCGGCGGGCGCGGTGCAGATGTCGGTCAGCGGCGCGGTGACGCGGGCGGCTTCGCCCGGCGTATAGGCGGGACGGTCGAGGACGCCGCGCAGGCGTTCCAGCGCCACGCGATCCGTGGCCGGGGTGGTGCGGCGGTCATGGGTCATGCCAGCAGTTCCTCCAGCGCGCCGAGGATGGCGCGGGCGCCTTGCCCCGCCCCGCCCTTGGGCCGGCCGGGCGCCGCCGTGGGCTGCCAGCCGTAGATGTCGAAATGCGCATAGCGCCGGGCGCCCTGCGCAAAGCGGCGCAGGAACAGGGCCGCCGTGATCGCGCCGGCGAAGCCGCCGGTGGGCGCGTTGTCCAGATCGGCGATGGCGGGTTCGATCATCGCCTCGTAGGGCTGCCAGAAGGGCATCCGCCAGACCGGATCGGCCAGCGCGAGGCCGGAGCGCGCCAAGGCCCCGGCGGCCGCATCGTCGTCGCAGAAGAAGGGCGGCAGGTCCGGCCCCAGCGCCACCCGCGCCGCCCCGGTCAGCGTCGCCATCGAGATCATGCAGTCGGGGTTTTCCTCGGCGCCCAAAGCCAGCGCATCGGCCAGAACCAGCCGCCCCTCGGCATCGGTGTTGTTGATCTCGACCGTCAGGCCCTTGCGGCTGGTCAGCACGTCGCCGGGGCGCATGGCATTGCCGCTGATGCTGTTTTCCACCGCCGGGACCAGCACGCGCAGGCGCATTTGCCCCGTCTCGCCCAGCCGGGCCAGCAGATGCGCCAGACCCAGCACCGTGGCCGCGCCGCCCATGTCCTTCTTCATCAGCGCCATCGACGCGGGCGGCTTGATGTCCAGCCCGCCGGTATCGAAGCAGACGCCCTTGCCGACCAGCGTCAGCATCGGCCCCTCGCCCGGAAAGCGCAGGTCGATCAGGCGCGGCGCCTGCCCGCCGGCGCGGCCGACGGCGTGGATCATCGGGAAATCACGCGCCAAGGCCTCGCCCCTGGTCACGACGGCCTCGGCGCCGTGGTCATGGGCCAGCGCCAGCGCGGCGGCCTCCAGCGCCTCGGGTCCCATGTCGCTGGCCGGGGTGTCGATGAGGGTGCGGGTCAGCCATTCGGCGGCGACCATCGCCTCGACCCGCGTGGCGTCCACCCCCGCCGGCGCCACCAGCAAGGGCAGCGGCTGGGACGAGGGTTTCTTGTAGCGGCCGAAGCGATAGCAGGCGAGGCCCCAGCCCAGCGCGCCCTCGAAGGCGTTCCAGCCCTCGGGTGCGCCGGCGATGCGCCAGCTGCCGCCCGGCAGGCCGGCCACGGCACGGGCCAGCGTGAAGCGGTCGCGCGCGACCGGGGTGGCGGCGGGCTTGCCGAGGCCGAACAGCGCGCCGGCAAGGCGGCCATCCGCGCCGGGCAGCAGGCACAGGTCGCCGGCCCTGGCCCGGAAACCGGCGGAGCGCGCCCAGACCTGCGCCCCGGTCCCGAGCGGTTCGGGCCAGAGCGGGCCGCTCTCGCCCTCCTCGATCAGCCAAAGCGGCAAGGCGCCGCCGTCATCCTGCGCGAATCGAAAACCCATGATATCCCCGGATTGCTGGCCGGCCCGGTGCGGGCCGCGCGACAGGCTAGCGCAGGCGCGGGCGAAAGGCCAAGGGGGGCGGCTAGGCCTCGTGCCGGTTGCGCCTCAGCTCCAGCGCCATGTGCAGCCGCGCGCCCAGGTCCAGGAACGGGCGCGGCGGCACCCGCGGCGGCTGGCCCAGCGACAGCATGTCGCCGATCAGGGGATTGTCCTCGCCCAGCGCCATCTCGGCGGCCAGCATGCCGCCGATGGTGGCGCGGGTGATGCCGATGCCGTTCTGGCAGGCGGCGGTCCAGACGCGCGGCCCGACCGGGCCGAAGGCCGGGCTGCCGTCGCGCGACAGGCACATGTAGCCGGCCCAGCTATGCGCGATGGGCACCCCGGCCAGCGCGGGAAAACGCTGGTCGAACAGGCGCTGATGGTCGGCGCGGATATGGGCGCGGCGGGCGGCGGACTGGCGCAGCGAGGGGCAGAAGCGCGCACTTTGCCGGATCAGGATGCGGCGGTCGTTGGTGTAGCGCATGGTGATCCCGGCCAGCGCATGCGCCGGGATCACGCCCCAGGGCGCCACGCCGCCCAGCGCCGCATGCTCGGCCTCGGTAAGGCGGCGGGTCAGGCTGGCATGGGTGACGATGCTGAGCAGTCGCCCGCGCCAGAAGCCGAATTGCGGCACCAGGCCGTTGACGCCCAGGATCGCCTTGTCGGCGCGGATGCGGCCCGCCGGCGTCTCGACCACCACCGGGCCGGAGAAATCGGCGCGCAGGACCGGGCTGTTCTCGAACAGCGTCACGTTCGCCGGCAGGCTGTCGCCGAGGCCACGGGTCAGCGCCGCCGGGTTCAGCAGCACCGTGCCGCGCGTGTAAAGCGCCGCGTGAAAATGCCCCGTCCCGAGCCGGGCGCGCAACTCGTCGGCGTCCAGCCATTCGTAATCCTCGCCCAGCCGGTCCAGGGCGGCGGCATGGGCATCCAGCATCTCGGCCTTGCCGCGCGGGGTCACGGCGGCGTGGAATTTTCCCACCTCGCTCCAGTCGCAGCCGATGCGGTGGCGCTGGACCAACCCGCGCAGCGCGGCGATGGCGGCACGCGACAGCCGCCCCCATGCCGCGTCATGCGGGGTTCCGAGGTGATGCAGGTCGATGGCGAAGCCGGAATTGCGGCCCGAGGCGCCGGCGGCCAGGTCCTGCGCATCGACCAGCGCGATCGCGGCCTCGGGGCGCAGCTCGGCCAGCCGGCGGGCGGCGGCGAGGCCGGCATAGCCGGCCCCGATCACCACGACATCCGCCCGCAGATCGCCCTTCAGCGCCGGGCGGGGTGCGCGTGGCGGCAGGCCGTCCAGCCAGCCGTTGCCGGCATCGTCCTGCGGAAGCCGGCGAATGCGAATCATCGGTCTGCCCCTCTTATCCCTTTGCAAAGGCTTGGCGATTGCGCGCATGGGCAGGTTCGGGCCGGCTGCCACGGATGCGTGACGAATACCATTGGACCTCTTGTCGCAGTTGTGTTGATCTGGACCCCGGCGCCATTGCGGCGCGCCGCCGCCCGCCCCTCCTCGCGGCCGGCGGCTTCCGAAACAGATTGGAGAAACAGCATGGGCAACGCAACGGGCATGTCGCGGCGCGACTTGCTGACCCTTGTGGGTTACGCAGCCGGTGCCTCGGCGATGTATGGCGCGATGGTCAGGATGGGCCATGCCGGCACGTCGAACTATGACGGACCGCTGAAGCTGGAGGGCGATCCGAAAGGCACCTCGGTCCTGATCCTCGGCGCCGGGCTGGCGGGGCTGACGGCCGCCTACGAGCTGGGCCGGGCCGGCTACAAGGTGCAGATCCTCGAATACCGCGAGCGGCCCGGCGGGCGCTGCTGGACGCTGCATGCCGGCGAGACCTATACCGAGCTGGGCGGCTTCACCCAGACCGTCGATTTCGCCGAAGGCAACTACCTGAACGGCGGGCCGTGGCGGGTGCCGGCGGATCACCACGCGGTGCTGGACTATTGCAAGCGTTTCGGCGTCAGGCTGGAAGCCTTCGTGCAGCGCAACTTCTATGCCTATCTGCACAATTCGCAGGCGCTGGACGGCAAGCCGCAGCGTTACCGCGAGGTGGCGGCCGATTTCCGCGGCCAGATCGTGGAGCTGCTGGCCAAGGCGGTCGATCAGGGCAAGCTGGACGAGGCCGTCACCGATGCCGACGGCGCGGCGCTGGTCGAGGCGCTGAAATCCTACGGCATGCTGAACGACGATCTGGAATATGTCTCCGGCCCGCATACCTCGGCCTTCCGGGGCTGGAAGAAGCCGCCGGGCGGCGGCGCCGATCCCTGGCCGGAACCGTCCGAGATCATCACCCTGAAGGATCTGGTCGAGGGCCGGCTGTGGGAATTCCTGCTGGACGGCGACCATATCGACTATCAGCCGTCGATCTTCCAGCCCGTCGGCGGCATGGAGGAGATCGCCCGAGGCTTCGACCGCGCCATCAAGGCGGAGGTGGGCGAGATCGTCACCTACAACGCCAAGGTCATCCGCATCGAGGGCAGCGACGACGGCGTGTCCGCGACCTGGGTGCCCGCGGATGGCGAGGGCGAGGAAACCACCGTCACGGCGGATTACTGCATCTGCACCATCCCCTTCTCGATCCTCGGCCAGATCGAGAACAACTTCTCGACCGCGATGCAGACCGCCATCGACGGCGTGTATTACGAGGCGTCGATCAAGGTCGGGCTGGAGTTCAAGCGCCGCTTCTGGGAGCAGGACGAGCATATCTTCGGTGGCATCAGCTATACCGACCTGCCGATCTCGCTGATCTCCTATCCGTCGAACGACTACTTCAGCGACGGGCCGGGCGTGCTGCTGGGCTGCTATTCCTGGGGGGCGGCGGCCTACAACTTCACCGCCATCCCGCCGGAGGAGCGGATCGAGAAGGCCCTCGAATACGGTTCGCAGATTCACCCGCAATATCGCGAGGAGTTCAAGGCCGGCGCCTCGGTCGCCTGGCATCGGGTGCCCTGGGTGCTGGGCTGCTATGGCGAATGGCGCGACAAGGAGGGCGATTACGCCGCCGCCGCCGCGATGGACCAGCGCACGCTGTTGGCGGGGGAACACATGTCCGAACTGCCGGCCTGGCAGGAGGGCGCGGTGCTGTCGGCGCTGGATGCGGTCAAGCGGCTGCATGCCCATGTCACCCAAGGGTAAGGAGGGAAAAGCCATGCTGAACGCTGTCAAATGGGCGGCCGTGGCCGCCATCGCCGCTACCCCCGCCCTGGCGCAGGATTTCGTCACCACCGGCGACTGGAGCGCCCCCTTCCCCCAGCAGGGCGGCAAGGCGGTTTATGACGCCGTTTGCGCCGGCTGCCACATGCCCGAGGGCGAGGGTGCCATCGGTGCCGGCACCTATCCGGCGCTGGCCGGAAACGAGATGCTGGAGGGGCCGGACTATCCGATCTTCATGGTGCTGCACGGCCAGCGCGCCATGCCGGCCATCGGCTGGATGCTGGACGACCAGCAGGTCGCCGATGTGGTGAACTATATCCGCCACGAACTGGGCAACGCCTTCGAGGGCGAGACCACCGCCGCGGACGTGGCCGACGCGCGCTGACCGGCGCGCCCCGCGCGGGCGGCGGGGATGTCCCTGCCGCCCGCCCCATTCAGAAGGAAAGGACAGAAGGATGCTCAGAACCCTTGCGATCGCGGGCGCGATGCTGCTGCCCCTTGCCGCGCAGGCGCAGGACGTGGTGCGCCACAAGATCCCGGATTCCGATTTCCCGATCCTGCAGGCCGTCGAGGTGCCGCCCGGCAAGACGCTGGTCTATCTCTCCGGCACGGTGCCGGGGATCGCGGATGCCGCGGCCGATCCCGATACGCCGGCGGCCTGGGGCGACATGCAGACCCAGACCGTCAGCGTGCTGAACGCCATCGACGCCCAGCTGCGCGGGATGGGGCTGGGCATGGGCGATGTGATCAAGATGCAGGTGTTCCTGGTGGCGCCGGAGGACGGGCCGGTCGATTTCGCCGGCTTCATGGCCGGTTACTCGCAGTTCTTCGGCACCGAGGCGCAGCCGAACCTGCCGGTGCGCTCGGCGATGGTGGTGGATGCGCTGGTGCATCCGCGATGGCTGGTCGAGATCGAGGTGACGGCGGTGCGCCCCTAGGCAGGGCTGCCCCCGCCGCACCCGCATGCCCTTGCGTCACTTGCCCGTGCCGGGCGCAACCGGCGCGGCAGCGGCGGCGTTGAGGCACAGGTTCCGTTCAAGGGAGGACATGCCATGACCCCGATCCCCACCCTGCCGCTTGCGGTGCTGGCCGTCTCGCTTCTGGCCGCCTGCGCCACCCAGATTCCGGCCGGGCAGACACCCGGCACCTGCCGCGCCGGCGATGCCGAGAAGCTGGTGGGCCAGGTCAATCCCTCCGAGGAAGCCATCCTGGCCCTGACCGGCGCCAGCACCCTGCGCCAGTTGGGTCCCGACCAGCCGATGACGATGGATTACCGTTTCGACCGCGTGACGGTCATCAGGGACCCCGTTACCGGCCGCGTGCTGCGTGCCACCTGTGGTTGAATGTCCGCCTCGCCGCATCTGCGTGGCGAATATATCATAATGTGAATATATCGGCTTGTGCCCTGCGGATGCAGACCCTAGCTAGGGTTCCGCTGGTTTGTGGTTCCTGGTTTTGTGGTTTCGGGCGGTTTGCCATGCAGTTGACGGGTTTTGCTGACTTTGGTGTTCGGGCGCTGATGCGATTGGCCGCGTCGCCCGGCACGGTCCTCACTGCGGCCGAAATCGCCGACGAGTTCGGCATATCGCGCAATCACCTGGCGAAAAGCATGGCGGTGCTGGCGCGGGCCGGCTTTATCACCAGCCGCCGCGGGGGCGGCGGCGCCATGCTGGCACGCCCCGCGGACCAGATCCGGCTGGGCGACGTGGTGTCGGCGCTGTCGGCGAACGTGCCGATGGCCGATTGCTTTCGCCCGGATGGCGGCACCTGCATGCTGTCCGGCCATTGCGGGCTGCAAGTCCGCCTCGTCAAGGCGCGGGTCGCCTTCATCGCCTCGCTGAACGAATCCACCCTCGCGGACATCGCCATAGGCCCGATCCAGGCCAAGCACGGCCGACACAACGTCTGAATTCGCATTTTCGTTGCGCTTTACCTGTGGTTGCGGCATATATCCGCTCATCCCATGCTGCTGTGCGGAAACCGGCACATGACCGGCGGCATTGTGCTGTCACAAGACGCGAGGTGGCCGTGGCGGTTTGGACCTGGGACAGGGTCGTCCTGACCCGGCTACTCAACTGACAGATGAGTATCGGGACGTAATCATGACAGACTCCAATCAATCCTGGGTGCAAGGCCGCAAGGTGATCGTGACCGGCGGCGTCGGCTCGGTCGGGCGCGAGCTGGTGCTGAAGCTGATCCGGCAGAAGGCCGGCGTGATCCGGGTGATCGACAACAACGAGAGCGCGCTGTTCGACATGGAGACCGAGCTGCACGGCACGCCCGGCCTCGAATTCTTCCATTGCGACATCACCGACGAGCGCGAGATGCGCCGCACCTTCTCGAACATGGACCTCTGCCTGCATTGCGCGGCGCTGAAGCATGTCCCAAGCTGCGAGCGCAGCCCGTTCTCGGCCGTCAACGTCAATATCGAGGGCAGCGAGGTCGTCGGCCGCGTGGCGATGGAGGCCGGGCTGGAAAAGCTGATCTTCACCTCCTCGGACAAGGCGGTGAACCCGACGAATGTGATGGGCACCTCCAAGCTGATGGGCGAGCGGCTGTTCACCGCGATGAACTTCATGCGCTCGAACGACACGCAGACGGTGTTCTCCTGCACCCGCTTCGGCAATGTGCTGGGGTCGCGCGGCTCGGTCGTGCCGCTGTTCGCGCGCCAGATCGCCCAGGGTGGCCCGGTGACGATCACCGACGAGCGCATGACCCGCTTCGTGATGACGATGGAGCAGGCCGCCGATCTGGTGATCGAAAGCATGCAGCTGGCCAAGGGCGGCGAGGTCTTCGTCACCAAGATGCCGGTTCTGGCGATCACCGACCTGGCCCGCGCCATGATCGACCTGCTGGCCCCCGCCTATGGCCGCGACCCCGCCGAGGTCGAACTGGCCGTGACCGGCCCCCGCCCCGGCGAAAAGCTGTGGGAGGAGCTTTCGACCGACGAGGAGGCCGGCCGCCTGCTGGAGGGCGACCGGTTCCTGGTGGTCATGCCGGCCGGCCACACCGCGCGCCAGCGCGAGATGAAATATGCCTATGACTCGCTGCCGATGCAGCGCTCGGAAATGGTTTACCATTCGTCGCGCCAGCCGCGCATGGACCTGGCCGAGATCCGCGACATGCTGCTGATGCCGGGCGTCCTGCCCGAGGACGCGGCCGCCGCCCTTGCGACATTGGGCGCCTGAGCGCCCCGATAACCGACAGACGGAGATTTTTCATGCGTATTCTTGTTCTTGGTGGCGACGGTTATATCGGCTGGCCCACCGCGATGCGGCTGTCCGCGGCCGGCCACGAGGTCATGGCGGTGGACAATTACCTGCGCCGCCGCCTGATGCGGGAAATCGACTGCGACGCGCTGTTCGAGGTGCCCAACCTGCATGAGCGCGCCCGCATCTGGCAGGAGAGTTCCGGCCACGAGGTCGCGGTCCGCATCGGCGACCTGGACGAGTGGGACTTCATCGCCTCGGTCTTTCAGGAGTTCCGCCCCGAGGCGATCATCCATTACGCCGAGCAGCCCTCGGCGCCCTATTCGATGATCGACCGCCGGGCGGCGCGGCTGACGCTGGACAACAATCTGGGCGTGACCTTCAACACCATCCACGCGATGGCGCAGTTCACCCCCGACGCGCATCTGGTCAAGCTGGGCACGATGGGCGAATACGGCACGCCCAATATCGACATCGAGGAAGGCTGGATCGAGATCGAGCACAAGGGCCGCAAGGGCAAGTTCCTGTTCCCGCGCGCCGCCGGCTCGCTTTACCATACGACCAAGGTGCTGGATACCGATCTGCTGTGGTTCTATGTGCGGATGTGGGACCTGCGCGTGACCGACCTGATGCAGGGTCCGGTCTATGGCCTGACCACGAACGAAAGCGGCGAGGACGACCGGCTGTATTCCTTCCTGAACTATGACGAGGTGTTCGGCACGGTGCTGAACCGCTTCATGGTGCAGGCGGTGGCCGGCTATCCGCTGACCGTCTATGGCAAGGGCGGCCAGACCCGCGGCTATCTGCATCTGAAGGACGCGCTGCAATGCGTGCAGCTGGCGGTGGAGAACCCCGCCGGTGCCGGCGAGCTGCGGGTGTTCAACCAGTTCGTGGAAACCTTCAGCGTGAACGATCTGGCCGATCACGTCCGCCGGTCCGGCGCGCGGCTGGGGCTGGATGTCGAGGTGAAAAGCCTGCCCAACCCGCGCAAGGAGGCCGAGGATCACTATTACAACCCCGTGCATACCGGGCTGCTGGAGCTGGGCCTGAAACCCAATCCGCTGACGCCGGAGGTGATGGACGACATGATGCGGCTGACGATGAAATATCGCGACCGGATCGTGAACGACCGCATCTTCCGCGGCGTGAAATGGAAGAAATGAATGTCGGCGGCCCCATGCGGGCCGCCGCTTCCCTACCGACAAGGCCCTGCCGATGACACCGACCCCCAGATCCCACAGCTTCGCCGCCCATCCCGGCCGCGTCCACGAACTGCGCCTGCTGCTGCGCGCCCGCAATCCCGGCACGGCCCTGCTGCCGGTGCCGCTGAGCCTGCGCTGCCTCGACGCGCAGGGCCGGGCGCTGGACTGGCGGCTGGAGACCGGGACGCCGGTCCTGACCCAGCCCGCGCAGGTGCCGGCGTTGCCAGAGGGGGTGACGGGCGATGGCGCGGAAGCGGCGGCGATGGTGTCGCTGCTGGTGCTGGCCTCGCCCGACGCGGCCCGGATCGAGGTCGGCGGCTGGGGCGACGGCATCACGGCCGAGCGGATCGAGTTGCTGGAGACCGCCATCGACTGGTCGGGCCGCGAGGCCGGGCAGCTGGCCACCGCGCGCACGGCCGCCGCCGAGGCCCAGGCCGCGCTGGCCCGCCGGCACCTGCCCGATACCGATCCCGGCCTGCTGGCCGAAATGCAGGCGCTGGCCGCCGCGCAAGTGGCTGCCTTGCAAGCCTATTTTACCGCCGGCGGCGATTGGGCGCCGGTGCTGGAGGCGCTGGACAACGCCGAGGCGCGGGCCGATTATCGCCTGCGCTGCGACCGGCTGCGGGCGCAGGCCGAGGCGCCGCCGCGCCTGGGCTTCATCGGGTCCGAGCGCGGGCGCGAGCGGCTGGAGGCGCTGGCGCATGTCACCTGGCTGCGCGAGGCGGAATGGCAGGACCAGCTGCGCCACCTGGACCTCGACCTGGTCGTGATCGAGGCCACCGGCGCCTCGGGCGCGGGCGACGAGACCGCCGACTGGGCGCTGGCCTTCGCCGCGCTGGACGGGGCGCTGCCGGCGCGCGGCGCGGCGCTGATCGAGGCCGCCGGACAGGCCGGCATCCCGGTGCATCTCTGGGCGACGGGCATGCCGGACAAGGCGCCGTTCTGGCGCGAGGCCGCGGCGCGGGCCAGCCGCGTGATCGCCGAGGGCGAAGGCGACTGGTCCGCCATCGCCCCCGACCACCTGCTGCCGCGCGCGACCGAGCCGGCGGCGGTCTCGCTGGCGGCGACCGGGCCAAGGGCGCGCGACCTGATGCTGGTGCCGGCGGGATCGGACCTGTATCAATTCCCCGAAATCCGCGCCTTCGTGAATGCCTGCGGCATGTATGATTGCGTGATCGCGGAATTCACCTACAACTTCGTGACCCCCGCCCTTCAAAAGCTGATCACCAATCCGCGCGCGACGCTGGTGGGCAGCACCAACCGCGCCGCGCAGCGGCATCTGTTGCAGAATGCCGGCATCGTGCTGCTGCCGGCGCAATCGCTGCGCAGCGACGCGGAATTGCTGGCGATTGCGATGGATGCGGTGGCCAGCGGCGCGATTCCGGTGCTGATCGGCCGGCCGCGCAGCCCCGAGCCGCTGCTGAACGCGCTGGACGTGGTGCATTCCCCGCACGACCTGATGGAGTTGCAGGCGCTCTACCGCATCACCTGGCTGCGCGAGCGGCGGGCGCGGGCGCTGATGCGGCTGGTCTTCCGCCAGCACGGCCACAGGTCGGAGCACCGCGCGGCCCTGCTGGGGCGCGATCCGTTCGGGCCGGAACTGGACGCGCCGCGCGTGACGGGGGTTCTGGTGACGAAACGCCCGCATCTGATCCGGGCCTGCCTGGACAGCTTCCGCCGGCAAAGCTGGGACAACCGCGAGTTGATCGTCGTGTTCAATACCGGCACCCTGCCCGAGGACCTGCCGGACCTGCGCGAGAACGAGCATGTCTTTGCCCTGCCCGAGGCCGCCAATATCGGCGAATGCCTGAACATGGGCATTGCCGCCGGCACCGGGTGCTATTGGGTCAAGCTGGACGACGACGATTATTATAGCCGGCACTACTTCGAGGAAACCGCAATCTATTATCGGTCGAGTCAGGCGGATGTGGTAGGGCGGCAGGCAGTCTATTATTACCTCTCCGGCGAAGGCGCCTACAAGTCGCGCGAGATCATCGGTGCGCGATGCTATGCGCTGCTGTCGGACGCACCCAGGCTTGCCGGCGCCACCCTGTCGGGTGATGCGAGGCGCGGCATCGTCCCCTTCTCGCAAAGGGACCGGAATTCGTGTGATACGAATTGGGTCCATAATGTCGCGTCGTCCGGTGGCCGGATATTCTCGGCGGATTGCACCGGCATGGTTGCCTATCGGGATGCCGATGACAACAAGCACACCTGGAAATTTTCCGGTATCCCGGTTTTCGTCAATTCTTTCGTGACGCGATCGCCGGATCTTTTCGACCTGATCGAGAGGGCATGATGGCAAAGGCAAGAAAATGTATCGGCTCGATGGCGACCTTTCCGGCGCGTTTCGATATTATCGCAACGACGCTGGCCAGCATCGCGCCGCAGCTCGACCAGCTTTATCTTTATGTCAACGAGGGTTTCGACGATCTGCCGGACCTGTCGCATCTGCCGAATGTCATTGCGATGGACGCGCGCGAACATGCCGGCGACCTTTCGGCGCGGGGCAAGATATTCCCGCTGCAATCCGTCAGGGACAGTATCGTCTTCACGCTGGACGACGATTTCATCTATCCGCCTGATTACGTCCGCCGCAACCGTGATATTCTGGAGAGAATGGGCGGGCGCTGCATGGTGACGACGCATGGCGGAATCCTGCCGCCGCGCATCGACTGGTATTATGAACGCACGCATGTCTTTCGCTCGTTCGAGAAAGTGCCGGCGCTGCAACTCTGTGCGCTCGCCGGCAGCGGCACCGCGTGCTACGATCAACGCACGCTGAAGCTGGACCATGCTGCCTTGTTGCGCGAGACGATGGTGGACATCCAGATGAGCCTGGCAGCCCGTGCGGCGGGTCTGCCGATCTTCGTCGTGCCGCGCGGCGATGAATGGCTGAAGCCGATCTTCGTGCCCGGTCTTTGGGACACGTTCAAACGGTCGGGCCTGACTCCCCACACCTTTCTGGCCCGCGAAGTCGATTGGTCCTTCGACATCTATGCCGACATCCTGCGCGGCGCCATGAAGCAGGCGGGGGTGACGGCCGAGGAACTGGGCCTCGACCCCGAACTGGCCGATTGCCTGCATCGCGGCGGGCGGCCTTCGCAATGGCGGCAATCGCTGGTCAGCTATCGGCGGCGCCCGCAGTACCTGCAATTGCTGGCCCCGGAGCCGGCATGAGCTGCTATCTGGTCATCGGCACCGGACGCAGCGGCACCTCGCTGGCCATGCAGGCGCTGGCGGCGCTGGGCGTGACCGTGCCGGGCGAACTGGTGCCGGCCAGCGAGAACAACCTGCGCGGCACCGGCGAGGCCATCGAGTTCCGCGACCAGTGCCGCGACCTGCACGGCGCGCTGGAGAATTTCGGCGGCTTTCGCCCGGACGGCTGGCTGGACGAGCCGGCCGCCGAGGCGGCCCGCGACTGGATGGCCGGTTTCCTGACCCGCACCGGCGCCGCCCGCCAGCCCATCGCCCTGAAATTCCCGCTGTCGGGCCTGTTCCTGCCCCTGTGGCAGCAGGCCGCGCAGGAGGCGGCCTGCCCGTTGCGGCTGGTCTGGGCCACGCGCGGGACGGGGCAGGTGATGCGCTCGCTGGTGGCGGCCTATGGCGCGTCCCCGCGCCGGGCCGCGCAGGTCTGGGGACAGCGCAGCTACTACCTGCTGCGCGACGCCCCCGACGATACGCTTTTGCTGCCCTTCGAGGGCTGGGCCGCCGATCCCGCCGGACAGGTCGCCGCGCTGGCGAAGCTGACCGGCGCCCCGGCCGCCGCGCGCAAGCGGGCGGCGGCGCAGTTCTCGGCGCGGCTGGACCATTCGACCGAGGAACCCGCCCCGATGCGCGACGCCGTGCGGGCGGTGGCGGAGGCGGTGGATGCGATGCTGGCCGGCAAATGCGGCGAACTGGGCAAGCTGGTGGACCGCGACGGGCTGCCTTGGCTGGAGGCGATGACGGCCCTGTCCGATCTGGTGGTGGCGCTGGTGCCGCGCGCGCCCTTCTCGACGGATGAGACCGAAATGCGGCTGCGCCTGTTGGCGCGGCTGGAAGAGACTGGTGTAAGGAGTGCGAAGGTGGACGAAGAACTGGGTATATTGTCGAACCGCATCAAAAGCCTGGCGGCCGAGAACCGGACCTTGCGCAGGCAACCCCCGGCGGCGCCGGCCATCGGGCCGGTCCACCCCACCGCCGAGCTTGAGGAGAAGCAGGCCGAGATCGAGCGCCTGACCGTCTCCAACCAGCGCCTGGACGACGAGCTGGGCGCCGTGCAGGACCAGCTTGCCGCCGAGGTCGCCAAGGCGGCCGAGCTGCGCGAGGCCTTTCAGCGCCTGAGCGCGCAGCGCGACCGGCTGGAGGAGGAGATCGAGGGCCGCTATCGCCAGCGCCTGAACCTCGCCGAGCGTCGCGACGTGAACCAGGCCAAGCGCATCGAGCAGTTCAGCGCCACCCGCGAGCGGCTGAACAAGCGCATCGAGGCGCTGACCACCGATAACGGCGCCTTGAAGACCCGCCGGGATACGTTGCTCAAGCGCGTGGATGCGCTGGAAAAGCAGCTTCAGGCCGTGACGACGCAGCGCGATACCCTGCAAGGCCGCGTCAAGACCCTGACCGAGGCCAACCGTGCCAACGCCGCCCGCTGCGAGGTGCTGAAGAAGCGGGTCGACATCCTGACCGCCGCCCAGTCGCAGCCGGCGGCGCAGCCTGCCGCGACGCCCGACCTGAATGTGGAGGTGCTGGAGCATGAGCTGGACCTCGCCCGGCTGGAGGCCGCGGAGCTGGCCCAGCGGCTGCGCGAGGCCGAGCAGGTGCATGCCGAGGTGCTGAACAGCCGCTCGTGGCGGATGACGCAGCCGCTGCGCGTGGTGCTGGCCCGGCTGAAGCAGGGGCGGGACTGACCGGGCTTGCCTTGCGGCCGGGTCCGGGTCAGGCTGGCGCGGACCCCGAGCAGGCAGGCCGCGATGACCCCAGACCCTTCCGCCGAGATCGAGGCGTTGCTGGCCACGCCCCTGCCCGATGAGGCCTCCGAGGCCGAGCGCGAGGATTTCGCGCGCGGGCTGGCGGTTCTGGCCGATCTGCTGCGGGCGCTGGATGGGTGAGGTTTCCGCCACGCTGGCGCGGATGCTGGCCCGCATCGACGCGCATGAGGGGCGGCTGGCGGCCTTTACCTGCGTGATGGAGGAGCAGGCCCGCGAACGGGCCGCCGCCCTGGATGCGCTGCCGGTGGCCGGGCGCGGGCCGCTGCACGGGCTGGTGCTGTCGGTCAAGGACATCATCGACGTGGCGGGCGTGCCGACCACGGCGGCCTCGTTCAGCCGGCTGGATCACCTCGCCGGCCGGGACGCGCCGCTGGTCGCCCGGCTGCGGCAGGCGGGGGCGGTGATCCTGGGCAAGGCGAATTGCCATGAATACGCCTTTGGCGGCCCGGCCTTCGACCTGCCCTTTCCCCCGGCGCGAAACCCCTGGGACGACAGGCTTTTTCCGGGCGGCTCGTCCAGCGGATCGGGGGTGTCGGTGGCGGCGGGGTTCTGCCATGCCTCGATCGGCACCGATACTGCCGGCTCGATCCGGCTGCCGGCGCATCATTGCGGCACCGTCGGGCTGAAGCTGGGCCGGCGCCCGGACCTGCTGGACGGCGTGCTGCCGCTTGGCCCCTCGCTGGACAGCGTGGGACCGCTGGCGCTGTCGGTGGCGGATTGCGCCGCGATCTTCCGGGTGCTGGTGCCGGATGCGGCGGCACCCGCGCGGGCGGGGCTGGCGATCCCCGAAGCCGGCTGGCTTTCGGCGCTGGATTGCTGCCCCGAAAGCCGCGCCGCCTTCGCCCGCGCCTGCGACGCCGCCCGCGCCGAGGGCCACGAGCCGACCCCCATCCCCCTGCCGCCGCTGGAGGCATTCCACGCCGCCGGCTCGGTGGTGATGATGGCCGAGGTCGCCCGCGCCTATGCCGGCCCGGTCCGCGCCCGTTGGCACCGCCACGGCGAGGTCTTCCGCGCCCGTGCGCTGCTGGGCGAGCGCATCCCGCAACGCCTCTACCGCGACGCGCTGGCGCGGTGTGCGGCGCTGGAGGCGCGGATGGCGGCGGCCCTGGACGGGATGGCGCTGCTGCTGCCCGGATCGGCGCAGGGGGCGGGACCGCTGGCGACGGTGGACAGGTTCTATTTCCTGCAAAAGCCGAACCTGAACATCCTCGCCAACTGCATTGGTGCCCCGGCATTGTCGCTGCCGGTTTTCCGCGATGCCGCCCGCCGCCCCTTCGGTGTCCAGATCCTCGCCGCGCAGGGCGCCGAGCCGCAGCTTCTCGCGCTGGGCGCGCGGCTGGAGGCCCGGCTGGCCTATCCGCACGCGCTGCCCCTGTAGCCGGCGGCGTCAGTGCTCGCCGGTCTTGCGCACCGCCGGCCGGTCCATGCAGCGCGCCACCCAGCCGCGGATGGCCGGCGTGGCGGGCAGCGCGTCCCCGAACCAGGCGAAAGGCCCGGCGCAAAGCAGGTCGGCGGCGCTGTAATCCTGCCCCAGCAGATAGGGCCGCCGGGCCAGCACCTCGTCCAGCCGCGCCAGCGCGGTGTCGTAGTCGCGCAGTGACGCCTCGACCGCCGGATGCCTGATCCCGGCCCAGCCGAGGATGGCGACCGGCTCGAACACGCCCTGATACCAGACCAGCCAGGACAGATAGCGCCCGCGCTCCGGGTGGCCGATCGCGCGCCCCAGCCCGGCCTGCGGGAAGCGGTCGGTCAGGTAGAGGACGATCGCCGCGCGCTCGCGAATCCGGTCCTCGCCATCGGTCAGGTAAGGCACCTTGCCCTCCGGGTGCGGGTTGGCCGGATCGCGCCCGCCGGACCCGTCCCGACGCGGGATCGTCACCTCGACCGTGTGGACCCGATCCCCGGCGCCCAGCTCCAGGATCAGTTGCAGGATGCTGGTCGAGCGGCTTTGCGGCGCATGATAGAAGGTCAGCATGGTTTGACTCCGTTGCGGTTTGCCGTCACAGCCTGATGCAACCCTGCTGACATAAGGTGACAGGATGGCCCGCACCGACCGGCTGATGCGCCTGATGGACGTGCTGCGCCGCCTGCCCCCGCCGGCGACGGCGGCGCGGCTGGCCGCCGAGACGGGGGTCTCGCAGCGCCAGCTTTACCGCGACATCGCCACGCTGCGGGCCGGGGGCGCGCTGATCGACGGCGAGGCGGGCGTGGGCTATGTGCTGACCGAGGACCCGGCCCTGCCGCCGCAAAGCTTCTCGCGGCTGGAGATCGAGGGGTTGCTGCTGGCCGTGCAGGCGCTGGATCGGGTGGGCGATGCCGAGATGGTCGCGGCCGCGCGCGCGGCGATGGCGCGGATCGTGGCCACCCTGCCGGGGGACCAGCCGCGCCAGGCGCTGCACGCGATCATGCGCAGCTTCTCGGCCGGGCCGGAGCGCGATCCGCCGGTCATCGACCTTGCCGCCCTGCGCCGGGCCTGCTGGGAGGAGGAGGCGGTGCTTGTCGCCTATACCGACCTGAAGGGCAGCACTTCGCGCCGGCTGATCTGGCCGCTGGGCCTGTCCTATGGCGACCGCCACCTGATGCTGCTGGCGCATTGCCGGCTGCGCATGGATTACCGCCTGTTCCACGTCAACCGGATCGCCGCGCTGGAACCCACGGCAGAAAGCTTCCGCCCGCAGCGGGTGGCCCTGATGCGGGACTATGCCCGCGGCCGGTCGGGCAAGGGCGCTGAGGCCCCGGCCGGGCGGCGCAAGCCGTCCGGGGACAAGGCTTCGTGAGCCGCTGCCGGCGCGCGGCAAGGAAAATTCCGGGATGTGTGAAACTGGTCGGAGCGAGAGGATTCGAACCTCCGACCCCCTGCTCCCGAAGCAGGTGCGCTACCAGGCTGCGCTACGCTCCGACCGTGTGGGGGCAGGTAAACCGCCGCGCCGGCGAATGCAAGCGCAAAGCAGGCCCCCGAAACGATTTGATGCGCGCCACCCGCTGGCGCCGCGCATCCGCAGCCTACACCTCGGCCAGGGCGGCCAGAACCGCGTCGCCCATCGCCGAGGTCGAGACGGGAACCCCGCCTTCCGGTCCCATCAGGTCGGCCGTGCGCAGGCCGTCGGCCAGCACCTTCTCCACCGCGCGCTCCAGCCGGGCGGCCTCGTCGCCCAGGTCGAAGGAATAGCGCAGCGCCATCGCGAAGCTGAGGATGCAGGCGATCGGGTTGGCCTTGCCCTGCCCGGCAATGTCCGGGGCGCTGCCGTGGACCGGCTCATACAGCGCCTTGGGGCGCCCGTTCGGCTGCACCGCGCCCAGGGACGCCGAGGGCAGCATCCCCAGCGAGCCGGTCAGCATCGCCGCCGCGTCCGACAGGATGTCCCCGAACAGGTTGTCGGTCACGATCACATCGAATTGCCGCGGGTTGCGCACCAGCTGCATGGCGCCGTTGTCGGCATACATGTGCGACAGCTGCACGTCGGGATATTCCTCGTCATGGACCTTCTGGACGACCTCGCGCCACAGGATGCCCGATTCCATGACATTCGCCTTCTCCATCGAGCAGACGCGATTGTCGCGCTTGCGGGCCAGATCGAAGGCCGAGCGGGCGATGCGGGCGATTTCCGATTCCGTGTAACGCTGGGTGTTGATGCCCACGCGCTCGTTGCCTTCGGTGAAGATGCCGCGCGGCTCGCCGAAATAGACGCCGGAGGTCAGCTCGCGCACGATCAGGATGTCGAGGCCCGCCACGATCTCGCGCTTGAGGGAGGAGAAATCCGCCAGCGCGTCGAAGCATTGCGCCGGGCGCAGGTTGGCGAACAGGTCCATCTCCTTGCGCAGGCGCAGCAACCCGCGCTCGGGCTTGACGGAAAAGTCCAGGTCGTCGTAGGCCGGCCCGCCCACGGCGCCCAGCAGCACCGCGTCCACCGCCTGCGCGCGGGCCATCGTCTCGTCGGTCAGGGGGGTGCCGTGCGCGTCGTAGGAGGCGCCGCCGACCAGCCCTTCCTCGACCGCGATCGTCACGCCGCGATGGGCGCCGAGCCAGTCGATGACCCGGCGCACCTCGGCCATGACTTCGCGGCCGATGCCGTCGCCGGGCAGGATCAGGACGGAATAAGTGTCGGACATGGGGTTCCTCCGCTGAAATGGGTTGCGAACGCCCTACGGCGCGCCGGTCGGGGCGTCAAGTTCACGCCAGTGTGGCTTGCGCTTCGGGCGGGGATGGGGCCGAAATACCCCCCGACGAGGCAGACCGGAGAGCATCATGCACATGGCCAAGGCAGCAATCGCCGTCCTGTTGATGGGCGGCGCGGCGCAGGCAGCCAGCGGCCGGGTGACGGTGCCGCTGCCCGATACCAGCGGCCTGTCGCGCGAGGAAGGTCAGGCGCTGCTGGCGGAACTGGCGAATGTGAACGTGATCACCTCGAACTGCCCCGGCTACGAGATCACCGATGGCGAATGGATGCTGATCACCGGCACCGGCGACAAGCTGGCCGCGCAGCTGGGGCTGGACCCGACCAGCTACGACCGCAGTTTCTACGGCCCGGCCTTCAAGCTGCTGGACGATCCCGGCGCCTGCGACCGCATCGGCCCGCAGGCGCGGCCGCTGATCGACCGGCTGATCGGCATGGGCGGCAGGCCGGAGGTGGGGCAATAGGGGCGGAGCAAGGTTCTGCCTGCCGGGCCTCTTCGCGGATGAGGTCGCCACCGATCGAGGGGGTTTCGTATCATTGGACGAAAGATCGCTGATCGGCGCGCGCGACCGGCTGCTTGAGACGGCCCTGCGGTTCTTCCGGCGCGATCCGGCTGTGATCGGCGTTTTCCTTGGCGGTTCGCTTGCCGCCGGCACGGCCGATACGTGGTCGGACATCGACCTGCGGGTGGTGGTGACGCCCGGCCGCTGGGCCGATTACGTCGCGCGACGCCGCGAGATTCCGGCGCAATGGCCGGGCTTCCTGTTCAATGAATGGCTGCCCGGCGCCCGGCATTGCGTGTCCCATTTCCGGCCCTTCGGAAAGATCGACATCTTTTATCACGATGCCGCCGCGCTGGCGCCATCTGCCTGGTATCGCCTGCCGATCAAGGTCTTGCATGACCCGGAGGGGGTCGTCGCGGACCTTCTGGCGCGCTCACAGGGGCTGCCGTTCGCCGTGACCGGGGACGATCTGGATATCTCGATCAGCAAGGGCCTGGCGGCGGCGCATGAAACCTATCGGCGCGCGCGGCGCGGCGAGCTGTTCCATGCCCTGTCACTGCTGGACGAGTTGCGCCAGCACATCATGCAGGCCGATGACTGGCTGCATGACCGGACCCCGGAAACGGCTGTCCTGGCAAAGTTCGACATGCGCGGAAGCGGGACCGTGCTCGCGGCGCTCGCGGCATCCTATGGTCCGTGCGAGGTCGGCGCCATCCTGTCGGCGCTGCGCCTGCTGACGGAGGTCTATCGTGCGCAGGTCGTGGCGCTGCACGGCAGGTTCGGCCCTGCGCGGCCCCTCGCCTCGGATCTGGAGGCGCTGGACATCCTTTGGCCGCAGGAAGCCTGAGCCTCGGCGCCCGTCCGCGGCCTAAAGCCCCAGCACATCCGCCATCGTGTATTCCCCCGGCGGCTTGTCCAGCGCCCACAGCGCGGCGCGGATGGCGCCGCGGGCGAACAGCGCCCGGTCGGTGGACATGTGGCGCAGCACCAGCCTTTCGCCCGCGCCGGCAAGGATCACCTCATGCTCGCCCACCACGTCGCCGCCGCGCAAGGACGCAAAGCCGATGCCGCCCTCCGGGCGCGCCCCGGTGATGCCCTCGCGGGCCGGCAGGCGCAGCGCCGACAGCGGCTGGCCCCGTCCCTCGGCCGCCGCCTCGCCCAGCATCAGCGCCGCGCCCGAGGGTGCATCGACCTTGTGGCGGTGATGGGTCTCCACCACCTCGATGTCCCAGTCCCGCGGCCCGAGGATCGCCGCCGCCTGCCGCACCAGGCCGGCAAGGATGTTCAGCCCCAGGCTCATGTTCCCGGCCCGCACGATGGGGGCATGGCGGGCGGCGGCGCGGATCGCGGCGAGGTCGGCATCCGAAAACCCGGTGCTGCCGATGACATGCGCGGCGCGGGCCTGCGCGGCCAGTTCCGCCGTCGCCACCGTCACCGCCGGATTGGTGAAGTCCAGAATGCCCTGCGCCCCGGCGATGGCCTCGATGGGGTCGTCCGTGACCGTGACGCCCAGGGCGCCGCCCCCCATCGCCACGCCCAGGTCCCGCCCGGCCCAGCCGTGCCCCGGCCGCACCACGGCGCCGGCCAGCCGCAGCCCCTCGCAGGCCAGCACCTCGGCCACCAGCAGCCGCCCCATGCGCCCGGCGGCGCCCATCACCACGATGCCCGGCAATTCCATCGCCTTCACCCTCTTTTCAGCCCTCGGCCCCGTCCTAGCCCGTTGCGGCGGGCGGCGCGAGGGCCTACATCCCCCGTCATGGCACATGGACGCTTCCATTCCGGGCAAGGCCCCTCGCAACGTCAGCTTCGCGTCGGCGAGCTGATCCGCCGGCGTCTGTCGGACATCCTGCTGCGCGGCGATGTCCACGACCCCGACCTGAACCGGCATTCGATCACGGTCAGCGAGGTCAGTTGCTCGCCCGACCTGAAGGTGGCGACGGCCTATGTCATGCCGCTGGGCGGGCAAGGGGCCGAGGAGGCGCTGGAAGACCTGCGCCGCAACCAGCCCGAGCTGCGCCATCTGGTCGCCAAGGGCCTGGACCTGAAATATGCGCCGCAATTGCGGTTCCAGATCGACGCCACCTTCGACCGCATGGACGAGACCCGCCGCATCTTCGCCGACGAGCGCGTGCGCCGCGATGTGGAAGCCGGCGGCGATGACGAGGCCTGAGGTCTGGAACCGGCTGCGCCAGCGTCTGGGCGTCGCGGTCGGCATGGTCATGGCGCTGGCGGCGCCGGCCTCGGCGGGGCTGTGCGAGCGGGTCAGCCATGACGGCCACGGCTATGTCGTCTGCACGCTGGACGCGGCGGCCGAGCCGGACCTGCGGCTTTGGCTGGATGATGCCGGGGGCCGGGTCTATGGCGAATTCAGCCGCCTGAAGGCCGATCTGCCCGCAGGCGAGACCCTGCTGTTCGCCATGAATGCCGGCATGTTCCACCCCGATTACCGGCCCGTCGGCCTGTTCGTCGCGGACGGGCGGGAACTGGGCAAGGTGGTCACGGCGGGCGGCGGCGGCAATTTCGGGCTGCTGCCCAACGGCGTGTTCTGCACCGGCGGCAAGCGCCCCTTCGCGGTCATCGAAAGCAAGGCCTTTGCCGAGGCGCCGCCGGATTGCCGGCTGGCCACCCAGTCCGGCCCGATGCTGGTCATAGACGGAGAGCTGCATCCGCGCTTCCTCGTCGATGCCTCCAGCCGCTACATCCGCAACGGGGTGGGCGTGTCCGGGGACGGGCGGACGGCGTGGTTCGCCATTTCCGAGCGCCCGGTGACCTTCCACGAATTCGGGCGCCTGTTCCGCGACGGGCTGGGCGCGCGCGATGCGCTGTATTTCGATGGTTCCATCTCGCGGCTTTACGCGCCCGAGGTGGGGCGGGCGGATCGCGGCCGGCGGCTGGGGCCGATCATCGGGCTGGTGGCAGGGGCGGAACCGGAGGCGGATTGACGGCCCCGCCCCGCCCGCGCTATGGGGCCGGCCTTGCAACAATCGGGGGCCGAGATGGCGCGCAAGAAGGGCCGCGAGATTTCCGGCTGGCTGATCGTGGACAAGCCGGCGGGCGTGACATCGACCGCCGTGGTCGGGCGGGTGCGCTGGGCGCTGGACGCGAAGAAGGCCGGCCATGCCGGCACGCTGGACCCCGACGCGACCGGGTTGCTGGCCGTTGCCCTGGGCGAGGCCACCAAGACCGTGCCGCTGATCTCGGACGCGCTGAAGGCCTATGATTTCCGGGTGATCTGGGGCGCCGAGACGGACACGGACGACGCCAGCGGCGTGCCGGTCCGCGAGAGCACCGCCCGCCCGGCGCCCGATTCCATCGAGGCCGCGCTGGCCGCCTATCGCGGCGAGATCATGCAGGTGCCGCCGGCCTATTCCGCGGTGAAGGTCGATGGCGAGCGCGCCTACGACCTCGCGCGCGAGGGCGAGGCGCCGGAACTGGCCGCGCGGCCCCTGTGGGTCGAGGAACTGACCCTGACCGCCACCGGCGAGGGTTGGGCCGACCTGCACATGGTCTGCGGAAAGGGCGGCTATGTGCGCGCCATCGCCCGCGATCTGGGCCGTGATCTGGGCTGTTTCGGCCATGTCGGCCATCTGCGCCGGGTCTGGTCGGGACCGTTCGACCTCGAACATGCCGTGCCATTCGACAGCGTGGACCGCGACAACGCCGCCGCCGTCGAGGCCGCGCTGCTGCCGCTGGAAGCCGCGCTGACCGACATGCCGCAGATGCGCGCCACGGACATCGGCGCCACCCGCATACGCAACGGCAATCCCGGCGAGGTTCTGGACCATGCCGCTTTCGGCACGCTGGTCTGGGTCAGCCATGCGGGCCGGCCGCTGTGCATCGGCCGCTACATGGGCGGGCAGGTGCAGCCGGACAGGGTGTTCAACCTGCCCGGCTGAGGGGGTCAGGCAACCAGCTTGTAGCCGCCCGATTCCGTGACCAGCAGCCGCGCGTTCGAGGGATCGGGTTCGATCTTCTGGCGCAGGCGGTAGATATGGGTCTCCAGCGTGTGGGTGGTCACGCCGGCATTATAGCCCCAGACTTCGTGCAGCAGCACGTCGCGCGCCACCACATCCTGCGCCCGATACAGGAATTTCAGGATGTTGGTTTCCTTTTCGGTCAGCCGGATCTTGCGCTCCTTGGCGTCGATCAGCATCTTCATCGCCGGCTTGAACGTATAGGGACCAAGCTGGAAGATGGCGTCCTCGGACTGCTCATGCGTGCGCAGTTGCGCCCGCAGCCGGGCCAGCAGCACCGGGAACTTGAACGGCTTGGTCACATAGTCGTTCGCGCCCGATTCCAGCCCCAGGATGGTATCGGCATCGGTGTCGTGCCCGGTCAGCATCACGATGGGACACTTGACGTTCAGCTTGCGCAGCCGCTTGCACAGCTCGCGCCCGTCGGTATCGGGCAGGCCGACATCGAGGATCACCAGATCGTAAAGCGCGGCCTTGGCCTTTTCCACGGCCTCGGCGCCGCTGCCGGCCTCGACCACCTCGAAATCATCGGTCGCGGTCAGTTGTTCGGCCAGGGCCTCGCGCAGATCGTCCTCGTCGTCCACCAGCAGGATCTTTTTCAGTGCGGCCATGCTTGCCTCCTGTTCACTTCTTGGGGAAAAGCTGGACATCATGGCCGGCAAGGTCCAGATGCGAGGTGGATTTCTCACGCCGAGTTGTCGCCCGCGCCCGAATTGTTTCAGATTGTTGCAGGATATGACCCACGCGACCCCGCTGCTTCCCACCCTGGCCGAGCTTGTGGCGCGGGCGCGGGCGGATTTGCGCATCGGGCTGCCGGTGGCGGTGGGCGGCTGGCTGGTCGCCGCGCTGGAGGTGCTGGAGGCCCCGCGGCTGGCGGCGCTGCGCGGCCTCGGCCCGGCGCAGATCGTGCTGACCGGCTGGCGGGCCGAGACGCTGAAGATCGCCGCCTATGACGGCGAGGTGGTGCGGCTGGCGCTGCCTTCGGATGCCGATACCGCGCAGTTGCGGGCGCTGGCCGATCCGGCGCTGGATCTGGCGCATCCGATGAAGGGGCCGTGGCGCCCGATCCGCGAGGGGGATGCCGAAATCGCCCGCCTCGCCGTGGGGCTGGCCAAGAGCGCGGAACTGCTGCCGGCGCTGCTGCTGGTCCGGGCCGTGGCGCCCGCCGGCCTGACCGAATTGCCGCCCGGCCCGCTGAAGCGGCAGCTTGCCGCCGAATCGGTGATGTCGCGGGTCTCGGCGGCCTCGGTGCCTTCGGTCTGGGCCGGGCGCTCGCGGCTTCAGGTGTTCCGCCCCGACGATGGCGGCACCGAGCATTACGCCATCGAGGTCGGCGATCCGCCCCGCGACCGGCCGGTGCTGGCGCGGCTGCATTCGGCCTGCTTCACCGGCGACGTGCTGGGCAGCCTGAAATGCGATTGCGGCCCGCAGCTTCATGCCGCGCTGGAGGCGATGCGCGCGGCCGGCAGCGGCGTGCTGCTGTATCTGAACCAGGAGGGGCGCGGGATCGGGCTGGCCAACAAGATGCGCGCCTATGCCTTGCAGGATCAGGGCTTCGACACCGTGGACGCCAATCACCGCCTGGGATTCGAGGATGACGAGCGCGATTTCCGCATCGGCGCCGCGCTGCTGCGGCAGATGGGCTTTTCCTCGGTGCGGCTGATGACCAACAACCCGCGCAAGCTGGACATGATGCGCAGCCACGGCATCGAGGTGGCCGAGCGCGTGCCCCTGATCGTGCCCTCCAACCCCCTCAACAGCGGTTATCTGGCGACCAAGGCCAGGCGCTCGGGGCATCTGCTATGAGGCTGACACCGCAGGGTCTGGCGGCCTTCGGGCGGGTGATTCCCTGCACGCCGGGCCGGTCAGGCATCCGCGCCGCCGCCGACAAGCGCGAGGGCGACGCGGCCACCCCGGCGGCGCATCTCCGTGTGACCGCCTGCCTCTATCGCGCCGACCGGATCGCGGCGCCCGCGCCCTGGGCGGTGCCGCTGCGGCTGGGTGACCTGTGGTGCGATGCGCCCGACCATCCCGCCTATAACCGGCTGGTGCGGGCGCCGCTGGCGGCCTCGCACGAGGTCATGCGCCGCGCCGATCCGCTTTATGACATCGTGCTGGTGACGGACTGGAACATGGCGCCGGCGCGGCCCGGCCGGGGCAGCGCCATCTTCCTGCACCAGTGGCGCCGGCCCGGCTATCCCACCGCCGGCTGCCTGGCCATGTCGCGCGCAGACCTGCGCTGGCTGGCCGCGCGGGCCGCGCCGGGCACGCCGCTGCTGGTGCCGCCTCTGGCCGGGCGCGCCTTTGCCGCGCGCCGCCATGCCGGCGCCTGAGCCGAATCGGCCCCGAAACCGAATCGGCCCGGAAACCGAATCGGATTGCCGCGTCGCGGCGCAGGGACTAGGCTGGCCCTCGGTTTTCGGAGGCGGCGATGAGTTTTTACGACGAGACCGAGACCCGCAGCCGCGGCGAGCGCGAATTCGGCCTCGCCCGTGCGCTGGCGCGGGCGGTGGACGATGCCAAGCACACCCCCGGCATGGCCCGCGCCCTGCGCGAGATCGAGGCCGAGGACATCGCCAGCCTCGCCGACCTGACCCGGTTGCCGGTCATGCAGCGCGCCGATCTGGCCGAGGCGCAGGCGCGCCGCCCGCCCTTCGGCGGCATGACCACCCGCCGCCCGACCGAGTTCGACCATGTTTTCCTGTCCGGCGCGACCTACGGGCCGGGGCGGCTGGAAAGCGACTGGTGGCGGATGGGGCGGTTCATGCATGCTTCGGACGTGGGCAATGACGACGTGATGCTGAACAGCTTCTCCTATCACCTGTCGCCCTGGGGGATGATGTTCGAATCGGGCGCGCGGCAGGTGGGGGCGGTGGTGCTGCCCGCCGGGCCGGGACAGACCGATTTGCAGATACGCGCCGCCCGCGACGTGGGCGCAACGGTCTATGCCGGCACGCCCGACTATCTGCGCACGCTGCTGGAGCGCGCCGACCAGATGGCGATTCCGCTGGAGATCGTGCGCGCGGTGGTCGCGAACGGCACCCTCTCCCCCAGCCTGCGCAAGCTGTTCCGCGATCGCGGCATCATGGCGCGGCAATGCTATGCCGGCGCCGATCTGGGCCTGCTGGCCTATGAATCCGAGGCGATGGAGGGGTTGATCGTCGATGAGCGGGTCATTCTGGAAATCGTGCGCCCCGGCACCGGCGAGCCTGTCCCCGAGGGCGAGATCGGCGAGGTGCTGGTCACCACGCTGAACCCGGACTATCCGATGATCCGGCTGGCGACGGGCGACCTGTCGGCCATCCTGCCCGGCGAAAGCCCGTGCGGGCGCACCAATACCCGCATCCGGGGCCTGCTGGGCCGCGTGGACCAGACCAGCAAGATCAACGGCATCTTCATCCATCCCGGCCAGGTCGCCAAGCTGGTCGCCCGCTTCCCGGAGCTGAACGGCGCCCGCGTCCTGATCGAGCGCGAGGATGACGGCATGGACCGCATGACCGTCCAGCTTGAAACGGCGGCCAGCGATCCGGCGCCCTATGACGAGGCGATCTTCCAGGCGCTGCGCCTGCGCGGCCGGATCGCGCTGGTCCCGCCCGGCAGCCTGCCGCAGGACGGCAAGGTGATCGAGGATCGCCGCGCGGCGGAACCCATCCTGCACGACACCGCGCCCGAGATGTGAATTTCGCTGCGGCGCCGGTGCGCGGGCTGTCGCCGTCCGTCCCGCCCGCTGGACACGGGCGGCGCCGGTGCCGCCTTCGCCCGCACGGGGTGCCCGCTTGCCCGCATCGCCTGCCCGAAACCTGCACCACCGTTCCGCCATCCGGGGCGCACGGCCGCGCTGCGGGGCCGTGCGCCCCGGATGGCCCGCCCATGATTCGCGCCCTTGCCCGGTGCGGTCCCGAACGCGCCCAAGAAAAAACCCGCGCCGAAGCGCGGGTTCCTGTTCATCCTGTCATCCGCCCGCTTCCGGGCACGGGCGATCAGCCCTGACGCGCCTTGAAGCGGCGATTCGTCTTGTTGATGACGTAGATGCGGCCCTTGCGGCGCACGACTTGGCAATCGCGATGCCGGGTCTTGAGTGCGCGCAGCGAATTGCGAACCTTCATCACTCTGGTCCCTTACTGGCGGCGCGGCCCTGCCGGTGCGCCTGAAAACTGAAAACCCCCGGACAAACCCGGAGGCGGCGAAAATGGTGGGCGGTACTGGGATCGAACCAGTGGCCACTACGATGTCAACGTAGTGCTCTACCGCTGAGCTAACCGCCCATCCGTGACGCCGCATGCGCGCCCGGCCCGATTCCCCAGACCCGGCCCGCATGCCCTGCGTCGGCTTCGGGGTCTATACAGAGGCCATTCCGCCTTATCAAGACGGCCGGTCACACTTTTTCGCAAAGCGCGGCGGCGTCGTGCGAGACTGTGCAGATTCGTATCCCGTCGGGCCGGCGGGTGCCTCCTGTCGCTTCGGCGCCCACTTTTTCGCTGCCTGCAATCTCACTATGCTGCCTTTCGTGAACTCATGTCGCATCAAGGTCCCATGTTCGACCAGACCCGCCCGCCGAATTACCGCCTGCGCCGCCCGAAACAGTGGCGCGGGGGGCTGATTCTGGCCTCGCCGCATTCGGGGCGGGACTATCCCGACTGGTTCCTGGCCCATAGCACGCTGGACCCGCTGGCGCTGCGCGCTTCCGAGGATGCCTTCGTGGACCGGCTGATCGCGCCGGCGCGGGCGATGGGCGCGGTGGTGCTGTCGGCGCGGGTGCCGCGCTGCGTGGTGGACCTGAACCGCGCTCGCGACGACCTCGACCCCGGTGCCATCGAGGGGGTGAAGGGCGTGGTCTCGGCCCGGTCCCGCGCCGGGTTGGGGGTGATTCCGCGCGTGGTGGCGCGGGGTCGCGCCATCCGCGCCCGCCCGATCCCCCGCGACGAGGCCGAGACCCGGCTGGCGATGCTGTGGCAGCCCTATCACGACGCGCTGGACGCGCTGATGGCCGAGGCGGTGGCCCGGTTCGGGCAGGCGGTGCTGATCGACGTGCATTCCATGCCGCACGAGGCGGTGGCCCAGATGGCCAGCCCGCCGCAGGTGGTGCTGGGCGACCTGTGGGGCGAATCCTGCGGCGCCTGGCTGCGCCATGCCGTCGCCGGGGCGGTGGTCGGCGAGGGGCTGAGCCTGTCGCGCAACGTGCCTTTCGCCGGCGCCCATATCCTGACCCGCCACGGCCGCCCGCTGGCCGGCCGCCACGCGCTGCAACTGGAAATCGACCGCGCGCTTTACATGGACGAGGCGAAGGTCTGCCCGAATCAGAATTTTTCCGCGCTGGCGACGAGTTTGGGCAGACTTTGGCAGCGAATTGCGGAACTATGCGACGAGCGGGCGCTTGTCCGTGTGAACAACCTGCCCGGAGGCCCTGAATGAATCTCAGCCCACAGATGACGGCGCTGATCGTCATCGCGATTTTCCTGTTCGTGACCATCTCGCTGGCGGTGCGCATCGTGCCGCAATCGGAGAAATACGTCGTCGAGCGCCTGGGCCGGCTGCGGGCGGTGCTGGGGCCGGGGGTCAACTTCATCGTGCCCTATCTGGACAAGGTGGCGCATCGCATCTCGATCCTGGAACGCCAGTTGCCCACCAACCGGCAGGACGCCATCACCGCCGACAACGCGCTGGTGCAGGTGGAAACCTCGGTCTTCTATCGCATTCTGGAGCCGGAAAAGACCGTCTATCGCATCCGCGACGTGGACGCGGCCATCGCCACCACGGTGGCCGGCATCGTCCGCTCCGAGATCGGCATGATGGAGCTGGATCAGGTCCAGTCCAACCGCGCCCACCTGATCGAGCGCATCAAGGAGGCGGTGGCGAACGTGGTCGACGACTGGGGCATCGAAGTGACGCGGGCCGAGTTGCTGGACGTGAACCTCGACGAGGCCACCCGCGCCGCCATGCTGCAACAGATGACCGCCGAGCGCGCCCGCCGCGCGCAGGTGACCGAGGCCGAGGGCAAGCGCCGCGCGGTCGAACTGGCCGCCGATGGCGACCTTTACGCCGCCGAGCAGCAGGCCAAGGCCCGCCGCATCCTCGCCGAGGCCGAGGCCTATGCGACCGAGGCCATCGCGCAGGCCATCGCCAAGGGCGGTCTGGAGGCCGCGCAGTTCCAGCTTGGCATGCGCCAGGTCGAGGTTCTGGGCGACGTGGCCAAGGGGCCGGGCAAGCAGACGCTGATCCTGCCCGCCGGCGCCGTGGAATCCTTCGCCGACCTGCTGGGCCGGCTGGGCGGGCGTCCGAAGGCGTAAGGGGGCGGCATGGTCTGGGACTGGACGAACGGATGGCTCTGGGTCATCGCCGGGCTGGTGGTGGCGCTGATCGAACTGGTGCTGCCGGGCTATGTGTTCCTCGGCACCGCGATCGCGCTGGTGGTGATGGGGCTGCTGCTGCTGACAGGAATCTGGGGCGTCGGGCTGCCCGGCACCCTGATCGTGGTGGCGGTGCTGTCCTTCGTCGTCTGGCTGGCGCTGCGGCGCTGGATGGGCGTCCAGCACGGGCAGGTGCGCATCTGGCGCAAGGACATCAACGACTGATGGCCGCGCTGGACATCCTCGGCACCAAGCTGGTGCTGACCTGCGGCGGCGCCGTGCTGGCGCTGCTGCGCGACGACAAGCCGACGATCCCCTATCCCGGCCATTGGGACCTGCCCGGCGGCGGCATCGACGCGGGCGAGACGCCGCTGGAATGCGGGCTGCGCGAGTTGGCCGAGGAAACCGGGCTGGTTCTGGTCGCCGAACGCCTGTCGCCGGGCCGGCTGATCGACTGGCCGGGCCGCCCCGGCAAGGCGATGTGGTTCTTCTGGGGCAGCCTGACCCCGGAGGAGGCCGCCACCGCCCGCCTCGGCGACGAGGGGCAGGAATTGCGGCTGATGCCCCTGGCGGAATTTGCCGCCAATCCGTTGACCACCCCGTTTCTGGCGGGCATCGTGCGAGACTCCTTCGGCCTGCGGGTCTGAACACACAGCCAGGCGAGGTCCGACATGACGATGAAACTGTGGTGGCGCGAGGGCTGGGGGTCCGCGCTGATCGAGGCGCAGGCCGCCGAATACGGCATCGAACTGGAACGGATCGCGCTGGACGATCCCGAAACCGCCGAGGATGCGCTGGCGGAATGGATGCGGCTGAACCCGCTGGCGCAATTGCCGACCCTGCTGCTGGAGGACGGGCAGGTGATGACGGAAAGCGCGGCGATCACGCTGTTTCTGGCCGATCACCTGCACAGCGACCTGCTGGTGCCCGGCCCGGACGCGCCGGAGCGCGCGGCCTATCTGCGCTGGCAGATCTGGCTGGTGGCCAATGTCTACGCCAATATCAGCATCTTCGACCGCGCCGAAACGCTGGTTCCCGACCCGTTCGAGGCGCGCGGCCTGCGCGAGCGCCTGCTGGAGCAGCGCAAGGCCCTGTGGGAGCAGGCCGCCGAAGCCGCCGGCACGCCCTGGTTCCTGGGCGAAAGGTTCAGCGCGCTGGACATCTATCTGGCGGTGATGCTGCACTGGCGGCCGGGGCTGGACTGGGCGGCCGAGCATGTGCCGCGGCTTTACAACATCGCCGCGGCTGCGGCGAAACGCCCCGCCATCGCCCCGGTGATGGCGCGCAACTTCCCCGAGGGGCTGGGCGCGGGCCTATAGCCCGGCCAGTTCCGTATTGATCGCCTGCGCCGCCGCGCGCGGGTCGGCGGCCTGCCAGATCGGGCGCCCGACCACGATGTGATCGGCCCCCGCGCCGATGGCTGCCGCCGGGGTCTCGACCCGCTTCTGGTCGCCAAGGGCGGCGCCCGCGGGCCGCACCCCCGGCGTCACGATCAGCCCCGAACCGGGCAGCGCGCGGATCGCGGCGGCCTCGCGCGGGCTGGCGATCACGCCATGCGCGCCGGCCTCGAAGGCGCGGGCCGCGCGCTCCACCGTCAGGTCGTGCAGGTCGCCCGGCGCCATCAGCCCGGCATCCAGGTCGGCCCGGTCCAGCGAGGTCAGCACCGTCACCGCGAGGATCTTCAGCCCCGAGGCGCCCGCGCCCTCCCGCGCGGCGCGCACCACATGGGGGTCGCCGTGAACGGTCAGGAAATCCAGGTCAAAGCGCGCCAGCCCGCGCACGGCGGCCTCGATGGTGGCGCCGATGTCGTAAAGTTTCAGGTCCAGGAACACGCGCTTGCCATGCTCGTCCTTCAACTCGCGCGCCAGCGCCAGCCCGCCGCCGGTCAGCATCCCGAGGCCCACCTTGTAGAAGCCCGCAGCATCGCCCAGCCGTTCGGCCAGCGCCAGCCCCGAGACCGCATCCGGCACGTCCAGCGCCACGATCAGCCGCTCATCCATCGCTATTCTCCATGTGATTTCCCCCCTTTCGCATGTCTTGGCCGCGCTTGAAAGGCACCTTTGCGGCCCCTATTTCGTGATCACAAAGACCCGCAAACGGGCCGTGCCGCCGGGCGGGCGGCCCAAGATCGGGGGCTGAAAGGGGAAATCCACATGAATATGGAACAGTTCACGGAACGCTCGCGCGGCTTCATCCAGGCGGCGCAGACCATCGCCATTCGCGAGGGCAACCAGCGCGTCGTGCCCGAGCATCTGCTGAAGGCGCTGATGGATGACGACCAGGGGCTGGCGGCGAACCTCATCAACCGCGCCGGGGGCGATGCCCGCGCGGTGGCGGCTGCGGTGACGGCTGCCGTGGCCAAGCTGCCGAAGGTGTCCGGCGGCGACGGGCAGGTCTATGTCGATCCCTCGCTGGTGCGGGTGCTGGACGAGGCCGAAAAGCTGGCCAGGAAGGCCGGCGACAGTTTCGTCCCGGTCGAGCGTATCCTGATGGCGCTGGCGATGGTGAACACCCGCGCCAAGGATGCGATGGATGCGGGCGCGGTGACGGCGCAGAAGCTGAATTCCGCCATCAACGACCTGCGCAAGGGGCGCACGGCGGACTCGGCCAGTGCCGAGGAAGGCTATGACGCGCTGAAGAAATATGCCCGCGACCTGACCGAGGCCGCAGCCGAGGGCAAGATCGACCCGATCATCGGCCGCGACGAGGAAATCCGCCGCGCCATGCAGGTGCTTTCCCGCCGCACCAAGAACAACCCCGTCCTGATCGGCGAGCCGGGCGTCGGCAAGACCGCCATCGCCGAGGGCCTCGCCCTGCGCATCATCGACGGCGACGTGCCCGAATCCCTGCGCGACAAGAAGCTGATGGCGCTGGACATGGGCGCCCTGATCGCCGGCGCCAAGTATCGGGGCGAGTTCGAGGAGCGGCTGAAGGCCATCCTGAAAGAAATCGAATCCGCCGCTGGCGAGATCATCCTGTTCATCGACGAAATGCATGTGCTGGTCGGCGCCGGCAAGACCGACGGCGCGATGGATGCCGCGAACCTGATCAAGCCGGCGCTGGCGCGGGGCGAGCTGCATTGCATCGGCGCCACCACACTGGACGAATACCGCAAGTATATCGAGAAGGACGCCGCCCTGGCCCGCCGCTTCCAGCCGGTGATGGTCGAGGAGCCGACGGTGGAAGACACCATCAGCATCCTGCGCGGCATCAAGGAGAAATACGAGCTGCATCACGGCGTGCGCATCTCCGATGCCGCGCTGGTGGCGGCTGCGATGCTGTCGGATCGCTATATCAGCGACCGCTTCCTGCCCGACAAGGCCATCGACCTTGTGGACGAGGCCGCCTCGCGCCTGCGCATGGAGGTGGACAGCAAGCCCGAGGAGCTGGACGCGCTGGACCGCGAGATCCTGCAAAAGCAGATCGAGGCCGAGGCGCTGAAGAAGGAGGACGACGCCGCCAGCAAGGACCGGCTGGAAAAGCTGGAGAAGGACCTGTCGGACCTGCAACAGCGCAGTGCCGAGATGACCGCCCGCTGGCAGGCCGAGCGTGACAAGCTGGAAGGCTCGCGCCACCTCAAGGAGCAGTTGGACCGCGCCCGCGCCGAACTGGATCAGGCCAAGCGCGAGGGCAATCTGGCCCGCGCGGGCGAACTGTCCTACGGCATCATTCCGGGGCTGGAAAAGCAGCTTGCCGATGCGGAGGGCACCGAGGACGGCCCGATGGTCGAGGAAGCCGTGCGCCCCGAGCAGATCGCCGAGGTGGTGGAACGCTGGACCGGCATCCCCACCAGCAAGATGCTGGAGGGCGAGCGCGACAAGCTGCTGAAGATGGAGGACCAGCTTGGCCAGCGTGTCGTGGGCCAGGCCGAGGCGGTGACGGCGGTGGCCAATGCCGTGCGCCGGGCGCGGGCGGGGCTGAACGACCCCAACCGTCCGCTGGGCAGCTTCCTGTTCCTTGGCCCGACCGGGGTGGGCAAGACCGAGCTGACCAAGGCCATCGCGCAATACCTGTTCGACGACGACAGCGCGATGGTGCGCATCGACATGAGCGAATTCATGGAGAAGCACTCCGTCGCGCGGCTGATCGGCGCGCCTCCGGGCTATGTCGGCTATGACGAGGGCGGCGTGCTGACCGAGGCGGTGCGGCGCCGGCCCTATCAGGTGATCCTGTTCGACGAGGTGGAAAAGGCCCACCCGGACGTGTTCAACGTGCTGCTTCAGGTGCTGGATGACGGGCAGTTGACCGACGGGCAGGGCCGCACGGTGAACTTCAAGCATACGCTGATCATCCTGACCTCGAACTTGGGCGCGCAGGCGCTTTCGACCCTGCCCGAGGGCGCCGATTCCTCGGCGGCGCGGGCGCAGGTGATGGATGCGGTGCGGGCGCATTTCCGCCCCGAATTCCTCAACCGGCTGGACGAGATCATCATCTTCCACCGGCTGACCCGCGCGAATATGGACAAGATCGTGGACATCCAGCTTGCCGGGCTGCAACGCCGGCTGGATGGCCGCAAGATCACGCTGGAGGTCAGCGACGCCGCCCGCGAATGGCTGGCCAATGCCGGTTACGATCCCGTCTTCGGCGCCCGTCCGCTGAAACGGGTGATCCAGCGCAGCCTGCAAAACGCCCTGGCCGAGATGCTGCTGTCGGGCGACGTGATGGACGGGCAGGCGATTCGCATCGACGCCGGGCCGGAGGGGCTGATCGTGGGCGACCGCGTGACGAATCTGGGCCTCGGCAGCGGGGCGGAACGGCCCAGCGACGCGCCGTTGCAATGATCCCCGGCCCATGAACACGCCCTCCGCCCTGACCGGCGGGGGGCTTTTTCATGCGCGGCGAAAAAGGATGCTGCGACTGCGAATGTCATGAAACCGTCACGGAACCGTCGCATGATTGTCGTCGCGCGGGGCTATCCCGGTCGCGGGTCAACGGACCCAGACAAACAGGAGCGACTTGGATGACACCCGCCAAAATCACCGTTTCGACGCTTGCCGTGCTGGCCGCCACCGCCGGCATGGGCGCCGCCCGCGACCAGATCCAGATCGCCGGGTCCTCGACGGTGCTGCCCTATGCGACCATCGTGGCGCAGGCGTTCAAGGACAATTTCGGCCTCAGTGCCGTCGTGGAAGGCGGCGGCTCGGGCGCCGGCATCAAGCAATTCTGCGAGGGCGTGGGCGACAACACCATCGACATCGCCAATGCCTCGCGCCCGATCAAGACCAGCGAGCTGGAAACCTGCCACGCCAACGGTGTGACCGAGGTGATGGAGGTCCGCATCGGCTATGACGGCATCGTCTTCGCCAGCGCCATCGACGGCCCCGACTTTGCCCTGACCCCGCAGGACGTGTTCCTGGCGCTGGCAAGGGAAATCGTCGTGGACGGCAACGTGGTCGCCAATCCCAACACCAGCTGGGCGCAGGTGAACCCGGACCTGCCGGACCAGCCGATCCTGGCCTTCATCCCCGGCACCAAGCACGGTACCCGCGAAGTGTTCGAGGAAAAGCTGATGCATGCCGGCTGCGAGGCCAGCGGCGCGCAGGAGGCCTTTGCCGCCGCCGATGCCGACGCGGCCGCCGGCCGATGCGCGGCGATCCGCACCGATGGCCTGTCGGTGGATATCGACGGCGATTATACCGAGACCCTCTCGCGGCTGGACAGCAACCGCGATGCGGTGGGCGTGTTCGGCCTGTCCTTCTATGAAAACAACACCGACCGGCTGAAGGTGGCGCCCATCGAGGGCGTGGTGCCTTCGACGGAAACCATCGCCTCGGGCGAATATCCGGTGTCGCGGCCGCTGTTCTTCTACGTCAAGAAGCAGCACATGGAGACCGTCTCCGCGCTGAAGGACTTCGTGGAGTTCTTCGTCTCCGACGACATGGCCGGGCCGGGCGGCCCGCTGGCCGATTACGGTCTGGTGCCCGATCCGGCGCTGGCCGAGATTCAGGCCGCCGTCGCCGAACAGGTGGTGATGCAGTAAGCGCCGGGCGGGGCCGCATCCCGGCCCCGCCCCCGCCTTCCGAAAGCGAGAGCGATGCCTTTCATCTGGCTTTTGCCGATCCTGCTGGCGCTGGCCTGCCTGGGCTGGGCGCTTGGCCTTTGGCGTGCGCGCGCCGTGGTGGGGGGCCGGACCAGCCGCCTGCATTCGCGCCCGCCCTATCACGCGGCGATGGTCGCGCTGGCCACCGCGCTGCCGCCTCTGGCGCTGGCGATCCTGTGGGGCCTGCTGGCCGGCAAGGCGCCGCCCGCGCTGGTGCTGCTGGGTCTGGCGCTGGCCGGCATGGCGCTGGCCGCCAGCCGCATTGCCCCGGATCTCCGCGCCCGCAACCATGTCGAGCAGGCGATTCGCGCCGGCCTTCTGGCCTGCTCGCTGATCGCCATCGCCACCACCGCCGGCATCGTGCTGTCGCTGGTGTTCGAGAGCGCCCACTTCTTCCGCCTTTACCCGTGGCACGATTTCCTGTTCGGCACGACCTGGCTGCCCGCCTTTTCCGGCGGGTCGGAGCTGGGCATCCTGCCGCTGCTGTGGGGGACGCTGTATATCTCGGCCATCGCGCTGGCCTTCGCCGTGCCGGTCGGGCTGATGGCGGCGATCTACATGGCCGATTACGCATCCCCCCGCATCCGCGGCATGGTCAAGCCGCTGATCGAGGTGCTGGCCGGCATCCCGACCATCGTTTACGGCCTGTTCGCGCTGATGACCGTGGGGCCGCTGCTGCGCGACTGGGTGGCAAGGCCCACCGGGTTGGGCGAATCCAGCTCGTCCGTGCTGACCGCCGGGCTGGTGATGGGGGTCATGCTGATCCCCTTCGTCAGCTCGCTGTCCGATGACATCATCAACGCCGTGCCGCAGTCCTTGCGCGACGGCAGCCTCGGGCTGGGCGCGACCAGCAGCGAGACCATCCGCAAGGTGGTCATCCCCGCTGCGCTGCCCGGCATCGTCGGCGCCGTGCTGCTGGCCGCCAGCCGCGCCATCGGCGAGACCATGATCGTCGTGCTGGGCGCCGGCGCGATGGCCCGCATCAGCCCCAACCCGTTCGAGGCCATGACCACGATCACCGTGAAAATCGTCGGGCAGCTGACCGGCGACAACGATTTCGCCTCGCCCGAGACGCTGGTGGCCTTCGCGCTGGGCCTGACGCTGTTCGTGCTGACCCTGGCGCTGAACGTCCTGGCGCTTTACATCACCCGCCGCTATCGGGAGCAATACGAATGAGTCGCCCCTCGCTGCTGGTGCCCGATCCGCGCACCCGCGCCCGCAATCGCGCCGAGGCCCGCTTCCGCGCCTATGGCGTCGGCGCGATCGTCATCGCCCTGATGGCGCTGTGCTTTCTGCTGGCGACGGTGCTGCGCGACGGCGTGTCGGGCTTTTACCAGACCTATGCCGAAATCCCGGTGCATCTGGATGCCGAACGGCTGGACCCCAACGGCGCCCGCGATCCCGCCGACCTGCGCAAGGTCACCACCATCGGCTACAACCGGCTGCTGGCCGGGGCGCTGGCCGGTTGGGTGACCGAGAATCAGCCGGGTATCGAGGGGCTGACCGACAGCGACCTCAGCCGCTTCTTCTCGAACCGGGCCGGGGTGGTGCTGCGGGATCGGGTGCTGGCCGATCCCGGCCTGATCGGCCAGACCGTGACCCTGCCGCTGCTGACCTCCTCGCGCGTCGACGGGGTGTTCAAGGGCCGGGTCACGGCGGAATCCGCCGCGCGCGATTCGCGGACCTCGCCGGCGCAGGTGGCGCTGGCGCAGGCGATGCGCGACCAGGGCGCGCTGGACACGCGGTTCAACTGGGCCTTCCTGACCGCGCTGGACGGCGCCGACGACCAGGCCGAGACGGCCGGCCTCGGCACGGCGATCATCGGCTCGGCCTATATGATGGCGGTGGTGCTGGCGCTGGCTTTGCCCATCGGCGTGGCGGCGTCCATCTATCTGGAAGAATTTGCACCGAAAAACCGGCTGACCGACGTGATCGAGGTCAATATCGCCAACCTCGCGGCGGTGCCTTCCATCGTGTTCGGCATCCTCGGGCTGGCGGTGTTCATCAATCTGGTGGGCCTGCCGCGATCCGCCCCCATCGTCGGCGGGCTGGTGCTGGTGCTGATGACCCTGCCCACCATCATCATCACCACCCGCGCGGCGCTGAAATCGGTGCCGCCCAGCATCCGCGACGCGGCGCTGGGGGTCGGGGCCTCGCGCATGCAGGTGGTCTTCCACCATGTGCTGCCCTTGGCGATGCCCGGCATCCTGACCGGCACCATCATCGGGCTGGCGCAGGCCCTGGGCGAGACCGCGCCCCTGCTGCTGATCGGCATGGTGGCCTTCGTGCCCTCCTACCCGGAGAGCGTGATGCAGCCCGCCACCGCCCTGCCGGTGCAGGTCTATCGCTGGACCCAGCAGGCCGACCCCGCCTTCTTCGAGCGCGCCTCGGCCGCGATCATCGTGCTGCTGGCCTTCCTCATGTGCATGAATTTGCTGGCCATCTGGCTGCGCCGCCGCTTTGAACGGCGCTGGTAAGACAAGGACAAGACCCATGACCCCGGAAACCAAGGTCAGCGCCCGCGCCGTTCAGGTCTGGTATGGCGAGAAACAGGCCATCCGCGACGTGGATATCGACATCCGGAACCAGACCGTGACCGCCTTCATCGGCCCCTCGGGCTGCGGGAAGTCCACCTTCCTGCGCTGCCTGAACCGGATGAACGACACGGTGCCTTCGGCGCGAATCGCCGGGCAGATCCTGCTGGACGGCGAGGACATCTACGACCGCCGCGTGGACCCGGTGCAGTTGCGCGCCCGCGTCGGCATGGTGTTCCAGAAGCCGAACCCCTTCCCGAAGTCGATCTACGACAACGTGGCCTATGGTCCCCGCATCCACGGCCTTGTCCGCAACCGGGCCGAGACCGACGAGGTGGTGGAAATCGCCCTGCGCGGCGCCGCATTGTGGGATGACGTGAAGGACCGGCTGCACGAATCGGGCACCGGCCTGTCGGGCGGCCAGCAGCAGCGGCTTTGCATCGCCCGCGCCGTGGCCACCCGCCCCGAAGTGCTGCTGATGGACGAGCCTTGCAGCGCGCTCGACCCCATCGCCACCAGCCAGATCGAGGAGCTGATCGACCAGTTGCGCGCCGAGTTCGCGGTGGTCATCGTGACGCACTCGATGCAGCAGGCGGCGCGGGTCAGCCAACGCACGGCTTTCTTCCATCTGGGCAATCTGGTGGAATTCGGCGAGACCGACGACATCTTCACCAATCCGCGCGATCCGCGCACGGAAAGCTATATCTCGGGCCGCATCGGCTGAGCGCAGGAGCGTATCATGTCCCCCAAAGACCCCCATATCATGACCGCCTTCGACCGCGACCTGGATTCCGTGCAGGCGCTGGTGCTGAAGATGGGCGGCATGGTCGAGGCCGCCATCGTCGAATCCGCGCAGGCGCTGGAGCATCGCGACAGCGACCTTGCCGATGCGGTGCGCGACCGCGACCGCGCCATCGACGCGCTGGAGATGCAGATCAACACCGAGGCCGCGCGCATCATCGCCATCCGCGCGCCGCGCGCCACCGACATGCGCATGGTGCTGTCGATCATCAAGATCGCCGGCTCGCTGGAGCGGGTGGGCGACTACGCCAAGAACAACGCCCGGCGCAGTCAGGTGCTGACGGGCATGCCGGTGATCGAGGGCGCGGCGCCCGCCATCCGCCGCATGTCGCTGGCGGTCGAGCGGATGGTGCGCGACGCGCTGGACAGCCATATCCGCCGCGATGCCGAGCTGGCCGAGGATGTGCGCCTGCGCGATCTGGAAGTCGACCAGATGTATAACGCCCTGTTCCGCGAGTTCCTGACCTACATGATGGAGGACCCGCGCAACATCACCGCCTGCATGCACCTGCATTTCATCGCCAAGAACATCGAGCGCATGGGCGACCATGCCACCGCCATCGCCGAGCAGGTGATCTATCTGGTGCAGGGCGAGCTGCCCGATGAGCCGCGCCCGAAAAGCAGCTCGGTCGCGCGGGACGACGGGCAATGACGGCGCTGACCCCCCGCGTTCTGGTGGTCGAGGACGAGGGCGCCCAGCGCGAGATGCTGCGCTATAACCTCGAAGCCGAAGGCTTCTCGGTCCGCGTGGCCGAGGATGGCGACGAGGCCCTGCTGATGCTGGCCGAGGAGGCGCCCGACGTGATCGTGCTGGACTGGATGCTGCCGCATGTCTCCGGCATCGAGATCTGCCGGCGCATCAAGTCCGATCCGCGCAGCCGCGCGATCCCGGTGGTGATGCTGTCGGCGCGCGGCGACGAGACCGACCGCGTGCGCGGGCTGGAGACCGGCGCCGACGATTACGTGGTGAAGCCCTATTCGGTGAACGAGCTGATCGCCCGGCTGCGCACCCAGCTGCGCCGGGTCCGGCCCGCGACGCTGGGCGAAAAGCTGGTGCATGAGGACATTATCCTCGACCCGCTGGAGCATCGCGTGCATCGCGGCGCCCATACGCTGCATCTCGGTCCCACCGAGTTCCGCCTGCTGGCCACTTTGATGGAGCGCCCCGGCCGGGTCTGGACGCGCGAGCAGTTGCTGGATCGGGTCTGGGGCCGCGACATCCATGTGGACATGCGCACCATCGACGTGCATGTGGGCCGGCTGCGCAAGGCGCTGATGGCCCACGGCGCCGCCGACCCGATCCGCACCGTGCGCGGCGCGGGCTATTCGCTGGGCTAGACGATCCGCGCCTCCAGCACCGGCAGGCCCTCGACCTCGGCGCTGATGCTGTCGCCGCGGGTCAGGGCGGCCACGCCGGCGGGGGTGCCGGTCATCACCAGATCGCCCGGCCCGATGTCGTAGAGCGTGGCCAGGAAGGCGATCAGCTCGCCCTCGTCGAAGATCATGTCCGACAGTCGCCCCTGCTGGCGCGGCGTGCCGTTGACCTTGAGGCCGATCCCCGGCCCGGCGGGCGCGCGCGACAGCGGTGCGATGATCGCGGCATGGTCGAAATCCTTGGCCACGTCCCAGGGCCGGCGCTTGTCCTTGGCCACCGCCTGAAGGTCGCGCCGGGTCAGGTCCAGCCCCACGGCGCGGGCGATGACGGCCTGCGCCGCCTCGGCGGGGGCGGTGCCGGCGGGGACGGGCCGGCCGATGGCGAGGACCAGCTCGACCTCGTGATGCAGGTCCTCGGTGCCGGGCGGGAAGGGAATGTCGCCCGGCGCGCTCAGCGACAGGGGGGTTTTCGTGAAGAAGAACGGCGCGCTGCGGTCGACGGCATTGCCCATCTCGGCGGCGTGCTCGGCATAGTTGCGGCCGATGCAGAAGATGCGCCGCACCGGAAACAGGGCCGATTCGCCCGTAATCGGCAGGGCGGCTTGCGGTTCGGGCGGGAAAACATAGTCGGTCACGCGGGGTTCCTCCGGCTGCTTGGCCCCATATCAGGGCGCCTGTGGCGGCTTGTCCAGCCTGCGGCGCGGTTATTGTCGGCGTGGATGAAGGCCGGTGTCCGGGGCTGGCGGGTCGCTTGCCGGTCGTCTTGCGGATCGCGCGGTCCCGGACGGTGTTCCGTCTCGTGACGGCTGATCGACCCGGCCCGGCTTTGCCGCCACCCATGCCGGGGCGCCACGACCTCCGGTCGCGGGATTGTGGCCCGCTTGCCGCCTGCGCCGGAGGCCGCGCGGTCCGCCATGCGGCATCGGCTTGCCTGCCCGTCATGCCGGAAGCCGGCCGAAGGGACGAACAGGGCCTGCCCTTGCCTGCGACCTGCCCGCCGACTGCCGAGGGGATCATGCAATCCCGGACGAAATTGCCTTCCGACCGCTGCCCCGCCAGCTCCCGCCGGCTGTATCCGAAGCCATGCCGGGGCGGATTGTGGGGGCGGGCGCATCGGGCGGTGCGATAAAAAAGGGCGCCCGAGGGGCGCCCTTTTACCGGGTCGGGCCGGATCAGCTCTCCTTGCGGGGATGCTTGATCGGCGACCACAGCTTCTTGTTGGTCAGGTAGAGCAGCACCGACAGCAGCAGCAGGAACAGCACGGCGACGGTGCCGACCTGCTTGCGCTGCATCATCTTCGGCTCGGCGGTCCACATCAGGAAGGCCGACACCTCCATCGAAAGGCTGTCCAGATCGTTCGGATGGCCGTCCTGGAACTCCACCGATTCGTCGTCCAGCGGCGGGGGCATGGCGATCCAGCCGCCGGGGAAGGCGGTGTTGCCGTAGAAGGTCGTGCCAGCCTCCTCCTTGGTCTCGCCGGTATAGCCGGTAAGGACCGCGTGGATGTATTCCGGCCCGCCGATGCCGCGCAGCAGCTGGTTGATGCCGGTGCCGTAAGGACCGTGGAAGCCGGCGCGGGCCTTGGCCATCAGCGACAGGTCCGGTCCCATCCCGTCCTGGAACGGAACATGGGGGAAGTTGTCCGACGGCTCGCGCGGAACATCGTCGCCGGTTTCCGGGTCCACCTTGGTGAACTCGGCCGCATAGGCGCGCACCTGGTCCTCGGGCAGGCCGGGACCGGTGGCGTCGCCCAGCGTGCGCAGCGGGACATATTGCAGCCCGTGGCAGGCGGCGCAGATTTCCGTATAGACCTGCAACCCGCGCTGAAGCTGGTGCTGGTCATAGGCGCCGAACGGCCCCTCGAAGCTGAAGGCCACGTCGTCGACATGCACGTCATGCGAGCCGCTATCGGCATGGGCCTCCTCGCCCCCGGCCTCGGCATGGGCTTCCTCGGCCTCGCCCTCGGTCCCGGCGGCCTCGTCGCTTGCTTCCGCCTCATCATCGGCGGCAGCCTCGTCTGCGGCTTCGTCTGCGGTGGTTTCTTCGGCAGCTCCCTCATCGGTGGCTTCCGCCTCCCCCGCGGGGGCTTCCTCGGCGGCCTCGTCCGTCGCCTCCCCGGCGGCCTCGTCGCCCGTGGCGTCCTCGGCGGCGGCTTCTTCGGCCCCGTCCTCGGTCGCCTCGTCGGCGGCGGGTTCGCCGGCCTCGGCTTCGTCAGACTCCGGGGCTGCCTCTTCCGCCGTCTCGGCCGGTGCCTCGGTGGCTTCCGCCTCGGTCGCCTCGGCCTCGTCCGCGGCCGGTTCCCCGGCTGCGGTCTCGTCGGTGGCCTCGCCCTCGGCGGTCAGGGTCTGCCGGCTGCCGTCGGGATTGACCACATAGGTCGTTCCCGATTCGGGGGCCGTCACCGCGGCGGCGTCGGGCTGGGCCAGCGGCACGGTCTGCCTGTCCTGGGCCACGGCCCCGCCTGCGGCAAGGGTCAGCGCAGCAACCGCCGTCAGTGTCTTGATGGTCGGAGTCATCGGTGTCTCCCTCACTCGGCGGAATGCGTGTTGTAATGGGCGGCGAAGTCTTCCTCGATGGTCGCCGGCATCGGCGACGGCTTTTCGACCAGCCCCAGGATGGGCAGGATCACGAGGAAATAGGCGAACCAGTAGGCCGAGCCGGCAAGGGCGATATAGGGATAGATCCCCTCGGCCGGCATGGCGCCCACCCACATCAGCACCACGAAGTCGATGGCCAGCAGCGCGAACCACCACTTGAACACCGGGCGGAACCGGCCCGAGCGCACCCGCGACGTATCCAGCCACGGCACCAGCGCCATCACGATGATCGCGCCGAACATCGCCAGCACGCCGAAGAACTTGGCGTCCACGATGCCGAAGGTGACGAAGTTCACCGCCTGCACCAGCCACACGTCGGCGGTGAAGGCGCGCAGGATCGCGTAGAAGGGCAGGAAATACCATTCCGGCACGATATGCGCGGGCGTCGCCAGGGCGTTGGCCTCGATATAGTTGTCGGGGTGGCCCAGATAGTTCGGCATGAAGCCCACCACCGCGAAGAACAGCACCAGCACCACGGCCAGCGCGAACAGGTCCTTGATCACGAAATAGGGCCAGAAGGGCAGGGTGTCGGCCTCGGCCTCGGCGCGCGAGGTCCGGCGCACCTCGACGCCGGTCGGGTTGTTGTTGCCGGTGTGGTGGAAGGCCCAGATATGGACGATCACCAGCGCGGCGATGACGAAGGGCAGCAGGTAATGCAGCGCGAAGAAGCGGTTCAGCGTCGGGTTCTCGACCGCCGGGCCGCCCAGCAGCCAGGTCTGGATCGGCTCGCCCACGCCGGGGATGGCGCCGAACAGGCCGGTGATCACCGTGGCGCCCCAGAAGGACATCTGGCCCCAGGGCAGCACATAGCCCATGAAGGCGGTGGCCATCATCAGCACATAGATCAGCATGCCGACGATCCAGGTGACCTCGCGCGGCGCCTTGTAGCTGCCGTAATAGAGGCCGCGGAAGATGTGGATATAGACCGCGAAGAAGAACAGCGAGGCGCCGTTCGCATGCAGATAGCGCAGCAGGTAGCCGCCGTTCACGTTGCGCATGATATGCTCGACGCGGGCGAAGGCGATCTCGCTGTTGGCGGCGTAATGCATGGCCAGCACGACGCCGGTGGCGATCATCAGCACCAGGCAGAAGGCCAGCACGATCCCCCAGATCCACATCCAGTTCAGGTTGCGGGGGGTGGGGATCACCAGGGTGTCGTAGACGAGCGACACGATCGGCAGCCGGCGGTGCAGCCAGCGTTCGAAGCCGGTGCGAGGCTCGTAATGGTCGTGGGGAATGCCCGACATGCTTGCCTCCTCAGCCCAGCTTGATGGTGGTGTCGTTCACGAAGGCCGCGACGGGAACCGGCAGGTTCGTCGGCGCGGGGCCTTTGCGGATACGGCCGGCGGTATCGTAATGGCTGCCGTGGCAGGGGCAGAACCAGCCGTCGTAGTCGCCCGCCCCGTCGCCGATCGGCACGCAGCCCAGATGCGTGCAGACCCCGATCATCACCAGCCATTCGCCGGCCTCGTCGAGGGTGCGGTTCTGGTCCAGCGCCGGCTCGCCGGGCTTGTTGGCGTTCTCGGCGCTCTGGTCGATCAGCTGGTTCAGGCTGACCGCGCGGCCCTCCTCGATCTCCGCCTCGGTGCGGCGGCGGATGAAGACCGGCTTGCCCAGCCATTTCACCGTCAGCTGCGTCCCGACCGCCACGCTGCTGACATCGACCTGGATCGAGGCCAGCGCCTGCACGTCGGCCGACGGGTTCATCTGGTCCACCAGCGCCCAGCCGGCGGCGCCGGCCGCGACGGCGCCGGCACCGGCGGTTGCGTAATACAGGAAATCGCGTCGCGTGGCCTCATGCTGGCCATCGGGGCCGTTCCCGTGGCCGATGGACCGGCCGCCTGCGTGTTCTTCTACGTTGGGCACGGGTTGATACTCCAGTTCGGGTGCGGCCGGGCGGGCCGATACGACAAGTTGGGCCGCTGATTGCGCGACCCATCCGTTCGCGTTGTAGCGTTCAAGAAAGCGTCAGTCCAGCACCCCGACCCGCCCCAGGACGCGCAAATCGCCGCGCTTGCGCCATTTTTATGGTGATCGAGGCGCGGCGGTCGCGCCGGTGCGCCCCGTTTCGCCGGCGGCGGGTCACAGCAGCCCGCCGGCGCGGAAGCTGGTTTCGCGCCCCTTGCCGATGATCAGGTGGTCGTGGACGGTGACGCCCATCACCTCGGCGGCATGGGCGATGCGGGCGGTCATGGCGATGTCGGCCTCGCTGGGCGTCGGGTCGCCGGAGGGGTGATTGTGGACCAGAATCAAGGCGCTGGCATTCAGTTCCAGCGCGCGGCGCATGATCTCGCGCGGATAGACCGGGACGTGATCGACGGTGCCGCGCGCCAGTTCCTCGTCGGCGATCAGCACGTTCTTGCGGTCCAGATAGAGGCAGCGGAACTGCTCGACCTCGCCATGCGCCATCGCGGTGTGGCAGTAATCCAGCAGCGCGTCCCAGGACGACAGCACCGGCCGCTGCATCACCCGCGCCCGCGCCAGCCTTTGCGCGGCGGCGGCGACGATCATCAGCTCGCATGTCACGGCGGGGCCGACGCCCTCGACCTCGGCCAGCCGGGCGGGCGGCGCCGACAGCACCCGGTTGAAATCGCCGAAACGGTCCAGCAGCCGGCGGGCCAGCGGCTTCACGTCCTGGCGGGGGATGGCGCGGAACAGCACCAGCTCCAGCATCTCGTAATCCGGCAGGGCGGTGGCGCCGCCCTGCATGAAGCGTTCGCGCAGCCGGGCGCGGTGATCGGCGATATAGGAGGGCAGCCGCGTCTTGCCCGGCGGAAGCGGCACGGGCGCGGCCTCGTCGGTGGGCGACACCGCCGTGGCGGGGCCGGAAAACAGCGGCAGGGGGCCGTCCGAGAAGAGGCGATTCGGGTCCATGCGCCGAGCGTTGCACGGCGGCGGTAAAGAAATCCCTAACGCGCGTCCGGCCTGCCGGGCGGCGGGCCGTCGCCGGTCCCGAATCAGCTGGTCATGCCCTCCCAGAACTCGCGCACCTTGCGGAAGAAGCTCTGGCTGTTGGGGCTGTTGTCGGCGGCGATCTGGTCGAATTCGCGCAGCAGCTCCTTTTGCCGCGCCGTCAGGTTGACCGGGGTTTCCACGGTCAGCTCGATCAGCATGTCGCCCGGCTCGGCATTCATGCCGGCGCCGTGGCGCAGGGGCGGCATGCCCTTGCCGCGCAGGCGCATCTGCCGGCCCGACTGGCTGCCCGGCGGCACCTTCACGCGCGAGCGGCCGCCGTCGATGGTCGGCACCTCGATCTCGCCGCCCAGCGCCGCCGTGGACATGGCCACCGGCACCCGGCAGGCCAGCATGCGGCCGTCGCGGATGAAGATCGGATGCTCGCGCACCTCGACGAAGATATAGAGGTCGCCGGGCGGGCCGCCGCGCAGGCCGGCCTCGCCCTCGCCGGCCAGGCGGATGCGGGTGCCGGTCTCGACCCCGGCGGGGATGTTGATCGAGAGCGTGCGCTCCTTCTCGACCCGGCCGCTGCCGCCGCAGGACTTGCAGGGATTCTTGATGATCTGGCCCTGGCCGCCGCAGGTGGGGCAGGTGCGTTCCACCGCGAAGAAACCCTGCTGCGCGCGGACCTTGCCCATGCCGGCGCAGGTCGGGCAGGTCACGGGTTCCGTCGCGCCCTCGGCGCCGGTGCCGTTGCAGGCCTCGCAGGCGGCCGAGCCGGGCAGGTCGATGGTCTTGCGCAGGCCGGCGAAGGCTTCCTCCAGCGACACCGACAGGTCATAGCGCAGGTCCTGCCCCCGGCTGGCGCGCGAACGCGGATTGCCGCCGCCGCGCCGGCCCATCATGTCGCCGAACAGATCCTCGAACACGTCGGCGAAGGCGGCGCCGAAATCGCCATGCCCGTGACCGCCGCGCCCGCCGAAGCCGCCATTCTCGAAGGCGGCATGGCCGAAGCGGTCATAAGCCGCCTTGCGCTGCGGGTCCTTGAGGCATTCGTAAGCCTCGTTCACGGCCTTGAACTCGGCCTCGGACCGGGTGCAGTCCGGGTTGTGGTCGGGATGCAGCTGCTTGGCCTTCTTGCGATAGGCGCGCTTGATCTCCTCGGCGGAGGCGCCGCGGGAGACCTCCAGAACCTCGTAGAAATCCCGTTTCGACATCATCCGTTTACCCCTGCGCCGCCGGCGCCCGACCGTCCGTCAAAGAGAGAACCGGCCCGCATGGGCGGGCCGGCTCGGGTTCGTTGCGTCCTCAGCGGCGCTTGTCTTCGCCCAGATCCTCGAAATCGGCATCCACGATGTCGTCATCGACGCCGCGCGGGCCGGCTTCCTCCGATTCCTCGGACGCCCCGCCCTGGGCCTGGCTGGCCTTGTAGATGGCCTCGCCCAGCTTCATCGAGGCATCCATCAGGTTCTGGATGGCGCCGCGAATCTTGCCGGCATCCTCGGACTTGACGGCCTCCTCCAGCGCGCCGACTGCCAGTTCGATCGCCTCGACGGTCGAGCCGTCCACCTTGTCGCCATGCTCGTCCAGCGACTTCCTGGTGGAGTGGATCAGGCTTTCGGCCTGGTTGCGCAGCTCGACCAGCTCACGGCGGGACTTGTCGGCCTCGGCATTGGCCTCGGCGTCGCGGACCATCTTGTCGATCTCGGCATCCGACAGGCCGCCGGAGGCCTGGATGGTGACCTTCTGCTCCTTGCCGGTGCCCTTGTCGCGGGCGCTGACCGACACGATGCCGTTGGCGTCGATGTCGAAGGTCACTTCGATCTGCGGCAGCCCGCGCGGCGCCGGCGGGATGTCCTCCAGATTGAACTGGGCCAGCAGCTTGTTGTCGGCGGCCATCTCGCGCTCGCCCTGGAAGACGCGGATGGTCACGGCGTTCTGGTTGTCCTCGGCGGTGCTGAAGACCTGGCTTTTCTTGGTCGGAATGGTGGTGTTGCGGTCGATCAGCCGGGTGAACACGCCGCCCAGGGTCTCGATGCCCAAGGACAGCGGAGTCACGTCCAGCAGCACCACATCCTTCACGTCGCCTTGCAGCACGCCGGCCTGAATGGCCGCGCCCAGCGCCACCACCTCGTCGGGGTTCACGCCCTTGTGCGGCTCCTTGCCGAAGAAGCCGGTCACTTCCTCGATCACCTTGGGCATGCGGGTCATGCCGCCGACCAGCACCACCTCGTCGATGTCGCCCTTGGACAGGCCGGCATCCTTCAGCGCCTCGGCCACCGGCTTCATGGTGCGCTTGATCAGGTCCGCGACCAGGCTTTCCAGCTTGGCGCGGGTCAGCTTCATCACCATGTGCAGCGGCGTGCCGCTGTTCTTGTCCATGCTGATGAAGGGCTGGTTGATCTCGGTCTGGGAGGCCGAGGACAGTTCGATCTTGGCCTTCTCGGCGGCTTCCTTCAGCCGTTGCAGGGCCATCTTGTCCTTGGTCAGGTCGACGCCGTGCTCCTTCCTGAACTCGTCGGCGAGGTAGTTGACGATGCGCATGTCGAAGTCCTCGCCGCCGAGGAACGTGTCCCCGTTGGTCGATTTCACCTCGAACAGGCCGTCGTCGATTTCCAGGATGGTGATGTCGAAGGTGCCGCCGCCGAGGTCATAGACGGCGATGGTCTTGGTGTCCTTCTTGTCCAGACCGTAAGCCAGCGCGGCCGCGGTCGGCTCGTTGATGATGCGCTTGACATCGAGGCCGGCGATCTTGCCCGCGTCCTTGGTGGCCTGGCGCTGGGCGTCGTTGAAATAGGCCGGGACGGTGATGACGGCCTCGGTCACCGTCTCGCCCAGATAGGCTTCGGCGGTTTCCTTCATCTTTTGCAGGATCATGGCGCTGATCTGGGCGGGGCTGAACTTTTCGCCGCGCACCTCGACCCAGGCGTCGCCGTTGCCGCCGTCCACGATCTTGTAGGGGACCAGCTCCTTGTCCTTCTGCACCTCGGCATCAGTGACGCGGCGGCCGATCAGGCGCTTGACGGCGAAGATGGTGTTTTCGGGATTGGTGACGGCCTGGCGCTTGGCGGGCTGGCCGACCAGGCGCTCGCTTTCGGTGAAGGCGACGATCGAGGGGGTGGTGCGGGTGCCTTCGGCATTCTCGATCACCTTGGGCTGGCTGCCATCCATGATGGCGATGCAGCTGTTGGTGGTGCCGAGGTCGATCCCGATGATCTTGGACATGGATTGAAACCTTTCTTGCGGCGTATCGGCTTTGCGGACCCGTAGCGGCCTCCGCGGCCCGATCCCTGGGTTGAAACTCTGTCTGTGCCGGGCCGGTCCGCTGCGGGACGGCCCGGCTTCGTGGGGGTATATAGGAAGGCCATTTTCACGCTGCAAGCCGGCCCGAGGGGGATGAGGCACGCAATTTTCGCCCTTTTTCCACCCTTTTCACGGCGCAGGCCGCGCGCCGGCGCGGGCGGCGGGCGGTCAATGCCCGGCCGACCAGCTGAGCGATTCGTGCTTGCGGGTGACGAATTCCAGGATCAGCCCCAGCATGGCGATGACGATCATGGCATAGAACGGATAGGTCAGGCTGGTGCGCATGGGCGTATAGTTGACGAAGGCATAGCCCCGGCTCTGGTCGATGATGTGGAACAGCGGGTTCCACGAGAACATGGGCAGCATGAAGCTGGGCATCAGGTTGGCCAGGAACATCTTGCCGGAAAACACCATGTTGGCGCGCTGGAAGACCAGCATGGCCATGCTGACGATCTCCGGCGCCCAGGGGCGCAGCGCCAGCACGACCAGCCCGATCGCCGCCCCCGCGCCCCAGGCCAGCAGGAACATCTTGATGAAGCCCAGCGGGTATTCGAGGGTGAAGGGCTGATAGACGTAATAGGCCGCCATGATCACCATGCAGGCCAGCGTCTGCCGATACAGCACCGCCAGCGCCCCGGCGGTGATCGCCACGGCCGAGGTCATCGGCTCGTGCAGGGACATGGTCTTCGCCTGCTTGCCGCTCATGCCCACGGCGGAAATCGTCTGGATATGGGTCATGTAGAGGAAGATCCCGCTCATCATGAACACCAGGAAATCCCCGCGCACCGGCGACGAGCGCAGCCCCATGAACATGTAGAGGACCATGAAGGCCGCGATCATCATCAGCGACTGCATGACGGTCATCGCCAGCCCGACCACCGCGTTGCGATGGCTGCGGCGCAGGTTGAACACCGTCTGGTGATAGACCAGCATCAGCTGCGACAGCGCCGCCTGGGCCATGTTGCGGTTCTGGCGCGGGACGAAGATCATCGGCGGGCGGCTCCTGTCGTGTCTGGCCGGGCGCTGCCGGCGAAGGGGGCGCCGGTCCCGGATCGGGGCCTTGCCCTGCCTTCGGAGGAACAGCATAAATAGGCGAGGCGTTGCGATCAAGGAAGACGCAACCTTGTGGTTGACGAGGTATGAATGGATTTTGACCGCCTGACCGCCGAGATGCGGCGCCTCGCGCTGGATGCCGGCGCCCGCATCATGGAGATCTACGCCGCACCAGACTTCGCCGTCCGCGCCAAGGCCGACGCCTCGCCGGTGACCGAGGCCGACGAGCTGGCCGATGCGCTGATTTCCGCCGGGCTGCGCGCGGCCTTCCCCGATGTGGCGCTGGTGACCGAGGAGCAGGCCGCCACCCATGCCGGGCGCGCGCCCGACCGCTTCCTGATCGTCGATCCGCTGGACGGGACGAAGGAATTCGTCCAGCGCCGCGGCGATTTCACCGTCAACATCGCCTTCGTCGAGAACGGCGTGCCGCTGCGGGGCGTGGTCTATGCCCCGGCGAGGGAGCGGCTGTTCTATACCACCGCCGACGGGCGCAGCGTCGAGGAGCTGGCCCCCTTCGGTCCCCAGCCGGGCCAGACCCGGCCCATCGGCGTGAACCCGATGCCCGACAACCGGGGGTTGATGGTGGTCGCCTCGAAATCGCATCGCGACCAGACGACCGACGACTACATCGCCCGCTACAACGTGCGGGACATGACTTCGGCCGGCAGCTCGCTGAAATTCTGCCTTGTGGCGACGGGCGAGGCGGACCTCTATCCCCGGCTGGGCCGCACGATGGAATGGGACACCGCCGCAGGCGATGCCGTGCTGCGCGGGGCCGGGGGCATGGTGGTGAATTTCGACGACCAGCAGCGGGTGCTGGCCTATGGCAAGCCGGGATACGAGAATCCCTTCTTCATCGCCTATGCGCCGGGCGTCCTGCTGGCGGGGGAATGATGTCCGTCACCATCATCATTCCCGCCCGCCACGCCTCGACCCGCTATCCCGGCAAGCCGCTGGCGGAGTTGCGCGGCGCCTCCGGGCAGGCGCGCAGCCTGATCCGCCGCAGCTGGGACGCCGCCCGCGCCGTGCCCGGCATCGACCGCGTGATCGTCGCCACCGAGGACACCCGCATCCGCGACCATGCCGAAGCCTTCGGGGCCGAGGTGGCCATGACCTCCGACCGGCCGCGCAACGGCACCGAACGCTGCGCCGAGGTGCTGGAAGTCATGGATCTGGACCCCGAGATCGTCGTGAACCTGCAAGGCGACGCGCCGCTGACCCCGGCCTGGTTCATCGAGGCGCTGGTGGCGGGCCTGCGCGCCGACCCTTCGGCGGCCTGCGCCACGCCGGTGCTGCGCTGTTCGGGGCGGATGCGCGCCGACCTTCTGGCCGACCGTGCCGAGGGTCGCGTCGGCGGCACCACCGCCGTGTTCGGCGCCGACCATCAGGCGCTGTATTTCTCCAAGGAAGTCATCCCCTTCGCCGCCGGTCCCTTCGCCCCCGACGACCCGACGCCGGTCTTTCACCATGTCGGCGTCTATGCCTATCGCCCCGAGGCGCTGGCCGCCTATGCCGCCGCGCCGGAGGGCGTGCTGGAGCGGCTGGAGGGGCTGGAGCAGTTGCGTTTCCTCGAACAGGGCCGGCGCATCCGCTGCGTCGAGGTGGAATCGCGCGGCCGGCCGTTCTGGGAGCTGAACAACCCCGCCGATGTGGCCCGGATCGAGGCGATGCTGGCCGATCTGGGCGAGGATTGAGCCGCGACCTCACCGTGATCGTAGCCAGCCGGGGCCGGCCCCGGCTGCTGGCGCGCTGCCTTGCCGCGCTGATGCTGCAAACCCATCCGAGGCTGGAAATCGTGCTGGTCTCGGATGCCGAGGGGCTGGCGGTGCGCCCCGACCTGCCGCTGAAGCGGGTGGCGTTCGACCGCCCCAACCTGTCGCAGGCCCGCAACCTGGGCATCGCGCGGGCGGCGGGCCGCATCGTGGCCTTCATCGACGACGACGCGGTGGCGGAACCCTGCTGGGCCGGGGCGCTGGCGGGCGCCTTCGACGACCCGCAGGTGGTCGCCGCCACCGGCCCGGTGCGCGGGCCGGACGGGGTGGGCTGGCAGGCGCGGGCGGAATGGCTGACCCCGGACGGGCCGCAACCCCTGGTTGATGACTCGGCGCGGCTCTGGCTGCCGCGCGCAGGCGGCACGCTGTCGACCATCGGCACCAACTGCGCGTTCCTGCGTGATTCGCTGGTGGCCGTGGGCGGGTTCGACCCCCTGTTCGCCTTCCACCTTGACGAGAGCGATCTGAATCTGCGCCTGGCTGCGACATTTCCGCGCAGGGCGACGGCTTTCGTGCCCCGCGCCCAGGTCGCCCATGCGGCGGCCTCGGGCACCACCCGGCGCGGGGGTGCGCCCGCCAGCCTTGCCGCCGTGGGCCGGTCCGAGGCCATCTTCGCCCGCCGTCACGGCGCCGGCCCCGGCTGGCGCGATCGCGTCCGTGCCCGCGAAAGGGCGCGGCTTGTGCGGGCGATGCTGGCCGGGCGGCTGGACCCGTTCCACCTGCCCCGGGTCATGGCCACGCTGGAGACCGGGCTGGCCGAGGGCGAGGCCCTGACGGACATCGCACCCGTCCCGGAGGAAATTCCTTGGATCTTAACCCCCTTTTCATCCGTTGAGGCGCAAACTCGGCCGCATCGGGTGCTGGCGGGGTGGTATTGGCGGGCCGGCCGCCTGCGCGCCGCCGCCGCCCGTGCCGCCTCGGACGGGGCGCTGGTCAGCCTCATGCTGTGGTCGCCCGGCTTCCTGCCCCACAGGGAGCGATTCGCGGGCGTGTATTGGGAAAGGCGGGGGGGAACATGGGGCGCCGGCGCGCCGGGCGACCCGTGGGTCGTGCCCCGCAGGCGGGCGGAACGGGACCGGGCGCTGGCGCGCCTGTGGACCGCCACCCGCGCGGACGAGACGCCACCCTGACCTTGCGGCGCGCAGGGGCAGGTGGCATGCGAAGAACGGAACAGACTTGCACAAACCCGGATATGTCCGGGGAGGAGCGGAACGAATGCCTCGGAAGATTACCAAAGCCGTGTTTCCCGTGGCGGGCCTGGGCACGCGATTCCTGCCCGCGACCAAAAGCATCCCCAAGGAAATCATGACCCTGGTGGACCGCCCGCTGATTCAATACGCCATCGACGAGGCGCGGGCGGCCGGGATTCAGGAATTCATCTTCGTGACCTCGCGCGGCAAGGGCGCGCTGGAGGATTATTTCGACCACGCGCACGAGCTGGAAAGCGCCCTGCGCAAGCGCGGCAAGACCGAGCTGCTGGCCCAGCTGCGCGCCACCAACATGGATTCGGGCGCGATCGCCTATATCCGCCAGCACAAGGCGATGGGCCTGGGTCATGCCGTCTGGTGCGCCCGCCGCCTGATCCATAACGAGCCTTTCGCCGTCATCCTCACCGACGACGTGATCAAGGGCGAGCCGCCCTGCCTCCAGCAGATGATCGAGGCCCATGCCGAGACCGGCGGTTCCATCGTCGCCACGATGGAGGTGCCGCGCAACCAGGTGTCCAGCTATGGCGTGCTGGATGTCGAGGAGGACATGGGCGCGCTGGTCAAGGTGCGCGGCATGGTCGAGAAGCCCCCGGCGGAGGAGGCGCCCTCGAACCTCGCGGTGATCGGGCGCTATATCCTGGCGCCGACGGTGATGCGGCATCTGGGCCGGCTGCGCGAGGGCGCCGGCGGCGAGATCCAGCTTACCGACGCCATCGCGGACGAGATCGCTTCGGGCCGCGGCGTCTATGGCCTGCGCTTCCGGGGCGAGCGTTACGATTGCGGCTCCAAGGCCGGGTTCCTTCAGGCGACGGTGGCCTTCGGCCTGGCGCGCGAGGAGTTGCGCGACGAGTTTTCGGCCTATCTGACCGATCTGATGGCCAGCCGCATGGCGGCCGAATAGGGCATGGCCGACCGCGTTCTGGTCACCGGGGGCGCCGGCTATATCGGCGCCCATGCCTGCAAGGTGCTGGCCGGGGCCGGTTTCGTGCCGGTGACCTATGACAACCTGTCGACCGGCTGGCGCGAGGCCGTGCGCTTCGGCCCCTTCGAGGAGGGCGACCTGGCCGACCGCGCCCGTCTGGATGCGGTTTTCGCCGCCCACAGGCCGGTGGCGGTGATGCATTTCGCCGCGCTGTCGCAGGTGGGCGAGGCGATGGCGCAGCCGGGCCGCTACTGGCGCGGCAATGTCTGCGCCTCGCTGACCCTGATCGAGGCGGCGGTGGCGGCGGGTTGCCTCGACTTCGTGTTCAGTTCCACCTGCGCGACCTATGGCGACCACGATGGCGTGGTGCTGGACGAGGACACGCCGCAGCAGCCGCTGAATGCCTATGGCGCCTCGAAACGCGCCATCGAGGACATGCTGCGCGATTTCGGCGCGGCGCATGGGCTGCGCAGCGTGATCTTCCGCTATTTCAACGTCGCCGGCGCCGACCCGGAGGCCGAGATCGGCGAATGCCACGTGCCCGAGACCCATCTGGTGCCGCTGATCCTCGACGCGATCGAGGGGCGGCGGCCGGCGCTGACCATCTTCGGCGAGGATTATCCCACGCCCGACGGCACCTGTATCCGCGACTATGTGCATGTGATGGACCTGGCGGAGGCGCATCTGCTGGGCCTGCGCCACCTGCTGGCGCGGAAGGCGGCGGGGGCGGAGGTGTTCTGCCTGGGCACCGGCCACGGCTTTTCGGTGCGCGAGGTGATCGACGCGGCGGCGCGGACCACCAACCGCGCGGTGCCGGTGCAGGTGGGCGCGCGCCGGGCGGGCGACGCGGTGCAGCTGGTCTGCGGCAGCGCGAAGGCGGCGTCGGTGCTGGGATGGCGGGCCGGGCGCTCGACGCTGGACCGGATGATCCGCGATGCCTGGCGCTGGCACCAGTCCGGCGGCTATGGCCGGCCCGGCTGAGCCTGCCCCGCCGCCGGTCCTGCTGGACGTGTCGCGGCTGGTCTCGCGCATCGGGCGCGGGCATCCGACCGGCATCGACCGCGTGGAAGGTGCCTGGCTGGGGCATCTGCTGCCCGACCCGCGCACGCGCCTGCTGTGCCGGACGCGGGTCGGGCAACTGATCCTGCCGCCGGCAGCGGGCGCCGCGATCCTGCGCGCGCTGGGCCTGGCCGAGGATGGCCGCACCGAAAGCCTCGCGCCGCAGCCCCGCCCCGGCACCGGCCGGCTGCGGCGCGAAGCCGGGCTGGCGCGCGCGGCGCTGGCATGGGCCGGGCGCGACGGCTGGGGGATGCGGCGGGCGCTGAAACGGGCCGGGGTTCCCGGCGATGCGGTCTATCTGAACGCCGGCCACACCAACCTGACCCACGACCTGATGGCCGCGCTGCCGCTGCGCAAGGCGGTGCTGATCCACGACACCATCCCGCTGGATCATCCGCAATGGACGCGGCCGGGACAGGACGCGGCCTTCTGTGCCCGGCTGGGTGCCGCCTGCGACCATGCCGACCTGCTGCTGGCCGTGTCGGCCGCCACCGCCGCGCGGCTCCGGGACTGGCGCGCGCGGCTGAGCCTGCCCGCCCGCGCCCGCATCGCGGCGGTTCCCATCGGCACCGGCCTTGCCCGTCCCGACATGGCGCATCCCCTTCCGCCCGCGCCTTATTTCCTGACCCTCGGCACCATCGAGCCGCGCAAGAACCACGCCCTGCTGCTGGACGCCTGGGCGCGCCTGCCCGGCCCGCCGCCGGGCCTGGTCATCGCCGGCCGGCGCGGCTGGCTGAACGAGGCGGTATTCGCCCGCCTCGATGCGCTGCCTGCCGGCGGTCCGGTCACCGAGGCCCCGGACCTGACCGACGGCGCCGTCGCCGCGCTGATGGAGGGGGCGCAGGCGCTGCTGTTTCCCAGCCTGGCCGAGGGCTTCGGCCTGCCGCTGACCGAGGCCGCCGCGCGCGGGGTGCCGATCCTTGCCCTGGACTTGCATTCCACCCGTGAATTGCTAGGAAATCATGTGCGCTATCTGCCGGACGATGCCGCGATCTGGGCGCAGGCGGTGGAGGATCTGGCGCGCGCCCCCCGATTCCGGCAGGCCCCGGTCGCGGTGCCGGGGTGGGATGATCATTTTCGGACGGTTCTGGGGTCGCTCGCCGCCCTCTGAACGGAAGGTTGGCGGCGTGAGCGGATTGCTGGCACGAAATCTTTCCGCGTTGCGGCTGCGGGCCAGGCGGCAATACCTGCTGGTGCGCGCCCTGCGCCGCGGCCGGCAGCTGACCGAGCTGTCCGACCGCACCCGCGCCATCCGTCCCCGCGACCTGCTGGCCTTCGTCACCCTGCGCAACGAAAGGCTGCGGCTGCCCTGTTTCCTGGACTATTACCGGCGCATCGGCATCGACCATTTCATCGTGGTGGACAACGGGTCCGAGGATGGCGGCACCGAATACCTGCGCGCCCAGCCGGACGTGTCGGTCTGGCAGACCCGCGCCAGCTACAAGGCGGCGCGCTTCGGGATGGACTGGCTGGTGCTGCTGCAACGGCGGCTGGGGCACGGGCATTGGTGCCTGACCGTCGATCCCGACGAGTTCCTGATCTATCCCTATTGCGACACGCGGCCGCTGCGGGCGCTGACCGACTGGCTGGAAGCCTCCGCCATCAAGTCCTTCTCGGCCATGCTGATCGACGTGTATCCGCGCGGGCCGCTGGATGCCCAGCCGGTCTATCGCGAGGGTCAGAACCCGCTGGAGATCACGCGCTGGTTCGATCCGGCCAACTATACGATCCGCAAGAACGGCCGCATGGGCAACCTGTGGATTCAGGGCGGCCCGCGCGCGCGGACCTTCTTCGCCGACCAGCCGATGAAGGCGCCGGCGCTGAACAAGATCCCGCTGGTGCACTGGCACCGCTCCTATGCCTGGGTCAGCTCGACCCATATGCTGCTGCCGCGCTCGCTGAACCTGGTCTATGACGCCAAGGGCGGGGAAAAGGTGTCGGGCGGGCTGCTGCATGCGAAATTCCTGTCCACCTTCGCCGACAAGTCCGCCGAGGAGCTGGACCGGCGCCAGCATTATTCCGACAGCCACGAATACAGGGCCTATCAGGCCGGGCTGACGCGGGAGGTGGACCTGTGGACCCCGCATTCGCGGGAGTTCCGGGACTGGCGGCAACTGGAGGAGATCGGCCTGATCTCGCGGGGGAACTGGGCGTGACGGCGGCGGCACCCGACCTGCCGCAGGCACCGCGCGGCTGGGACTGGCCGCGCATGCCCGAGCCGGGGCTGAGCCGGCCGGTGCGGCTGGGCGTGGTCATGCTGTGCCATTCCGAGCTGAGCATCGCCACCGGCCTGGCCCGCCGCTGGGTCGAGGGCGGCGCGGCGCTGGCCATCCATGTCGATCGCCGCGCCCCCGCCGCCGACGTGGCCCGCATGCGCGGGCTGCTGGCGCCGCTGCCGGACGTGCTGTGGGTCCCGCGCCGGAAATGCGAATGGGGCACCTTCTCGCTGGTTCAGGCCACCATCGAGGCCGCGCAGGCCCTGCTGGCGGCCTGTCCAGACGTGACGCATGTCGTGCTGGTCTCGGGCGCCTGCCTGCCGCTGCGGCCGGTGTCGGAGCTGGCCGCCTATCTGGCCCGCACGCCCGAGCGCGACTTTATCGAAAGCGTCACCGTGGCCGATTCCGGCTGGGTGATCGGGGGGCTGGGCGAGGAGCGGTTCCATTTCCACTTCCCCTTCACCTGGCGCGGCGGCCGGCGCTGGTTCGACCGGCTGGTGGCCGTGCAGCGCCGGCTGGGGATCAGGCGGCGGCTGCCCAAGGGGCTGAACCCGCATCTGGGCAGCCAGTGGTGGTGCCTGACCCGCCGCACGCTGGCCGCGATCCTGGACGACCCGCGCCGGCCGGAATACGACCGCTACTTCCGCGGCGTCTGGATTCCCGATGAAAGCTATTTCCAGACGCTGGCGCGGCTGCATTCGGCGGTGCTGGAAAGCCGCTCGCTGACGCTGGCCAAGTTCGACAGCCAGGGCAAGCCCTATGTCTTCTACAACGATCACCTCGACATGCTGGAGGAATCGCGCAGCTTCATCGCCCGCAAGGTCTGGCCGCGCGCCGGCTGGCTGCTGTCGCATTTCCCGCGCCCGGCCACCCATCCGCCGCAGCTGGACGAGCCGCAGCCGGCCCGGATCGAGCGCCTGATCAACGCCGCCGTGGCGCGCGGTCAGCTGGGGCGGCCCGGCCTCTACATGCAAAGCCGCTATCCCGCGCAGGACCGCGAGAACGGCAAGACCGCCGCGCCCTATGCGCTGTTTCAGGGTTTCGACGATGCCATGCCGGGCTTTCGCGACTGGCTGGCGCCGCTGCTGCCCGAGGCCGAGATACACGGCCACCTGTTCGCGCCCGACCGGGTGGAATTCGCCGGCGATGCCGATATCGGGCCGGGCGCGATTTCGGCCAGCGCCGCCTTGCGCGACCATGATCCGCAGGGCTTCCTGACCTCGCTGATCCGCATCGCGCCGCGCATGCAGGTGTTCCAGTTCAGCCCACGCGACGGCCAGAAGCTGAACTGGTTCATGGCCACCGACCCCCATGCCCGCATCGCGGTGATCTCCGGCGCATGGGTGCTGCCGCTGATGCGCTCGGGCATGCCCTTCGACGATGTGCGCCGCATCGCCGCGCGCCTTCAGACGCTGGAGACCGCGCAGCTGGCCGTCCTGCGCTCGGTCTGGACCAAGGCGCAGGTGCAGCTTTGGGATCTGGCGGACCTGCTGCACGATCCCGACGCGGTGTTGCGCGCCGCGCTGGCGCCGCTGGGGGTGCGGACGGCGCCGCCGGCGCCGCCGCTGGCCTCGACGGCGGCGCTGGCGGATTTCCTTCAGGCGCTGCGCAATGCCGGCCTGCGCCCCCATCTTCCGGGCGAGATCGAGGCCCGCCCGTCCCAGGGACCGGAGACCCGCCATGCCTGAACCCTTCCGCCGCTTCGTGATCTTCGCGGGGATGCGCACCGGCTCCAACCTGCTGGAGGCGACGCTGAACGTCATCAAGCGCGTCACCTGCTTCGGCGAGGCGTTCAACCCCTACATGCTGGGCTGGCCCGGCAAGGAGGAGCTGAAGGGCATTACGCTGGAACAGCGCGAGGCCGATCCGATGGCGCTGCTGGATGCGCTGTGGGACAAGCCCGACCACCTGCCGGGTTTCCGCTATTTCCACGACCACGACCCGCGCGTGCTGGATGCGATCCTGGACGACCCGCTTTGCGCCAAGATCATCCTGACCCGCAACCCGCTGGACAGCTATGTCTCGACCCGGCTGGCCTGGGAGACCAACCAGTGGAAGCTGAACGAGACCGAGACCCCGATCCCGGCCGTCACCACCTTCGACCCCGCCGAGTTCCGCGAGACTCTGGCCGCGAACGAGGCGTTCCAGCACCGCATCATGGAGCGGTTGCAGGTCACCGGTCAGGCCGGCTTCTGGCTGCGCTATGAGGATTTGCGGTCCGAGGCGGTGATGACCGGGCTGCTGCACTGGCTGGGCCGCACCGATCTGGAGCGCGTGGTGCCCGCCAGCGACCAGGTGCCGCAGAATCCGCGCGAGATGTCGGAAAAGGTGGCGAATTTCGACGCGATGGTGGCGGAACTGAACCGCCTCGACCCCTACGACCTGCACGGCATCCCGCTGTTCGAACCGGCGCGGGGACCGGCGGTGCCGGGCTATCTGGCCAGCGAGGCGGGTGCCGGGCTGCTGTTCATGCCGGTGCGTGGCGGGCCGACGGACCGCATCGCGGACTGGTTCGCCGCGCTGGGCGCCACCGAGGGCGACTTCACCCAGAACGGGCTGCGGCAATGGAAGCGCAGGCATCCCGGCCATCGCAGCTTCACGGTCCTGCGCCATCCGGTGCTGCGGGCCTGGGACGCCTATCGCGCCGCCGCCGACACCCGCAACCCGATGCTGCGCGAGGCGCTGATCAGCATCCACCGCGTGCCGCTGGCCGAGCCGGGCGCCGACCTCTCCGACAATCGCGAGCGCGGCATCTTCCTGGCCTTCCTCGATTTCCTGCGCCGGAACCTGAACGGCCAGACCCGGCTGCCGACGCAACCCGGCTGGGCCAGCCAGAGCGAGGTTCTGGCCGGCTATGCCCGCTTCATCCCGCCCGACATGCTGATCCGCGAGGACCGGCTGGCCCGCGACCTGCCGATGCTGGCGCAGGCCGCCGGGCTGGAAGATGCGCCGCCCCTGCCGCCCGCGACCCCGCCCCGCGCCTTCCTGGCCGAGGCCGAGATCCTCAAGGCCGCCCGCGCGGCCTATCAGCGCGACTATATCGCCTTCGGTTTCCGCGACGGGTTCTAGGCGTCCCGCCAGTCCGGCGCCTCGGGCGCCTCGCGATGGGCAAAGCGCAGCATGTGGCTGATCAGCACGTCGCGGGTGCGGGCGAAGCCGTCCTCGTCCGCCGCCTTGATGGTCAGGCACAGGCCGGTCTCCGTGGCCTCGGCCGTGACCAGACCGGCGGGGAAATGCATCACCGCGCCGGTGTCCTGCTGCTCGATGGTGATCTTGTGGCCGAAATGCTTGCACATGGTGCCCAGCAGCGGCAGCGGTCGGGCGGTGGGGAAATCGGCGGTCCTGCGCATCGGGCGCTCCTGTCGGTGGGTTCGTGGCATCCGCCGCATAGCCCGCGCCGCGCCGGCGGTAAATACCTGAGGAAATCACAAGGAAAAGACTGCCGCCGCCTGTGATGGGCTGCGGGCCACGGCCCCATGCCCGACACAAGTGCAAGGGTCGGGCCTGCCAGCCATGCACCCCTTGCAGCCGTGCCTTGCGTGGCGCGGCCTTGTGTCGCGCCGGGAACTGGGCAAGATCGCCGGACCCGCCGGAGGATTCCCATGATCGACAAGCGCCTGTTCACCCCCGTCCTGATCGGGGGTTGCCTGATCCTGCTGCTGAACTTTGCGCTGCGGGCCAGCTATGGCGTGTTCCAGATCCCGGTTTCCGACACCTTCGGCTGGCCGCGCCAGGAATTCAGCATCGCCATCGCCATCCAGAATCTGACCTGGGGCCTCGGCCAGCCGATCTTCGGGGCGCTGGCGGAACGGTTCGGCGACCGGCGCGCGATCATCGCCGGCGTGCTGGCCTATGCCGCCGGGCTGGTGCTGACCGGCATCGTCGCCACGCCGGCGACGATGAACCTGGCGCAGGCGATCGTCGGCTTCGGCATCGCCGGCAGCGGCTTCGGCGTGATCCTCGCCGTGGTCGGCCGCGCCGCCAGCGACGAGAACCGCAGCATCGCGCTGGGCATCGCCACCGCTGCCGGCTCGGGCGGGCAGGTGATCGGGGCGCCGCTGGCGCAATACCTGCTGAACTTCATGCCCTGGCAGCAGGTGTTCTTCGTCTTTGCCGGCCTGATCATGCTGTGCCTGCTGTTCCTGCCCATGCTGCGCGGCGGTCCCAAGCCCGCCACCCGCAAGGAGCTGGAGGAAAGCCTGGGCACCGTGCTGCTGCGGGCCATGCGCGATCCGTCCTATATGATGATCTTCGCCGGCTTCTTCTCCTGCGGCTATCAGCTGTCCTTCATCACCGCCCATTTCCCGGCGATGGTGACCGAGATGTGCGGGCCGATCAGCGCCGGCGGCGTGCTGGCCTCGCTGGGGATCACCTCCACCTCGGCGCTGGGCGCCTGGGCGGTGGGGCTGATCGGCTTTGCCAACATCGCCGGCTCGATCATGGCCGGCTGGCTGGGGAAACGCTATTCCAAGAAGTATCTGCTGGCCGGCATCTATACCCTGCGCACCCTGTTCGCGGCGGCCTTCATCCTGATCCCGATGACGCCGGCCTCGGTGATCCTGTTCTCGCTGGGGATGGGGGCGCTGTGGCTGGCGACGGTGCCGCTGACCTCGGGGCTGATCGCGCATATCTACGGGCTGCGCTACATGGGCACGCTTTACGGCATCATCTTCCTGTCGCACCAGATCGGTTCGGCGCTGGGGGTCTGGCTGGGCGGCGTGTTCTACGACCGCTTCCACGACTATAATGCCGTGTGGTGGGTGGGCGTGGGCGTCGGCGCCTTCTCGGCCCTGATCCACCTGCCGATCCGCGAGAACCGCACCCCCGCCCCGGCGGCAAGCGCGGCCTGAGCCGGGGGCGCGGGCCTACCGTGCCCGCCCGCAGGCGATCAACTGCTGGCGATAGCGTTCTGAGCGGTTTCCGACATTCGCCGCCACCTGCATCAGCCAGCCCTTTTGCCGGTGGCTGCCGCGCGCGAAGCCGCTGCGCCCCTCGTGATAGGCCAGATATTGCGATGCGGCGTCCTGCTTGGAGACGCCCAGCCGCTTCGTGGTGCCATCCATATACCAGCCCATGAAGTCGGTGGCGTCGCGGATGTTGTCGCGCCGGGCGCGGCGGTTGCCGGTCTCGGCAAGGTATTCCTCCCATGTGCCGTCCAGCGCCTGGCTGTAGCCATAGGCCGAACTCTGCCGCCCGACCGGGATGATCCCCAGCACGAACTGGTGCGGGGTGCGGGCGTCGCCGACGAATCTCGACTCCTGATGGATCGTCGCCATCTGCACATGCACCGGCACGCCCCAGCGGCGTTCGGTCTGCTGCATGGCGCGGAAATAGGCCGGGCGTTCGGCCACCAGCGCGCATGCATTGTCCAGATTGCGCGGCGCCGTGGCCTTGCCGCCGGCACCGCAGGAGGCGACCAGCCCGATGACGGCCAGTTTGAGATACCTGTTCATGCTGCCTCTCGTTCTTCTTTTGGGGGCAGTTTATGGGAAAAGCGGTCCAGAGGGAACGCCAAAGCGCGCAAGCCGCTTTCGTTGGGCGAAACCCGGCTATAGACTGGCCCGGATTTCATCCAAGGGGGATCTCATGTCGGATAACGAAATCGTCTTCCTGTCGGGCGCGCGCACGGCCATCGGCGGCTATGGCGGCAGCCTCGCGGGCTTCTCGCCCATCGACCTGGCGACCATCGCCACCAAGGCCGCGATCGAGCGCGCCGGCGTCGGCGCCGACAAGATCGGCACCGTGGTCTTCGGCCACGTCATCAACACCGAGCAGCGCGACATGTATCTGGGCCGGGTGGCGATGCTGAATGCCGGCATCCCGAACACCGCCACGGCGATGAACGTGAACCGGCTGTGCGGCTCGGGCGCGCAGGCCGTGGTCTCGGTGGCGCAGATGCTGACGCTGGGCGATGCGGATTTCGGCGTCGCCGGCGGCTCGGAAGTGATGTCGCGCGGGCTTTACGGCCTGCCGGCGCTGCGCTTCGGCGCCCGCATGGGTGACACCCAGGCCATCGACATGATGGTGGGCGCGCTGACCTGTCCGATGGGCACCGGCCATATGGGCATCACCGCCGAGAACGTGGCGGCCGAGGATTCCATCTCGCGCGAGGATCAGGACGCCTTCGCGCTGGAAAGCCAGAACCGTGCCGCCGCCGCCATCGCCGCCGGCCATTTCAAGGACCAGATCGTCCCGGTCGAGGTCAAGACCCGCAAGGGCGTGACGGTCTTCGACACCGACGAGCATCCCAAGGCCACCACCCTTGAAAAGCTGGCCGCCCTGCGCCCGGCCTTCAAGCGGGACGGCGGCACCGTGACCGCCGGCAACGCCTCGGGCATCAACGATGCCGCTGCGGCGCTGGTGCTGGCGCGGGCCGATGCCGCCAAGGCCGCCGGTGCCAAGCCGATCGCGCGGCTGCTGGGCTATGCCATCGCCGGCGTGCGGCCGGAGGTGATGGGCTTTGGCCCCGTCCCGGCGGTGCGGCAGCTTCTGGAAAAGACCGGGCTGTCGGTCGATGATTTCGACGTGATCGAGTCGAACGAGGCCTTCGCCGTGCAGGCGCTGGCCGTGACCCGCCAGCTGGGCCTGGACCCGGCCAAGGTCAACCCGAATGGCGGCGCCATCGGGCTGGGCCACCCGGTCGGCGCCACCGGCGCGATCCTGACCGTGAAGGCCATCTACGAGTTGCAGCGCATCGGCGGCAAGAAGGCCCTCGTCACCATGTGCATCGGCGGCGGCCAGGGCATCGCGCTGGCGCTGGAACTGGCCTGATGGGCTTTTCGGCGGAGGATCGCGCCGCTTTGGTCGCGGCCCCCTTCGTCGGTCCCAAGGTCGTGCAACGGCTGGAGGAGGCGGGGTTCTCGGATCTCGCCTCGCTGGCCCGCGCGGATGCGCGGGCGATCTGCGCGGGGGTTTCGGCCAGCCTCGGCACCACCTGCTGGGCGAACAGCCCGCAGGCCCGCCGCGCGATCGAGAATGCCATCGCCGTGGCCCGCGCCGCGTCGTGAAACGCAAGTCGTGAAACGCAAACGGGCCATCCCTGAGGATGGCCCGCGAGCAAATCGGAGCTGGTCCGGTTAGAAACATCGCCCCCTTGCCGGGGGTGTCTCAGGCAGGGTTGGATCCCCGCGGGGCTGCCCTCAGGCGATCACCCTCCTGACTGTCCCAAACCTCTTCTCCTGTATCACTCTCGACACTGGACCACCTCCTTTCAATGCGTTGATTCGCAGGGGCAGGGTGGCACATTGTGCCCTCATGTCAATGCCGGATTCCGGCCAGCACGCAACATTTTGCGCACGATGAGGCGGAAAGGCCCAAGGGCTGCGATGGCCAGCGCCATCTTGACCGACCAGTCGGCCACGGCCAGCGACTGCCACAGCGGCAATTCCGGTCCCAGCCCCAGCAGCGGCACCGGCGCCGAGGCCCAGCCTTCCGGCGTGGCCGGGTCGATGAAGGCGAAGGCGATCGAGAAGAACAGCACCGTATCCACGACCGACCCGATCACCGTGGACACCAGCGGCGCCCGCCACCACGTCCCGCCCCGCAGCCGGTCGAAGACATGCACGTCCAGCAACTGCCCGCACAGGAAGGCCGCGCCCGAGGCCAGCGCGATCCGCGCGGTGGTGACGCCAAGGCCCGCGCCGATCAGCGAGCAGGCAACGCCGGCCGCGAAGCCGGCCAGCACGACGCGGCGGGCATGGGCGGCGCCATAGATGCGGTTGGTGACATCGGTGACGAGGAAGGCCAGCGGATAGGTCAGCGCGCCCCAGGTCAGCCAGTCGCCCAGCAGGAACTGGACGAGGATGTTCGAGGCGACGACGACGCCGGCCATAGCCAGAATGCCGGGCAGCAAAAGCATGGGATGGTTTCCGTTTTACAAGGTGGCGGAACAACTCGGCCCCCTTTCGCGGGGACAGGGGCGCATTAGGCCCCAGGGCGCCGCCGGTCAAGCCCGTCAGTCCCCGGTAACGCGGTATTCCACCAGCTCGGTGCGTTGCAGGAACAGGAAATTGTCGTCCGAGATCATCGTCAGCCGCAGCCCGATGCCGTCGTCCCAGACCGAAATCCCCTCCAGATTGTCGTATTGCGCCGGGCTGGTGCGCAGCAGCTCGACGGGGTTTTCCGGCCCGTTCTCGCCCCAGTCGAAGCGGCGGACGCGGCTGGAAAAGCCCAGCAGCCCCTGAAAACCCCTGTCGAGGACGTATAGCCGCCCGTCCGGCCCGAAATCGGCCCCGGCCGGCAGCCAGTTGCCGTCGCGGGGAATGGTCCAAGGCTGGCTCCAGCCCTCGGCCTCGGTCCAGCGCCAGACGGGCGAGGGGATTTCGGGACCGCCCGACCGCTCGACGATGGCGATGATGGCGCCGTCGGGGGCGATGGCCAGTGCCTCGAAACCGCCATTCTTGATGATCGACCGGAACGCCTCGGGCGATTCGACGCGATGGGCGGGCTGGTCGGGGTCGTCATAGCGGGCGATGCGGTGCAGCCCCTCGAAGCTGACCCAGATGCGGCCCTCGGCATCCACGGCCAGCCCCTCGGAATCGCCCACCCAGCCGCCGCGCAGCACCTTGCCGCTGCTGTCCTTCAGCCGGGCGCGGCCGGTCACGCTCAGGCCCCGGATCACCCCCTGATCGTCGCGGGTGACGCTGCCCCAGCGCAGGTTGCCGCGATCCGAGAGCGCATGAAAGCCGGTGCCGTCGGTGCTGATCTCGATGCCGGAAAAGCCGCCGAAATCGTCGTCCGCCTCGCGCCAGACATAGCTGCCGACATAGCTGATCTGCTGCGCCCCGGCGGGCGTGGCCAGACCTGCCAGCGCGATGCCCAGCGCGAGTCCTAGCGCGCGAGGCCGATGGTGGCGCATTGCCGGGGCAGCTCGCTCAGCCGATAGGTGCGGGGGTGGCGATAGTTCGGGTCCGGCGGCGGCGTGACCTTGGGCGGCGAGATGCGGGCGTCGATCCAGCCCTGCGCCTCGGCGCAGCCGTCGCCGGGCGGCGGGGCGTCCTGGGTCTGGCACAGCCGCGACCCGGCCGGGCATTTCAGCCGGACGTGGAAGTGATAGTCATGCCCGCCCAAGGGCCTGATCTTGCGCAGGAAGGAACGGTCGCCGGTGGCGGTGCGGCACAGTTCGACCTTGGCGACCGGATCGACGAAGATCCGGTCCACCCGCGGGTCCGAGGCCGCCGCCCGCAGGATCGCGGCATGCGCGGGCGACCACAGCCGCGAGGGGCCGGTGCCGGCGCCGTTCACCACCGATTGCGAGGACAGGCTTTCGCGTTGCGCCGGCGTCAGCCGCAGGCTTTGCGGCGGCAGCATCCAGATGTCGGCGTCCAGCCCGCTCTGGTGACTGGCATGGCCGGACGAGGCCGGGCCGCCGCGCGGCTGGCCCAGATCGCCGATATAAAGGCCCGGCCAACCGACTTGCGTTGCCGCCCGCGACAGGCCGATCAGGAAATCGACAAGCTGCGGGTGGCCCCAGTTGCGATTGCGCGACAGCCGCATCGCCTGCCATGTCGGCCCGGATTCCGGCAGTTGCACCGCGCCCGAGATGCAGCCCTTTGAATAGAAGCCGACCACGGTGGGGGTGCCGGCGGTCGGGCCGGGCACGGCGCTGAACACGTCCTTGGCCAGCGGATCGGCTGCGGCCGGCATCGCCAGCGCGAGGCAGGCGGCGGCTGCGGTCAGGATGCGGCGGATCACTCGGTTTCTCCCTCTGTTGCGACCCAGCCTAGCAAAAGCAGCGACAGGATGAACATCCCGATGAGCGGGGTTATGCCGATGTTTTGACTGCCGCTGAGGCCGGTGGCAAGGCTGATCGAGGCCGGGGCCAGAAAGGCCGTGGCCTTGCCGGAAAGCGCATAGAGGCCAAAGGCTTCGGCGGAACGCTCGGGCGTGGTGTGGCGGACCATCATGGTGCGGCTGGCGGCCTGAAGCGCGCCGCCGGCGCCGCCGATCGTGGCCCCGCACAGATAGAACAGCGCATTGGCGCCGCCCGCGCCGATGGGCAGGCCGAACAGCGCCTCGCGCGTCAGCCCCAGCACCAGCACGCAGACCGCGACCAGCGCCAGCGTGCACAGGACGATGACCGGCTTTGGCCCATAGCGCCGATCCGCGCGCCCGCCCAGCCAACTGACGAAAGCCGCCGTCACCGCCGAGATCACGCCGAAGATGCCGGACTGGATCACGCTCCAGCCCAGCACGCCGCCGGCAAAGACCCCGCCCAGCCCGTAAAGCGCGTTCAGCGCATCGCGCGAGAACATCGAGGACAGCAGCCATGCCGCCAGGCTGCGGCGGTGGCGCAGGCTGGCCAGCAGCGCCCACAGGCCGGCCAGCGTGGCGCCCAGCGCGAAGGGGCGGCGGGGCAGGCGCGGCTCGCGCACCCACAGGAAAAACGGGACCATGAAGACCACATACCAGATCGCGGTCAGCGGCCCGACGAAGCGCGTCCCCTCGCGCGCCGCGCCGTCGAGGCCGAAGGCCGGCGGGTGTCCCAGCAGGGTCAGCCCGGCGGCATTGTCGGCGAACAGCCCCAGCATCAGGATCAGCGACACCACCCCGCCGGCATAGCCGAAGGCGAAGCCGGCGCCGGAGATATGGCCGACTTCCTCCCTCGGGCCGAGGCCGGGCAGCAGGGCATTGGTGAAGATGGTCGTGAACTCCATCCCGATCAGGCCGATGCCGAACAGCACCAGCGCCTGGACCAGCGCCGGGGATTGCGGCGTCAGCGACCACAGCCCCGCCGCGCCGACGACATAGAGGGCCGAGAAGATCCAGATCCACAGCATGCGCCGGCCGGTATTGTCGGCCACGGCGCCCAGAACCGGGGCCAGCAGGGCGATGATGGTGCCGGCGACGGCCAGCCCGCCCGACCACAGGGCTTGCGCGCGGGCACCGGCGGCCTCGGGCGCCATGCCGCCGGCGATGAAATGGTTGCGGGCGACCTCGGCGAAATAGATCGAGAACACGAAGGTCAGCAGCAGCGTGGCATAGGGCTGGCTGGCCCAGTCGAAGAACCACCAGCCCCAGATGCGGCGCCTGTCGCGTGTCATGCCTGCCCCCCGTTTGGCCGAAAGATTGGCCCGCCGCGCCGGCGCTGTAAATGGGTCAGGGGCGGGCTTCGGGCGGCCAGGGGCGGGTGGCTTCGGCCGCGATCCAGGCCTGCACCCAGTCGGGCAGCGCCGGCGGCGGACCGTCATGGCCCATCGCCACCGCGACCTCGGGCGGCGGCACGATGCCCTGCGGCCCGGTCACCGCCCAGCGCAGCAGCATCTGGTTGGCGCATTCCCCGCCCTTCCACAGGCTTTGCTCCAGATACTGGAAGCGCGCGTCCCAGCCCAGCATGCGCGACAGCATGGTCACGCGCTCGAACGCGCGGATGCGGCGGCGATAGCGGACCGAGACCCCGGCCACCGTGATCCCCCACCGCCTTTCGCGTGCCACCTGCGCCAGCCCGGTGCGATAGGCCAGCGGAATGCGGCCGACATCGTAAAGCGTCAGCGTGCGGCCGTTGTTCAGTTCAATCCACGGGTCGAGGTCCCAGGGCATGCAACGGATGTCCGAGACATGGGCGTCGAACAGCCCCAGAGGCGGCTGCCGGCGGCTGCGCCGGATCGCGCCCCAGAAGCGCAGGATGGGATACATGGCGGCCCTTTCGCGGTTTTCCCACGGCTAGGGGCGCCGCCCGGCGCCGTCAACCGTGACCCGGCGGCGGCGCGGCAACGGTTGCGCCCGGCCCCGCAACCGCGTAACCGGAGGCGGGCAAACCGGGAAGCTGCGATGACCACCTTGTTTCAGGCGCTGGACCTCATTCTGTCGGTGGTGTGGTTCGTGATGATCGCCCATATCATCCTGTCATGGCTGATCAGCTTTCAGGTGCTGAACATCCGCCAGCCGCTGGTCGGGCAGATCTGGTATGGGCTTTCCAACCTGCTGGAGCCGATCTACGGCCCGGTGCGGCGGATGCTGCCGCAGACCGGCGGCCTCGACCTCGCGCCTCTGGTCGTGTTCATCATCATCGTCATCCTGCGCCAGATGCTTTACAACAATGCAGGCGCGTTCCTCGGTTACTGATGCCGGGGGACCTGCTGCGCCATATCTTCGGCTTCGACGGGTTCCGGCCCGGCCAGCAGGAGATCGTCGAGGCCGTGGCCGCGGGCCGCAACGTGCTGGCGATCATGCCCACGGGCGGCGGCAAGTCCCTGTGTTTCCAATTGCCTGCCCTGATGCGGGACGGGGTGACGGTGGTGGTCTCGCCGCTGATCGCCCTGATGCGCGACCAGGTGCGGGCGCTGCGCGAGGCAGGCGTGGCGGCGGGCGCGCTGACCTCCGGCAACAGCGAGGCCGAGACGCGCGAGGTGATGGCGGCGCTGTCCGAGGGCGCGCTGAAACTCCTCTACATCGCGCCGGAGCGGCTGGCGTCATCGGCCACTTTGGGCCTGCTGCGCCGGGCCGGGACCACGGCGATCGCGGTGGACGAGGCGCATTGCGTCAGCCAGTGGGGCCATGATTTCCGCCCCGATTACCTGCGTATCGGCGCGCTGCGCGCCGCGCTGGACGTGCCGCTTTCGGCCTTTACCGCCACCGCCGACGCCGAGACGCAGGCGGAAATCGTCACCCGGCTGTTCGACGGCCAGTCCCCTGTCACCTTCCTGTGGGGGTTTGATCGGCCCAACATCCACCTGGCCTTCCAGCCCAAGGACAGCCCGCGCAAGCAGATCCTCGGTTTCGCGGCGGCGCGGCGCGGCCAGTCGGGCATCGTCTATTGCGCCACGCGGGCGCGCACCGAAAGCCTTGCCGCCGCCCTGAACGCATCCGGCCTGCCCTCCATGGCCTATCACGGCGGCATGGAGTCTGATGCCCGCCGCGAGGCCGAGGCGCGTTTCCAGCGCGAGGACGGGCTGGTGGTCTGCGCCACCGTGGCCTTCGGCATGGGCATCGACAAGCCGGATATCCGCTGGGTCGCCCATGCCGACCTGCCGAAATCCATCGAGGCCTATTATCAGGAGATCGGCCGCGCCGGCCGCGACGGCGCGCCGGCCGAGACGCTGACCCTCTACGGTCCCGACGACATCCGCCTGCGCCGGGCGCAGATCGACGAGGGCGCCGCCGAGGATGCGCGCAAGGATGCCGATCACGGCCGGCTGAACGCGCTGCTGGGCCTGGCCGAGGCCACCGGGTGCCGGCGTCGCGTCCTGCTGGGTTACTTCGGCGAGGATGCGGGCGATTGCGGCAATTGCGACCTTTGCGCCCGCCCGCCGGAGCTGTTCGACGCCACCCAGCCGGTGCGCATGGCGTTGTCGGCCATGCTGCGCACCGGGCAATGGTTCGGCGCCGGCCATGTCATCGACATCCTGCTGGGCCAGACCACCGACAAGATCCGCGAGCGCGGCCATGACCGCCTGCCCACCTTCGGCATCGGCAAGGACCTGTCGCGCAGCGCATGGCAGGCGGTGATCCGCCAGATGCTGGGCCGCGACCTTTGCCGCCCCGACCCGGCGCGCCACGGCGCCTTGCAGGTGATGGAATGCGCGCACCCCCTGCTGCGCGGCGAGGAGACCATCACCCTGCGCCGCGATCTGGTCGCGCGCAAGGACACCGCCCCCGCACCGCGCGCGCTGGTGGCCGATGAGGATGCGGCGCTGTTCTCGGCGCTGAAGGCGAAACGCCGGGCGATGGCCGAGGCGCAGGGCGTGCCGGCCTATGTCATCTTCCCCGACCGCACCCTGGCCGAGATCGCCGCCCGCCGTCCGCAGACGCTGGACGAGATGGCCACCATCGGCGGCGTCGGCGCCAAGAAGCTGCAAAGCTACGGGCAGGCGTTTCTGGACGTGGTGGCGATGGGCCAGGCCGAGGTGCTGCACCCCGCCCGCCGCGCGCTGGCCGGGCAGGAGGCCGGCGCGATCATGGACCGGCTGGCCGAGGCCGCGCGCGATCTGGCCCGTGGCATGGACGGCACCGAAAAGCCGCTGGACTGCAATGCGCGGATGCTGGCGGCGGTGGCAAAGGCCCGGCCCCACGACCGCGCCGGGCTGGAGCGCCTGATCGGCGAAAGCCGCACCGAGCGGTTCGGCGCGGCGTTCCTCGCAGTGTTGGCGCAGGCGGAGTGAGCGGGGCGGCGGTGCGTGCAAGCACGCACCCTGCCACCCGCGATTCCCCGTAGGGTGCGTGCTTGCACGCACCGCTCGCCCGACGGAAACCGGGCCATCTCCCCAAATCCGTTAACGTCGCCCTCGCCGGACGGATCGGGCGGGGCGGCGGCACCCGGCACCCGCCCCGCCACCGCTTGCGGCCCGCCGGGTGTCAGCCCTGCAATTCGCGGACGCGGATTTCCCCTTCCTCGCGCGACTTGATCGCCGCGACGGCAGCGATGGCGCCGGCGGCGGTGGTGAAATAGGGGATGCGGTCGCGCAGCGCCACGCCCCTGATGTCGCGCGAATCGGAAATCGCCTGCGCGCCGTCCGTGGTGTTCAGGACCAGCGAAACCTCGTCGTTCTTCAGCCGGTCGACGATGTTCGGCCGGCCCTCATAGACCTTCTGCACGGTCTCGGCCTCGATGCCGTGGCCGGCGAGGAACTCCGCCGTGCCGCGCGTGGCCAGCAGGTTGAACCCCATCGCCAGCAGGTCGCGCGCCGCCGCCGCCATCTCGGCCGTCTTGTCGGCATCGCGGACCGAGACGAAGACCAGCCCTGATTCCGGCAGGTGGTTGCCGGCACCCATCTGCGCCTTGAGGAAGGCGCGGGCAAAGTTGCGGTCCCAGCCCATGACCTCGCCGGTCGAGCGCATTTCCGGCCCCAGCAGCGTGTCGACGCCGGGGAAGCGGGCAAAGGGCAGCACGGCCTCCTTGACCGAGAACCACGGCATGATCGGGTCGGCCAGCGTCAGCGGGTCGGCATAGGGCAGCGGGTCGTCGGGACCCACACCCTCCGGGTAGGGCGCGCGCAGCGGGAAATTCGCCAGCGGCTCGCCCGCCATCAGCCGCGCCGCGATCGAGGCGATGGCGCTGTCGGTGGCCTTGGCGACGAAGGGCACGGTGCGGCTGGCGCGGGGATTGACCTCCAGCACGTAGATATCGCCGTCCTTGATGGCGAATTGCACGTTCATCAGCCCGACCACCTTCAGCGCCCGCGCCATCTCGACGGTCTGGCGCTTCAGCTCGGCGATGATGTCGGGGCCGAGGGTATGCGGCGGCAGCGAACAGGCCGAGTCGCCGGAATGCACGCCGGCTTCCTCGATATGTTCCATGATTCCCGCGACATGCACGTTCGACCCATCGGACAGGGCGTCTACGTCCACCTCGATGGCGCCGGTCAGATAGCTGTCCAGCAGCACGGGGTTGGCGCCGGACACCTGCACGGCCTCGGTGATATAGCGGCGAAGCTGGGCCTCGTCGCGCACGATCTCCATCGCGCGGCCGCCCAGCACGTAGGAGGGGCGGATGACCAGCGGATAGCCGACGCGGGCGGCGATCTGCAAAGCCTCATCGGCCGAACGGGCGATGCCGTTGACCGGCTGGCGCAGGTTCAGCTGGTGCAGCAGCTTCTGGAAGCGGTCGCGGTCCTCGGCCAGGTCGATGGCGTCGGGGCTGGTGCCGAGGATCGGAATCCCCTCGGCCGCCAAAGCCTGCGCCAGCTTCAGCGGCGTCTGGCCGCCGAACTGGACGATGACGCCGTGCAGCGTGCCGTTTTCCTGCTCGACCCGAAGGATTTCAAGCACATGTTCCAGCGTCAGCGGCTCGAAATACAGGCGGTCGGATGTGTCGTAATCGGTGCTGACCGTCTCCGGGTTGCAGTTGACCATGATGGTCTCGTAACCGGCATCGGTCAGCGCAAAGCAGGCGTGGCAACAGCAATAGTCGAATTCGATCCCCTGCCCGATGCGGTTCGGGCCGCCGCCGAGGATCACCACCTTGCGCTTGTCGGTGGGGCGGGATTCGCATTCGGCCGCGCCCATCGCCGGGGCTTCGTAGGTCGAATACATATAGGGGGTCTGGGCCTCGAATTCGGCCGCGCAGGTGTCGATGCGCTTGAAGACCGGGGTGATGCCGGCCTTGCGGCGGGTGCGGCGGATCTCGGCCTCGTCGCGGCCGGTCAGGGTGGCGAGGCGGGCGTCCGAGAAGCCCAGCATCTTCAACCGGCGCAGGCCCTCGGCATCGGTCGGCAAGCCGTTGGCGCGGATGATGTTTTCGGCGTCCACGATCTCGCGCAGCCGGGCGAGGAACCACGGGTCGAAGCGGGTGACGCGACCGATATCCGCGTCGTCCATCCCCTCGCGCATGGCCTGGGCGATGACGCGCAGCCGGTCGGGCGTGGCGCGCGACAGCGCCGCGATGATCGCCGGGCGGCCCTGCTCGGCCAGGCCCTCGATGGCGATCTCGTCCAGCCCGGTCAGGCCGTTCTCCATGCTGGCCAGCGCCTTTTGCAGCGATTCGTGGAAGCTGCGGCCGATGGCCATGACCTCGCCCACCGATTTCATGGCGGTGGTCAGTTCGGGCTTGGAGCCGGGGAATTTCTCGAAGGCGAAGCGCGGGATCTTGGTCACCACATAGTCGATGCTCGGCTCGAAACTGGCCGGGGTGACGCGGGTGATGTCGTTGTCCAGCTCGTCCAGCGTATAGCCGACCGCCAGTTTCGCGGCGATCTTGGCGATGGGGAAGCCGGTGGCCTTCGAGGCCAGCGCCGAGGAGCGGCTGACGCGCGGGTTCATCTCGATCACCACCATGCGGCCATCCGCCGGGTTGATCGCCCATTGCACGTTCGAGCCGCCGGTCTCGACCCCGATCTCGCGCAGGACGGCGATGGAGCCGTGGCGCATCCGCTGATACTCGCGGTCGGTCAGGGTGAGGGCGGGGGCGACGGTGATGGAATCGCCGGTATGCACGCCCATCGGGTCGACGTTCTCGATCGAGCAGACGATGATGGCGTTATCGGCGCGGTCGCGCACGACCTCCATCTCGTATTCCTTCCAGCCCAGCAGCGATTCGTCGATCAGCACCTGGGCGACCGGGCTGGCATCGAGGCCGGAGCGCACGATCTCCTCATAATCGTCGCGGTTATAGGCGACGCCGCCGCCGGTGCCGCCCAGCGTGAAGGCGGGGCGGATGATGGCCGGGAGGCCGATCTGGTCCAGCACCGCCATCGCCTGGGCGACGCCGGCGGCGATGTCGGGGCGGCCATCGGCGCGCTTGGGGGCGGTGACGATGGTGGCGCGCGGGTTTTCCAGCCCGATGCGGTCCATCGCCTCGCGGAACAGGGCGCGGTCCTCGGCCATTTCGATGGCGCTGCGCTGGGCGCCGATCAATTCGACGCCGTAACGCTCCAGCGCGCCCGAATCGGCCAGCGCCAGCGCGGTGTTCAGCGCGGTCTGCCCGCCCATCGTCGGCAGCAGGGCGTCGGGGCGTTCGCGCGCGATGATCTTCTCGACCACTTCGGGGGTGATCGGCTCGATATAGGTGGCATCGGCCATGCCGGGATCGGTCATGATCGTGGCGGGGTTGGAGTTCACCAGCACAACCCGATAGCCTTCCTCGCGCAGGGCCTTGCAGGCCTGGGCGCCGGAATAGTCGAATTCGCAGGCCTGGCCGATGATGATCGGTCCCGCCCCGATGATGAGGATGGACTGGATATCATTGCGCTTCGGCATGGCTGTCCCCTTGGGCTGGCATGCGCGCGCCTGGGTCGCGGCGCATAAATCGTCCGGGGTTATAGCGGTGAAGCGGCCGGGCGCAATGGGGCGCGGGGGCGCCGGAAGGCGGCGATGGCGGATTCTTGTGCTTTGGCCGAGGGGCGGACCACGCTCCGGCTTGCACAGGGTGCCATGCGTGCACAGGCCGCGCATCACGATTGACCCGCAGGGCTGCCCTGCGTCAGGTGCCGCGGGTGGCGGCCTGCTTCCCGGCCATGAGGGTCCTTCATGATGACGGGGTGGGCCGGCCGGGCGTCGCCTTGGCTCTCAGGACAACAGGGTCAGCGCATTCGAAAAGCGATTGCTCCCCGTCCCGCCCCCATCCAGCTGCGCCCGCGCCAGATAAAGGCCGATCGCCCGCTCCATCACCGCCGGCTCGGCCAGTTGCGCCATGTCGGAGATACCCAGATAGCGCTTCGCCGCCGATTGCAGGGCCGTGACCTGGCTGTCGAGGGGCAGCTTGACCAGGTTCGAGCCGAAGCCGAAGGCCGTCTGCATGAATTGCGCCAGTGGCGGCGAACCGAGGACCTGGAACCATTTCCCGGTCTCGCTGCCTGTGCCCTGGGCGATGCCGGGCAGTTCGCGCTGGGCATGCAGGGCGACGCGCAGGTCGTTGTCGGCCTCACCCACCCGCATCTCGAACTCGGCCTGGACATGGGCGGCGCCGATCCGCTCGGCCAGGGTTGGGTCGCTGCGCGTCGTCGGAATGGATTCTCCGAAGCCGAAGCTGCGCGCCAGATCGGCATAGCGGCTGTCCGACAGCCGGTTCGCCAGGCTTTTCGGATCCGACAGGTCGCTTTCCAGAACCTTGCGGATGAAGGCACGGTTGCCGATGTCCCCCTCCAGCCCATGCGCCTTCAGCGCGACCGACAGCAGCCGGTAATCCGCCACCAGATCCTCGGCCTTCGTCACCTGACCGATGGTCTGCCGGAAATGTTCGGTTTCGCGGGCCACCTGCGGCTCGGCCGCGATCAGGGCCTTCTGCTGGTCGGCGATGCGCGACAGCAGCCGCCAGCCGACATAGCCCCCGCCGCCGGTAAAGACGGAAAAGCTCATCCTCCGGCCATCCCCAGCAATCGCGCCTCGCGGCCGACCAGCTGCTTCATGGTGCGCAGCACCTGATAGGCATTGCCTTCCAGCGCCGCATTGCCCGCAATGTCGAGGAGGCGCAGGCTGTCCGGGTCGTCCAGCGCCCGGCTGAGCCGTTCGATGGCTGTCAGCAGGCGCCTGCGCCCCTCCGCCGGGTCGAGATCGCCCGTCAGCATCAGTTGCGCGTCGAGGCAGCAGCGGGTGACGGGGGTGCGCGCCTCGTCGGGATGCAATGCGTCGCGCAGGCGCAGGATATTGGCGTTCGGCGTCTTGATCGACAGGCGCGACCGGCGGTCGCCATTCTCGATCACCGCGCCGTTGATCAGCACACGCTCGTTCGGGCCAAGCTTGAGGACGAGGCCGGTCATTGCATGCCCTCGCCGCGCAGGCCGCGCATCACGGCCAGGTTGATGTCGACCAGCGGCTCGATTCCGGCCGTGTCCGACATGACCTTCAGCCCATGCTGCACCGAAAACAGCGCCAGCGAGACCAGATCGCCGCGCAGGTCGGCCGGCAGGCTGTTGCCCGGCGACGACAGGTCGGCCAGCAGGATGTTCCACAGATTGTTGTTCTGATGCACGGCGGCCGTCCGTGCCGCGGCGTCCTGGCCGGACTGTGCGGCCTTCAGGGCCGCCGTCACGCGCGAGAAGGCATCATATTCCATGTCGCGCGGCGCGCGCAGGGTCGCGACCGATTGCGGCGACATCGCATAGGGCGAGGCATAGGCGTTCACTGTCCGGCTCCCGTTCTGGAGGTGGCAGAGTTGATGGGAAAGATCCGGGGCGCGCGCGCGGGAAAAGTGAATGCGCGCGCGCCCCGGATCAGGTCATCAGCGGAACAGCGACAGCAGGGTCTGCGGTGCGTTGTTCGCGATCGACAGCGACTGGACGCCCAGTTGCTGTTGCGTCTGCAGCGCCTTCAGGCGGGCAGAGGCTTCCTCCATGTTGGTGTCGATGACCGCGCCGATGGCGGAGGTCATCGAATCCGACAGCTTGGAGATGAACGCCGACTGGATCTCGATCCGCTTTCCGGCGGTGCCGAAGATCCCGGCGGCGTCCAGGGCGGTCTTCTGGGCGGTCTCGGCAGTGGTGAGGAAGGCCTGCGCGCTGGCCGCGTCAGTGATAGTTGTCACGTCGACTGCATGCAGGGCGACCATGGAGGCGTGGCCCGTGGCGCTCAGGTTGGTGTTGGTCAGAACAACGTCGATATAGCTCGCCGTCACGGCGCCGCCAGCACGATCCAGCGATGCCAGCGCCTTGAAGGGACTCGTCACGCTGCCGTTCACCAGATTCGTCCCGCTGAACTGCGAGGCGCCGACAGCCGAGGTGATCTGATCGCGCAGCGCCACGATATCCTTCTGGAGCGTGGCGCGGTCCTGGTTGCCATCCTGGGCCGCGATGATCTTGTCCTTGATCTGTTCGATCAGCTTGCCCACGGTTTCCGCTGCTTCACGGGCGTTGGTGACCGCCCCCTTGGCCAGCGACAGGCTGTCCGACACCGCCTTGAAGCCCGCGACATCCGATTCCATCACCTTCGAGATGGTCCAGAGGGCCGCGTTGTCCTTGGCGGTGTTGATGGTCTTGCCGGTCGAGATCTCGTTCTGGGTGGTGTCGAGCGCGCTGTTGATCCCACGCAGGGTTTGCAGGGCCACCATCGCGCCGTTGTTGGTCAGAATGCTGGACATTTAGTCCTCCTTTGCATCAAGCGTTTTTACGCAATCGGATTGGGATGGCCTTCTGACCAAGGGCGAATGCCCACCGGCTTCGTTCCGGTATTGCCGTTGTGTCAGGCAATGGTTGAGATTTAGCTAATCGGCGCCCGGTCTCCAAACGCCGATTGCATAAAATTGAATCGATCCTCAGAACCGCATCGGCTTGCGGCGGTCGGTGCCGGCATGGGCGCGCTGGCCGTGGCTGTCATAGGTGGCAACGCCGGTGGCCAGCTCCAGCGCGCCCGCGACGCCCTGGCGCGCGGCGGCGACGCCCTGGCGCCCGGCCTCGGCCAGGGCCGCCAGTTCCTCCAGCAACCGCCGGGCCTGCGGGATCAGGGCCGAATCACCGGGCGGACCCAGTGCCTGAAAGCGGGTCATGGCCGCGAGGGCGTCGTCGGGGCGCCCTTCGATCAGCGCCTCGCGCGCGGCGCGCAGCAGGTCGAGGCCGCTCATTGTCCCGCCGTCCCGGTCAGGCGCAGGTCGATTCGCGCGGCGAGGATGCGGGCATATTCCTCGGTCAGGAAGGAAGCGAACTGTTCCTCGCCGATGCCGCCCTCGGCTGCCGCGCCGGATTTCTCGATGCCGGCGGCTTTCAGCATTTCCTGAAGGAACATGGTCTCGATCCGGTCGGCAATTCCTGCGACGGCCGACCCCCTGGGGGGCGATGGGAAATCTGTCGTGACCTGCATGGGCGGCCTCCTTTTAACCCTGATGATTCGTTCGATACCAGTTGGCGGTAAAGATTTGGTAATCGTTCCCCGGTAAATGCTGATTCGAGGAATGGAGGCCATGCATGATTCAATCGCCGATCACCGCATTCCCGGCGGGAGGCCGGGCGTCGCCCGTGCAGCCCGAGGCGCGGCCCGCCGGACAGGGCGGCGAATTCGGCGACTGGCTCGACCGGGCCTTTGCCGCCGATGCCGATGCGCCTGTCGAAGAGGTGGCGCCGGTCGAGGCCGGGCAGGAGGCGGAGGCTGGCGATCTCGAAGTCGAAGTGGTGGAGGTGCCGGTGATTCGCATCGAGTTGCCATCGCGCCCGGTCGGACTGTCAGAAGCGGCTATCGGTCCTGTCGAGGACGGTCCGGCGGATGCCGGGATGACGGAACCGGGCGGCGGGGCTGGGATTCGGAACCCTGCAATGCCGGGTGCCGAGGGGGCCGCGGCTTCGGTGCAGCCGGTCGAGGAAAGGGAGGGAATCGCGCAGGATTCCCGACAGGCTGTCCAGCCCGCCGCAGATCCGGGTCAGCCCGCCGATGCGCCGAATCCCGCAAGGCCGGCTGCGCTTGTCCCGGATGCGGCCGGGCAGGCGGCGCCCATCGTGGCCTTGCAGGCCGGCAGCGAGGCGGCGCCCGCCCTTGCATCCCGCGCCACCCATGCCCCGCCTCCGGCTGCGCGGCAGGTGGCCGATGCGGTGGTGCGCATGGATGGCGAGTTGACCGAGATCACCCTGGCGCCGGCCGAACTGGGCACCGTTCGCATTGCCCTGTCGCGGGATGCGAACGGGCTGGTCGTCCTGCTGACCGCCGAGCGGCCCGAGGCGCTGGATTTGCTGCGCCGGCACATGGACCTGCTGCGACAGGAGCTGGCGGCGCAGGGCGAGGATGGCGCAAGGCTGGATTTTTCCGCGCAGGGCGGGGGCTTTGCGCAGGCCGACCGCCGAGGCGATGCCCGCGTGATCGGCCTTTCGCCGGAGCAGCCGGACGCGCCGGAGCGCGCCGAAACCATGATTCGCCCGGTCTTGCCGGGCCGGATCGACATGCGAATCTAGGAGGAGCCGATGGGAATCACCACGGATTACAGCATTCGGGACACCGCGCCGGCACAGGGTTCGGCGCGCTCGTCGGGTCTTGCGAATGGCGATTTCGACACTTTCCTGAAGATGCTGACCACGCAGATCACCAATCAGGATCCGCTGAATCCGATGGAGGGGTCGGATTTCGCCGTCCAGCTGGCGACCTTTTCGGGGGTCGAGCAGCAGGCGCGCACGAATCAGCTGCTGGAGGCGCTGGGCCTGCGCATGGGCCTGTCGGGCCTGTCGCAACTGTCCGGCTGGATCGGGAAGGAGGCGCGCTCGGCCGCGCCGGTCTGGTTCGGCGACAGCCCCCTGACGCTGGAGGTGCAGCCGGATCGCAATGCCGATCAGGTCGTGCTGGTGACGCAGGACAGCTACGGCCGCACCGTCTCGCGCGAGGAGATCGGACCGGGCGCGGGGCAGATCGACTGGTTCGGGCTGGATGCGGCGGGGGCGAAGCTGCCGGATGGCGCCTATGGTTTCCAGGTGGAATCATGGCGCGACGGGGCCGTGATCGCCACGCGCCCGGCCGAGGCCTATGCCCGCGTGATCGAGGCGCGGCTGGTCGATGGCGAATCGGTTCTGGTGCTGGAGGGGGGCGGCGAGGTTCCCGCCGCCGGGGTCACCGCCCTGCGCGACCCGCGGGGCTGAGGGGCGGATGCCCCGGCGATCATCCCAGGGCGAGGCCGAGGGCGAGGGTGGCCACGGCCAGCGCCAGCGCCGACCAGGCGGGAATGCCGGCTGGCCGGGCTGGCTCCGCCGGTTGTTCGGGGCGTGTCGCCTGCCACAGCAGCCGGTCGGCCATGTCGGGCATCAGCGGCGCATAGCGGCCGACGACACGCAGCACCCGGCGCATGTCGCGCGCCGCCGCCGCCGGCCCGAGGCTGGTGCGGACGTAATCCTCGACCACCGGGCGGGCGACCTGCCACATGTTGATCTGCGGGTCCAGCGAACGCGCCACCCCCTCGACCACCACCATCGTGCGTTGCAGCAGGATCAGCTCGGTCCGGGTCTGCATGCCGAAACGCTCGGTCACCTCGAACAGATGCGCCAGCAGATTGGCCATCGAGATGCGGCTGGCATCGGCGCCGAAGATCGGCTCGCCCACGGCGCGCAGGGCGCGGGCGAAGGCGAACTTGTCGCGGTCGCGGGGGACGTAGCCGGCCTCGAAATGCACCTCGGCGACGCGATGATAGTCGCGGCGGATGAAGCCCAGGATGATCTCGGCATAGACGCGGCGGGTATAGTCGTCGATCTCTCCCATGATGCCGAAATCATAGGCCAGCACGTCGCCATTCGCGGCGACCTTCATGTTGCCCTGGTGCATGTCGCCGTGAAAGAAACCGTCGCGCAGCGCATGGCGCAGGAACAGTTGCAGGATGCGCTGGCCGATGGCGCGGGTGTCGTGCCCGGCAGCGATCAGGGCGGGCACGTTGCCCAGGGGAATGCCCTCGGCCCAGCCGCTTGTCAGCACCCGGCGCGCGGTCAGCGACCAGTGCTGGACCGGCACCTCGAATCCGGCATCCCCCTTGATGTTGTCCGCGAATTCCGAGGCCGAGGCGGCCTCCAGCCGCAGGTCCAGCTCGCCCTCGACCACCGATTCGAAATGCGCCACCACGTCGCGCGGACGCAGGCGGCGGCTGAACGGGGCCAGCATCTCGATCATGCGGGCGCCGAAATGGAAGGCGTCGATGTCGCGGCGAAAATCGGCGGCAATGTTGGGGCGCAGCACCTTGACCGCGACCTCCTCGCCGGTATCGGCGCGGCGCGCGCGATGCACCTGCGCGATCGAGGCGGCGGCGACCGGTTCGGAAAACTCCGAGAACAGCGCCTCGGTCGGCTGGCCCAGCTCGGCCGCGACGATCTGGCGGGCGATTTCGGTCGGGAAGGGCGGCATGCGGTCCTGAAGCATGCGCAACTGGCCGGCCAGCTCCTCGCCGACCACGTCGGGGCGGGTGGAAAGGATCTGCCCGAACTTGACATAGGCGGGGCCGAGGGCGGTGATCGCGCGGGTCAGCGGCGGCAGGTTGGGATCGCCGCGATAACCCAGCCAGCGGAAGGGCCAGCCCATGATCCGCGCCGCGACCCGCACCCGCGGCGGCGCGTTCATCGCGTCCAGCGCGTCGCGCATGGCGCCGCTGCGCTCGAAGGTGGCGCCGGTGCGGATCAGACGCAAAAGGTTATGCGGCCCCCGCATTCAGAGCTTCCATCCCGAATGCAGCGCGGCGATGCCCATCGACAGGTTGCGATACTGCACGCGGTCGAACCCGGCCTCGCGGATCATGGCGGCGAAGGCCTCCTGATCGGGGAAGCGGCGGATGGATTCCACAAGATATTGATAGCTGTCGCGGTCGTTCGCCACCATCTGGCCCAAAGCCGGGATGACGTTGAAGGAATAGCGGTCATAGGCCCATTGCATCATCGGCACCGGCATCTGGCTGAATTCCAGCACCACCAGCCGCCCGCCGGGGCGCAGGACGCGGAAGGCCTCGGCCAGCGCGTCGGGGATGCGGGTGACGTTGCGGATGCCGAAGCTGATCGTATAGCGGTCGAAGCTGGCATCGCGGAAGGGCAGGCGCATGGCGTCGCCGGTGACCCAGGACAGGCGGTCGCCCAGGCGGCCGGCTTCGGCGCGGTGGCGGCCCTCGATCAGCATGGCCTCGGTCATGTCGCAGACGGTGACGGTCGCGCCGGGCGCCCGGTCGAGGAAGCGGAAGGCGATGTCGCCGGTCCCCCCGGCCACGTCCAGCAGGTGCTGGCCGTCACGCGGCGCCAGCCAGTCCATCATCGCGGCCTTCCAGAGGCGATGCACCCCGGCGCTCATCAGGTCGTTCATCACGTCATAGCGCGAGGCCACGCGCGAAAACACGCCATGCACCAGCCCGGCCTTGTCTTCCTCGGCCACGTTGCGGTAGCCGAAATGGGTCTGTCTGCCAGTGGGTTCGTCCATCGGTCCCGCCATCTGCCGGTTCGGTCGGCCGGGTATGCCGCCCTTTTGCCGGCGGCACAATGCGACGAAAGGGGGCGAAATGCCAGAACTGCCGGAGGTCGAGACCGTGCGCCGTGGCCTGATGCCGCATCTGGCGGGCGCGCGGATCGAACGAATCGAGGTCCGCCGCCCCGATCTGCGCTGGCCCTTGCCGCCCGATCTGGTGCAGGTGGCGACGGGCGCGCGGGTGATCGGCTTGCGGCGGCGCTCCAAGTATCTGCTGGCCGATCTGGACCGGGGGCCGGCCCTGCTGATCCATCTGGGCATGTCCGGGCGGCTGCTGATCGAGGATGCGCCGCTGGCCGACCTGCATCGCGATCCCGCGATCCTGCCGCGCCACGATCATGTGGTGCTGTGGACCGAGGCCGGCACGCGCATCACCTACAACGATGCGCGGCGTTTCGGGATGATCGACCTGGTGCCGGCGGGGCAGGTGCATCCGCTGCTGGCCGGGCTGGGACCGGAGCCGGGCAGCTTCCCGGCCGAGGGGGAGGTGGCGGTGCCCGCGCCGGACCTCGATCTGGCGGCGGCTTTTGCCGGGCGGCGGGCGCCGGTGAAGGCGCTGCTGCTGGATCAGCGGATCATTGCCGGTCTGGGCAATATCTATGTCAGCGAGGCGCTGCACCGGACGGGAATCGACCCGCGCCGGGCCGGAGGCGACATTCCCGCCCCCCGCCTGGCCGCCTTGCTGGTCCATATCCGCGCCGTTCTGGCCGAGGCGATCGCCGCCGGCGGCTCCAGCCTGCGCGACCACCGCCAGGCCAGCGGCGAGCTGGGCTATTTCCAGCATGCCTTCCGCGTCTATGACCGCGCGGGCCAGCCCTGTCCGACCCCGGGCTGCACGGGCACGATCACGCGGATCACGCAGTCCGGGCGCTCCAGCTATTTCTGCCCGCTCTGCCAGCATTGACGCGGCATGCTTTCCATCGGCGCGCGATTCTGCTAGCCCGCGCCGCATTCGAGCGAGCAGGGGCGTGCAATGGCTTATGAAACGATCACGGTCGACCTGGACGACGGCATCACCCTGATCCGCCTGAACCGGCCGGAGGCGATGAATGCGCTGAACATGCGGCTGGTCGGCGAGGTCTGCGATGCGCTGCTGGCCGCCGACGCCAATGACAAGGTGCGCTGCATCATCCTGACCGGCAGTGACAAGGCCTTTGCGGCCGGGGCCGACATCAAGGAAATGGCCGGGAAAACCTATGTCGACGTGCTGGCCGAGGACATGTTCGGCGCCGTCAATGCCACATTCGCGCGCATCCGCAAGCCGGTGATCGCCGCCGTGGCGGGCTATGCGCTGGGCGGCGGCTGCGAGCTGGCGATGGCCTGCGACTTCATCATCTGCGCCGACACGGCGAAATTCGGCCAGCCCGAGATCAACCTGGGCATCATGGCCGGCATCGGCGGCACCCAGCGGCTGACCCGGCTGGTCGGCAAGGCGAAGGCGATGGACATGAACCTGACCGGCCGCTTCATGGACGCGGCGGAGGCCGAGCGCGCGGGGCTGGTCAGCCGCGTCGTGCCAGCGGCGAAGCTGCTGGACGAGGCTCGCGCCGCCGCCGGCAAGATCGCCTCGAAATCGGCCCTGTCGGTCGCCTTGGCCAAGGAATCGGTCAACCGCGCGCTGGAGGTGCCGCTGGCCGAGGGCCTGCTGTTCGAGCGCCGGCTGTTCCACAGCCTGTTCGCCACCGAGGACCAGAAGGAGGGCATGGCTGCCTTCCTCGAAAAGCGCGAGCCGCAATTCCGCGACCGCTGAGGCCACGATTCGGGCTTTTCTTTCAGCCCTGCCTGCCCTATAGGCTCACGCTGACATGCGCGTGGGCCCGCTTAGGCAAGAATCATGACCGCTTTCCCGGAGGGCGGCGCCGTGGGTCTTTTGCGCAATCGAAACGCTGAAAGACCCGAAGGACCAGATTCATGGCCAATACCGCCCAATCCCAGAAACGCGCCCGCCAGACCGAGCGCCGCACCGAAGTCAACAAGGCCCGCCGCTCGCGCATCCGCACCTTCCTGCGCAAGGTCGAGGAAGCCATCGCCAGCGGCGATGCGAAGGCCGCGCAGGAGGCCCTGCGCGCCGCCCAGCCCGAACTGATGCGCGGCGTCACCAAGGGCGTCGTCCACAAGAACACCGCCGCCCGCAAGATTTCGCGCCTCAGCGCGCGCGTGAAGGCGCTGTCGGCCTGATCGACCGGCCCAGCCGTTCCAGCCCCGATCTGCGGCAACCCGCCGCAGATCGGGGCTGGAGGCGCGATTCCGGCCAGCAAACGGGCGCCCCGCAAGGAGGCGCCCGTTTGGCGTTTCGCCCATTCACCTGATTTCGCGGAAAAATCCCCGAGTGATGCAGATTTGCCGGTGCGGGGGGATTCGGTCGCCGATCCCCGCTGTCAAGCGCGAAGATCGGTTGCGCCGCGCCGCGGGCGGGGGCTAGCTTGGGCCTGCGATTCTTTTCGCCTGGGGGACAAACGCCCGGCACACCGGCCTGCCAGCCGGCAAGGGGCATGCGCGTCGGCTTGGCGCGCAACGGATGAAGGGGCGGCTGCCACCGCCTCCCCATCCCTGTCTGACGCATTGCTCGGCCTTGCCGGGCCGCCTGCTTGTGCGGGCGGCTGCGGAGGCCCCGATCTTTGCCCCCCTCGCGGAGAGGCGCGGCCTTGTCGGCGCTGGCCGGCGGGGATGGGGTTTGCAAGGGGCGGTGAGCGACGTGACGATGACGGAAATCTGGGCGCAGGCGCGCGCCGATCTGCGTGAAATCATGGGCAAGGACCAGTTTGCGGCTTGGGTCGATCCGCTGCAACTGACGCGGCTGGACGCGGAAGGCGCCTGTTTCGCCACGCCCACCCGCTTCATGTCGGACTGGGTGTCGCGCCATTATGCCGATTCCATCCGCGCCAGCCTTGCCCGCGCCGGCCATGCCGTGCCGCGCCTGCAATTCGAGGTCATGCCGCATCCCGAGACCGCGCCGGCCTCCGCCGCCGCCCCGGCCCAGCCGACGCAGCGCAGCACCGAGAATCTGGGCGCGCCGCTGGATTCGCGCTATTCCTTCGCCAATTTCGTCGTCGGCAAGCCGAACGAGCTGGCCCATGCCGCCGCCCTGCGCGTGGCCGAGGGCGGGCCAGTGACGTTCAACCCGCTGTTTCTTTATGGCGGCGTCGGCCTTGGCAAGACCCACCTGATGCATGCCATCGCCCGCGAGATTCAGGCCCGCCGCCCCGGCGAGAAGGTTCTGTATCTTTCCGCCGAACAGTTCATGTATCGCTTCATTCAGGCGCTGCGCGAAAAGACCGTGATGGATTTCAAGGAGTTGTTCCGCTCGGTCTCGGTCCTGATGGTCGACGACGTGCAGTTCATCGCCGGCAAGGAATCCACGCAGGAGGAATTCTTCCACACCTTCAACACGCTGGTCGATCAGGGCAAGCAGATCGTCATCTCGGCCGACCGCGCGCCGGGCGAGATCAAGGACCTGGAGGAGCGCATCCGCTCGCGCCTGTCCTCGGGGCTGGTGGTGGACCTGCATCCGACCGATTACGAGTTGCGGCTGGGCATCCTGCAAACCAAGACGGTGGCTTTCCGCGCCCAGTATCCCGGCGTGGACATCGCGCCGCAGGTGCTGGAATTCCTCGCCCGCCGCATCACCACCAACACCCGCGTGCTGGAAGGCGCGCTGCAACGGGTGCTGGCCCATGCCAGCCTGCTGGGCCGGCAGATCGACCTGGACATGGCGCAGCACTGCCTGACGGATATCCTGCGCGCCTCGGACCGCAAGGTGACGATCGAGGAAATCCAGCGCCATGTGGCCGAGCACTATAACATCCGCCTGTCGGATCTGGTCGGCCCGAAGCGGCTGCGCATGGTGGCCCGGCCGCGTCAGGTGGCGATGTATCTGGCCAAGGAAATGACCTCGCGCTCGCTGCCGGAGATCGGGCGGCGCTTCGGCGGGCGCGATCACACCACCATCATGCACGGCGTGCGGAAGATCGAGGAACTGGCGGCGGCGGACCACCAGCTTGCCGAGGATCTCGACATGCTGCGCCGTCTGCTGCAAGGCTGAGGGGCAGGGGATTGGCGCGCTTGGCAAGCCGGCGGCGCCCGGTTAGACATGGGCCAAACGGACGGGGGTAGGCATGAAGTTCTCGATCGAACGCGCGGATCTGGTCAAGGCGGTCGCACAGGCGCAATCCGTGGTCGAGCGCCGCAACACCATCCCGATCCTGCTGAACGTGCTGATCGAGGCCGCGCCGGAGGGTGTCAGTTTCCGCGCCACCGATCTGGATACCGAGGTCGTGGACCGCGCCCCGGCGCAGGTCGAACGGCCCGGCGCCACCACGGTCAGCGCCGCTTTGCTGAACGAGATCGCCCGCAAGCTGCCGGATGGCGCGCTGGTGGCGCTGTCGGACGATCCCGATACCGGGCGGCTGAACGTGCAGGCGGGGCGGGCCAGCTTTACCCTCGCCACCCTGCCGCGCGAGGATTTTCCGGTCATGGCCTCGACCGAATACAGCGCGAATTTCAAGGCCCCGGCCCGCGACCTGCGCCGGTTGTTCGAGAAATCCGCCTTTGCCGTCAGTGTCGAGGAAACCCGCTATTACCTGAACGGCGTCTATCTGCATGTGGCGCAGGGCGAGGACGGGCCGCAGCTGCGCGCCGTGGCGACGGACGGGCACCGGCTGGCGCGCATCGACGCGGCCCTGCCCGAGGGTGCGGCGGACATGCCCGGCGTGATCGTGCCGCGCAAGACCGTGGCCGAGCTGCGCAAGCTGCTGACCGATGACGACAGCGACATCGCTGTCTCGGTCAGCGAGACCAAGGTGCGCTTTGCCACCCCCGGCGTGACGCTGACCTCGAAAGTGATCGACGGCACCTTCCCCGACTATACCCGCGTCATCCCCCATGCCAACAGCCGCCGGCTGGAGGTGGATGCCGGCGATTTCGCCCGCGCCGTCGACCGCGTGGCCACGGTCAGCAGCGAGCGTTCGCGTGCGGTGAAGCTGAGCCTCGACGAGGATCGGTTGCGGCTGTCGGTCAATGCGCCGGATGCCGGCGCGGCGGAGGACGAACTGGCCGTGGCCTATGGCGACGACCCGCTGGAGATCGGCTTCAACGCCAAGTATCTGAAGGAAATCGCCGACCAGATCGACCATGAAAATGCCGTCTTTCTGTTCAACGGCTCGGGTGATGCGGCGCTGATCCGCGAGGGCGGCGACGCCTCGGCGGTCTATGTCGTGATGCCGATGCGGGTGTGACGCTTTCGCATCTGACTCTGGCGCAATTCCGGTCCTGGCCGCGGCTGGCGCTGGATTTCGACGCGCGGCCCGTGGCGCTGCATGGCCCGAACGGGGCCGGCAAGACCAACATTCTGGAAGCCCTGTCGATGCTGGCGCCGGGCCGTGGCCTGCGCGGGGTGGCGGCGGCCGATCAGGCGCGGCTGAGCACCGGCGCCGGCTGGCGCATCCGGGCGCGGTTTGCCGGCCATGAGATCGTGACGGGTGCGCCGCCGGAAGGCGGGCGCACGGTGGCGCTGGACGACAAGCCGGTGTCGCAGGTGGCGCTGGGGCGGCTGGTGCGGGTGGTCTGGCTGGTGCCGGCGATGGACCGGCTGTTTTCCGAGGCGCCCGAGGCAAGGCGGCGGTTCCTCGACCGGCTGACGCTGAGCTTCCTCCCCGACCATGCAGAAGCCGCCCAGACCTATGACCGCGCCATGCGCGAGCGCAACCGCCTGCTGCGCGATCAGGTGACGGATGCCGGCTGGTATCGCGCGCTTGAGGCGCAGATGGGCGAGGCCGGCGCCGCCATCACCCGCAACCGGCTGGCGGCGCTGGACCGGATCGCGGCGGCGCAGGCCGAGGGCGGCGGCGATTTTCCGGCGGCGCGGCTGTCCCTGCTGGCGGGCGAGGGCTTTGCCGACGACCCTGATCCCGACAGCATCACGGCGCGGCTGGCGGCGATGCGGCGGCGCGACCTGGCGGCGGGGCGCAGCCTCTCCGGCCCGCATCGCGCCGATCTGGGCGCTGTCTGGGGGGCGCAGGACATGCCGGCGGCGCTGTCCTCGACCGGCGAGCAGAAGGCGCTGCTGCTGTCGCTGATCCTCGCCAATGCCCGCGCGCTGGCCGACCAGCCGGTACTGCTGCTGCTGGACGAGGTGGCGGCGCATCTGGACGCCGACCGCCGCGCCCGGCTTTACGGTGCCATCGCCGCGCTGCCGGCGCAATCGGTGCTGACCGGCACCGGGCCGGAGCTGTTCACGCCGCTGAAGGGGCGGGTGCTGGCGGTGGCGCGGCGTGACGGCGCGTCCGTGCTGACGGATGGCTGAATCCCCGGAAATCTTGTGGCTTTACCGTGACATTCGCGGCGTCCGCGCCTATAAGATGCCAGCCTGAGGCAGGAAGAAGAACAATGACCGACACCACCGACCGGGCCACGGAATACGGGGCCGATTCCATCAAGGTTCTCAAGGGATTGGAGGCTGTCCGCAAGCGTCCCGGCATGTATATCGGCGACACCGACGACGGGTCCGGCCTGCATCACATGGTCTATGAGGTCGTGGATAACGGCATCGACGAGGCGCTGGCCGGTCATGCCGACTTCGTGCGCGTGGTGATCCATCCCGACAACAGCGTGTCGGTGCGCGACAACGGGCGCGGCATCCCGGTGGACATCCACCCGACCGAGGGCGTCTCGGCGGCCGAGGTCATCATGACCCAGCTGCATGCCGGCGGGAAATTCGACGACAACGCCTATAAGGTGTCCGGCGGGTTGCACGGTGTCGGCGTGTCCGTCGTCAACGCGCTGTCCGACTGGCTGGAGCTGCGCATCTGGCGCCGCGGGCTGGAGCATTTCGCCCGCTTCGAGCATGGCGACGTGACCGAGCATCTGCGCGTCCTCGGCCCGGCGGAACCCGGCGAGAAGGGCACCGAGGTGCGCTTCATGGCCTCCGAGCGCGAGGTCGATGCGGATGGCCGCGCCATCAGCGGCACCTTCTCCTCGCTGGACTACAAGTTCCATACGCTGGAGAACCGGCTGCGCGAGCTGGCCTTCCTCAACAGCGGCGTGCGCATCATTCTGGAAGACCTGCGCCCGGCCGAGCCGCTGCGCAGCGAGTTCTTCTTCGAGGGCGGCGTGAAGGAGTTCGTGCGCTATCTGGACCGCTCGAAGAAAGAGCAGCTGATGCCGGAGCCGATCTATATCGCCGGCGAAAAGAACGGCATCGGCGTCGAGGTGGCGCTGTGGTGGAACGAGAGCTTCCACGAAACCGTGCTGCCCTTCACCAACAACATTCCGCAGCGCGACGGCGGCACCCATCTGGCCGGCTTCCGCGGCGCGCTGACCCGCGCCATCAACACCTATCGCCAGCAGATGCCCGCGTCCAAGAAGGACAAGGTGGACTTCATCGGCGACGACGCGCGCGAGGGGCTGACCTGCGTGCTGTCGGTCAAGGTGCCCGACCCGAAATTCTCCAGCCAGACCAAGGACAAGCTGGTCTCGTCGGAGGTCCGGCCGGCCGTCGAGAGCATCGTGAACGAAAAGCTGGGCGAGTGGTTCGAGGAGCATCCCCAGCAGGCCCGCCTGGTCATGGACAAGATCATGACCGCCGCGCTGGCCCGCGAGGCCGCCAAGCGCGCGCGGGAGACCGTGCTGAAGCAGGGCAACAAGAACGACATCGCCAACCTGCCCGGCAAGCTGGCCGATTGCCAGGAGAAGGACCCGGCGCTGGCCGAGCTGTTCATCGTCGAGGGCGACAGTGCCGGCGGCTCGGCCAAGCAGGGCCGCTCGCGCCAGAACCAGGCGGTGCTGCCCCTGCGCGGCAAGATCCTGAACGTCGAGCGGGTCCGGCCCGAGCGCATGCTGGCCTCGGACCAGATCGGGACGCTGGTGACGGCGCTGGGCACCGGCATCGGGCGGGGCGACTATCAGGGCGCCTTCGACCTGGCGAAGCTGCGCTACCACAAGATCGTCATCATGACCGATGCCGATGTGGACGGCGCCCATATCCGCACCCTGCTGCTGACCTTCTTCTATCGCCAGATGCCCGAGCTGATCGAGGCCGGGAACCTCTATATCGCGCAGCCGCCGCTGTATAAGGTCGCGCGGGGCCGGTCCGAGGTCTATCTGAAGGACGAGGCCGCGCTGGAGGACTACCTGATCGACCAGGGGGTCGAGGGCGCCTCGCTGCGCTTGGGCGACGGGCAGGTGCTGGTGGGGGCCGACCTCAAGCGCGTGGTCGAGCAGGCCCGCAGCGCCCGGCGCATCCTGCGCGCCTTCCCGACCACCTATCCGCCGCATATCCTCGAACAGGCGGCGATCGCCGGGGCGATGCTGCCCGGCCGCGTCGAGGTCGATCCCGCCGGCGTGGCCGAGGCGGTGGCGCATCGGCTGGACCTGATCGCCACGGAATACGAACGCGGCTGGCAGGGCCGGCCCAGCCAGGACGGCGGCATCGTGATGGCGCGCGTGCTGCGCGGCGTCGAGGAGCAGCGCCTGCTGGACGGTCCGCTGCTGAACAGCGCCGAGGCGCGGCGGCTGTCCAGGATGACCGATGCGCTGCGCGAGGTCTACGGCACCCCAGCCCGCCTGACCCGCAAGGAGCGCGACACCGCCATTCGCGGCCCGCTGGAACTGCTGTCGGCGATCTTCCTGGAGGGCGAGAAGGGGCTGTCGCTGCAACGCTACAAGGGTCTGGGCGAGATGAACCCGGAACAGCTTTGGGAAACCACGCTGGACCCGGCGGCGCGGACCTTGCTTCAGGTGCGCATCGAGGATGTGGCCGAGGCCGACGACCTGTTCACCAAGCTGATGGGCGACGTGGTCGAGCCGCGGCGCGAGTTCATCCAGCGCAATGCGCTGAGCGTCGAGAACCTGGACATCTGACCGGGAAAGCCCGCCGTGCCCCGGTTGATCGACCGGGGCACGGCGCAGCCCCCGCGATCCTGTTGCAGGATTGACGCGGCGATTCGGCGCAATGCGCGGGATTTCCGTGATTTTTCGTTGAGGCAGATCGGTGCGGGTGCTATCGTTCCGGCTAATGGCGCCAGCGGGCGCGGTTTCCAGCTTTCCGGGAGTAGCCATGACGAAATTTCATTCCGCCGCAGCCATCGCGATCCTTGCCGTCTCCGCCCCGGCCGCCCTTGCCGGCGGCTATCAGCCCCCCGTGGTCGAGACCGCCGTCGTCGCCCCCATCGTCGAAGCGACCTCCTATAGCGATTGGGCCGGCGCCTATGTCGGCGGCACGCTGGGCTATGTCATCAGCGGCGACGAGCGCGTGGGCTTCTCGGATGCGGCCGACAATTATGTCGGCGATGTGGGCAATGTCGATCTGTCGGGCGTGACCGGCGGCATCCGCCTGGGCTATCGCATCCAGCGCGATGCCTGGGTGTTCGGCGCCGAACTGGGCTATGAGGCGATGGGCGTCGAGGGCGATGTCAGCTATGACAACGCCGTGGGCGCCGGCACCATCACCTCGAACGTGGACAACGTGCTGGCGCTGCGCTTCAAGACCGGCCGCGTCGTCAGCGAGGACACGCTGTTCTATGGCATCGCCGGCATCGCCCGCGGCAAGTTCAGCTACGATCTGGCCGGCACGGCCGTCGCCGCCGCCGATACCTCGGAAAGCTACAGCCATTCCGGCTATGTCCTGGGCCTCGGGGTCGAGCGCAAGCTGTCCGAGCGTCTCTCGGTCACCGGAGAGTGGGAATATGGCCGTTTCGGCAAGACCGATCTGGATCTGGGCGGTGCCGTCACCCGCGCCACGCCGAAATACAACCAGCTGCGGCTGGGCGTGAACTATCGCTTCTGATCGGGCGAGAAGATGCGCAAGGGCCGTCCCTCGGGGCGGCCTTTTTGCATGATCGCGATCTTGTCGGTTGCGAAGCCGGGCGCGGGCGGGCTAGGAATTTCCCTGCATAACTGGGGGACTGACATGCGTTATAGCCTGATTGCCGGAACCGTGGTGCTGATGCTGGCGGCTTGCGGAGGGGGCGGCGGGCCGCAGGATATCCGGCTTTCCGGTGGCTCGTCCTATGTGCCGCCGGCGCCGGGACCGCATGAGCTGTCCACGGCCGAGCGCAACGCCGTTCAGACCGCGCTGGCCGGGCAGGTGCGGGGCGCGCGGGCCGGAACCACCGTGGCGATGCGCGGCGATGACGGGGTGGTGACGGTTTGCGGCACCCTGGCCAGCGGCGCGCCCTTCATCGGGGTGCTGACCGGCAGCGGGTCCGGTGCGGGCTTCTCGCCCTCCGGTATCGCGGCCAACGATCCCGAGGCCCGTGCCGTCCGCAAGATCTGCGCCGAGCGCAACCTGACCATCTAGGCCGGGCGCACCTTTCCCGCCGGTCCCCGCGCCAGGGCCAGCGGGCGGTCGGCGAGGATGGTTTCCATGCTGAACAGGCCGGTCACGCGCTCGATATCCATGTCCTGGATCAGCATCTTATACACTCGGTCATAGCCGGCCATCGACCGCGTGACGACCTTCGCCAGATAGTCCCACTCGCCGCCGATGCGGTGGAATTCGGTCACTTCGGGGATCGCCTCGACGCGGCTGCGGAAGCGCGCGGCCCATTTGTCGTCATGGTGGCGGGTGCGGATCATCACGAACACCGTCAGGTCGAGGCCCACCGCCTCGGGCGTCACCACCGCCCGGCTGCCGCGCAGCACCCCGGCTTCGCGCAGACGCGCCAGCCGCCGCCAGCAGGCATTCTGCGACAGCCCGACCTGTTCCGCGAGGTCGCGCTGCGACAGGCCGCCATCCCTTTGCAAAGCCGCCAGCAGGGCGTGGTCGATCTCGTCCAGGGCGGCGGGGTCCATGCGGGGTCAGGTGGCGGCGGCCTCGGCGGCGATCTGCGCGGCCGAGCGGCGGCCACGCTCGGTCGCGGATTTCAGCTGGCCGCAGGCGGCCATGATGTCCTCGCCGCGCGGGGTGCGGATCGGGCTGGCATAACCGGCCTTGTGCACGATGTCGGCGAAGGCCTCGATCCGCTCCCAGCTCGACCGCTTGTAGGGGGCGCCGGGCCATTCGTTGAAGGGGATCAGGTTGATCTTGGCCGGGATGCCGGCGATCAGCCTGACCAGACGCCGGGCATCGGCGTCCGAATCGTTCACCCCGTCCAGCATGACATACTCAAAAGTGATGCGCTCGCTGTTGGACAGGCGGGGATAGTCGCGCAACGCCCCCAGCAGCGTGTCGATGTTCCATTTGCGATTGATCGGCACCAGCCGGTCGCGCACCGCGTCGGTGGTGGCGTGGAAGCTGACCGCCAGCAGGCAGCCGATCTCCTCGGCCGCGCGGGCGATTTCCGGCACCACGCCCGAGGTGGACAGCGTGATGCGCCGGCGCGAGAGGCTGATCCCCTCGCCATCCATCACCACCTTCATCGCGTCGCGCACATTGTCGAAGTTGTAGAGCGGCTCGCCCATGCCCATCAGAACGACGTTAGAGATCAGCCGCGTCTCGTCCTTGGGCGCGCCGGGCTTCGGCCATTCGCCCAGGTCGTCGCGGGCCACCATGACCTGGCCGACGATCTCGCCCGCGGTCAGGTTGCGCACCAGCTTCTGCGTGCCGGTATGGCAGAACGAGCAGGTCAGCGTGCAACCCACCTGCGAGGACACGCACAGCGTGCCGCGATTTTCCTCGGGGATATAGACGGCCTCGACCTCATGCCCGCCGGCGATGCGCAGCAGGTATTTGCGGGTGCCGTCGGCGCTGATCTGGCGGGTGACGACCTCGGGCAGGGTGATGGTGAAATGCTCGGCCAGCAGGGCGCGATAGTCCTTGGCCAGGTTGGTCATCTGCGCAAAGTCGCGCACGCCCCAGTGATAGAGCCATTGCCAGATCTGCCCGGTGCGCATCTTCGCCTGACGCTCCGGCGTGCCGGCGGCGATCAGGGCGTCGCGCAGCCCCTCGCGGGTGAGGCCGACCAGATTGACCGGGCCGCCCTCGGGCAGCTTGCGCGGGATGGTCAGCACGTCTTGCGTGATCGGGGCGGCGGCGGTCATGGTCTGGGTCCGGGGCAAGGGAATTGCCCCAATATGGGGCGAATCGCTGGAAAACAACAGCCGCGCGGCGGGGAAATTCCCGCCGCGCGGCTAGATGGCCGCAGGCCGGCCCTGCCTTAGCGGCAGGCCTCCTTGGCCCTGTCGGTCGCGGCGGTCACGCCGGACAACGAGAAAGTATCCACGGTGCGCGTGCCGCGTGCCGAGCGGCCGGAGACCACGGCCTCGGCCCCGCCGCGCAGCGCCGCGATCAGGCGGGCATCGTCGGCGGCCGAGCCGGTCCAGGCGTTTTCGCCTTCGGTGAACAGGCTGAAACTTTGCCCGCCGATGGCCACGTCCACGGTGGAATCGGGCGCAAAGGGATAGCCGCCGGCAAAGCTGACCTCGCCCTGGGCGCCGGGCCGATAGGCGACGTAAAGCCGGATGTCGCCGCGCCGCACGTCGGCCGGCTGGCCGTCGCGGGTGTTCACGGTCTTCTTCGGCGGCGAGACGGCCCAGCATTCCCTGGGGTTGCTGGCGGCGAATACCGTCCAGTCGCCATGCGTGGCGACGACATTCGTGGATTCCTGCGCAAGTGCGGGGACGGCACATGCGGCCATGACGGCAATGGCGCGCAGCGAGGATCGGATCATGCTCTGGTCTCCTGCCAAGTGGCCGTTTGATACGGCTCGTAACGAAATGCCTGCGATGCGCAGCGAACGCAAGGCGCGACGCTTCTGGCACAAAAGGCCAGTTGCGCCCAGCATAATGCAGTCCCGTCGCCATGAAAAAGCCATGCCGGCGAATTCTCGCGCATTTGTCAGCGGGGAAGGGGGCGGCATGGTATAGAATGGCGGGACAGCGAGGGGGTGCGGATGAAACTGGGCTGGTCTGACGTGACGCCGCGGGCGCTTTACCTCAACCGCCGGGCGCTGATGGCGGGGGCCGGGGCGCTGGCCGTCCTGCCTGCGCGGGCGGCGCCCTCGCTGGGGGCGCCCAACACCTTCGAGGAGGTCACCAACTACAACAACTTTTATGAATTCGGCACCGGCAAGGAGGACCCGGCCCGCAATGCCGGCCGCCTGCGCACCAGCCCGTGGATGGTGGTGATCGACGGGCTGGTGGACCGTCCGGGCAGCTATGGCGTCGAGGACATCGCCCCCGAAGCCGCCGTCGAGGAGCGCATCTACAAGCTGCGCTGCGTGGAAGCCTGGTCGATGGTGATCCCGTGGAACGGCGTGCCGCTGGGTCCGGTGCTGGAGCGTGCGGGCTTGCAGCCCTCGGCGAAGTTCGTGGCCTTCGAGACGCTCTACGATCCCGAGCAGATGCCGGGCCAGAATTCGCGCATGCTGGACTGGCCCTATCGCGAGGGGCTGCGGCTGGACGAGGCCCTGCACCCGCTGACCCTGCTGGCGACCGGGCTTTACGGTGAGGCGCTGCCCAACCAGAACGGCGCGCCGATCCGGCTGGTGGTGCCGTGGAAATACGGCTTCAAGTCGATCAAGTCGATCGTGCGCATCACCGTGACCGACCGGCAGCCCGTGGGGACGTGGCAGCAGGCGGCGCCGACCGAATACGGCTTCTATGCCAATGTGAACCCCGAGGTGGATCATCCCCGCTGGTCGCAGGCCACCGAGCGGGTGATCGGTGGCTCGCTCTTTGCGGGACGCGAGCCGACGCAGATGTTCAACGGCTATGGCGAGGAGGTCGCGCATCTTTACGCCGGCATGGATCTGCGCAGGGATTTCTGATGCGTGACCGGCTGAATGCCGCGCTGCGCCGGTTGCCGCGCGGGGCGGTCTGGGTGGCGGGGCTGATTCCCTTCCTGTTGCTGGCCTCGGATACGCTGCGGGGGCGGCTGGGCGTCGATCCGGTGCGCGCGATCGAGCATCGCAGCGGCCGCATCGCCATCTATTTCCTGGTGGCGACGCTGTGCGTGACGCCGCTGCTGCGGCTGGCGCGAATCAACGCGATGCGGTTCCGGCGGGCGCTGGGGATGCTGAGCTTCCTTTATGCGGCGCTGCATGTGGCGGCCTGGGCGGTGCTGGACATGGGGCTGGCCTGGGGGCGGATCGGCGGCGACCTGATGAACCGTCCCTACCTGACCATCGGCGCGATCAGCGGGGTGATTCTGGCTCTGCTGGCGGCCACGGCATCGGATCTGGCGATTCGGAGGCTGGGCAGCGCCCGCTGGCGGGCGATTCACCGGGGAATCTACGTCGCCGCGCCGCTGGCCGGCTGGCACTGGCTGCTGGTGGAGAAGATTCCGGGACCGAAGGAGCAGGCGATTCTGGCGGTGATTCTGGGCCTTCTGGCATGGCGCGGCTGGGTGGCGCTGCGCATCGAGAGGGGAATCCCGTAAATTTATCTTTTATAATCAGTATAATGACAGTTTCTTTGCAAATTCATGAATTTCTTCTCTTGCCCTCTTTGTCGGCTCCTTCTAAACACCGCTTCACCGAGACGGCGAGGGCCGGATCGGGGCGGGGAAGCCCGGTTGGGATGGTTCGGAC
>CAKTBJ010000002.1 GCA_934533075.1 uncultured Paracoccus sp.
GAGGCGGTCGAGATAGTAGGCAATTTCCGTTTCAGTATGAGCGATGTCGCGTGCGAGACGATCTGCTCCGGCAATATTCTTTGCGCTGGCGACCGCCCGCATCTTGGTCCCGTCCAGCGCCACCTTGCCGGGGGTGAAGAGGCCGTTCTCGCGACAGAAGCTGATGAATGTGGCGCCTGTGTCGATGATCGCCTCGGGATTGTCGTGTCGGAACGCTGCGATGGTCCGATAATCCGGCGTCATCCGCCGCATCAGCCATATCGCCTCCGGGTCGCGCTGGCAGGCCGCGCTCCAACTGTCGCGAGGAGCGCAACTGGTTCAGGTAACCCCAGATGTAGAGTCGCAGCATATCACCTGAGTGATAACCCGGTCGTCCCGTCGCGGCCGAGACGGTGCGCTCGAAGCCGAGCGCCGTGAGGTCCAGGGTTTCGACGAAGCCATCAACGACGCGTACGAGACCTTCCTGCGGCACATAATCATCAACACAGGCGGGCAGCAGAAGCGGCTGTTTTCGGTCGCACCCTTCAATGAAGTGTCCCATGATTGTCCCCGTGCCGCCAATGATGAAGCATAGCATGAATGGCCGAGCGGACACAGTAAATGCTTGGCGATATAAGAGAATATCTGCTTGGATGCGCCACGATGCCGTATTGCTTACACCAGTTCGGCGACCCGGCCTTTGAGCATCGTCGTCAGCCCCGGAACCGCAGGCTCTCGACGAATAGCGTGAACGCAGCGGATGCATGCCGCCGGTGCGGATAGTAGAGATGATATCCGGGCAGGTCAGGTGTGAACTTGCCGAGCACCCGGGTCAGCCGTCCGGCATCAAGATGAGGCTGAACCTGATCAAGCGGCAGATAGGCAAGTCCGTGCCCGTCGAGCACTGCGTCCAGGATCAGGTCGATGGTGTTGAGAACGAGCGGCCCGTCGATCCGCACCTGCGTTTCGCGCCCGCCGCGCATCAATCGCCAGCCGTTCAGCGTTCCGGAACTCGGTAGCCGCAGATTGACGGCACGATGATCTATGAGTTGTGCTGGCGACGCGGGCGCCGGATGCATGCGAAGATAGCCGGGTGAGCCGACGATCGCCATCGGTGTATCCGGCCCGATGCGCACGGCGATCATGTCCTTGGCGATGTCCCCGCCCAGCCTGACACCCGCGTCGAACCGATCGGCCACGACATCGGCCAGACCGCAGTCGATGGTGATGTCCACCTTGATGTCGGGGTTGTCGGGAAGCAGCCGCTTCATGGCCGGAATGATGATCGTCTTGGCCGCGTGCTCCACCGTGGTGATGCGGATCGTTCCGGTCGGACGGTCGCGCAATTCGCCGAGCGAGGCGACTACGGTGTCGAGATCGTGCAGCATGGGACCGAGCGTCGCAATCAGCCGTTCGCCCGCCTCGGTGGGCGCCACGCTGCGCGTCGTGCGCGAGAGCAGCCGCATTCCCAAGCGCTCCTCGATACGGCGCACGATCTGGCTGAGCGCGGACTGCGCCATGCCAACGCGCCGAGCCGCCTTGGTGAAGCTGCGCTCCTCGGCGACGATCACGAAGGCGGCCAGGTCCGCGATCTCATCCCGCCGCATTCATCACCTTAATGATAGGACCAATAAGAATTACCCGTCTAATCCGCTCAATCGTCTTGGCCTAGATTACGTCCATCGGCAATGGCGACCTCTCAGGAATCATCGCACCGGCCTACAAGGGTGCAACCGAAGGAGACTGCACATGGGCAAGATCAGCTTCGCCAATGCCCGAGGCCATCAGGGCGCGCGTCACGCGGTCGAAGGGCCTTGCCCGGAACATCGCTGACCTGTGCTTTCAGGTTCATGTGCAACGGAGCGCGACGCCCGCCCTGCTGCGCCACAGGATGCCCAACGGGCATTGCGCCACATGCCGCAAGACGCGATGCCGTTGCGATCCCGAACCGCGTCCAGCCTTCGCGGAAACGCCGGAGGGTGCCCAGGTCGCGGCGCTGCTGTCATTCTGGCGCGGGCCAGAAAAGCCGCCAGAAACCGCGACCAGCCCGCCAGCGGGGGACGATGACCCGGACGGCTGGGAATCGTCGATTCAGGACGGTGACGGCCCGGCCCGATAGCGTTTTGGGCAGGCGGTTGGGCCTATAATCCGCAAAAATAGCAAAAATGCCCAGCAAACGCCGATTATGCCGGCGGATAATTCCTCCGCCATCAAGAGCCCCGTTCACAACCAACTGTGGCGCGGTGGCAAAATCTGGTCATATTGGGGGGCATCACTTGCAAAGAGGATGCAGCAATGAACGACCAGCCCCGCAAATTCGTAAGCGCGAAGTTTCTGATGGATCGTTACGAAATCAGCCGCGAAACGATTTATAAATATATGAAGGAATATTCCTTCCCGCCGCAAATCAAGCTGACGCCCGGCGCGGCGCGGTGGGATTTGGCTGAGGTCGAGGCATGGGAAGCCCGCCGGCTTGGGGATAGTGCGCAATGCCCGATTGACGCCCGGTCCTGAATCGGGCATGGTAATAAAGACCTGTGCGTCAGTTGGTGGAATCGGTGAGGCAGGCGCGACTTTCCCTTCGGGGTCTGCTGCCCACCACCCCCCGCCGCCGCCGCAACAGGCATTCCCTGCAAACCGGATGGCAGCAGGGCGCGCGATATGACCGGATGGCATAGCGCCCCGCAATAAGAGGTTCGCGCCTCTTTCCCACCAATGGATAAAACAGGGAATTTCCCCAGATGAATAACCATGTCTCGCCGGTTTCCGCCGGCCAAATCGTCACGTCTAATATTGCGACCTCGAAAGGGTTTCTTGCTACGCTGCTTGGTCCTGATGCGCCGGTTTCGATTCGCTTGATCTGGCAGAAGGGCGAAACCCCTGTGCCTGCCGGTCGGCAAACCGTTCTCACCTTTCATAACCCGAATGATGCGGACTGGTGGAATATCTCACTTCTCAACTGCGAAGGCTATGCCGTCTTTTTTTGTGAACGAACTGGACGGAACCGGCGGAACGTCCGATTCCAACATCGTTCGCATTCGCGCAAACTTCGTTGACCTGGACAACATCAGCACCGCAACCGTTCCCGCAGGTCGCATGATTTCTGAAATGCACCCAGCGATATGGGTGCAGTCGAGTCCGGGGAAGCATCATCTTTATTTCCGCTTTCCGCATCATGCGGACGCGGCGCACTTCCGCGTTCATCAGCAAAAGCTGGCGATCCGTTATGGCGGTGACGGATCGGTGAGCAACCCCGCGCGCATCATGCGCCTGCCGGGCTTCCTGCACCAGAAGGGCGCGCCGTTCCTTGTGCGCTGGGAACCCGTCATAAACGGGCAGGACACGACGCCCGAGGCGTTGGCAGCGGCCTTGCAGGGCGTTCAGGTGCTACAGGAAGCGGCTGGCGGCACCCGGCACCCCCTCGGGACGCTGATGCAAGCCCCGTCGAGGGAATGGCTGCAAGCGGTGCTGGATGCTATCGACCCGAACGACCTGGGGCGGGACGCATGGACGCGGGTTTATTGGGCGTTCATGCAGGCCGGTTGGTCGGTCTGTGGTCGGGAAGAAATCTGGCAGATGCTGGCGGCATGGTGCGCCCGGTTCAATCGCCGGTGGGAAGAAGACCCGAGCAAGCACGGCAATGATCCGGACGATAACCGGGGCGTGTGGATAAATGCCGTGAAGGATGGGACCAGCACCGGCATTCCGACGATCCTGCGCGCGATTTCCGACGACGCGCGCCCCCAGCTTGAATCCGAACTGCGGCGGTTCGACCCCTATGCAGCGTTCAGCAGCATGTCGGCGGTCGCGGTCCCGGTGCAGCCGGGCGGCGCCGGTGCGGTGCCGCAGCCCGCGAAACTGTTGCAACCGCTGTCGGAAAGCATGGGGCAAACCCATGCCGCGAAATGGCTGATAAAGGGAATTCTGCCGGCGCAATCCGCTGGAATCATGTTCAGCCAACCCCGAACAGGAAAATCATTCGTCGCGATTGACATGGCTGCGTCCGTGGCTGGCGCACAAATGTTCAACCTGCACAAATCGAAACTTGGACATGTGGTCTATATTGTGGGAGAAGGTCACGCCCCGATTGCCAACAGATTCAAGGCGCGATTGCAGAACGACACAACTGGCGCGGCTGACAGGATTCATGTTTCGTCACGCTCGATTGCCTTGGCAAGCAATACCGGGGATACACAGGCGCTTATGGCCGAACTGGACGGTATGCCGGTGAAGCCTGCGCTGATTGTGGTTGACACGCTGTTTCGCGCCACCGCCGGTATGGACGTGAACGACCATGCGCAAATGTCCGAATTCTGGAAAACCGTTGATACCATCAAGGAACGGTATGGCTGCACAGTCCTGATTGTGCATCACTCGGGGTGGAATGATATCGGGCGCAGTTTCGGAAGCATGGTCCTTCTGGCAAACGCTGATTTTGAAATATCGGTGACTGCCGAGAATGACGGCAGCAAATCAATCGAATGCACCAAGCAAAAGGACGCGGAGGAATTTGCGCCGATTAATTTCAAGTTGAAAGTTGTTGGAATCGGATGGGTGATGGGTGATTTCAGTGACTTGGAGCGGCTGACTTCCTGCGCCATTGAATTTCGCCAACGAGAACAGGACTCGGGCAAAGAGAAAGACAAGGAGGCGCGACAGAAGGCGGGAGAATATGAAACACCGTCTCGCGCGGCGTCGCGAAAGGTCGCAAGTTTGATTGCACGAATCCATGACCGCGTGTGCGAGGCGCAAGGCATCGCGCTCGCGGGCGAGCCGTCAAATGTCAAAATCCCGGAATCCCTCATAAAGCAAATGATGCAGAAGCATGAAATCGGGCTGTCATCAAGTTATCGCGACGGAATCCAAAGATTGCTTAACCCGTCCGGGAAAATCAGCCCGTGGATTCATTCCTATGATGAAAGCGAACGGGCTTTCACGCTCACCGGCAGGCTGCTGCGGTTCGCACGGGCGGAATGCTATGACCTGTTCGAGAACACGGAGCTGACCCCCGAGCAAATCGCGCGATGCCTTGCAGAACCTGATAAAGCTGCATGGGCACCTGGCGGGCCAGGGGCGCACATCGCATGGCAGGCAACCGTTAACAGGGAGGTGATGCAGTGATCCACAGGTCATTCGGTGTAACGGTTCGAGCCGCCGGGCGCAGACCAGATGCGCCTTACCGCATGAGGAACGCAGCGGGACAGGTAATCGCGGAAATGCCACGCGCCGACATGGCGGCACTGGTGCAGAATATGGAACGGCTGCGCGACCCTCTGGAACCGATGCCGGGCACAAGCCGCCCGAGAAGCGCACGGGCTGTCCGGTGGTGGAAAATCGCGCTGGCATCGGTCAACGAGGGTCTGCGCACCGGCATCTTCAACTTGTCCACCATTGGACCCGCGCAACCCCTCACACACGAATGGACGCTGCGAGGCATCCCGGCGCGGACGCGGTATCGGTCGGCGGGATGGGGTGAGGTCGAATTCGTCACGCGTCTGTGGCCCGTGCAAGACCTGCCCGACAGGCAACCCAAGGGGTGGGACAAGCGCGGCGTCGTTACCGCGACCGGCTGGCTTGAGCGCCGCAACGGCAAGTGGCTGATGGACTCGGCAACGCTCTTGAAGGGTGCCACCCGGCAGCGGGCTGACCATCTGGACGGGCTGAAATTCGAGGCACCGGCAGGATACAAGGCGCTTGGACGGTTGATAATTTAGCGTCCGCAGCCCTCGAGAATCCGAAATTTCCCCGTTTAGGCGGGGATTTTTTTCAGAAATTTTTTCGGCGTGGATGGCGTGCATGGATGAGCGTGGATGGTCGTGGATGGAATTTTTGCCCTTGGCGTGGATGAGAGCGTGGATGGCCAACCCACACTTGTTGTGGGGTGGCATCCGTGGCCATCCGCAGGGAGGTGTGGATGGGCGTGGATGGATGGTCCGAAAAGATGCCTGTCCAGAATTTCAGGCGGCGAAAATTTATAAAATTTCAGGATTTTCTGCCGGTGGAAATTCTTCCCAGAAATATTCAGGCGAGGGAATCCCGCCGGCCCGCACCGATCAGAACCGCGCCACCACCCGGCCCGCACCGCCCGGCACCGCCGACCGATACCACGTCCGCGCGCTGGTCATGCCGCCCGGCCCGATGGCACCCGATGCACTGCCACCAGCGCAACCCGCCCCCTCGCATCGGCAGCGCCACGATGCCGGCCCGCGCCCTCGCATCACCACCCAGCGGTCCGCACCGATCAGAACCGCGCGCGGACTGCCCCGAATGATGGGCGCAACCCCGTCCCCTCGCACGGCCCGCACAGCGCGCACCGGCCGCAACCCAAGGCACCCGAACCGCCACGATGCGGCCGCACCGTTACCGCGAACCGCTGGCGGTGCTTATCTCCGCCAATTTTTGTGCAAACTGTCCAGCACTCGCTAACCGATGCCCGCCGGAATCGTTCAACAGGTGCCCAACCGCCTGCCCATAGGGGCGCGCGACACGGGCAGAACGCACCGCCCGGCACCGAGGCACCGGAACGGCGGAGACGGCCGCCAGCGGCCCGCACGGCGCGCGCAGGACGGGCAACCCGCACCAGCCGTCCGCCACGTCAACCCCGTGGCAAATAAATCACGCCATTAATTCACGCATTGCCACAATTAGGCGCGCCCCGTCACGCCTCGCCACGAATGCGGCCCGGAATTTCCTTGCGGCGTCATTCCATGTCGCAAAATCGGCATTATCATGCATCGGACAAGCGAATCCCCAGATAAAGGAAAATTCCATGCGCCGCCCCATCGTTGTTTCCGCGCTTGATCGCCCCCGCCCACCGTCCGGTCTCGACAGCCCCGACAATTCCATTCGGTTCACCCTGTCCAATATCGACAGGGGCACACTCGGGACTGTGAATGCACATGGTCGCAGCGCCTCTTGCCTGTCGCCGTCCGCGCTTTCCCAGCACCCAAAATTCAAGGATATCCTGAATCCGCTGGATGGAATTCTTGCGGCATCGCTGGACCGCCTGGCCGCGCGTAATCTGGATGGTTACACCGGTCCCGCCCTTGAGCGTGATATTCAAACCGAACTGGCCCGCATCCGGCCCGCGCTGCTTATCGCAATCGCTGGTGTCCGTGAAATCCGCAGCGAATATCAGGTGCGTAAGACTCGAACGCTGGACTTCCCGCGCGGAATCAACGCATCGTTGCGTAGCGATTTGCGCCGCTGGTGGGAATCGCATGACGCGCCGCAACGCCTCAAGCTGGCAATCAATGGTGATTGGACGTTGCTGGCCGCGCTGATTGAAGCGGGACAGGATTATTGCGGCATTTCGGCTGAACTGTGGAATCAGGTCGAAACGCGGTTCATGATTTTGAACCATGTGAAGATCGCTGGTCTCGATTCGTCGCATGTGATCCCTTCGACCACGGGATTTTTGATGAGTGCCGGCTCGGACCATGCGGTGGCGTTCAATACCGCCGAGCAGGCCGTGAAAGCCTGGGAAATTGAAGGCGATTTGTTGGACATTGCCGAAGATTACTTTCAATATGTTGTGCGGGCGCTCATGCTGGTCAGCGGCAAGAGCGCGACAGAAATCACCGGGCTTTCTGTCTGAATCGAAATGGGACGGGGTTTCGGTCCCGCCCCAATCGCAAAGGGTGAAGTAATGAAACGTGCCATCTTGCCCGCCAAGCCATTCCTTTCGATGCGGGAAATCCGGGTCGCTTTCGGCTACTCGCCGCAATACCGTGTGTGGCTCTCGAACGAAAAAGGATTCCCTCGCCCCATAAGTCGGCAATACCCAGCCGCCGAGGTCATCGCGCGGGCGCGCCGACACGGCTGGACTGTGGAGGTTGTCTAAGATGGACGACGAACCCATTGAAAACCATATGTCTAAGGCGGTTCGGAATCCTGACGGAACATTCGCCCGTGGGCCGGGAAGGAAGCCCGGTTCAAAAAATCGAATCAGTCGCGAAGCTATCGAGAAGATTAGATCCCTTGGACCGCTGGCATTCGATACGTTGCGCCACAATCTCGACAAGGGCGACCAGCGGGCGGCCGAATATGTGCTGGACAAAATCCCCCCCCCCCCCGGGGGGGGAGAATTATCGAACTTGATGCGACCCCCGAGGGTATCAGGGAACACTTGGCTAACGGCGACCTTTCAGAAGCTGAAATGCGCGCGGCCGCCAGCATTGCCGAAAAGCTACAACGTGTGGAGCGTCTTGAGGAATTGGAGCACAAATTCGCGGCACTGGAAGAACTGTTGCTGGGGACCAGCCTATGACCCTTGCCCGGAAAATCCGGTCGGTCGAGCGGGTTATTGCAAGCGTGAAGAAATTGCGCAATTCTATTCCACCGGACCCTTCGGCCACCCTCATGCCGAAAGCCCGCGCCTGTCTGGACGAAATTAAAGTGACCCGGGCGCCCGCGCAGATTTACGAACTGATGATTTCCGATGAATCGCCCTTTCCCGAGTCACCCGGTAGTGGCGTGACAGTGGACGACGACCCGGAAATAACCCTGACGAATGCGTTTGAGGCGTATCGCGCGGAACTTGAATCGGGGGCGAAGGTGATTCAGATGCGGCAAGTGTTTAAGAGATTGCAAGGGGTGTAAAGTGAGATTCATATTTATGCCGTTGCGCTGCCTGATCGACCTGGACGCCCGCACCGTCTTGACGTGCGAGAAAAAATTAACTGGTAGGGCAGTGTTGGATAATAACTGGAAATTTCTTCGCAAGGTGGATTTTCTGGACGCGGGCGATTCTTGGCATCTTGGCGCGCCTGTCTATTACATCGGCACCCACCCGAAGCGGTATGGCGGGCGCTGTGGCGTCCTCAAACTGTCGGTGCGGGACCTTTATACCGTGACCGCCGCATTGGCCCAGGTCCATTTAATGCGGGAGGGCAAGTTGCCTTCCTGGCGTTGTTTTCAAAGGTATTTCTATGGCGCTTTTCCGGCCGTAAAGACTATGACCGGCCTTGCGATTGGTGCAAAGCTGGACCCTGAACAGACTGCTTTCATGCGCCGGGCATATGACAGCGCACCGGATGAATGGGACCGCATCAAGGTCGCCGCAGCCCGCCACCGCACCGGGGAGGCTTCAATGAACAAGCCGCCCCGTCTGGAACATATCGACCCCCGCGCTTGCAGGGCGCTGTGGCGGGCAGTGTTGTCCACCATGCTGATCGACCTGCAAGGAAAGCCTGGCCAGGAGCGCGATGCGGCGGAAATATGGTTCGACCGTGGCCCCGACATGCCAATGGTCGCAGTGCTGGCCGGTCTGGACGGGCACCTAATCCGCGAGCGACACCGAGCCGGGAAGCTGGGGCTGATGGACACCTATGCCCGCAGCGGGTCGCGGCCGGCCCGGCCCTTGAAGCGGGACGCGGCCTAAATCTTCGCTTCCCGCAGTGCCGCGTTCATGCGCGACTGCCAGCCCGGCCCGGTCGCCTTGAAGCGTTCCAGAACATCAGGATCGAGCCGCAGCGAAACAGCCACCTTCGTATTCTTCGCACGGGGACGCCCGCCCATGTTCCGCCGCATCGCGTCTGCGAGGGCGGGAAACGCTTCGGTGAAGGGACGCGCCTGCGCAAGCTGTTCGTCGGTGGCTTCGGGCGCGTCCGGGTCGCTGGCAATCATCCGTTGAATCTGTTCTTCGGTCGGGTGTTTCTTGCTCATAACAGACCCCTTTCCTTCTGGCTTGCCGGGCGCATCGAAATGACCGAGACGCCTTCGGTTCCAAGCAGGGCGAACACGACCGCAACGGTTCCATCTGCCAGCCGTCCAATCGCCATGTGCCGCCCGTTCTTCGCCGGGACAACCTTCGCGGCCAGAAAGAACGCTTCATCCAAGTCGGCAAAATCCAAGCCGTGTTTGGCAAGGTTGCTCTGGCGCTTCGGTTCATCCCACACGATCATAGGTTATTGTATATACGAAAACCTTGCCGGGTTTCAAGGACGTTCGCGTCCCGCATGTTGCCATCTGCCGCCATCTGTGGCGATTCGATAGAATGCGGGTGGGCAGGCGGTTGGGCATCGGCCCCGCCGAAACCTTGCCTAATTCGTTGATTTTATTTGATGATCTATGATAAAAATGGCGGAGACGAAGGGATTCGAACCCTCGATACCGTTCCCGGTATACTCCCTTAGCAGGGGAGCGCCTTCGACCACTCGGCCACGTCTCCGCCGGACGGTCTAAGGGCAAGCCGCCGCAGTGACAAGCGGTTTTTCACATCCCCGCCGCCGGCCCGCTCATTGCAGCGCCACCCGCTGGTCCTGGCGGTAGAAGATGTGATGGCCGATCTGCGCCGTGCGCACGAAACGCTTCGACCATGAGGGGCGCACCGCGCGGGTGTGGAAATAGGTCGCCCCCTCCGTCAGCGTGCGCGGATGCCCGGCCAAAGCCGAGGAAGCCACGCGCATCGCCCGCGTATAGGCGGCCTGCTCGCGGATGGCCTGGCTGCGGCCGCTGCAATGATAGCTGAACTGGCAGCCGCGGCTGCTGCCCTGCGTCACCACCGCGCAGACCGTCGAGGGAAAGCGCGGGCTGTCCACGCGGTTCAGGATCACCTCGGCCACCGCGCGCTGGCCGTCCAGAGGCTCGCCGCGGGCCTCGAAATAGACCGCCTTCGCAAGGAATTCCAGCTCGGCCTGGTTCACCTTGGCGTCGGGGGGCGCCGGCAGGGGATCGGCGGCCTGCGCGCCCCCCGCGATCAGCGCCAGCGAAAGCGCGCCGGCACAGAGGCGCACGACAAAAGAAGCCATTGAATTCATGGCGGCGTAGATCCTTGTTCAGAACCCCCTCGGCGACATGAAAATTCGGCCGGGCAGCGGGGGCGGGCAGCAGCAGACCCGATATGCGTTGGCCATTGCTTGCCAAGCGCCCGGCGATCCGTGAAGCGCACAGCCGCGCGACCGCCCGCAAAACCGGGTTTTGCGCCGATTCGTGCGCAAATCCGCGATGCGATTCGCATCGAATCGGCAAGATCGCGCCGAATTCAATCCAGGGTTGTTACGGGTCCAGCCCCGGATCGGGCATCCCGGATGATTCGCGCCGCGCCCGGATGGCCAGTTGCGCGGCGGTCAGCCGGGCCACCGGCACCCGGAAGGGCGAGCAGGACACATAGTTCATCCCCGCCGCATGGCAGAAGGCGATGGATTCGGGATTGCCGCCATGTTCGCCGCAGATCGACAGGGTGATTCCCGGCCGCGCCGCCCGTGCGCGCTGGGCGCCCATCAGCACCAACTCGCCCACGCCCTCGCGGTCGAGGATGTGGAACGGGTCTTCCTCGTAGACATGCTGGCTGACATAGGCGCCCATGAAACGGCCGGCATCGTCGCGCGACAGGCCATAGGTCATCTGGGTCAGGTCGTTGGTGCCGAAGCTGATGAAATCCGAATAGCGGGCGATGTCGCCGGCGCGCAGGGCGGCGCGCGGGGTCTCGACCATGACGCCGAGGCGATAGTCGAAATCGGCGCGGCTTTCGGTGCGCACGGCGGCGGCCACCTGGTCGATGCGGGTCTTGACCAGCTCGACCTCGCGCCGGGCCGAGACCAGCGGGATCATGATCTCCGGCACCACGGGCGCGCCCAGGGCGGCGCTGGCCACGGTGGCCTCGAAGATGGCGCGGGCCTGCATGTCGTAGATTTCCGGGATGGCGATGCCCAGCCGCACGCCGCGCATGCCCAGCATCGGGTTGGCCTCGCCCAGCGATTCGGCGCGGCGCACCACGTCCGACAGCGGCAGGTCCAGCGATTCCGCCATCTCGCGCAACCCCTCGCGGTCGCGGGGCAGGAATTCGTGCAGGGGCGGGTCGAACAGGCGGATCATCACCGGCTGGCCGGCCATGATCTTGAACAGCGCCATGAAATCCGACCGCTGCATCGGCAGCAGCCGGTCCAGCGAGAGGCGGCGGTCCTCGGGCCGGTCGGCGAAGATCATCTCGCGCATGGCCGGCAGCCGGTCCTCGTCGAAGAACATGTGCTCGGTCCGGCACAGCCCGATGCCGCGCGCCCCGAAGCGCCGCGCGGTGGTGGCGTCCTCCAGCGTCTCGGCATTGGCGCGCACGGCCATGCCGCCGGCGGCATCCGCCCAGTCCAGCAGCGTGTCGAAGCTGTCGTCGACGGCGGGGGGCAGCATTTCGGCCGCCCCGGCCAGAACCTCGCCGGACGTGCCGTCGATGGTGATGCGGTCGCCCTCGTGAAAGCTGCGTCCGCCCACGGTCATCACCCCGGCACGGGGGTCGATGGACAGCACCGAGGCGCCGACGATGCAGGGCAGGCCCATGCCGCGCGCGATCACGGCGGCATGGCTGGACATGCCGCCGCGCTCGGTCAGCACGGCCTGGGCGGCATGCATGCCGCGCACGTCCTCGGGCACGGTCTCGCGCCGCACCAGGATGCAGGCCTCGCCGCGCGCGGCCTCGGCCTGGGCGCGGGCCGAGGAAAAGCAGATGCGGCCGGTGGCGGCGCCGGGGCTGGCGGCGATGGCGCGCAGGATCAGGTCGCGCGGCGCGCGCGGGTCCACCTGGTGGTGCAGCAGGTCCGACAGCGCCCGCGGCTCGACCCGCATCACGGCCTCCTCGGGGTCGATCACCCCCAGATCGGCGAGGCTGACCGCGATGCGCACGGCGGCGCGCGAGGACCGCTCGACCCGAACGGCGTCGATGATCGCCAGCCGCCCGTCCGACAGCACGAATTCCAGCCGCATCTCCTCGCGCAGGCGGGCGCGGGCGGCCTCGCCATAGCGGATCAGGTCGGCGAAGATTTCCGGCGCTTCCTCCTGAAGCGCGGGGCCGCGGCCGTCGGGAATCAGGAACAGCGTATTCGGCCCGTCGCCCTTGGAGCGTCCCTGAAGCTGGCCGTTGAACCGCCCGGAAATGCGCGGCTGGCCGGTCACGGCGTCGATGAACTGGATGGTGCCCGAGCCGGTCAGCCCCGGCCCGATGGCCAGCGCCATGTCCTGCACCACCAGCCCCAGCGGCGCATCGGCCGGCGCGCCCTTGGCCTGGCGCAGCAGCCGCGCGGTCGGCCCTTCCCATGCGCGCGCCATCGAGCGCAGCACCTCGGCCAGCTGCCGCTCCGGCTCCTGCGGGAAGGCCTCGTCGGTTTCCGAGCGATAGGCCGCCATCGCCGCCGCCAGCGCGCCCTTGCCCTCCTGCGTGAAGGCGTCGGGGTCCAGCCGCGCGACGTTGATCGCATAGGACTGCACGAAGCTGAGATAGAGCGCATCGGCCGCCGCCTTGCCGTGGCTGCGCACCAGGGCGGCGTGGCGCTGGTCGTTGATGCCCACGTTCAGCACCGTGCCCGGCCCGCCCCATGCCGGGTCCACAGCCGAGGGGCGCACGCCGACCAGCCCGCCGCCCTGCGCGATCAGCACGCGCAGGGCGGCGGGATCGGGCAGGCGGCCGGCGGCGATCTCGCGCACGGATCTGGTGTCGATGGCCCAGCTGCGCGGCACGGGCAGGCCGAGGCGGATCAGCCGTTGCAGGCATTTGGCGCGCCAGCCATGCACCTCGCGCGCGATCTCGGCGGAGGGGGTGATTTCGGTGATCGCGGGGTTGGCCAAGCCTGTCATGTCAGCGGCGATTTTGCACGGGCGCCGGTATCTGGCAAGCCGAAACGGCGGGGGCGCGCGGCGGCGGGTGCGGTGCGTGCAGGCACGCATCCTGCGGGCGGCGGGTTGTTTGCGGCGTGAAGGATGCGGCCCGCGCCCGCCCGGCACCATCGCGCCTTGTCTGCCCTTGCCGCGCGCCCGGCCTGCGGCTAGGGCAGGGGCATGGACCAGCCCGACCGCATCCATCTGCGCGATTATATCCGCGAGGCCGAGATCGGCGCCTTCGCCGAGGAACGCGGTCGTGCCCAGCGGCTTCGCTTTGCGGTGACGGCCGATCTGGCGGTTTCCGTGGCCGAGGCCGGCGACGATGTGGATCGCATCCTCAGCTATGACGTGCTGGTCGCGGCGGTGGAGGGCGCGCTGTCCGCACGCCGCCACGATCTGGTGGAGTCGCTGGCCGAGGACATCGCCGCGCGCGTGCTGGCGCATCCGGCGGCGGCGCGGGTGGAAGTGACGGTCGAGAAGCTGGACCGCGGGCCGTTCTCGCTGGGGGTGACGCTGGCGCGGCGCGGGGCGGGGACCTTGCGGCCGGCGCTGGCCGGCCTGTCCATCGCGGTCGAGGGGCAGGGGGATGCCGCCATCCTGGTTCCCGTCGCGCCCGGCCTGCCGCTGCCCGAGGGCGGCGACCGGCTGCGCATGGCGTGGCTGGCGCTGGACCAGCAGGCGCTGGCGATGGGCGCGCGGCTGGGCCGGCCGGTGGCCGACAGCCGGACCGAGATCGAGGCGCTGGCCGCCTCGGGTCAGCCTCTGGTCTGGGCACCCGCCCGCATGGCCCGCGCCGCCATCGGCCTCGACAGCGCCGAGCCGGAGGTGCTGGCCCGCTGGCTGGCGGCGGAACTGGCGCGCTAAGGTCTTGCAGGGCGTGACGATCTGCTACAGCCCGGCCTCTATCTCACCCACGAACTCCACCATCGAGATGCCCAGCCCGGCACAGAGGCCGCGCAGCGTCTCCAGACTGGGCTGATGGCGGCGGCTTTCCAGCAGCGAGATATAGCGCATGCTGACGCCCGCCCGGTGCGCCAGCTCCTCCTGTGAAAGCCCCTTGGCCTGCCGCTGTCGCCGCAGTGCCTTTGCGAAGGCGTTGATCAGGGCGTCGTCCGTTCCGGTCATCCGGGAACAAGAGAGCGAGTCCCCTCTTGCTTCTATGAAGTATACTGTGAAATATGAAGTATACTGTGAAACCTGCTTGCGAGCATGAAGGGGTCGCACCCTGCCTCAGGGCGAGCGTGGCGCCATCCCTGAGCATGGCAATGACGGACGGATGCATGATGCTGGAAAAGCTGTGGGACATATTGGGAAAGCTGTGGAACGTGGCCATCGTGCTGAGTCTTGCCGCAGCAGCCATTGCATTCGTCACCGGTAAGGATTTCACGGGAACGCCAACATCGACCACCTTCATGGAGTGCAGCTATATCGCCAACGAGTTCGTCGGCGATGAGATCGAATCTGACTATATGTTGCGCAAGATCCTGAAGATCGAACAACTTGAAGTCCTTGAGAAAACGAGCAAGAGTCTCACCTGCCGCGGCCTCGCTTTCCTTGATGGCAGCCCGAGCACCTATGTTCGACTAAGTTCTGTTGAAACTTCATCCGGGTGGTTCGACCTTGAAGTGGTGCAGGCCTTACCACAGGATTATACCTGTGACATACTTGCGGACGAGATCGTGATGAAGTTCAGCCGGGAGAAGGACGGCAATCTGGGAACGCTTCTGGAAATAGCGAATCCCAAGGGAAAACCGGATGGCGGGTCGATCCAATGCCGAGGCGCGGCAAGGTTCAGCGGCGGTATGACGCTGAACATCAATTATGCCTATGACGGCAGCGAATTTTCCTGGAATGCCCTTTCATTGCGGAATTAGCGACCGCCTTCGCCTTTGGGGATCATTGACGGATGGCGTTTTCCTGCGATCAACGAAGGGCAGGGCTGGTGCGACGCTAAAGCACCTTCTCCATGCTGTAGCGTTCCAGCACCGCGCCCCCGCGCGCAACCTGCTGCCTTTCTACGACAACCCAGCCGTGCCGGGCAAAGAACGGCCGCGCGGCGAGGCTGGCGAAGGTGGTCAGCCGCGCTACGCCCTGCATCCGCGCCCAATCCTCCACCGCGCCCAGCAGTTTCGCGCCCACACCGCGCTGCGCCTGCGAGGGCAGCACGAAGGCCAGGTCGATATGGCCATCGGCGTCGATGGTCATGAAGCCCACCGGCTCGCCCGCGTCCTCGGCCACGAAGCCCTGCATCGGCGCGATCCGCTCGCGCCAGCGGTCGAGGTCGATGGTCGCCCCGCCCCAGGCCAGCCGCTGCGCCGGCGAATAGACGTTGCGTGCGCCCTCATGCACCGCGCAGAAGAAGATGCGCCCGGCATGGGGATAATCCCGCGCCGTCAATGGCCTGATCTCCATGACCCCCCTCCCTTTTCGGATGGTATCGCAGCTTTTCGCGCCGAGGCAAACCGTTGCGCTGCCCCGCAAGCCGTGATCCTGTGGCGCGGAAAGGGGGGTGGCCATGCTGATCCGACAACTCGACGCTGCGGATGCCGCGGCCTTCCGCCAGCTTCGGCTGGAGGGGCTGCGGGACCACCCGGAGGCGTTCGGCGCCAGCCATGACGAGGAAGCCGCGCTGCCCCTGACGGATTTCGCGGACCGTCTGGCCGCCAATCTGGTTCTGGGCGGCTTCGATGGCGACTTGCAGGGCTGCATCGCGCTGGCGCGGGGGCGTTCGGCCAAGACCCGCCATATCGCGACGATCTGGGGCGTCTATGTCCGCCCCGCCGCGCGCGGCACCGGCCTTGCCGCGCGGCTGCTGGATGCGGTCATTGCGCGGGGGCTGGAGGATTGCCGTTCGCTGCGCCTGTCGGTCTCGGCCACCAACCAGCCCGCCCGCCGGCTTTACCAAAGGGCCGGGTTCACCGACTGGGCGCTGGATCGCGAGGCGCTGCTGGTGGATGGCATCTTCCGCGACGAAATCCTGATGCGCCTCGACCGCCCGGCCTGCGCGGCCGAACCCCCGACCGGCAATGCCATCACCCCCGAGCTGGCGGTCGCGGACTGGCGCGCATCGCTGCGCTTCTATCGCGACAGTCTGGGCTTTGCCGTGGACTACCAGCGCCCAGAGGAGGGTTTCGCCATGCTCAGCCTCGGCGAGGCGCGGCTGATGATCGACCAGCTTGGGCTGGGCCGGGATTTCGATACGCCGGACTCGCACCCCTTCGGGCGCGGGGTGAACTTGCAGATCGAGGTGGCGGAGGTGGCCGCGCTGGCCGACAGGCTGCGGGCGCATGGCATCCCGCTTTTCCTGCCGATGGAAGACAGGTGGTATCGCAAGGGCGACCGGCAGACCGGCAACCGGCAATTCATCGTCGCCGACCCGGACGGCTATCTGCTGCGCTTCTTTGAGGACCTGGGCGAGCGGTAAAAGGCCCCGGATACCGGGGCCTTCCGCGTCAGACCTCGCGCTTCAGCGCCTCGACCAGGTTCAGCGCCTCCCACGAGAAGCCGCCATCGGCCGCCGGGGCGCGGCCGAAATGGCCGTAGGCGGCGGTGCGGCGATAGATCGGGCGGCACAGGTTCAACTGGTCGCGGATGCCGCCGGGTGTCAGGTCCATCGCCCGCGGGATCGCGGCCTCGATCGCCGCCTCCGGCACCTTGCCCGTGCCATAGGTGTCGACATAGATCGACAGCGGTTCGGCCACGCCGATGGCATAGGACAGCTGGATCAGGCAGCGATCCGCCAGCCCGGCCGCCACCACGTTCTTGGCCAGATAGCGCGCCGCATAGGCGGCCGAGCGGTCCACCTTGGTCGGGTCCTTGCCCGAGAACGCCCCGCCGCCATGCGGTGCCGCCCCGCCATAGGTGTCCACGATGATCTTCCTGCCCGTCAGGCCCGCATCGCCGTCCGGCCCGCCGATGACGAATTTTCCGGTCGGGTTGACGTGCCAGACCGTGTTCGGCGTCAGCCAGCCCTCGGGCAGCACCTCGCGCACGTAAGGCTCGACGATGGCGCGGATGTCGGCGCTGGTCTGGCCCTCGTCCTTGTGCTGGTGGCTGACCACCAGCTGCGTGACCTCGACCGGCTTGCCGCCGGCATAGCGCACCGAAAGCTGGGCCTTGGCGTCCGGTCCCAGCGTCGGCTCGACCCCCGAACGCCGCGCCTCGGCCAGCCGGCGCAGGATGGCGTGTGCATACTGGATCGGGGCCGGCATCAGCTCGGGCGTCTCGTCGACGGCATAGCCGAACATGATGCCCTGGTCGCCGGCGCCGCCGGTGGTCACGCCGCCATCGGCATCGCCCCAGATATGGGCCGATTGCTCGTGCAGGAAATTCATCACCCGGCAGGTGTTCCAGTGGAACTTCTCCTGCTCGTAGCCGATGTCGCGGATCACGTCGCGGGCGATCTGCTCGACCCGGTTCATGTGGGTGGTCAGGTCGGCGGGGTTGTCGAGGCCGATCTCGCCCCCGATCACCACCATGCCGGAGGTGGCGAAGACCTCGGCCGCGACGCGGGCCTGCGGCGAGGCCGCGATCAGGTCGTCGAGGATCGCGTCCGAAATCTGGTCGCACAGCTTGTCGGGATGGCCCTCGGAAACCGATTCCGAAGTGAAAACATATGATTCGCGCGTCATGGGATGGTTGCTCCGTTGCCTGACACCGCCACGCCAGGAAGCCGTTGTGACGGTCGGGGGCCGGTCTATGCGGCTGCGCCCGCAGGGTCAATGCGTGGCGTGACGTAATTCGGAGAAATCTACCTGAAGTTGTATCGACCGCGTATCGCGGCCAGCGCCAGCAGCAGCCAGGCCAGCACCACCAGCGGCGCATCGCCCCTGCGCATCCACGGGGTCGGGGGCAGGGCGCCCGGCAGCCGCGCGTCGATGCGGCCCTGCGCGCCGAGGCCCAGTTCTGCCATCACCTGCCCGCGCGCGTCGATCAGCGCCGAAACCCCGGTATTGGCCACCCGCACCAGCGGCAGCCCGGATTCGATCGCCCGCAGCCGGGCCTGTTCCAGATGCTGGTAAGGCCCTGAAAAAACACCGAACCATGCGTCATTCGTGATTTGCAGCAGCCAGTCGGGGCGGGCGGGGACCTCGCGCAGGTGGCCGGGGAAGATCGCCTCATAGCAGATCAGCGGCTGGAAGGCCGGCAGGCCCGGCAGGCCCAGCACCGCCATGCCGGGGCCGGCGCTGTAGCCGCTGCCGGCCTGCGCGGCAAAGGCGGTGATGCCGATGCGGGCAAGCTGGTCGCCCAGCGGAATATACTCGCCGAACGGTGCCAGATGCGCCTTGTCATAGGCCGCCTCCAGCCGCCCATCGGGGGAAATGGCGACCAGGGCGTTGAAAAAGCGCATGCCCTCGGCGCGCTGGATGCCGGTGACGACGCGCGCGCCCTGCGCCGCCGCGCTGATCCGCGCCAGCTCCTGCGGTTCCCATTCCAGGACGAAATTCACCGCCGTTTCCGGCCAGATCACCAGATCGGGGCGGCCGAACCGGCCCTCGCCACCCGAAAGGCTCAGCAGGCGGTAATAGAATTCGCCGGCCCATGCCGGGTCCCATTTCAGCGCCTGATCGGCATCGGGCTGGACGAGGCGGATGACGGTTTCCCGCGCCGCCGGAAGGGGCTGGCGCAGCCGCCCCTCGCCCCAGCCGGCCAGCGTCAGGCCGATTGCGGCGGCCAGCGCGGTGCCGCGTTTCGGCGCATGGGCGGCCAGCGCGACGAGGGCCAGCGTGATCGCGGACAGCCCGAGGCTGCCGATCACGCTGGCGGTCTGGGCAATGGGGGTATCGGTCCAGATCTGGCCAAGCCGTGCCCACGGAAAGCCGGTAAAGATCCAGCCCCGCAGCCAGTCCGACAGGAACAGCGCCGCCGCGAGTCCGGCCAGGCGCGGGGCGCGGGCCGGCCCGGTCAGGCGCGCGGCGACGGCGGTGGGAATGGCCCAGAAGGCCGCGCCGCCCGCCGCCATCAGGATCAGCGCGAAAGGCGCCATCCAGCCGTGGCGGGCGATGTCGACCAGGAACGGCTCGACGATCCAGCTCAACCCGAAGGCGAAATAACCGAAGCCCGCCGCGAAGGCCGCCCGCCCCGGACGGGCGGCGCCGGCGATGCGGTGCAGTGCCAGCGCCAGCGCCGGCAGCGCCGCGAACCACCAGCCCAGCGGTGCGAGGCCGGTGGCGGCCAGAACGCCCAGCCCCAGCAGCGCGGGATCGAACCACGCGGCGAGGCGGCGCAGGGCGGGGGACCTTTGCCTGCGCATCGGGACCGGGGCCTCAGCCCTCTTGCGTGGTCTCGGGCGCCGGCGCCTCCGCCTCGGCGGCGGGCTTGCGGCGGGTCGTGGTGCGGCGTGGCTTCCTGACCGGGGCCTCGGCCGCCTCCGTTGCCCCGGCCTCGGCGTCGGGTGCATCGGCCTTGCGGCGGATGGTCCGGCGCGCGGGCTTCTTCGCCTCCGGCTCGGGGGCTTCGGCCGCCTCGGCCGCCTCGGGCGCGGCTTCCGCCGGCTTGGCGGTGCGGCGGCGGGTGGTGCGCGGCTTCGGGGCCTCGGCCTCCACGGCGGCCTCCGGCGCGGCTTCCGCTTCCGCTGCGGTCTCCGCCTCGGGCTTGGCTTTGGTTGCGCGGCTGCGGCGGCGGGTCGGCTTTGCGGGAGTCTCGGCCTCGGCCGGGGTCTCCACGGTTTCCGAAATTTCAACCGCTTCCTCGGCCTTCTTCGATTCCGCTTCGGCCTTGGCCGCCTCGGCGGCTTTCGCCGCGCGTTCCTCGGCCTCGCGGGCCTTGCGCTCGGCCTGGGCCTGTGCGGCGGCGGCAGCGGCGGCGCGCTCCACATCGCCGCGCTCGGTCGCGGCCAGGGCGTCGAGGAAGCTGCGGGTCAGGAATTCGGGCAGGTGATCGCCCATGCCCCGCACGGCCTCGCCGCGATGGCGGTCGCGCTGGTGATGGTCGTGACGCTCGCCGCCGCGCTCGCGGTTGTCGCTGCGGCGGCGGTCGTCGCGGCGATCCTCGCGCGGTGCGCGATCCTCACGGGCCTCGCGCACTGCCGGAGCGGCCTCGCGCGGCACCTCCACCACGTCGGCCTGCGGCGCCGGGCGGGCCTCCGGCATCGGTGCCGGGCGCTCCTCGCGGCCCCGGCTGCGGCCGCCGCGCACCCGCGAGCGGCTGCCGCCCCGGCTTTCGCTTTCGCGCGCCGGCCGGGTGCCGCCCTCGGTGGGGACGAAGCCCTCCGGCAGCGGCGCGCGCGGCAGTTGCGTCTTCACCAGGCTTTCGATGGCGGACAGATATTTCTCGTCGGCGGGCACGGCGATGGAAATGGCCGTGCCCTCGCGCCCGGCGCGGCCGGTGCGGCCGATGCGGTGGACGTAATCCTCGGCATGGCTGGGCAGGTCGAAGTTGAACACATGGCTGACCGCCGGAATGTCCAGCCCCCGCGCGGCCACGTCCGAGGCCACCAGAAAGCGCAGCCGCCCCTCGCGGAAATCGTCCAGGGTGCGGGTGCGGTGGCTCTGGTCCAGGTCGCCGTGGATCGCCGCGGCGTCATAGCCATGCGCGCGCAGCGATTTCGACACGATGTCCACCTCGGTCTTGCGGTTGGAGAAGATGATCGCGTTCTTCAGCCGCTCGCCCTCGGCGTCGATCAGCGCCCGCAGCAGCTCGCGCTTCTGCTTGGCGGTCTGGTCCTTGCGGGTGGGGGTCAGCTCGACCAGCCGCTGGGTGATGGTCTCAGAGGTCGTGGCCTGGCGCGCAACCTCGATCCGTTCGGGGTTGTGCAGGAAAGTGTTTGTAATCCGTTCGATTTCCGGCGCCATCGTGGCGCTGAAGAACAGGGTCTGCCGGGTGAAGGGGGTCAGCTGGAAGATACGCTCGATATCGGGGATGAAGCCCATGTCCAGCATCCGGTCGGCCTCGTCCACGACCATCACCTGCACGCCGGTCAGCAGCAGCTTGCCGCGCTCGAAATGGTCCAGCAGCCGGCCGGGCGTGGCGATCAGCACGTCCACGCCGCGGTCGATCAGCTTGTCCTGCTCGGCAAAGGAAACCCCGCCGATCAGCAGCGCCTTGGTCAGGCGGGTATGCTTGGCGTAGATGTCGAAATTCTCGGCCACCTGCGCGGCCAGCTCGCGGGTCGGGCACAGCACCAGGCTGCGCGGCATCCGCGCCCGCGCCCGGCCCCGGCCCAGCAGGGTGATCATCGGCAGGGTGAAGCTGGCGGTCTTGCCGGTGCCGGTCTGGGCGATGCCCAGCACGTCGCGCCCTTCCAGCGCGGGCGGAATCGCGCCGGCCTGAATCGGGGTGGGGGTGGCGTAACCCGCCTCCTGCACTGCTTTCAGCACCTTGGGGTCGAGTTTCAGGTCGGAAAAAAGGGTCATCTGTGGCTTTCGATAGCAGGCGGCCGTCCTGTCCGGCCGCGCGTCCATTGGCCTTGCCGGCCGTCAGTCGGGACGCCTGTTCGATCCACGCCCCAGCGGAACCCCGCCGGATTGCGGGATGGACGGCAGCTAGCGCAAATCCGCAGCCCGGTCAATGTCACGCGGATTCAGCGGGCACGGGCGTGGCCCGGCTGCCGCAATCCTGCGGAAAACCGGCAACGGAATACCGGAGACAGGGCCGCCGGATCGACGACCGCGAAGGGCCGGATGCCCGCCCCCCGCCGGCGCGATTCCCCTGCCGTGCCGCGATCCGGGGGCTTGCGGTCGCCACGGCGAGGCCGCCTTATGGGGCGAAGCAGGGCCGGGAGGACGGAGATGCTGCTGAAAGGCGGTTACACCAATTACGGCCAGCCCATCGGGATCCTGATGCTGGACACGATCTTTCCGCGCCCGCCCGGCGACATCGGGAATGCGCGCTCCTTCGACTTCCCGGTGCGCTACAAGATCGTCAGGGGCGCGCATCCGACCCGGATCATGGGCCGCCGCCCCGAGCCGGAACTGATCGCCCCCTTCATCGAGGCCGCGCGCGAGCTGGCCGCCGAGGGCGTGCGCGCCATCACGACCAGCTGCGGATTCCTCGGGCCGTTCCAGAAGGATATCGCGGCGGCGGTGGGGGTGCCGGTCTTTACCTCGGCGCTGATGCAGGCGCCGCTGATCGCGGCGATGCTGCCGCCGGGCAAGGTCATCGGCGTGTTCACCGAGCGCGCCGGCAACATGAACGAGGACCATTTCCGCGGCGTCGGCTGGTCCTCCGAACAGGTGCCGGTGCAGGTGCAGGGCATGAAGCCCGGCGCGGAGTTTCCCGCCACCTATATCGACGGCCGCGACTGGCTGGATACCGAGGTGCTGAAGGCCGAGATGCTGGAGATGACCCGCGATTTCATGGCCTCCTGCCCCGATCCCGGCGCGATCCTGTTCGAATGCACGAACATGTGCCCGTTCTCGTCCTTCGTGGCCGAGGAATCGGGGCTGCCGGTCTTCGACGTGGTGACGCTGACCAATTACGTGGCCGCCGCCATCGCCCCGCGCAAATACCTGTAGGGCGCGGCGGGGGCCGCCCCTGCCCCTGAAAGATCCCCGCGCCCGTCCCGGCGCGGGGATTGCCTTACCGGCCGGTCGCCGGCCGCGCCTCGCCCGCCGCTTCGCGGGGATGCTCCGGCAGGAACCAGTTCAGGACCACCGCCGCCAGCCCGCCGGTGGCCACGCCCGATTCCAGCACCGAGGCCACGGCGCGCGGCATGTGGGCGACGAATTGCGGCACCTCCGACACGCCCAGCCCCAGGGCCAGCGACACCGAGATGATCAGCAGCGCCCGCCGGTCCAGCTCCACATCGGCGATGATGTTGATGCCGGCGGCGGCCACCGCGCCGAACATCACCAGCGCGGCACCGCCCAGAACCGGCTCCGGCACGGCCTGGATCAGGCCCGCCACCGCCGGGAACAGGCCCAGCACCACCAGCACGGCCGCGATATACATCCCGACATGGCGGCTTGCGACGCCGGTCAGCTGGATGATGCCGTTGTTCTGCGCGAAGACCGAGCTGGGGAAGGTGTTGAACACACCCGCCAGCAGCGAGTTGGCGCCGTTGACCAGCACGCCGCCCTTGATGCGCCGCATCCACAGCGGCCCCTCGACCGGCTGGTTCGAGAATTTGCTGGTCGCCGTGATGTCTCCGATCGCCTCCAGCGAGGTGACCAGATAGATCACGATCATCGGCACGAACAGCGACCAGGAAAACCCGATGCCGAAATGCAGCGGGCGCGGGAGCTGGAACCATTCGGCTTCGCGAAAGCCGGTGAAATCCAGCCGCCCCATCGCCGCCGCCATCGCATAGCCTGCGACCAGCGCGATGATCAGCGAGGCGCTGCGCAGCCACGGGTTGCCGGCGCGGTTGATGACGATGATGATCGCCACCACCACGCCCGACAGGGTCAGGTTCTGGCCATTGGCGAAGCTGCCATCCGCCATCGCGCCATAGCCGCCGCCCATGCTGATCAGCCCGACCTTGATCAGCGTCAGGCCGATCATCAGCACGACGATGCCCGTCACCAGCGGCGTGATCAGCCGCCGCAGCAGCGGCAGGATGCGCGAGACGCCCATCTCGATGAACGATCCCGCGATGACCACGCCGAAGATCGCCGCCATCACCGCCTCGACCGGCGTGCCGCTGGCCACCATCGCCGAGCCGCCGGCGATCAGCGGCCCCACGAAGTTGAAGCTGGTGCCCTGCACGATCAGCAGCCCGGCCCCGAACGGCCCGAAGCGGCGGCATTGCACATAGGTGGCGATGCCCGAGATCACCAGCGACATGGCCACGATCATGTTGGTGTCGCGTGTCGAGACCCCCAGCGCCTTGCAGATCAGCAGCCCCGGCGTGACGATCGGCACGATGATCGCCAGCAGGTGCTGGATCGCGGCCAGCAGGGCGGCACCGGGGCGGGGCCTGTCCTCCAGCGTATAAAGCAGGTCGAATTCGGTCTGTCGGTCCTGTCGGCTTGCCATCTGCCCTTGTCCTGCGCCCGGCCGGTGATCGGGCCGCCTGCCTTTCGAATCGCATGGTTACGGGCGATTCCCGAAAAGACCGTTAACGCCGCCGGGAAAACCCGGTGCGGTTCAGGCGAAAGGCAGGTGGCAGGGTGCCGAGGGGCGGCGCGGCCGGGGCACCCATGCGCGGCGCAAGACCGCGCGGGGCGCCGAAAGTCAAGCCCGGACCCCGCGTCCGGTGGTGCCGCCCGCCCGCGCCGCTATACTGCCCGCACAGCCACGGGAGGGGTTCATGGGCAAGTTCAAGGCCGCCGTCTTCGACTGGGCCGGCACGATGGTCGATTTCGGCTCCTTCGCGCCGATGGGCGCCTTCGTCGAGGTGTTTCGCCGCTTCGGCGTCACGGCCGGCATCGCGGATGCGCGCAAGCCGATGGGCATGCCCAAGCGCGACCATATCCGCGCCATGCTGGCCGAGCCGCATCTGGCCGCGCAATGGCGGGCGGTGCATGGCGGCCTCCCGGACGAGGCCGCCATCGACAGGGTTTATGCCGCCTTCGTGCCGCTGAACGAGGAGATCGTGGCGGATTACGCCACCCTGGTTCCCGGCGCGCTGGAGACCGTCGCCTTCCTGCGCGGGCGGGGGATGAAGATCGGCTCGACCACGGGCTATACGCGCTCGATCATGGAGCGGGTGCTGCCGGTGGCGGCGGCGCAGGGCTATGTGCCCGACAACCTAGTCTGCGCCGACGACCTGCCGGAGGGGCGGCCCGGCCCGCTGGGCATGTATCAATGCTTCATCGACCTGCGGGCCTATCCGCCGCAATCGGTGCTGAAGATCGACGACACCGCGCCGGGCATCATGGAAGGCGTGGCTGCGGGCTGCGTCACCGTGGGGCTGGCGCTGTCGGGCAACGAGGCCGGGCTGACGCCCGAGGCGCTGGCCGCCCTGCCGGAAGCCGGGCGTGCCGCGCTGCGGGCGCGGGCGACGGCGATGCTGAAGGCCGCGGGGGCCGATCATGTCATCGACAGCGTGGCCGACCTGCCGGCGCTGATCGAACGGCTGGAGGCCGGCTGAACCGCATCGCCCCGCCGCCTTCCCCGCCTTCCTCACCTCCGGTCACGCCCGCGTGATCGCGGCCGGTTTCGTTTGACCGCAGGGACCTGCCTTTGCAACCTGCACCGACGAGTAATCACGACTCGCTCGCTGTAGATAGGTAACAGATTGAGATCAATAGCGATAATAGGTGGAGGGGCCAGTTCCGTGCTGCTGGCCATGCAACTGATGGCGCAATCCGCGGATGCGGGGGTCACGATCTTCGACCCCGCGCAACCGGGTCGCGGCATCGCCTATGACACGGACAATCCCGGCCATCTGCTGAACGTCCCGGCGGCGCGCATGAGCGCGTGGCCCGACGAACCCGATCACTTCCTGAACTGGCTGGGCCGGCAAGCCGGATGGCGCCCGGAGGGCGGCGTCACCGGGCGCAGCTTTGCGCCGCGCCGGGTCTATCGCGCCTATCTGCAAGGCCTGCTGGACCCGTGGCCGGACCGGCTGCGCCATATCCCGCAGGCGGTGGCGGAGGTGGCGCCCGATGCCGATGGCGTCGCGCTGACCACGGCGGCGGGGGAAAGCCTGCGCTTCGACATGGCGGTTCTGGCCACCGGCAACGGCGCCGGGCCGCTGGTGGCGCCGGAGGGGCTGGCCTATTGGGCCAGCCCGACCGGGTTCGACCTGCCGGCGGCGGCGCCGGTGGCGATCCTCGGCACCGGGCTGTCGATGGTGGACAGCGTGATCGCGCTGCTGGACGCCGGGCATCGCGGGCCGATCACCGCGATCTCGCGCCACGGCCTGACCCCGCGCGCCCATGCCACGGGCGCGCATGCCGGCAGCGGCCCGCCGCCGCCGCCCGATCTGCGGCTGGCCACGCTGGCGGCGTGGTTCCGGCGGGTCCGGCGCGAGGGGCGCCATGACTGGCGGCAGGCGATGGAGCTGCTGCGCCCGCGCACGCAACCGATCTGGCTGGGCTTTTCCGACGCCGAGAAGCGCCGCTTCCTGCGCCATGCGCGGCCGTGGTGGGACGTGCATCGCCACCGGCTGGCGCCCGAGGTGCATGCGCGCATGCAGGCGGCGCAGGCCGATGGAAGGCTGCGGGTGGTGGCGGGCCGCCTGCTGGAGGATCGCAGCGCGCAGGGCGAGGTGACGATCCGCCACCGCGGTTCCGGCCGGCAGGAGGCGATCCCGGCGCGGTATCTGATCGACTGCCGGGGGCAGGGCGGCAGCGGCGGCATGGCGCATAATCCGCTGCTGGCCGGGCTGGTCGAATCCGGGCTGGCGCAAGAGGGCTTTGCCGGCCTCGGCCTCGCGGTGGCGCCCGACGGTGCGGTGATCGACGCGCAGGGGCGGGCCTCGCGGCGGCTTTACGCCGTGGGACCGCCGACCATCGGCACCCTGTGGGAGATCATCGCCATTCCCGACATCCGCATCCAGGCCCGCGACCTGGCCAGGGTGCTGGTGGCATAGGCGAAGGGGTCGCCGGCCGCCGCGTCAGGGCGCGGCACGCAGGACGTAAAGCCGGTGGCCCTCGGCATCCTCGCTTTCGACGCGCATGCCGATCTTTTCGGCCACCCGCATCGACGGGATATTGCCGGGATGGATCTGCGCCACGATGCGCGGCAGGCGCAGCGCGCGCAGCGCATGCTCGGCGATGGGCCGCGCCGCCTCGGTGGCATAGCCCTTGCCCCAGGCGGTGCGGTTCAGCCGCCAGCCGATTTCCACCTCGGAACCCGGCCCGCCCAGCGGAATCAGCAGGATCCAGCCGGCGAAGGCCCCCGGCGCGGCGGTCGGAAAGATCGACCAATAGCCCAGCCCCGCGCCGAAGCGGGTGGTCATGCGCGTGCGCAGGAAGGCCGCGTGCCGTGCGGGGTCCTGCCACGGGCCGGGAACGAACCGCGTCACCTCGGGGTCGCGGTCCATCGCCATGCAGGCATCGTAATCCGCCATCACCCGCGGCCGCAGGACCAGCCGCGCGGTCTGGAAGGACGGCATCACCGCGACGGCTCGCGGTTGCGGATCGAGATCACCGAGGCGCAGTTCCAGAAGATTTCCGCGATCTTGCCGTCATAGACATCGCCGTGGAAGCCGAAGGCCATCTCCTCGCGCCGGTCGAACATCTTCGCCCCCAGCGAGGAGTTGCGCATCACCACCCGCGCCGTCCGCTGCGGCACCCGGAACCCCACGGCGGCGATCTGCCCGCGCCGGGACAGCAGTTCCTGATCCAGCACCGGGTAATCCCGCCCGCCGCTATGCAGCAGCAGCCGGCCCTGGAAGGCATGCGCCGGCTCTTGCAGATAGGCCACGCCGGTCATGCCCTGCGGCCCGCAGCTCAGTTGCAGGCCGTTATAGCCGACCAGCGCGTCCTGCTCGATGTTCAGGCTCAGCATGCCGCGGATATTGCGGTATTCGACGGTCTGGCCGCGCACGTCCTGGGTGATGACCTTCAGGCTGGCCAGCCGGTCATGCGGCACCCAATAAATGCCGTCCTCTGCGCTGGACACGATGTCCTTGAAGAAATCCGCATCCACGCCGCGCTGGCGCAGATAGCCGACGATCATCGCGCTGAGGTCCTGCGACAGCGCGATGGCCTCGCCGCCGCGCATGGATTTGCCCTCCATGTAGAACTTGTGCACGCCGATCTTGGCGCGCGGCGCCAGATAGCGGAACTTTGCCCCCAGATAGGCATAGACGCAGGCGCTGGCACAGACGGCGGCGCCGGAACTGCGCGCCTCGACATGCGATTGCGTGGTGTTGGGCAGGGCGGCGATAAGCTCGCCCATCTCGATGCCCTCGACCAGCGCGCCGCCGGGGCTGTCGAAATGGAAGGCCATGTCGCGCACGGCCTTGTCGGCATGGCGTGCCAGCTCGCGCCGCAGCCGGGCGGTGTCGCCCTTCTGGAACTCGCCCCGGATATAGATGTTCAGCAAGGGCGGCGCGGTGGGGCCGCCGGCGACATATTCGCTTTCGATGGTGGCCGCGCCCCCGCGCGCCCCGAGGCCGAGGGCGAGGCAAAGCGACAGCAGCAGGCGGGCGATCCAAGGCATCTTGGCAACGGGGCTGGGACTGGACCCGTCCAGCATCGCCAGTTTCCGCCGGGTTGCAATGCCCGCCGCGCGTCCCGCCATTTCGTGAACGCCCCCGGTTTGACTTTGCCGGGGCGCGGGGCTAGGGCAGCGGATCGGCTGTTTCGCACAGGCCGGGGATATGGCCCCCGGCGGCGGGAATGCGCCGCGAAACCCGGCCGATGCGGCCCCCGATCCAGGCAGAGACATGACCATGAACGAGATCGCCGCGCCTCTGGCCGCGGCCCTGGCCGCGCGAGGCTATGAGACGCTGACCGCCGTGCAGCAGGCGGTGCTGAACCCCGAGGCGCAGGGCCGCGACCTGCTGGTCTCGGCGCAGACCGGCTCCGGCAAGACGGTGGCCTTCGGCATTGCCGCCGCGCCCGAACTGCTGGGCGCGGAGGGCGCGATGCCCGAGGCCACCCCGCCTTTGGCGCTGGCCATCGCCCCCACGCGCGAGCTGGCCATGCAGGTCGCCGCCGAACTGCGCTGGCTCTATGCCGGGACCGGCGCGCGCATCGCCACCTGCGTCGGCGGCATGGACTATCGCGCCGAGCGCCGGGCGCTGGAGCGTGGCGCCCAGATCGTCGTCGGCACGCCGGGCCGGCTGCACGACCATATCGACCGCGGCAGCCTCGACCTGTCGGCGCTGCGGGTGGCGGTGCTGGACGAGGCCGACGAGATGCTGGACCTCGGCTTTCGCGAGGATCTGGAGGCGATCCTGCAAGCCGCCCCGGACAGCCGCCGCACGCTGATGTTCTCGGCCACGGTGCCGGCGGCCATCGAAAAGCTGGCCCGCGACTTCCAGCGCGACAGCCTGCGCATCACGGCGATGGGCGAGGCCCGCCAGCATGGCGACATCGCCTATCGCGCGCTCTCCATCGCCACGCGCGACCGCGAGAACGCCATTTTCAACCTGCTGCGCTTCTACGAGGCGCGCACCGCCATCGTGTTCTGCAAGACCCGCGCCAACGTCAATCACCTGCTGGCGCGCATGGGCAACCGGGGCTTTCGCGTCGTGGCCCTGTCGGGCGAGTTGTCCCAGCAGGAGCGCACGCACGCGCTGCAAGCCCTGCGTGATGGGCGCGCGCGGGTCTGCATCGCCACCGACGTGGCCGCGCGCGGCATCGACCTGCCGGGGCTGGAACTGGTGATCCATGCCGACCTGCCCACGAATTCCGAGACGCTGCTGCACCGCTCCGGCCGCACGGGCCGGGCGGGGGCGAAGGGGGTCTCGGCGCTGATCGTGGCCCCGGCGGATTACCGCAAGGCCCAGCGGCTGCTGGCCGGGGCCAAGGTGGTGGCCGAATGGGGCAAGCCGCCCTCGGCCGACGAGGTTGCCGCCCGCGACGACCTGCGCATGCTGGAGCATCCGGCCCTGACCACCCCGCTGGAGGACATGGCCATCGCCCGCGACCTGCTGGCACGGGTGGGGGCCGAGCAGGTGGCAAGCGCCTTCGTGCAGTTGTGGCGCGAGGGCCGGCCGCCGCCGGAGGAGCTGACCGACAGCGTCCCGATCAGCGATGCCGCGCCGCGCCCGCCGCGCGATTTCGGGGCCTCGGTCTGGTTTGTGCTGCCTATCGGCCATGCCGACCGGGCCGAGGCGCGTTGGCTGCTGCCCAAGATCTGCGAGGCCGGCGGCATCACCCGCGACGCCATCGGCGCGATCCGGGTCCGCGATGCGGAAACCTGGGTGCAGATCGCCACCGGCGAGGCTCCGCGCTTCGGAGAGGCGGCGGAAATCAAGCCCGGCCTGGTGATGCGCCGCCTGCAAGGGGCGCCGTCGCTGGACCACGAGCCGGCGCGTCCCGCAGCGCCCAGGCCGGCGCGGTCCGGCGAGAAACCCCATCCAAAGCCCCGCAAGCCGTTCGAGGCAAAGGCGGCCGGCGAGGCCGCGGCCGACAAGCCCCGTGCCAGGCCGCGCAAGGCACCGGAGGCTTCGGTTGACCACGCCCCGAAGCCGCGCCAGCCGCAGCCCGAGGCCGAGGCTGCCGCGGCATGGTCGCCGCTGGCCGGCGATACCGGGCTGGTCGCCCCCACGCCGCGCAAGAAGCCGCGCTGGGACGCGGCGCAGAAGGCGGCGAAGGGCCGGAAGCCCGGTCCCGGCAAGCCTGCCGCGCCCAAGGGCAAACCCGCCACCCGCCAGCCCCGCGGCGGCAACGCCGCGCCGCGCCGGCCGAAGGGGAGGGGCTAGGCTTCGGCGCCCGCGCTGCCGGCCTCCCGCATGGCGGCAAGCGGCATGTTCCGAAGCCGGCGGCAAGGCCCGCGCTTTCAGCGGTGGCTGTCGGGGGCTGGGGACCGGATCGCGATCTCGACCGCCTCGGCCCGCACCGACCTGTCGGTCGGGCGCGTCCGCCGGGGCGATCGGTCCCGGCGTCCTTCCCGGATAGGCGGGTGAATGCGCGGGTCACAGGCGAGGATGTCGCGAAATGCCGAACGGTGACAGGTCAGGAAATTCAATGAAAACAATATAATGGCGGAGGCGGTGGGATTCGAACCCACGGCGGGGTTCCCCCCGCGTCGGTTTTCAAGACCGGTGCAATAGACCACTCTGCCACGCCTCCGCAGCCGGTCCCGCTTACGCAAGCGCGCCCGCCTGCGCAAGCCGGTTCAGGCGCCGTAGGGAACCCAGATCGTCTTGACCTGCATCGCGTCCTCGGCCAGCGACAGCAGCGCCTCGGGCGGCAGGTTGGCCCAGTCCACCGCCGCAAACCGCTGCACCGGCTTGAGATTGCCGGCGGCGCGCGCCTCGATCCCCGCCGTCAGCGCCGTGTCGCCGGCGTGAAACAGGGCCGCGACCTCGTCGTGATCGGCCAGAACCGGGGCCAGAACCGCCGGGTCGCCGCTGACGATGTTCACCACACCGCCGGGAATGTCCGAACTGTCGCAGGCCTGTGCCAGATCGCCCGCCGTCCAGGCCTGCGCCGGCGCGGGCACGGCCACCACGCGATTGCCCATCGCGGTCAGCGCCCCCAGCAGCGTCATCATGCCCAGCAGCGGCTGAAGCGGCGGGCAGATCACGCCGACCACGCCCCAGGGCTGGTTCATCGCCAGCGTGACATGCCGGGCGCGGGTGGACTGCACCTGACCGGCCAGCTTGTCGGCCAGCCCGGCCAGAACGACCAGACGGTCGATGCTGGCATCGACCTCGGCCTCGGCTTCGGCCCCGTCCACGCCGGCCAGCGCCAGCCCATGCGCGAATTGTGCCCGGCGCTGGGCGATGTTTTCGGCCAGGAACCACAGCACTTGCGCACGGTTGTGGCCGGGCTGGGCCGACCAGCCGCGGGCCTTGACCGCCGCCTCGACGGCGTTGCGGATGTCCTTGCGGTTGCCGAGGCCCGCCTGCCCGAACACGGTCCCGTCCGGCCCGCGCAGCGCATAGGAGGCGCCGCCATCCGGCCGCACCTGCCTGCCGCCGATATACAGTTTCAGCGTTCGGTCCAGACCCGGCGCCGCATTGCCGCCCGCCACCGGCGCGGCCGCCGGCGCGGCGGCGAAATCGACCGGCGCGACCTCTCCCACGGTATCGGGCAAAGGCAGGCGCAGATAGGCGCGCAGGCCGGCGGCGCCGCCCTCGCGCCCGAAGCCGCTTTCCTTCATGCCGCCGAAGGGCGCGCCGGCATCCAGCATGTTGGCGCCGTTGATCCAGACCACGCCGGCCTCGATCCGCGCGGCGAGGTCCATCGCCACGTCCAGATTCTGCGTCCAGACCGAGGCCGCCAGCCCGTAAGCGGTGTTGTTGGCCAGGGCCACCGCCTCGTCCGGGGTGCGGAAGGTGGACAGGGTGGCGACCGGCCCGAAGATTTCGACCTGTTGCAGGGTGGAGGCGGGCGCCACCCCCGTCACCAGTCCCGGCGCGCAGAAATGCCCTGCCTCCGGCAGCGGGCCGGGCGATGTGTGCAGCACCGCGCCCTCGGCCACGCCCTGCGCCAGCAGCCCCTCGATCCGCGCCTTTTGACGGGCCGAGATGATGGCGCCCATATCCGTCGATTTATCAAGGGGATCGCCCACGCGCAGCGCCGCCATCCGCTCGCGCAGCCGGGCCTCGAAGCGCGCGGCCACCCCCTCCTGCACCAGCAGGCGCGAGCCGGCGCAACAGACCTGACCCTGGTTGAACCAGATGCCGTCCACCACGCCCTCGACCGCGGCCTCCAGATCGGCATCGGCCAGCACGACGAAGGGGGATTTGCCGCCCAGTTCCAGCGTCAGCGCCTTGTTTTGCCCGGCGGTGAGGCGGCGGATCGCGCGGCCCACCTCGGTCGAGCCGGTGAAGGCCACCTTGTCCACGCCCCGATGCGCGACCAGCGTGGCCCCGGTCTCGCCCGCGCCGGTGAGGATGTTGACCACGCCGGGGGGCAAGCCGACCTCGGCGCAGATTTCCGCGAAGGCCAAGGCGGTCAGCGGGGTTTCCTCGGCCGGTTTCAGCACCACGGTATTGCCGGCGGCCAGCGCCGGGGCGACCTTCCAGGCCAGCATCAGCAGCGGGAAGTTCCACGGGATCACCTGCGCGCAGACGCCATGCGGGCGGTGGTTGGGAAACAGCAGCGGCAGGCTCGCCGCCCAGCCGGCATGATGGTGGAAATGCCGGGCGACCAGCGGAATGTCGATGTCGCGGCTTTCGCGGATCGGCTTGCCGTTGTCGACGGTTTCCAGAACCGACAGGAACCGCTCGCGTTTCTGGACATGGCGGGCCAGCGCGTAAAGGTGGCGCGCGCGGCCCTGCGGTCCCAGCGCCTGCCAGGCGGGCAGGGCCTTGCGGGCGGCGGCCACGGCAAGCTCGATCTCGGCCGGGTCGGCGGCGGTGATCGGGGGCAGGGCCTCGCCGGTGGCGGGGTTTTCCACCGCGATCGCCCGGTCTGCGCGATGCGGGGTGAAGGCGCCGTCGATGAACAGGCCAAAGCCGCCCTCATGCGCCGCCAGCCAGTCCTGCACGGCCGAGGCATCCTCGGGCGCGGCGCCGTAATCGAGTGTCTTCAGGATGTCGCGGATGCTCATGGCCAGCCCTCAGCCGATCGGGTGATGCGAAGCCGCCGCATAGCGGCCGGTCACGAAATGCTCGATCTGGCGCTCGATGTCGCCCAGCATGGACGAGGCGCCGATGCGGAAGCGGTCGGGCTGCATGGCCTCGAACCCCAATTCCTCGCGCATCAAGGACAGCCAGACCATCGCCTCCTTGGCGGTCTTCAGCCCGCCGGCGGGCTTGAAGCCCACCACCTGCCCGCTGCGCGCGCCATAGGCGCGGATGGCGCGCAGCATGGTCAGGGCGACGGGCAGGGTGGCGTTCTCGGCCTCCTTGCCGGTCGAGGTCTTGATGAAATCCGCCCCCGCCTGCATCGCCACCATCGAAGCCGCGAAAATCGTGGTCAGCGTGCCCAGTTCCCCGGTGGCGAGGATGGCCTTCAGATGCGCCGGGCCGCAGGCCTCGCGCATCGCGGCCACCTCGTCGTAAAGCGCCGCCCAGTCGCCGCGCAGGGCATGTTCGCGGGTGATCACGATGTCGATTTCCGCCGCGCCCTGCTCTACGGCATAGCGGATCTCGGCCAGCCGCAGCGGCAGGGGCATCAGCCCGGCGGGAAAGCCGGTGGCGACCGAGGCCACCGGGATGCCCGAGCCGTCAAGCGCCGCCACCGCCGGCGCCACCATCGTCGGATAGACGCAGATGGCGGCGGTGGTCAGGGCCTCGTCCGCCAGTCCCAGCGCGTCCTGCAAGTCGGGCCGGATCGGCTGGCGGGCCTTGGCGCAGAGGCGGCGCACCCGGTCCGCCGTATCGTCGCCCGACAGCGTGGTCAGGTCGATGCAGCGGATGGCATGGACCAGCCAGGCGGCTTGATGGGCCTTCTTGACGCTGCGGCGCGGCGCGATCTGGGCGGCCCGGCGCTCGGCGGCGGAGCGGTTGACGATCACCCCCTCGAACCAGTCGGGCGCCAGCGGCGTGCCGGTGTTGCGCGGATGGCTCATGCCCGGCCCTCGCGGAAGGCGGCGAATTCGTCGGGCGTGGCATAGGAGGATTGCGCGCCGCGCCGGGTGATCGACAGGGCGGCATAGGCGGCGGCCCGGCGCAGCGCGGCCTCGGTCTCGGCGCCCTGCGACAGGAAGGCGGCGAAGGCGCCGATGAAGGCGTCGCCGGCGCCGGTGGTATCGACCGGCGTGACCGGCAGCGGGTCGATGGCGGTCACGGCATCACCCGTCACCAGCCGCGCGCCCCGCGCGCCAAGGGTCACGATCACCTGCCCGATGCCGCCTTCGATCAGCCGGCGGGCGGCGGTGGCGATCTCGTCCTCGCTGCCGGTGGGCAGGCCGGACAGCATGGCCAGTTCCCCCTCGTTCGGGACCAGGAAGCCAAGCCCCTTCAGGCGCGCAAGGTCCAGCTCCGCCCGCGCGGGGGCCGGGTTCAGGATGGTGCGGATGCCCCGCGCCGCCGCCCAGGCGGTGGTGTGATAGACCACCTCCAGCGGCACCTCCAGTTGCATCAGGATCAGGTCGCAGCCGGCCAGAACCTCCGCCGCCGCGTCGATGTCGGCGGGGCAGAGCGTGGCATTGGCGCCCTTGACGATGAGGATCGCATTCTCGCCCGACGGCTCGACGAAGATCGGCGCGATGCCCGAGGCGCCCGGCACCACCCGCACATGCCGCACATCCACGCCGGATTCGCGCAGGTTGGCGGTGATCTGCGGGCCGAAGATGTCGTCGCCCACGCAGCCGACCATCGCCGCCTGTGCCCCCAGCCGCGCCGCCGCCACCGCCTGATTGGCACCCTTGCCGCCGAAGAAGGTGGCGAAATCGGGGGCGTCCAGCGTCTCGCCCGGCGCCGGCATGCGGGTGATATAGGTCACCAGGTCGATATTGCACGAGCCGACCACGCCCACCCGCCCGCTCATCGCGCCACCTGCCCGGACAGGTCGGCGGCCATCGCCTCGCGCAGGACCGAGGCGCAAGGCGCGTCGAAATCGGCGACGGCCTCATAGGCCCCGGCGTCCAGATTCACGGCGCGCAGCCCGGCATAGCTTGTCCATTTCGCCCCGAGGCGGGCATCCAGATCATCGAACATCACATTGTAATCCTGAGGATTTTCGGCCGGAACGGCCAGCGGAACCGCGCAAACCGCCTCGGCCGGAGGCGGCGCGTCGCGGTCCTGCCCGGCAAAGGCATCGCTGGCCTGCGCAAGGGCGGCACCGGCGCAGGCCGGCATCGGCAGGCCGGCCAGCCATCCCGATCGTTCCCGTGCCCGCATGTGGTTCCCCCGCTGAATACCCCGCCAGTTCGCCCCTTTCCCGGTGCGCCGTCAAGGCCGCCCCGTTTCGCCGCGATGCGGCAAATCCGGGCTTGCCGAATCGGGCGGCTGCCGCCACAGCTTGCGCAACATTCTTGCCCCCAGACTGCAAAGCCGAGGTTCCGATGCCCGCGCGTCCCTATCGTTCCGTTCTTTACATCCCCGGCGCGAATGCCCGCGCGCTGGAAAAGGCGCGCAGCCTTGCCACCGATGCGATCATCTTCGATCTGGAGGATGCCGTGGCCCCCGAGGCCAAGCCCGGCGCCCGCGCGCAGCTGGCCGCCGCCCTGCGCGAGGATTACGGCAACCGCGCCCGCATCGTGCGCATCAACGGGCTGGATACCGAATGGGGCGAGGCCGATGCCCGCGCCTTTGCGGACGCGCCCGGCGTCGATGCCGTGCTGATTCCCAAGGTCAACGCCCCTGCCGATCTGGACCGCGTGGCCGCCCTTGTCCCCGGCCGCCCCCTCTGGGCGATGATGGAGACGCCGCTGGCCATGCTCAACGCCGCCGCCATCGCCGCGCATCCCCGGCTGGAGGGCATGGTCATGGGCACCAACGACCTGGCCAAGGAACTGAACAGCCGCCCGCGCCCGGACCGGCTGCCGATGCAGGCGGGTCTGGGCCTGTGCCTGCTGGCCGCCAAGGCCCATGACCGGGTGATCGTCGACGGCGTCTATAACGCCTTCAAGGACGAGGACGGGCTGGCCGCCGAATGCGCGCAGGGCCGCGACATGGGCTTCGACGGCAAGACCCTGATCCATCCCGCGCAGCTGGACATCGCCAACCGCGCCTTCGCGCCGACCGAGGCCGAGGTGGACCTCGCCCGCCGCCAGATCGCCGGTTTCGAGGCCGCGATGGCGGCCGGGCAGGGCGTCGCCGTGGTCGACGGCAAGATCGTCGAGAACCTCCATGTCGCCACCGCGCGCCGCCTGATCGCGCAGGCCGAGGCGATTGCGGCCATGACCCCGCAGGACTAAGCTGCCCGCAAAACCGGATCGGGGGATGCGATGGGCTTGATGCTGCTGGGTCTGCTGCTGTGGTTCGACGCGCATCTGTTCAAGCGCATCCTGCCGCGCCGCCGCGCGCAACTGGGCGACAAGGGGCGCGGGCTGGTCGCGCTGACCCTGCTGCTGGGCGTGGTGCTGATGGTGCTGGGCTATCGCATGGCGACCGGCCCGGTCTGGTGGGGCGCCGGCCCGGCGCTGAAGGGCGTCAACAACCTGATGGTGCTGGCGGCCTTCTACCTGTTCGCCGCCGACGGCATGAAGACCTGGGCCGCGCGCCGCCTGCGCCACCCGCAGCTGACGGCGTTTTCCCTCTGGGCGGCGGGGCATATGCTGGTCAACGGCGATCTGCCCTCGCTGATCCTGTTCGGCGGGCTGCTGGCCTGGGCGTTGCTGGAAATGGCGGTCATCAACCACCAGGAACCGCAATGGACCCCCGCCGCCGCCGCCGTCCAGCCCCGCAAGGAGGTCATGGCGGCGGCCGGCGGCCTGGTCGTCTTTCTCGTCGTGGGGCTGATCCACGCGCAACTGGGTCCGAACCCGTTTGGAGGCTGATATGGCTGTGCTTTACCGTCTGGTGACCGAGGATGACACCTCGGCCTTCTGTCACAAGGTCTGCAAGGCGCTGGCCGATGGCTGGGTGCTGCATGGCAGCCCCTCGATGACCTTCGATGCGGCGCGGGGCGTGGTGCGCTGCGCGCAGGCCGTGACCAAGGAGGTCGCTGCCGACTATCACCCCGAGATGAAACTGGGCCAACAATGACCAAGACCAATCCCGGCCGCTTCTTCGAGGATTACCGCCTGGGCGAGGTGATCCGCCATGCCGTGCCGCGCACCCTCTCGGGCGGCGAGCGGGCGCTTTATCATGCGCTGTATCCGGCGCGCGGGGCGCTTTATTCCTCGGACGAGTTCGCGCGGACCTGCGGGCTGCCGGCCTCGCCGCTGGACGACCTGATCGCGTTCCACACCGTCTTCGGCAAGACCGTCCCGGACGTGTCGCTGAACGCGGTCGCGAATCTGGGCTATGCCGAGGGGCGCTTCCATCGCCGCGTCTGGCCGGGCGACACCTTGCGCGCGCAGTCCGAGGTGATCGGCCTCAAGGAGAACTCGAACGGCAAGACCGGCGTGGTCTGGGTGCGCACGCGCGGGTTGAACCAGCGCAACGACCTGGTGCTGGACTATGTGCGCTGGGTGATGCTGCGCAAGCGCGATGCCGCGGCGCCCGCGCCCGAGGCGGTGGTGCCCGTGCTGGCGCCCGCCGTGGCGGCCTCGGATCTGGTGGTGCCGAAGGGGCTGGATTTCAGCCGCTACGACTTCACGCTGGCCGGCGAGCCGCATCGCTGGGACGAGTATGCGGTGGGCGAGCGCATCGACCATGTGGACGCCGTGACGGTGGAGGAGGCCGAGCATATGCTGGCCACGCGCCTGTGGCAGAACACCGCGAAAGTGCATTTCGACGCCACCGCGCGCGAGGACGGGCGGCGGCTGATCTATGGCGGCCATGTCATCAGCCTTGCGCGGGCGCTGTCGTTCAACGGGCTGGCCAATGCGCAGATGATCGTGGCGATCAACGGCGGCAGCCATGCCAATCCGTGCTTTGCCGGCGATACCGTGCGGGCCTGGTCCGAGGTGCTGGACAAGGCCGAGACCCCGGCGCCGGGCGTCGGCGCGCTGCGGCTGCGGCTGGTCGCCGCCAAGGTCGGCGGCGAGGCCTTCGCGCTGAAGGACGCGGCCGGGCGCTATGACCCGTCGGTGCTGCTCGACCTGGATTATTGGGTGCTGGTGCCGCGCTAGGCGGCGCCTTCAGGCGGCCAGCGGCAGATAGTCGTTGGCCACCGGCTGCGGGCGCGGGGCCTCGGCGTCGTAATAGCCATACATCTGCGCGATCACGGCTTCGGCGAGTTCACGCGGCACGGGCTTCAGGGATTTGCGGGCCATGACGGCCTCCTGTGCAAGGGCATCCTCCCTTGCGACAAGATAGGCGCGCGGCACCGGCAAGGCCAGTGCCGCAACGCAGCGTCAGGTGCGGCTTTCCGGCGCGGGCGCAGGCGCGGCGGGCCGGGCGGGACCATACCAGTTTTCGTTGCGGGTCATGATCATCGTCGCTGCCAGCGCCACGAAGGCCAGCGTCGCCCCCGCCAGCAGCGCGTAATCCACGCTGCGCAGGATCAGCCACAACACGGCATACAGTGCGATCAGCAGCGCGCTCATCACCCATGTCCGCCGTCCCATCCGCAAGGCGGTGGCGCCGAACAGCGTCAGCAGCGCGATGGTCGCCGCCGACGAACCGAGGAAGGCCGCGCCAAAGCCGAAATGCTCGGCATAGGCGACCATCAGCAGGACGAACAGCGACTGCGCCAGCCCGATCAGGATATATTGCACCGGATGGGCGGGGCGGTTGTCGCGGTTCTCGACCAGGAACACGGTCAGGAAGGTCAGCGCGATCATCAGGATCGCATAGCGGGTTGCCCGGAAGGCCTGCTGGTAGAAGTCGTTCTGCTTGAGGAAGCGCACGGCGGGATAGTCGCCGCTGACCTCCTGCATCTGGTAGGGGTCCAGCCCCCCGCGCGAGGTCTGGGGCAGGGTGCGCGCCAGGTTGGGAATGGCCCATTCGGCGCGGAAGCCGGTCTCGGTCACTTCGGAGCCATCCGGCAGCACGCCGGCAAAGCCCGGATCGGGCCAGTCGCCGGTCATGCTGATGCGGCTGATCCGTCCCACCGGCGCAACCCGCAGCACGGCCGAGCCGCGCAGCGACAGCGTGCCCTCCACCGCCAGCCCGTCCGGGCCGCGCGGATCGCCCAGCCGGGCCTCGATCCCCTCGCCGCCGCGATCGCTGCGCATCGGCTCCAGCACCAGCGGCTCGCCGTTGCGGGTGATCGTGGTCTCGCCGCGCAGGCCCTTGTTCCAGGTGATGTCAAGCTGGATGCGGGCATCGTCCCATTGCACGGTCTCGTTCGGGGCGATCGTGCCGGCAAGGTCGGGGATGATGAAACGGGTCTGGAAATCCACCGCGGCGGTATAGACCGGCACGTCGAACACCCCGCGCCGGCGGATTTCGCTATCGGCCTGCGCGGTCAGGTCGAAGCTTTCCGGCAGCAGGATCAGCGGCGCGGCGTCGACCACGCGGGTCACGCGGCGCTCGGCCGTGGCGGGACGGTCGGCCCCGCCGGTGATGGTCGCGCCGGCGGCATTGCCGGCATCCGAGACGGTTTCCGTCGTCGTCACCGTGGCCCGCACCGGCACCACGATGCGCGGGCCGGAGATCAGCTGCTCGCCCGCCCATTCGCGTTCCACCCCATAGGCGGCATCGCGGGCGGTGGACAGGCGGTCGCCGATCACCGCGGCCACCATGAACAGCGGCAGGGCCATCAGCAGCACCAGCAGCGCGACGATCAGGAACCGCGTTCCGGCATGCTGGATCATGGCCCTTGTCCTTTCTTACAGCCCGCCGGACGCGCGATCGACCATCAGATGCTTGATCGAGGCGATGGCCTTGGCGGGGTTCAGCCCCTTGGGGCAGGTATTGGTGCAGTTCATGATCGTGTGGCAGCGATACAGCTTGAACGGGTCCTCAAGGTCGTCCAGCCGCTCCGGCGTGGCTTCATCGCGCGAGTCGATGATCCAGCGATAGGCATGCAGCAAGGCCGCCGGGCCGAGATACTTGTCCGAGTTCCACCAGTAGCTGGGGCAGGCGGTCGAGCAGCAGGCGCACATCACGCATTCATAAAGCCCGTCCAGCTTCTTGCGGTCCTCGATGGATTGCAGCCATTCCTTGACCGGGGTCGGGGAATGCGTCTCCAGATAGGGGTTCACGCTGGCATGCTGGGCGTAGAACTGGGTCAGGTCGGGGATCAGGTCGCGCACCACCGGCATATGCGGCAGCGGATAGATGGCCACGTCGCCCTTGACCTCGTCGATGCCGTAGATGCAGGCCAGATGATTGCCGCCGTCGATGTTCATCGCGCAGGAGCCGCAAATCCCCTCGCGGCACGAGCGGCGGAAGGACAGGGTGGGGTCGATCTCGTTCTTGATCTTGATCAGCGCGTCCAGAACCATCGGGCCGCAGGTGTCCAGATCGACGAAATAGGTGTCGAGGCGCGGGTTCTCGCCGCTGTCCGGCTCCCAGCGGTAGATCTTGAACTTGCGCACGTTCGTGGCGCCTTCCGGCTTGGGCCAGGTCTTGCCGACCGTGATCCGGCTGTTCTTGGGAAGGGTGAATTCAACCATGGGACTGTCTCCTAGGCTCGGAACGCTTGCGCGTCGAAGTCGGCGTAACGGATATTCGCATGCGGCGCGCCGCGCGCGAAAGAGCGCAGGACGGCGAGATGCTCGGGGTTGCGGGCGCGATGCACGGTCGCGAAAAGCGAGGTCTTGCGCAGGTTCTGCGGCAGGGCGTTGCGCAGCCAGTTCCCGGCGCGCGGCAGCACCCAGGGGCGGATGCCGCGCCGGTGCAGCCAACTGCCGAGGGCATAGTCGACGCTGCCGGCCAGCGGCTCGACCTCGGCCAGCGGCGGGATGGCGTCGCCGCGCGCGACGAGGGTGCCGGTGCCCAGGATGGTGGCGCCGCGCACGTCCCCGACCGGCTGGTGGAACAGGAAATTGTGCCAGGTAGGGCGGCCGTCGCCCTCACGCGGGGCGAAGGCGTTGCCCTGATAGCCATAGGCACGCCCGTCAAAGCCCATCGGCCCGATCAGTGCCAGCGAGCGGGCGACGTAATCGGGTGGATAGGCGATGTCGTCGTCGATGGTGAAGACGATGTCCTCGGGCGCGGGGGGGAACCAGAACTTGCCGGCATCCTTCACGTCGCGGTCGGGGATGATCGCCATCACCTTGGGGTCGCGGGCCAGAAAGCCCGGCACCGAGTCATAGCCGTTCAGCACCACGAACAGCCGGTCCACCTGCGGCAGGATCGCATCCGTCACCCGGCGCAGGATGCGCCTTCGGGGCGGGAAGGTGGCCAGATGGGCGCGGATCATGGCGGCTCAGCCCCGCATGTCGGGATGGCCGGCCAACGGATAGCGCGGCATCTGGCCCGAACGCTGCATGACGCAGCGCCGGAACGCCTCGGCGGTGTCGCCGGCCGAGGCGCGCTCGGGCGACATGGAGACCGAGAGGCCGGCATGGGGGCGGACCCGGCCGCCCCCGCCGATGCCCACGCCCATCGACAGGCGCGGCTCGGACCGCATGCTATAGGTCTGGACATCGGCCGCGCAGCTTTGCTCGGCCTGCTCGACGGGGACCAGCGCCGGCGCGCAGCCCGCCACCGCCGCCAGCCCGCACAGGGCGGCGGCGAGGGACAGGCGGCTCGGGCGACGGTCCCCGCGCATGGTCATCACGCCGTGCGCGCCGCGGCGCTGATGCATTGCGTGGTGGCCGGGCGCTGCACGATCGAGGCCACGGCCCCCGCGGCACGGCCGTTGTCGCCCGCCGACATCGAGGCCAGATCGACGATCTCGGCCATGTTGGCGTTCTGGATCACGCAATTGGTATAGGGGGCGACGTTCACGCCGGGCAGGCGCTTGGCCATCTCGCGGCTGACCACCTGCTGGGCGGCGGTGCGCATGGCGGGGGTCACCGGATCGACCGGCTGCGGCAGGGGGACCGGCTGCGGCGCCGGGGCCGGCACGGGACCATAGACGCAGCCGGCAAGCGTCAGGCTGGCCAGCGTCAGGGGCAGGATAAGGCGCATGTCAGTAAACCCTTTTCTTCGGCAGGATCTTCGCGGGGTCGATGCCGCCCTCGGCCAGGGGCGTCGGTGGATCGACATGGACGGGACGATAATCCAACCGAACCGCGTTTCCGTCCACCCATGCCAGCGAGTGCTTGCGCCAATTGGCGTCATCCCGCTCGGGCCAGTCCTCGTGCGCATGGGCGCCGCGGCTTTCCTTGCGGGCCTCGGCGGCGGTGATCGTCGCCAGGGCGTTGGGCATCAGGTTGGTCAGTTCCAGCGTCTCCATCAGGTCGGTGTTCCACACCAGGCTGCGGTCGGTGACGTGCAGGTCGTCCATCCTTGCCGCCACGGCGCCCATGTTGCGCACGCCTTCCTCCAGCGACTTGTCGGTGCGGAACACGGCCGCGTCCGACTGCATGGTGCGCTGCATCTGGTCGCGCAACTCGGCGGTGGGGATGGCGCCCCTGGCATGGCGCAGCGCGTCGAAGCGCGACAGCGACCTTTCCACCTCGGCCGTGTTGGTCGGGGGCACCGGCGCCTTGCGGTCGATGACCTCGCCGGCGCGAATCGCCGAGGCGCGGCCGAACACCACCAGGTCGATCAGGCTGTTCGAGCCGAGCCGGTTGGCGCCGTGCACCGAGGCGCAGCCGGCCTCGCCCACGGCCATCAGGCCGGGGAAGACGCGATCCGGCTCGTCCGGGGTCGGCGCCAGCACCTCGCCCCAGTAGTTGGTCGGGATGCCGCCCATGTTGTAATGCACGGTCGGAAGGACCGGGATCGGCTCGCGCGTGACATCGACGCCGGCGAAGATGCGCGCCGATTCCGAGATGCCCGGCAGCCGCTCGTGCAGCGTGGCGGGATCAAGGTGCGACAGGTGCAGGAAGATGTGGTCCTTGTGCGCGCCGACGCCGCGACCCTCGCGGATTTCCAGCGTCATGCAGCGCGACACCACGTCGCGGGATGCGAGGTCTTTATACTGGGGCGCATAACGCTCCATGAACCGCTCGCCCTCGCTGTTGGTCAGGTAGCCGCCTTCGCCGCGCGCGCCCTCGGTGATCAGGCAGCCCGAGCCGTAGATGCCGGTCGGGTGGAACTGCACGAATTCCATGTCCTGCAAGGGCAGGCCGGCGCGGGCCGCCATGCCGCCGCCGTCGCCGGTGCAGGTATGGGCCGAGGTGCAGCTGAAATAGGCGCGGCCATAGCCGCCGGTCGCCAGCACCACCATCTTGGCGTTGAAGACGTGGATGGTGCCGTCGTCCAGCTTCCAGCAGACGACGCCGGTGCAAGCCCCGTCGGTGATGATCAGGTCGATGGCGAAATATTCGATGAAGAATTCCGCCTTTTCCTTCAGCGACCGCCCGTAAAGCGTGTGCAGGATGGCGTGGCCGGTGCGGTCGGCGGCGGCGCAGGTGCGCTGCACGGGCGGGCCTTCGCCGAATTCGGTCGTGTGGCCGCCGAAGGGGCGCTGATAGATCTTGCCGGCCTCGGTGCGACTGAAGGGGACGCCGTAATGCTCCAGCTCGTAGACGGCGGCGGGGGCGGCGCGGACCATGTATTCCATCGCGTCGGCATCGCCCAGCCAGTCGGACCCCTTCACGGTGTCATACATGTGCCATTGCCAGTTGTCCGGCCCCATGTTCGCGAGGCTGGCGGCGATGCCGCCCTGCGCGGCGACGGTATGGGAGCGGGTGGGGAACACCTTGGTCACGCAGGCGGTGCGCAGCCCTTGCTCGGCCATGCCCAGGGTGGCGCGCAGGCCGGCGCCGCCGGCGCCCACCACCACCACGTCGTAATCATGCGTCTCGTAAGGATAAGCGGTCATTGTGTCCCTCAAAGAATGGCGGCGAGGCCGCTCAGCCGCACCAGCGACCACAGCGTGACCGCGATCAGCACCCAGCCGATCAGCGTGGCCAGGATGGTCAGCCAGTGGCGCAGCCCGCTATGCACATAGTCGTCGATCATCATGCGGGTGCCGCGGACCCAGTGCAGCAGGCCCACCGACAGGTAAAGCCCGGTCACGACGGCCGGCAGGGGGCGGCCGAAGAAGGCGACGGCCTCGGCATGGCTGTCGGCGCCGGCGATGCCGCACAGCACGGTGAACACGAAGACCGGGGTCAGCACCGCCAGCACGACGCTGGAGACCAGCATCTTCCAGTGGTCGCCGGTGCCGTTATGGGCGGCGCCGAGGCCGACGGCGGATTTGTAAGGCGTGATGAATCGCATGATGGCCCCCTCAGATCGCGATGCCGACGATCAGCGTCAGCACGGTCAGCAGGGCGGAGCCGGCGATGATCGCCTTGGACGACGCCCGCGCCTGCGCGATTTCGAGGCCGCGCAGGGAATCATACCAGAAATGCCGCAGCCCGGCGAGGAAGTGGAACCAGACCGACCACACCGCGCCCAGCAGGACCAGCCAGCCCAGCCAGCTTGTCACCAGCCAGTCGATGGCGGCGAAGCAGGCGGGTGAGATCGCCGCCGCCGCCAGCCAGGCGACGACCAGCACGATTCCGGCCATCATCGCCTGCCCGGTGGCGCGGTTGAGGATCGAGGTCACCGCCGCCAGGGGCAGGCGATAGACCTGGAGATGCGGCGAGAGTGGCCGGTTGCCGCGATTGAGGTCGGCCATGTTGTCCCCCTTCGGCTGTTCGGGCGGCGCGGTTGCGGGCGGCGGCCGGCGAATCCGGTCCGTCCCGCACCCGCGCGCATTGGCTTGGGTGGTGGATACCTGCATCCCTTATGCACGGCTTGGCGCCGGTTTCCAGTAGTTAGCGCCCGACAATCGCATCCGCGGCGCCCGGATTCCGGCCTGCGGACGGCTTGTGATCACAAATCCGGGGCCTTGGAAATATGCGTAAATTCCTCAGGATTGTCCTCCGGCCGGGTATCGCCGCCGGCCAGCTCGGCCTCCAGGAACCGCTCGAAGGCGTCGAGGTCCAGCGGGTCCAGCTGGCCGAAGCCGCGCATCCAGACGGCGGCGGCGCGCATGGCCTCCGGCTCCAGCTGGCACCAGGTGATGCGGCCGCGGCGCTCCTGCCGGATCAGCCCGGCGGCCGCGAGGATGCCCAGATGGCGCGAGATCGCGGCCAGCGTGACCGGGAACCCGGCGGCCACGTCGCTGACGGCCATGTCGTCCTCCAGCAGCGCCGACAGGATCGCCCGGCGCGTGGGGTCGGCCAGCGCGGCGAAGATCGCATCCAGTTGCGGGTCGGGGCGGGGCGGCATGGCGGCTCCTCGGCGGGGCTGAGGCCGACATTCAACAAATCCCTTGACTATCCGCAAGCCCCCCGGACCGGCCCGGAAAGGCGGTGCCCGTGGCTGCTCGTGCGCATAAAAGCTATTTATAACAGGATGTTGCGGTAATAAATCGACGGGTTGACTCACGGCCTCGCGATTTCTATCAACGCCATGAGTTTTCGCGGCGGCATTTCGGGAGGGACGGGCTTGCAGGAGGAGCCGGACACCGAAGCCAGACGCGATGCCGAGCGGCTGGACGCGCTGGAGCGCCGGCTGGCCGAGCGGAAGGGGCAGGCGGGGGTTGCGATCCCCGGCGCCGACAAGTTCCATCAGGCCAATCAGGCCTGGCGGATGGTGATCGAGCTGGTTTCGGGGCTGGTTCTCGGCTTCGGCATCGGTTACGGGCTGGACCGGCTTTTCGGCACCATGCCGATCCTGCTGGTGGTCTTTACGCTTCTGGGCCTGGTGGCCGGCATAAAGACCATGATGCGGACGGCCAAAGAGATGGCAACCACACCGGGCAGGCCCGGCACGGACGAGGGACACGAGAACAATGGCCGGTGACGCGCATTCGGAAGGGCTTTCCTTTCACCCGATGGACCAGTTCGTGGTCTCGCCGCTGTTCGGCGACGGGCCGGTGCACTGGTATACGCCCACCAACATGACGCTGTGGCTGGCCCTGACCGCGCTGGCGATCATCGCGCTGATGGTGCTGGGCACCCGCGGCCGCGCCATCATCCCCAACCGCGCCCAGTCCATCGCCGAACTGGCCTATGGCCTGGTGCACAAGATGGTCGTCGATGTCACCGGCAAGGACGGCGCAAAGTATTTCCCCTATGTGATGACGCTGTTCTGCTTCATCCTGTTCGCCAACACGCTGGCCCTGCTGCCGAAAAGCTTCTCGCCGACCTCGCATATCGCGGTGACGGCGGTGCTGGCGGTCATGGTCTTCACCGGCGTGACCGTGCTGGGCTTCGTCAAGAACGGCGCGCATTTCCTCGGCCTGTTCTGGGTGTCCTCGGCGCCGCTGGTGCTGCGCCCGGTGCTGGCGATCATCGAGGTGATCTCGTATTGCGTGCGCCCGGTCAGCCACTCCGTTCGTCTCGCCGGCTCGATGATGGCCGGGCACGCGGTGATCAAGGTGTTCGCCGCCTTCGCCGCCGTCGCCTGGATCTCGCCGATGTCGGTCCTGGCCATCACCGCCGTCTACGGGCTGGAAGTGCTGGTCGCCGTCGTGCAGGCCTATGTCTTCACCATCCTCACCTGCGTCTATCTGAAGGATGCGCTGCACCCGGCCCACTGACGGGCCGGCAGCCGCCGGACGCAATTCCCCATCAAGTTTCCGCAAGCGCAAGGAGCGACAACATGGAACAGCAAATCGTCGAAGCCTCGATCGGTCTCGCCGAACTCGGCAAATACCTGGGTGCGGGCCTGGCCTGCATCGGCCTCGGCGGCGCCGCTATGGGTGTGGGCAACGTGGCCGGCAACTATCTGGCCGGCGCCCTGCGCAACCCCTCGGCCGCTGCCTCGCAGACCGCCACGCTGTTCATCGGCATGGCCTTCGCCGAAGCCCTCGGCATCTTCTCGTTCCTGGTCGCGCTGCTGCTGCTGTTCGCAGTCTGATCGGAATACCCGCTTGCGGCAGGGCGGGGGGCGTCTCACGCTTCCCGCCCGCCGATCGTTCCGGTGGTTTCCGCCAGTTATGGCGGAGTTTGCCGGTCCTCGACGCGATCAGGGGTAGGACATGATCAGCCTGTTGCAACAGGCCGCGTCCACGGCGGCCGAACACACCACCACCGAACAAGCGGCCGGCATGCCGCAGCTCGACCCTTCCAGCTATCCCAACCAGATCTTCTGGCTGCTGGTGACGCTGGGCGTGATCTACTGGGCGCTGTCGCGGATCGCGCTGCCGCGCATCGGGGCGGTCATCGTCAACCGGCAGGGCGCCATCACCGGCGACCTGATGGCCGCCGAGGAGCTGAAGCAGAAGGCCCGCGAGGCCGAGGCCGCCTATGACAAGGCGCTGGCCGAGGCCCGTGCCGAGGCCCAGAAGATCGTCGCCGCCAACCGCGCCGAGATTCAGGCCGAACTGGACGCCGCCATCGCCGAGGCCGACAAGCGCATCGGCGCCCGCGCCGCGGAATCCGAGGCCCGCATCGGCGAGATCCGCGCCTCGGCGCTGGACGACGCGCGCCAGGTCGCCCGCGATGTCACCGCCGAGCTGCTGGCCAGCTTCGGCACCGAGGCCAAGCCGGCCGAGATCGACGCCGCCGTCGACGAGCGTCTGAAAGGGGCCGCGTGATGAAACGTCTCAGCCTGCTGCTGGCGCTGACCGCCAGCCCGGCCTTCGCGGCCTCCGGTCCGTTCTTCTCGCTGCGCAACACCGATTTCGTGGTGCTGCTGGGCTTTCTGGTGTTCGTCGGCATCCTGCTGTATTTCAAGGTGCCCGGTGCCATCGGCCGCCTGCTGGACAAGCGCGCCGAGGGCATCCGCAAGGACCTGGAGGAGGCCCGCCGCCTGCGCGAGGAAGCGCAGGAACTGTATGCCTCCTATGAGCGCCGCCAGCGCGACGTGCAGGCCCAGGCCGCCGAGATCGTGGCCAATGCCAGGCGCGAGGCCGAGGCCAGCGCCCAGAAGGCCAAGGCCGATCTTCAGGTCTCGATCCAGCGCCGCCTGGCCGCTGCCGACGACCAGATCGCTTCGGCCGAGGCCGACGCCATCCGCGCCGTGCGCGACCGCGCCATCGCCGCGGCCACCGCCGCCGCCGGCAAGCTGATCGCCGCCAACCGGCCGGCGAAGGATCAGGGCGCCGCGATCGACGCCGCCATCGACGAGGTTGCCGCGCGGATGCAATAGCGCGCGGCGTGCAAACGCATGCCCATCGCACCCGCGCACATGCCTTTCCGCCCTCGCCCCCTGCCGGGGCGGGGGCGTTTTCTTTGCTGCGCCCGCAGGGTGCGTGCTTGCACGCACCGCTCGCGACCCATGCCCGGCCGGACCATTCGTCACGCGGCCGGGACGGCATCGCTGCGGCGCGCGCTCCTACGCCCGGCCGGCGCGCAACCGGCGTCGGTGCCGGGAGCATCGCAGCCGCATCCGTCCGCCCCCGAGGGCGACGATGTGCGCCGCACATTATTGTCGGCAAGGTCGCCCGTGCCCGGCCGGCTGGACGGCTTACCGCCTTCCTGCGGCGGGATCAGCGGAATGTGACGGGTCCCGGCATGGAATCGCCGCCTATCACGCGCTTGCGTATGGACCCGGCGCGGAACCGGCGGCAAGTTGGCCGCGTTTGGGCATGATCGCGCCGCATGGCGCCGGCTTTCTTGAAAAATCCTGGGGGAACAGATGAAAACCCGTGTGAAACTGCTTTGCGCCTCGGTCGGCGTGCTGGCCCTCGGCGCCTGTGCCGATCCCTATGGCGGCCAGCCCGGCTTGAGCATTCCCGGCAACAACAAGGCCCAGCAGGGCATGGTGGCCGGTGCGGTGGTCGGCGGCCTCTATGGCCTGCAACGCGACGACAACAGCAGCGGCCGGCTGCGCGACGTGGCCAAGGGCGCCGCGGTCGGCGCGGTGCTGGGCGGGCTTGGCGGCTCGGTGCTGGATGCGCAGCAGCGCGCGCTTCAGGCCGATCTGGGCGGCTCGGGCGCCACGGTCAACAACAACGGCCAGTATCTGACCGTGACCATGCCGGAATCCATCCTGTTCGCCACCGATTCGGCCACGGTGTCCTCGGCGGCGGCGCAGAACCTCTATGCGGTCGCGCGCAACCTGCAACAATATCCCAACAGCCGGGTGGAGGTGGTCGGCCATACCGACTCGACCGGCAGCGCCGCGCATAACCAGACCCTGTCCGAGCGTCGGGCGCAGTCGGTGGCCTCGCTGCTGGTGCAGGGCGGCGTGTCGTCCTCGCGCATCGTGGCCTATGGCCGCGGCGCCGCCCAGCCGATCGCGTCGAACAACACCGTGGCCGGCCGGGCGCAGAACCGCCGGGTCGAGATCATCATCCGCCCGACCCAGTAAGGGCGGCGCAAGCGACGGAAAGGGGGGCGTCATGCCCCCCTTTCTTATGCCCGGCGGCACGGGTAAGGGGTGGGCATGGCACCGCGCATTCCTCCCCCTCTCGATTACGCCACGCAGGTCGCGATCTTTTCGCGCTTCGAGGCGGCCGAGCCGCAGCCGGTCACCGAACTGAACTATACCAACGCCTACACGCTGCTGGTGGCGGTGGCGCTGTCGGCGCAGGCCACCGATGCCGGGGTGAACCGCGCCACGCGGCCCTTGTTCGCGCGCGTCTCCACCCCGCAGCAGATGCTGGACCTGGGGCTTGAGGGGCTGACCGAGGCGATCAAGACCATCGGCCTGTTCCGCCAGAAGGCGAAGAACGTCATGCGCCTCAGCCGGATTCTGGTCGACGATTTCGGCGGCGAGGTGCCCTCGTCGCGCGCCGCGCTGATGCTGCTGCCCGGCGTCGGGCGCAAGACCGCGAATGTCGTGCTGAACTCGATCTGGGGGCTGCATACGCAGGCGGTGGACACGCATATCTTCCGCGTCGGCAACCGCACCCGCATCGCGCCGGGCAAGGACGTGGAGGCCGTCGAGGCCGCCATCGAGGACAATATCCCCGCCCCCTTCCAGACCCGCGCGCATCACTGGCTGATCCTGCATGGCCGGTATATCTGCATGGCCCGCCGGCCGCGCTGCCCCGATTGCCTGATCCGCGACCTGTGCCCCTACGAGGACAAGACCCCATGACCCGCGCCTTCGACGTGATCGGCATCGGCAATGCCGTGACCGATGTCCTCATCCCCGTGGCCGATGCCGATCTGGCGCGGCTGGGCGTGGAAAAGGGCATCATGCAGCTGGTCGAGCGGCCGCGCTCGGACGCGCTGATGGCCGGGGTGGCGATGGAGGCGGCGCGGCTGGTGCCGGGCGGCTCGGTCGCCAATACGCTGGACGGGCTGGGCCGGCTGGGCATGGCGGCGGGCTTCATCGGCAAGGTCGCCGATGACGAGCTGGGCCGCCATTACGTCGCCGGCACCGAGGCCGCCGGCACCAGCTTCCTGAATGTGCCGGTGGCGGGGGGGCTGCCGACCTCGCGATCCATCATCATGGTGACGCCGGATGGCGAGCGGTCGATGAACACCTATCTGGGCGTCTCGGCCGAGCTGGGCGAGGGCGATGTGGGCGAGGATGCCTTCGCCGCCGGGCCGTGGCTGTTCCTGGAGGGCTATCTGTTCGACAAGCCCGCCGGCAAGCGCGCCTTCCTGAAGGCGGCGGCGGCCTGTCACGCGCAGGGCGGTCAGGCCGGCATCGCGCTGTCGGACCCGTTTTGCGTGGACCGCCACCGCGAGGATTTCCGCCGCCTGGTCGCCGGGCCGATGGATTACGTCATCGGCAATGTCCATGAATGGCAGGCGCTTTACCAGACCGACGACCTTGAAACGGCGCTGGCGCAGGCGCGGGCGGATTGCGGCACGGTGATCTGCACCTGCTCGGGCGATCCGGCCATCCTGATCCGGGGCGAGGAGCGCACCACCGCGCCGGTGCATCGTATCGTGCCGGTGGATGCGACCGGGGCGGGCGACCAGTTCGCCGCCGGGCTGATCTTCGGCCTTGCGCGCGGGCTGCCGCTGGCGGTGGCCGGGCGCATGGGCTGTATCGCCGCCGCCGAGGTCATCACCCATTACGGCGCCCGTGCCGAGGAAGACGTGATGGCCCGTTTCCGGGCCGAGGGGCTGGTCTAGGTCCCGATCAGCCCGCGCGCCACCGCCATCCAGCCCAAGCCCGCCTGCGTGCCCCGCGCCGGCGCATATTCCGCCACCACCCAGCCGCCGAACCGCGTCGCGCGCATGCGGGCGAACAGGGCGGGAAAGTCGATCACGCCGGCCAGCGGCTCGGCCCGCTCGGGATAGCCCGAGATCTGCACATGCCGCACCAGCGGCGCCACCCGGTCCCAGGCCGCCAGCACGTCGCCGGTCAGCGCCTGGATATGCCAGACATCGAACAGCAGCCCCAGATTCGGACCGCCCACCTCGCCGACCACCGCCGCCGCCTGATCCAGGTCGCACAGGAAGGCCCCCGGCTGCGCCTGATGCGAGGTCGGCTCCAGCAGCAGGCTGGCATGGGGTGCGCGCTGGCAGGCCCATGACAGGTTGTCCAGCAGCCGGGCCTGGGCCTCCGCCCCTTCGGCCGTCCCGGCCATGATGCGGATATGGCGGGCCTTCAGCACCTCGGCAAAGCGCAGGGCGCGCACGAAATCGCTGCGGAATCGCGCCTCCCTGCCGGCTTCGGCCGCAAAGCCGCGCGCCCCGCCCGCCCAGTTCGGCGGCGGGCAGGCCATCGCGGTGAAGGCCAGCCCCTCGGCCTCGGCCGCGCGGTGCAGGGCGCGGGCCGACAGATCATAGGGGAAGGGGATCTCGATGCCGGTGAAGCCGGCCTCGCGCGCGGCCGCAAAGCGTTCCATCATCGGCAATTCGGTGAACAGATAGCTGAGATTCGCCGCCAGTTGCACGCCCGCCCCCCCCTCAGCCCTCCAGCGCGAAGACCGCGCCGCGCGCACGCACGCCCATGCGGCCTTGTGCATCGGGGCGGGCGGCCTCGGCAAGGCGATAAAAGCTCTTGCGGTCGATCAGCGCCTCCAGCCCCCGGCGCACATGCAGATAGGGGCGGGGGGTGCCGTCCCCGGCGATGGCGACGCGGATGGCGTTTTCCGGGCCGGCCTCGACCATTTCGCCCACGTTGGTGGTGAAGATCAGGCTGCCCTCGCCGTCCTGATCGGCAATGTCCACGTCCACGGCGACGAAGGGCGCGTCCTCGACCCGGATGCCGACCTTTTCCACCGGGGTGACGAGGTAGTGCCTGCCGTCCTCGTATTTCAGCACGGTCGAGAACAGCCGCACCATCGCCGGCCGGCCGATGGGGGTGCCCATGTAGAACCAGGTGCCGTCGGCGCGGATTTCCATGTCCAGGTCGCCGCAGAAGGGCGGGTTCCACAGATGCACCGGCGCCGGGCCGCGCGGCGCGATGGCGCGTGCCGTGGCGAGGATGCCGCCGGCCGGGTCGGCGGGATTGTCGGCGGGTTTCGTCATGTCCTTCCCCTCGCGCGGGCCGCCGGGCTGGTCGCCGGACCCCGCAGCTTCTATACCTTCTGCCAAAGCCGAAACGACAGCGAGGCCATCATGGCGCAGGAGCATCCGACCGTTCAAGACATCGCGGCCGAGGCGGCGCGGCTGGCCGAGGCGCTGGTCTCGGCCCGCGCCAGCGTCGAGCGCCGCTTCATCGGCCAGCATGGCGTGGTCGAGCAGGTGCTGGCCGCGATCATGGCCGGGGGGCATGCGCTGCTGGTCGGACAGCCGGGGCTGGGCAAGACCATGCTGGTGCAGACGGTGGCCACGGTGCTGGGCCTCGATTCGGCGCGCATCCAGTTCACGCCCGACCTGATGCCCGCCGACATCCTCGGCAGCGAGGTTCTGGAGGGCGCCCCGGACGGCGCGCGGGTGTTCCGCTTCGTCGAAGGGCCGGTGTTCACGCAATTGTTGATGGCCGACGAGATCAACCGCGCCAGCCCGCGCACCCAGTCCGCCCTGCTTCAGGCCATGCAGGAGGGCGAGGTGACCATCGCCGGCCAGCACCGCCCGCTGGGCCGGCCCTTCCACGTGCTGGCGACGCAGAACCCCATCGAGCAGGAGGGCACCTATCCGCTGCCCGAAGCCCAGCTTGACCGGTTCCTGTTGCAGATCGACGTGGGCTATCCCGACCGCGACACCGAGGCCGCGATCCTGCGCGCCACCACCGGCATGGAGGAGGGGGCGGCCCATGCCGTCTTTACCCCCGAGACCCTGCTGGAGGCGCAGCGCCTGCTGCGGCGGATGCCGGTGGGCGAGGCGGTGATGGCGCTGATCCTCGATCTGGTGCGGATGCTGCGCCCCGGCGGGGGCGAGGCGGCGGACTGGGTCGGCGATGCGCTGAGCTGGGGGCCGGGGCCGCGCGCCGCGCAGGCGCTGATGCTGGTGACGCGGGCGCGGGCGCTGATGGAGGGGCGCTTTGCCCCCGATGCCGGCGACGTGGCGGCGATGGCGGCGCCGGTGCTGCGGCATCGCATGGCGCTGTCCTATGGCGCGCGGGCGCGTGGCGACAGCGTGGACGGGCTGATCGCCCGCGCGCTGGAGGCGGCGCTGGCCCGCGCGGAAGGCCGGTAGGCATGGCCGGGGCGTCCCCCACCCTGCGCGCCCGTGCCGAGGATCTCGGCGCCGGGTTTGGCGCGCTGCTGCTGGCCGCCGACCGGCTGGCCGCCAGCGCGCTGCCGGGCGCGCATGGCGAAAGGCGGGCGGGGCAGGGCGAAGCCTTCTGGCAATACCGCCCGGCCATGCCCGGCGACAGTTTCGGGGGGGTGGACTGGCGCCGCTCGGCGCGCTCCGACACGCTGTATCTGCGCGAGCGCGAGGCGCAATCGCCCCGGCAGGCGGTGCTGTGGGTGGATCAGGGCGAGGGCATGGCATGGGCCTCTTCGCCGGGATTGCCGCAGAAACTGGACCGCGCCCGGCTGGTGGTGCTGGCCTTCGGCCTTGCCGCCCTGCGCGGGGGCGAGCGCGTGGGCTGCCTCGGCCGCCCCGCCGCCGGCGGCCGCGTGCAGGCCGAGAGACTGGCGGCGGGGCTGTGCGAGGCTGCGCCGCTGCGTGCCGATCTGCGGACCGGGCAAAGGCTGGTTCTGGCCTCGGATTGGCTGGGCGCCGATCTGGACGGGTTGCGCGACATGCTGGGGCGGGCGGCGCAGATGGGCCTGCGTGGTGCGGTTGTGCAGATTCTGGACCCGGCCGAGGCGGGATTCCCCTTCGCGGGCGCGGTGGATTTCCTCGACGCTGCCGGCCGGCCCGCGCATCGCACCCGCGACGCCGGGGGGCTGCGCGGCGCCTATCTGGACCGCCTCGCCGCGCGGCAGGCGGAGCTGGCGGCGCTGGCCACGGCCGCCGGCTGGCAGTTCTCGCATTTCACGACCGACGAGCCGCCCGCCAACGCCCTGATCTGGCTGGCGAACGCGCTGGCGGAGGCCTGACCGATGCCGATCCGCGCCCCATCCGGCTTCACCTTGCCCATGCCTTGGCGGAGATTTGGCCTATGCTGATCATTGGCCCTCTCCGCATCCTCTCGCCCCGGCCGCCGCCGGTCGGGCCGGTCGCCGCCGGCCCGCAGGTCCATGCCTTGGCGGCCGCCCGCCGACCCATGCCGTGGCGGAGGCGGGGCGCATGCTGATCCTTGGCCCCATCGGATTTGCGGCGCCCTGGCTGCTGGCCGCCGGGCTGGCGCTGCCGGTGCTGTGGCTGGTGCTGCGCGCCGCGCCGCCGATGCCGCGCCGGCTGCGCTTTCCGGGCGTGGCGCTGCTGGCGGGGCTGGCCGATCCGGCGCCCAGGGCGGTGCGCACGCCGTGGTGGCTGCTGTTGCTGCGCATGGCCGGGCTGGCGGCGCTGATCGTCGGGCTGGCGGGGCCGGTCTGGCGCCCCGATCCCTCCGGCGGGCTGGTGCCGCGCGGGGCGGAGGCGGTGCTGGTGGTGATGGATGCCGGCTGGCCCGCCGCGCCGGACTGGGCCGCGCGGCAGGCCCGCGCCGCGCAGGTGATCGAGGCCGCCGGCGCGCGGCCGGTGGCGCTGCTGCTGGCCGATGGCATGCAGGCCGGGCCGCTGGTCTTCGCGCCCGGCGCCGAGGCGCTGGCCCGGCTGCGCGCGAGTGCCCCGCGCGCATGGCCCACGGCGCTGCCCGATGCGCCGGAGGATGCGCTGTCGCTGGCGCCATCGGGGCATCTGGCGGTGATCTGGCTGTCCGACGGGCTGGACCATCCCCACCGCGCGGATTGGGCGCAGGCGCTGGCCGCGCGCGGCAGCCTCGCGGTGCTGCCGCCCGAGGTGCCGGTGCTGTCGCTGTCGCTGACCGGGGACCGCCTGCCCTCGCTGCTGCTGGCCCGGCTGGGCGCGGGCGAGGCCGCGCCGCCCCCGGTGCTGGCCATCGGACCCGACCCGCAAGGGGCCGAGCGCGTGCTGGCCCGCCTTGACCCGCGACCGGCGCGGGCGGGCAGTCCGGCGGGCGTGGCGCAGCATCCGGTGCCGCTGGACCTGCCTTCCGAATTGCGCAACCGCGTGGCCCGTTTCACCGTCGAGGGCGTGGCCAGCGCCGGTGCCGTGGTGCTGGCCGACGCCCGCACGCGGCGCCCCAAGCTGGCGCTGGCCGGTCCCGATCACGGCGCCGAGGGCCAGCAACTTCTGGACCCCGCCCATTACCTGCGCCGCGCCGTGGCGCCTTTTGCCGATCTGGTCGAGGGCAGCCCGCGCGACGTGCTGCAATCGGCGCCCGATATGGTGGTGCTGGTCGATCAGGTCCTGCCGGAGGGCGAGGCCGTGCTGGACGCCTGGGTGCGCGCCGGCGGCACCCTACTGCGCTTTGCCGGGCCGCGCATGGCCGCCGATCCGGCGCTGGCGCTGGACCCGCTGCTGCCGGTGCGGCTGCGCCCCGGCGGGCGCGAGACCGGCGGCGCGCTGTCCTGGGGCGAGCCGCGCGACCTGGCGCCCTGGCCGGAGGGCAGCCCGCTGACCGGCCTGCCGCAGCCGCCCGTCGCCGTGCGCGCGCAACTGGTGGCCGAGCCGGGACCGGAGGTCGCCGCCCGCAGCCTCGCCCGCCTGACCGATGCCACGCCGCTGGTGACGCGGGCGCGGGTGGGCGAGGGGCAGGTGATCCTGTTTCATGTCGCCGCCGAACCCTCGTGGTCGGACCTGCCGCTGACCGGGCTGTTCGTGCAGATGATCGAGCGCCTAGCCAATACCGCGCGCCGCACCGACCAGCCCGCCGAGCCTGCGCCCGATGGCGAAGCCGCCCTGTGGCGGGCGCAGACCGTGCTGGACGGCCACGGCAACCCTTCGCCTGCGCCCGACACGGCCGAGCCGGTGCCCGCCGCGGCGCTGGATGCCGGCCCGGCGCCGGGCCTGCCGGCGGGGTTGTATGCCGCCGATGGCCGGGTGCGGGCGCTGAATGCCGGGCAGGCGGTGCTGGAGGCCGCCGCTTGGGGCGATGTGCCGCTGCTGGGTCAGGCGCAGCTTGGCGCGCGCCGGCTGGATGGCTGGCTGCTGGCGCTGGCCGGGCTGGCGCTGGCGGCGGATGTGCTGGCCTCGGCGGCGCTGTCGGGGCGGATGCGCCCGGCAAGGGGGGCGGCATGAGCGCGCATATCCCTCATCATGCCCTTCCGGCCTTGGCGATACGTATCGCTCCCGCCCGCAGCACGTTGCGGGCCGGATCGCTGGCATCGGGACCGCGGCGCCCGGCGGGGGGCGATATGGGCGCCCATGTCCTGCCGACTCCGCCGACCTGTGCCGCCGCTCCCGCCCGTCGCGCCTTGCGGGGTGGGCGGGCGGCATCGGGATCGTTGCGCCCTGCGAAGGGTGGCATGAGCGCGCATCCCCCTCATCATGCCCTTCCGGCCTTGGCGATATGCACCTCTCCCGCCTGCGGCACGCTGCGGGCCGGATCGGTGGCAACGGAACCATTGCGTCCTGCGGAGGGTGCCATGAGCGCGCATCTTCCCCATCAGGCCGGGCCGCCGGCCCCGGCGATCCGTCGCGCCTCGCGGAGCGGAACCGGGCCATCCGGCCCGCTGCATCCAGCGGAGGGGATGGCATGACGGCGGGTCTCTCTCGCCGCGCCCTGCTGGCCGGGCTGGGGGCGCTGACGCTGGCGCTGCCGGCTCGGGCGCAGGAGGCGCTGGACCCGCGGCTGGTCGCCGTCGCCGACCGTTTCGCGCTGGCCCATGTTCTGACCGGCGAGGAGGATGTGGACGCCATGACCGAGGCGGGCCTGCGCGGCCTGTCCATGCACCTGACCGCCCGCACCACGGTCGAGCCGGGGCCGGTGGTGGGCATCGACCTCGACAGCGACGACATTTCCATGCTGTCGCTGCTCTATTGGCCGATCACCGCCACGCAGCCGCCGCCCTCGCCCGCCGCCTATCTGATGCTGGACCGCTGGCTGAGGAATGGCGGGCTGCTGGTCGTGGATACGCGCGATGCCGATGTGGCGGGATTCGCCGGCTCGGACACGGCGCCGGCGGCGCAGAACCTGCTGGCGCCGCTGTCGATCCCGCCGCTGGCGCCGATCCCGGCCGACCATGTGCTGACCCGCGCCTATTACCTGCTGGACGGCTTTCCCGGCCGCTTCGATGCCGGCACCGTCTGGGTCGAGGCCATCCCCGCGGCAATGGAGGGCCAGCCGCTGGGCGGCACGCTGAACGACGGGGTGACGCCGGTGGTGATCGGCGGCAATGCCTGGGCCGAGGCCTGGGCGGTGGATGAAGGCGGCTTTCCCCTGAACGCGCTGGGCGCCGGCTTCGAGGGCGAGCGCCAGCGCGAGCTGGCCTATCGCTTCGGCATCAACCTGGTGATGCTGGCGCTGACCGGGAATTACAAATCCGATCAGGTGCATGTGCAGACGATCCTCGACCGACTGGGCGAGGAGGAACTGCTGCCATGAGCCTCGGCTTTGCCCCCCTCGTGCCGGTCTGGCTGGTGGCCGTGCTGGCGGTGGTCGCGGTGCTGGTCGCCGGCTTCGCGCTGTGGCGCGGCATGGCGGGCTGGGCCTTGCGCGGCCTGGCGCTGGCCGCGCTGGCGCTGGCGCTGGCCGGGCCGCAGGCGCTGCGCACCGAACGGCAGGCGCTGGACGATATCGTGATCCTGCTGGACGACCGCAGCGCCAGCCAGGCCCTCGGCGCCCGCGCGGTCCAGACCGACGCGGCGCTGGCGCGGCTGGAGGGGCAGCTGGCCGCCATGCCGGGCATGCAGGTGCGGCGCGTGACGCTGGGCGACGACCCGGATGGCACAAGGCTGGCCACGGCCCTGAACCGCGCCGTCGCGGCCGAGCCGGAGGGGCGGCTGGCCGGTGTGCTGCTGCTGTCGGACGGGCGGCTGCATGATGCGGCGACCCTGCCCGATACCGCGCCGGCGCCGGTGCATCTGCTGCTGTCGGGCGCGGGCGCCGACTGGGACCGGCGGCTGGTGATCGAGGAAGCCCCCGGCTATGGCCTGATCGGCGAGCCGGTCGAGGTGCTGCTGCGCGTCGAGGACGAGGGCGCCGTGCCCGATGCCGTCGCGGGCAGCCCGGCCCGGATCCGGGTCGAGATCGACGGCGGCCCGGCAGGCACCGCCGACATTCCCACCGGCGAGACCTTTGCGCTGACCGTGGTGCCGGCGCATGGCGGGCCGAACGTGGTGTCGCTGCGCCTCGATCCGCCGGGGGGCCAGCCGGCGCAACTGACCGACCGCAACGATGCCGCCGCGCTGACCGTGATGGGGGTGCGCGACCGGCTGAAGGTGCTGCTGGTCTCGGGCGAGCCGCATGCGGGCCTGCGCAGTTGGCGCAACCTGCTGAAATCGGATGCCTCGGTCGATCTGATCCACTTCACCATCCTGCGCCCGCCGGAGAAGTTCGACGGCGTGCCGGCGGACGAGATGGCGCTGATCGCCTTTCCGGTGGACGACCTGTTCACCCAGAAGATCGACGAGTTCGACCTGATCATCTTTGACCGCTATCGGGTGCGGGGCATCCTGCCGCCGGCCTATTTCGACAATATCCGCCGCTATGTGGAGAACGGCGGCGCGGTGCTGGTCTCCTCCGGTCCCGAGGCGGTGGGGGTCGAGGGCCTGGGCTTTACCGCTTTGGGCCATGCCCTGCCGGCCACGCCCACCGGCGGGCTGATCGAGGCGCCGTTCCGCCCGCAGGTCAGCGACCTGGGCCGGCGCCATCCGGTGACCGCCGGCCTGCCCGGCGCCGGCGCGGCGGGGGCGGAACCGCAATGGGGGCCGTGGCTGCGCCGGGTCGAGGCCCATGTCCGCGACGGCGCCGAGGTGGTGATGGAGGGCGAGGGCCAGCCGCTGCTGGTGCTGGACCATTACGGCGAGGGCCGGGTGGCGCAACTGCTGTCGGACCAGATGTGGCTGTGGGGCCATGATTTCGAGGGCGGCGGTCCGCAGCGCGAGCTGATGCGCCGTATCGCGCATTGGTCGATGGCCGAGCCGGAGCTGGAGGAGGAGGCGCTGGAGGCCGAGGTTTTGCCCGGCGACGGTGCGCCGATCCTGCGCATCACCCGGCGCAGCCTTGCGGAATCGGTGGGACCGGTGGTGGTGACGGCGCCGGATGGCGGCGCGAGGCAGGTCACGTTGCGCGAGGGGGTGCCGGGCCGTTTCACCGCCGACATGCCGGCGCCCGAGGAAGGGCTTTACCGGCTGGAACAGGACGACCTGCCGCGGCTGGTGGCCGTGGGACCCGCCGCGCCGCGCGAATTCGAGGCACCTCTGGCCAGCGCCGACGCCCTGCGCCCGCTGGTCGAGGCCACCGGCGGCGGCGTGGTGCGGCTGGAGGAGGCCGTCCCCGACCTGCGCCGGGTTGCGCCGGGCGCGGCGGCGCAGGGTTCGACGCTGACCGGGCCGTGGCTGGGCGTGGTGGCGCGCGGGGCGCAGACGGTGACCGGCCAGCGGGCGGCGCCTTTGCTGCCGGGCTGGGGCTGGCTGCTGCTGGTCGCGGGGCTGGCGGTCGCGGCATGGCTGCGCGAGGGCGGGCGGCTGGTGCGGGCGCGATAGAGGCGGCTAACGTCGTGGGACTGTGCCGCCGGCCCCTTCGGGCGGCTGGTGCGCGCGCGACAGGGCCGGGGTGAAGCCGGGCGGCGCGGACGCAACTGTCGCACCGGGCCGCGCGATGGGCTTGGGTGCGGCGGTGTCGATGTCGTGGCTGGACCAGCAAGGCAGGCATGTCCGGCCGGGGCTTGCCGGCAGCGTCCTGGACGTATGCCCCCGCGTATCGCCGGGCGGCAGCGCGGGCCGATCCCTCGGGATCGGCCTTCCCCCGTCGCCACGCTCGCGATGCCGGTCCCGCCCCCTCCGCCCGCCGCGCCGGGAGCCGGGCCGCTTGCCTTCGCGCCGGCCCTTCGCTACCCCTTTCGAGAGCACAGACGGAGATCGACATGGCCGACACCCATCCGCCCAGCACAAGCCCGGCCGAGGCCGATCTGGCGCTGATCAAGCGCATCATCCCGCATCGCTATCCCTTCCTGCTGGTGGACAAGGTGGTGGACATCGTGCCCGACCAGTCTTGCACCGGCATCAAGATGGTCACCGCCAACGAGCCGCATTTCGAGGGCCATTTCCCCGGCAAGCCGGTGATGCCCGGCGTGCTGATCGTCGAGGCGATGGCGCAGACCTCGGCCGTGCTGGTGGGGATCAGCCGCCACCTGGCCGACAAGCACACGCTGACCTATTTCATGGGCATCGACGCCTGCCGCTTCCGCCGCATGGTGGTGCCGGGCGATCTGCTGCGCATGGAGGTCAGCGTCAAACGCCCCGGCGGCAAGGTCTGGAAGTTCGCCGGCCGCGCCCTCGTCGACGATCAGGTGGCCTGCGAGGCGGAATTCACCGCCATGATGGACATTCCGAAAGCCGATGGCTGAGACCCTGATCCACCCCTCCGCCGTAATCGAGCCGGGCGCCGAACTGGGTCAGGGCGTCGAGGTCGGACCGTTCTGCGTGATCGGCCCGCAGGTGCGGCTGCATGACGGGGTGCGGCTGAAATCGCATGTCGTGCTGGCCGGCGACACCGAGGTGGGCGAGGGGACCACGATCTTCCCCTTCGCCTCGATCGGCGAGGTGCCGCAGGACCTGAAATTCCGCGGCGAGCGCACGCGGCTGGTGATCGGCGCCCGCAACCGCATCCGCGAGCATGTGACCATGAACCCCGGCACCGAGGGCGGCGGCGGCGTGACCACCATCGGCGATGACGGGCTGTTCATGGCCGGCTGCCATGTCGCCCATGACTGCCGGATCGGGGACCGGGTGATCCTGGTCAACCATGCGTCGGTCGCCGGCCATTGCCTGATCGGCGACGACGTGATCGTCGGCGGCCTGTCCGGGGTGCATCAATTCGTGCGCATCGGGCGCGGCGCGATGATCGGCGCGCTGTCGATGGTGACGGCGGACGTGATCCCCTTCGGGCTGGTGCAAGGCCCGCGTGCCACGCTGCACGGGCTGAACCTTGTGGGCCTCAAGCGGCGCGGCGCGGCGCGCGCCGATATTCACGCCCTGCGCGACCTGCTGGCCCGGCTGGATGCCGGCAGCTTCCGCGAGGCCGCGCGCGACCGGGCCGAGTCCCCCGGCCTGGGCGCGATGGAGCGCGAGGTGCTGGACTTCATCCTCGGCCCCTCGGATCGCAGCTTCCTGACCCCGCATGGCGCGCATGACCACTGAGGGCCGCACGGCGCTGATCGCCGGGCAGGGGCGCTTGCCGCCCCTGATCGCGGCGCGGCTGGACAATCCGGTGATCGCGGCGCTGGAGGGATTCACGCCCGAGGGTCTGGAGGCCCAGCCGTTCCGGCTGGAGCGGCTGGTGCCCTTCATGGACCACCTGGCCGAACAGGGCGTCACCCAGGTCTGTTTCGCCGGCGCCGTCCGCCGCCCGAGGCTGGACCCGGAGGCCTTCGACCCCCGCACCGCCAGCCTGGTGCCGCGCATCCTCGCCGCCATGCAGTCGGGCGACGATGCGGCGCTGCGGGTGGTGCTGACCCTGTTCGAGGAAGCCGGCTTCCGTATCGTCCCGGCGACCGGGATCGCCCCCGATCTGCTGGTGCCGCCCGGCGTGCTGACCGGCAATCCCACCGCCGCCGACCGCGAGGATGCGGCGCGGGCGGCGGGGATCGTCGCCGCGTTGGGCGCGCAGGATCTGGGGCAGGGGGCGGTGGTGGCGCAGGGGCTGTGCCTTGCGGTCGAGACCCTGCCCGGCACCGATGCCATGCTGGACTTCGTGGCCCGCCACGCCTCGGCGCGGCCCAATCCCAAGGGCGCGCGCGGGGTGCTGTTCAAGGCGCCGAAGCCGGGTCAGGACCGCCGCATCGACCTGCCGGCGCTGGGACCGCACAGCGTCGAGGCCGCCGCCCGTGCCGGGCTGGCCGGGATCGCCTGGGAGGCCGGGGGGGTCATGCTGCTGGATGCCGAGGCCGCCGTGGCGGCGGCGCAGGAGGCCGGGCTGTTCCTGTGGTCGCGCCCGGTCGATGGCTGAGCCTTTGACCTTGTTCGTTGTGGCCGGCGAGGCATCCGGCGACAAGCTGGGCGCGGCGCTGATGGAGGGGCTGACCGAACTGGCGCCGGGCACCCGATTCGCCGGTGTGGGCGGCGCGTGGATGCAGGCGCAGGGGCTGGACAGCATCTTCCCCATGTCCGACCTGTCGGTGATGGGGCTGACGGAGGTTCTGGCCCGCTATCCGCTGCTGCGCCGGCGCCTGCACCAGACCGCGCAGGCGGTGGCGGATGCGGCGCCCGATGCCCTGATCACCATCGATTCGCCGGATTTCGGGCTGCGGGTGGCACGGATGGCGCGCGCCGCACGGCCCGACCTGCCGATGATCCATTACGTCGCGCCCTCGGTCTGGGCGTGGCGGCCGGGGCGGGCGGCCAAGATGGCGCGGGTGGTCGATCATGTGCTGGCGCTGCTGCCCTTCGAGCCGCCCCTGATGCAGGCCGCCGGCATGTCTTGTGATTTCGTCGGCCACCCGGTCGTGGCCGAGACCGTGGCGACCGAGGCCGAAACCGCCGCCTTCCGCGCCCGTCATGGCCTGAACGGCCCGCTGCTGCTGGTCCTGCCGGGATCGCGGCGGGGGGAACTGGCGCGGCTGGGGCCGCGATTCGCGCAGGCGGTGATGCGGGTTGCCGAGGCCGTGCCCGGCCAGCGCGCCGTGCTGCCGACCCTGCCGCATGTCGCGGCGCAGGCGCGGGAGATCGCCGCGCAATTCAATGGCCTGGTGCTGCTGGACGGGGCGGAGAAGCGGGCGGCCTTCCGCGCGGCGGATGCGGCGCTGGCGGCTTCGGGGACCGTCAGCCTGGAACTGGCCGCGAACGACACGCCGATGGTGATCGGCTATGACATGGCGCCGCTGTCGCGCCTGCTGATCGGGGCGCTGCTGAAGGTGGACACGGTGACGCTGGTGAATCTGGTGTCGGAAACCCGCGCCGTGCCCGAATTCCTGGGTCGCGCCTGCCGTCCCGAGGCGATGGCGGCGGCGCTGACCCCGCTGCTGACCGACCCGCAGGCCGCCGCCCCGCAACGCGCGGCGATGGCGGCCACCATGCTGCGCCTCGGGCAGGGGGGCGAGCCGCCGGGGCTGCGCGCCGCGAAATCTGTGATCGCCTTTCTGGATCAGCGCCTTGCCGGGCGCCGCAGCATGATCCAGCCGCCGCCCAGGACCTGAGTCCCGTCCTCGGCATAGAACACGCAGGCCTGTCCGGGGCTGACGCCTTCTTCGGCTTGCAGCAGTTCCACTTCGGCCTCGTTCGGCCCGGTGGGGCGCAGGATCGCCGGGCGCGGCGGCCGGGTCGAGCGGATGCGGACCATGACCGGGCGTTCGGCCTCGACCTGGAACGCACCCGGCCCGATCCAGTTGACGCCGCTGACCGGCACGATCTTGGTGGCCAGCGCCGACTTCGGCCCGACGACGACATGGCGCGATTCGGGGTCGAGGCGCACGACGTAAAGCGGTTCCTCCAGCCCGCCGATGCCGAGGCCCCGGCGCTGGCCGATGGTGTAGTGGATCACGCCGGGATGCTGGCCCAGCACCCGGCCCGCCATATCCACGATCTCGCCCGGCTGGTCGGATTCCGGGCGCAGCTTCTTGATCACGCTGGCATAATCGCCGTTCGGCACGAAGCAGATGTCCTGACTGTCGGGCTTGTCCGCGACCGTCAGGCCAAAGCGCGCGGCCAGCGTCCGCGTCTCGGCCTTGGATGCCAGATGGCCCAAGGGAAAGCGCAGGAAATCAAGCTGTTCGCGGGTGGTCGAGAACAGGAAATAGCTTTGATCGCGCATCGGGTCGGCGGCCATGTGCAATTCCGGTCCCTGCGGTCCCATGAAACGCTGGATATAGTGGCCGGTCGCCATGCAATCGGCATCCAGATCGCGGGCGGTTTCCAGCAGGTCGCGGAACTTCACCCGCTCGTTGCAGCGGATGCAGGGGACGGGGGTGGCGCCGGCCAGATAGGCATCGGCGAATTCGTCGATGACGCTCTGCTTGAACTTGTTTTCGTAATCAAGGACATAGTGCGGAATGCCGATGGATTCCGCCACCCGGCGCGCGTCGTGGATGTCCTGTCCCGCGCAGCAGGCGCCCTTTTTCGCCAGCGCGGCGCCGTGATCGTAAAGCTGCAAGGTCACGCCGATCACGTCATAGCCTTCCTCGGCCAGCAGGGCGGCCACGGCGGAACTGTCCACCCCGCCCGACATCGCCACCACCACGCGGGTCTGCGCGGGCGGCTTGGCGAAGCCGAGGCTGTTGAATGTGACGCTGTCGGGCATGATGCCTCCGCGAAATCCGTAAATCTTGAACCATTTTCCCGCCCCAGATGGGGGCGGAAACCGGCGGCTTCAACCGGATGTTAAGGGGCATTGTGGCAGAACCGGCCCTGCTGCGGTGAAGGAGAGGCACATGTTCCTGAAGAAAAGCGATGGTCCCCGCGTCGTCAGGCTGCCCGATGGCGGAACCATGTCGATGGGCGACCTGCCGGATCGCAATACACGATGGGTCGCCAGCCGTAAAGCCGATGTGGTCCGCGCCGTCGCCTGCGGGTTGCTGACGCAGGCCGAGGCATTGGCGCGCTATGGCCTGACGGAGGAGGAGCTTGCGCTGTGGACCCGTTACTACGCCGCCGGCGGGGTGCGGCAACTGAAGATCGCGGCCATCGCCGACAACCGCCATCCCGGAAGATGACAACTTTTGATTGAATTCTGAATTTCAGGATCAACAGTAAGAATGCATTAACCTTTTGCGCATACTGATTCGCAAAAGCCTTATGCAAAGGGGGACATGATGCGAATCCTGCTGGTGGAAGACGATCCGACGACCGCGCGCAGCATCGAGCTGATGCTGGGAAAGGCCAGCTACAACGTCTATCGCACCGATATGGGCGAGGAGGGGATCGACCTTGCGAAGCTGTATGACTACGACCTGATCCTGCTGGACCTGGACCTGCCCGACATGCACGGGATGGAGGTTCTGCGCCAGATCCGCATGTCGCGCATCGACACGCCGATCCTGATCCTGACCGGCTCGGACGATACGGAAAGCAAGCTGCGCGGCTTCGGCTTCGGGGCCGACGACTACATGACCAAGCCCTTTCACCGCGACGAGCTGGCGGCCCGCATCCAGGCGATCATCCGCCGCTCCAAGGGGCATGCGCAGGCGGTGATCTCCACCGGGCGGATGGTCATCAACCTCGACAGCCGTTCGGTCGAGGTGGATGGCCAGCGGGTGAACCTGACCGGAAAGGAATACCAGATCCTGGAACTGCTGACGCTGCGCAAGGGCACGACGCTGACCAAGGAGATGTTCCTGAACCATCTTTACGGCGGCATGGACGAGCCGGAACTGAAGATCATCGACGTGTTCATCTGCAAGCTGCGCAAGAAGCTGGCCGATGTCATGGATGGCGAGCATTGCATCGAAACCGTCTGGGGCCGCGGCTATGTGCTGCGCGACCCGGCCCCCGAAGGGGAGGAGCGGCGCGCGATCACCGCCTGACGCGGCGGGCCTATTCTGGACAAGCCCGGCCTTGCCTCGTTACATCACCGCGAGGATGAAGGAGGCCGCGCCATGCCCGACACCCCCAGCGAGGCCGATGATTTCGCCGCCCGCCGCGAGGCCGCCGAGGCGCGGATCGCGGCGCTGGCCGATGCCATCCGCCGCGCGAACCTGGCCTATCACGGGGCCGACGCGCCCGAGATCGCGGATGCCGACTATGACGCGCTCAAGCGCGAGCTGGAGGGGCTGGAAGCGGATTGGCCCGACCTCGCGCTGCCCGACAGCCCCACGCGGCAGGTGGGGGCGGCGCCGGCGCAGGGTTTCGGCAAGATCGCTCATGCGCGGCCGATGCTGTCGCTGGCCAATGCCTTCACCGCCGAGGAGGTGGCCGATTTCGTCGCCCGCTGCCGCAATTTCCTGGGCCTGCCGCCGGATGCGCCGCTGGCCTTCACGGCCGAGCCGAAGATCGACGGGTTGTCGCTGTCCCTGCGCTACGAGGATGGGCGGCTGGTCCATGCCGCCACGCGGGGCGATGGCGCGGTGGGCGAGGATGTGACCGCCAATGCGCTGACGATCAAGGATATTCCCCATACCCTGACCGGCGCCCCGCGCGTGATGGAACTGCGGGGCGAGGTCTATATGCGCCATGCCGATTTCGCGGCGCTGAACGAATCGGGTGCGGTCAGCGGCAGCGGCAAGCCCTTTGCCAACCCCCGCAACGCCGCCGCCGGCAGCCTGCGGCAACTGGACCCCGCGATCACCGCCGCCCGGCCCCTACATTTCTTCGCCTATGCCTGGGGCGAGCTGTCCGAGCCGCTGGCCGGAACCCAGTTCGGCGCGGTGGCGCGTTTGCAGGCCCTTGGTTTCCAGACCAATCCGCTGACGGTGCTGTGCCGCGATCTGGCCGAGATGCTGGCCCAATACGGCGCCATCGAGGCGCAGCGCGCGGTGCTGGGCTACGACATCGACGGGGTGGTCTACAAGCTGGACGACCTGCATATGCAGGCCCGGATGGGGATGCGGGCGACGACGCCGCGCTGGGCCTTGGCGCATAAATTCCCGGCCGAAACCGCCTGGACGCGGCTGGAGCGGATCGAGATTCAGGTCGGGCGCACCGGCGCGCTGTCGCCGGTGGCGCGGCTGGCGCCGGTCACGGTGGGGGGCGTCGTGGTCTCGAACGCGACGCTGCATAACGAGGATTACATCGCCGGGCGCGACAGCCTTGGCGCCCCGATCCGCGAGGGCCGCGACATTCGCGAAGGCGATTGGGTCAAGGTCTATCGCGCCGGCGACGTGATCCCCAAGATCGCCGATGTGGACCTGTCGCGGCGCACCAATCCCGCCCCCTATGCCTTCCCGATCGCCTGCCCCGAATGCGGCTCTCCCGCGATCCGCGAGGAGGGGGATTCGGTGCGCCGCTGCACCGGCGGGCTGATCTGTCCGGCGCAGGCGGTTGAAAAGCTGCGCCATTTCGTCAGCCGCGCCGCCTTCGACATCGAGGGGCTGGGCGCCAAGCTGGTCGAGGAACTGTTCCGCGACGGCTGGATCGCCGAACCGGCCGACATCTTCACCCTGCAAGCCCGCTTTGGTCCCGGCTGCTTGCAGCAATTGAAGAACCGCGAGGGCTGGGGCGAGAAAAGCGCCGCGAGCCTGTTCGATTCCATCGAAAAGCGCCGCAGGATTCCGCTGGCGCGGCTGCTGTTCGCGCTGGGCATCCGCCATGTCGGTGAGGTGGCGGCGCAGGACCTCGCCCGGCACTATGGCGACTGGCAGGGGCTGGAGGCGGCGCTGGACCTCGCCCGCCCCGCTGCGCTGGCCCATCGCGCCGCCGAGGAGGCCGCGCAGGCCGAGCGCGAGGCCGCCTTGCGCGAACAGCGCCGCGCCCGCCCGTCGGAGGCCCGCGCCGCGGCTATCGCCGCGGCGGACCTCTCCCCCGAATCCGCCGCCGCCTGGGCCGACCTGATCGCCGCCGACGGCATCGGCCCGGTTTTGGCGATGTCGCTGTCGGATGCGTTCGCTAATAAGAAGGAGCGCGAGGCCATCGACCGATTGGTAAACGGCGATGATGATAGCGGTAAAGAAAATGGCGATAAAGCTAGCGATGATAACGCCAAGCGTCATAAAGGTTTGATCGTGCTGCCCCCCGAGGCCCGCGCCGAGGACAGCGCCATCGCCGGGCAAACCATTGTTTTCACCGGCACGCTGGAGCGGATGACCCGCGCCGAGGCCAAGGCCCGCGCCGAGGCGATGGGGGCGAAGGTGGCCGGCTCGGTCAGCGCGCGCACCGACCTCGTGGTGGCGGGGCCGGGGGCCGGCTCGAAGGCGAAGAAGGCCGAGGAACTGGGCCTGCGCGTCATCGACGAAGACGAATGGCTGCGGATCGCGGGGGCATGAGCACCGCGCCCCCGCGCGGCCGCCCGCCGGTGCTGTTCCCGCTGTTCGCGGGGATGGAGACCCTGCCGGGCATCGGCCCGAAATCGGCGGAAGCCTTTGCGAACATGGGCATCCATCGCCCCCGTGACCTGATCCTGACCCTGCCGCAATCCGGCATCCGCCGCCGCACGGTGGCGCGCATCGAAGATCTTGCCCCGCCGGAGGTCGCCACCCTGACCCTGACCGTGCTGCGCGCCCAGCATCCCACCGCGCGCGGCCGTCCGTGGCGCGTGATGATGGGCGACGGCGAGCGCGAGCTGGCGCTGGTCTATTTCCACGCCCGCCCCGACTGGATCGCGCGCGAGTTCCCGGAGGGCGCGCGGCGGATCGTCTCGGGCAAGGTCGAGGCCTTCGACGGCCAGCCCCAGATCGTCCATCCCGAGCATGTCCTGCCCGAGACCGACCCGCCGCCGCCGGGGTTTGAGCCGGTCTATCCCCTTACCGCCGGTCTCGCGCAGCGGCAATTCGCCCGCGCGGTGGCGGCGGCGATGGAGCGGGCGCCGGACCTGGCGGAGTGGATCGACCCCGGCGTGCTGTCGCGCGAGGGCTGGCCGGGTTGGCGCGCGGCCCTGACCGCTGCGCATGCGCCGCAAGGCCCGGCTGATCTTGCGGCGACCGGCCCCGCGCGCGCCAGGCTGTCCTATGACGAGTTGCTGGCCCATCAGCTGACGCTGGCGCTGATCCGCCGCGACCGCCGCCGGGCGCCGGGCCGGGCCAGCGCGGGCGACGGGCGGCTGCGGGCGAAAAGCCTCGCCGCCTTTCCCTGGCCGCCGACCGGCGCCCAGACCCGCGCGCTGAAGGAAATCGAGGCCGACATGGCCGCCCCCATCCGCATGTCGCGGCTTTTGCAGGGCGATGTCGGGTCGGGCAAGACGCTGGTGGCCTGGGCCGCGCTGATGATCGCGGTCGAGGCGGGCGGGCAGGGGGTGCTGATGGCGCCCACCGAAATCCTCGCCCGCCAGCATGCCGAGAGCCTGGCCGGCCTGGCCGAGGCCGCCGGGGTGCGCATGGCGGTGCTGACCGGGCGCGACAAGGCGGCCGCGCGCGAATCGCTGCTGGCGGACCTTGCGGCGGGGCTGATCGACGTGCTGATCGGCACGCATAGCGTCTTTCAGGACAAGGTGGTCTTTGCCGACCTGCGCCTTGCCGTGATCGACGAGCAGCACCGTTTCGGCGTGGCGCAGCGCATGGCGCTGGGCGCCAAGGGCGAGGTGCCGCCGGACCTTTTGGTGATGACCGCGACGCCGATTCCCCGCAGCCTCGCGCTGGCGCAATATGGCGACATGGACCTGTCGGTGCTGGACGAGAAGCCGCCGGGCCGGCAGCCGGTGGCGACCATCGCCGTGCCTGTGGACCGGCTGGACGAGGTGACCGCCCGCATCGGCGCCCGCCTGCGCGAGGGGGCGCGCGCCTATTGGGTCTGCCCTTTGGTCGAGGAAAGCGAGGTCAGCGACCTCACGGCCGCGCAGGCCCGGTTCGAGGATCTGCGGGCGCGCTTTGGCGATGTGGTGCGGCTGGTGCATGGCCAGATGCCGCCCGAGGCCCGCGACGCGGCAATGGCCGATTTCGCCGCCGGGGGGGCGCAGATCCTGGTGGCGACCACGGTGATCGAGGTCGGGGTGAACGTGCCCGAGGCCACGATCATGGTGATCGAGCGCGCCGAGAGCTTCGGCCTTGCCCAATTGCACCAGCTTCGCGGCCGGGTGGGGCGGGGCGCGGCGGCCAGCTCCTGCATTCTGGTCTATCGTGCGCCGCTGACCGAATCGGCCCAGCGCCGGCTGGCGATTCTGCGCGAGACCGAGGACGGCTTCCGCATCGCCGAGGAGGACCTGGCGATTCGCGGCGCCGGCGACGTGATCGGCACCGCGCAATCCGGCCTGCCGCGATTCCGCATCGCCGACCTGGAGCGTCAGGCTGGCCTGATGGCGCTGGCCCGGCAGGACGCCCGCACCCTGCTGGAGACCGACCCGGCGCTGGAATCCCCGCGCGGTCAGGCGGCGCGGGTTCTGTTGTGGCTGATGGGGCAGGACGAATCCATCCGCCTGATCCGCGCCGGCTGATGTTCCCAGAAAGTTCTTTACAAACCGTTGACCCCGTGTCACGCATTCAGGAACGAAATGCGAACGAAGGGGTGTTCCATGTCCGATCTGCTCGCCGACCTGAACCGGGACCTGACCCGCGAGACCGTGACCGACGCCATCGGCGTGGTCGCCATCTGCGTCACCATGCTGACGATCCTGTGGCTGCCGGGGCTGCTGGCGGGCTGATGGGGCTTTGCTTTCCGCCGCAAGGCTGCTAAAGGCGCGGCTTGCCGTCACGCACCCTTGGAGGGTGGCGGTTCATGCAATGGAAAGGAAACAGTCATGGCCAAAGAGATCCCGGATCTGGTGGCCGAGGCACGCGCGGGGACAGGCAAGGGGGCCGCCCGCCAAGCTCGCCGCGAAGGCAAGGTGCCCGGTATCGTCTATGGTGACCACAAGGAACCGCAGGCGATCGCGTTCGAATTCAACCCCTTGCTGACCAAGTTGCGCGCGGGCCGGTTCCTGTCCACGCTGTGGAACCTCAAGATCGAGGGGCAGGAGGACGTGCGCGTCATCTGCCGCGGCGTCCAGAAGGATGTGGTCAAGGATCTGCCGATCCATGTCGACCTGATGCGCCTGCGCCGCACCTCGAAGGTCAACCTGTTCATCCACGTCAACTTCGAGAATCACGAGGCCAGCCCCGGCCTCAAGCGCGGCGGCACGCTGGTCGTCGTGCGCTCGGAGGTGGAACTGCTGGTGACCGCCGGCGACATCCCGGACCACATCACCGTGGACCTGACCGGGCGCCAGATCGGTGACAGCATCCATATCGGTGACGTGGTGCTGCCGGAAGGCGTCAAGCCGACCATCGACCGCAACTTCGTCATCGCCAACATCGCCGCGCCCTCGGGCCTGGTGTCGGCCGAAGCCGGGGCTGCGGAGGGCGAAGAGGCCGAATGATCGGCCCCGCCTGACGATCCAGAAGGGGCGGGACCGCGATGGCCCCGCCCTTTTTCCTTTGTGTAGAAGGGGGTTGCGATGGAACCCGTCCATATCGTCGGCGCCGGGCTGGCCGGCTCGGAAGCGGCCTGGCAGATCGCGCGCGCCGGGGTGCCGGTGGTGCTGCACGAGATGCGCCCGGCCGTGGGCACCTTTGCCCATCGCACCGGCAATTGCGCGGAAATGGTGTGCTCGAACAGTTTCCGCAGCGACGACGACCGCAACAACGCCGTGGGGCAACTGCATTGGGAGATGCGGGCGGCCGGCGGGCTGATCATCGAGATGGCCGGGCGCCATCGCCTGCCCGCCGGCGGGGCCTTGGCCGTTGATCGCGAAGGGTTTTCCGAAGCCGTCACCGCCGCGCTGAAGGCCGAGCCTCTGATCAGCTTCGCCCCCGGCGAAATCACCGAACTGCCGCGCGAAGGCCGCTGGATCATCGCCACCGGCCCGCTGACCTCGGCCGCGCTGGGGCAGGCGATCCAGGCGGCGACGGGCACGGAATCGCTGGCCTTTTTCGACGCCATCGCCCCGATCGTCTATGCCGACAGCATCGACATGGGCGTGGCCTGGCGGCAATCGCGCTATGACAAGGGCGAGACCGAGGCCGAACAGCGCGCCTATATCAACTGCCCGATGACCCGCGAGGAATACGAGGCCTTCATCGACGCGCTGCTGGCCGCCGACAAGACCGAGTTCCACGAGGGCGAGACCGCCGGCTATTTCGACGGCTGCCTGCCTATCGAGGTCATGGCCGAGCGCGGGCGCGAGACCCTGCGCCACGGTCCCATGAAGCCGGTCGGCCTGACCAACAGCCATGATCCCGCGGTCAAGCCTTATGCCGTGGTGCAGTTGCGCCGGGACAATGCGCTGGGCACGCTCTACAATATCGTCGGCTTCCAGACCAAGATGAAGTATGGCGCGCAAGCCGATGTTTTCAGGATGATTCCGGGCCTGCATGAGGCGCGTTTCGCGCGTCTTGGCGGCATTCATCGCAACACCTTCCTGAACAGCCCCACCATGCTGGACGACCGCATGCGGCTGCGCGGGGCGCCGCATCTGCGCTTTGCCGGGCAGATCACCGGGGTGGAGGGCTATGTGGAAAGCGCGGCGATGGGTCTGCTGGCCGGGCGCATGGCCGCCGCCGAGGCGCTGGGCCGCGACCTGCCGCCGCCGCCGGGCACCACGGCGATGGGCGCGCTGGTTCATCACATCACCGGCGGCGCCGAGGCGAAGACCTTCCAGCCGATGAACGTGAATTTCGGCCTGTTCCCGCCGGTGGAGGCCAGATCAGGCCGCAAGGGGCGCAAGGACCGTTACCCGGCCTATACCGACCGCGCCAAGGACGAGTTCAACCAATGGCTTGCGGGGCAAAGCTGAGAACCCGCTTCGCCCCCTCGCCGACCGGGCGGCTGCATCTGGGCCATGCCTTCGCGGCACTGGAGGCCGCAAGGCTGGCCGCGCCGGGGCAATTCCTGATCCGCATCGAGGATATCGACCGCGACCGCTGCCGCCCGGCCTTCGAGGCGGGGATTTTCGAGGATCTGGCGTGGCTTGGCCTCGACTGGCCGCGCCCGGTGATGCGGCAATCCGAGCGCCTGCCGGACTATGCGGCGGCCTTGGCGCAACTGGAGGCCCTCGGCGTCCTTTATCCCTGCCGCTGCCGGCGCGGGGATATTCGCGCGGCGCTGTCGGCCCCGCAGGAGGGGGTGCCGGTGGCCGGGCCGGACGGGCTGATTTATCCCGGCACCTGCCGCACCCGCCCGATGGCGGAGGCGGGACCGGATGACGTGATCCGCCTGGATGCCGCCCGCGCGCTGGCCCTGACCGGGGCGCTGGGTTTCGAGGAAACCGGCCCCGTCCGCCCCGGCCTGCATCGCATGGAGGCGCCGCAATTCCTGCGCGAGATCGGCGATGTGATCCTGTCGCGGCGCGGCATGGGCACCAGCTATCACCTCGCCGTGGTGGTGGACGATGCGGCGCAGGGGATCGGGCTGGTCACGCGCGGGGTGGACCTGTTCGATGCAACATGGATTCACGTCCTGCTGCAACGCCTGCTGGACCTGCCGCAGCCGCGTTACCACCACCACCGCCTGATCCGCGACGCGGCGGGCAGGAGGCTGGCCAAGCGCGACGATGCCCGCGCGCTGGCCGTCTTGCGTGCCGAGGGCTGGACTCCGGCCGATGTGCGCCGGACAATCAGCCTTCCGGTTCCATGATCACGACCTCCGCCCCGTCGCGGATTGCGGTATAGAAGCATGAACGCCGGTTGGTGTGGCAGGCCGGTCCCACCTGCTCGATCAGCAGCAGCAGGCAATCGCGGTCGCAATCGACGCGCATTTCCACCAGCCTTTGCGTATGGCCCGAACTCTCGCCCTTGGTCCAGAAGGATCGGCGCGAGCGAGACCAGTAGGTTACGCGGCCTTCCTCAAGTGTTTTCGCGATACTGTCGGCATTCATCCAGGCCAGCATCAGCACCTCGCCCGAGCGGTGATCCTGCGCGATGGCGGGAATCAGCCCGTTTGCGTCGAATTTCAGCCCGGCCGGGTCGAACATGGCAATCCTGCTGCGTTACGCCTATATCGCCCCTTGGTGACGGTTTCGCGCGCAAGGGGCAAGGCCATGAGCGATGATGTGATGAGCCTCTATTCGCGCCGCATCCTGGCGCTGGCCGGGGATATTCCGCTGGCCGGCCGTCTGGAGGCGCCGCAGGCCCGCGCCACGCGCCGGGCGCGGCAATGCGGCTCCTCGGTCGGGGTCGAGCTGGACCTGACCGATGGCCATGTCACCCGTTTCGCGCAGAATGTCCGCGCCTGCGCGCTGGGGCAGGCCAGCGCGGCGCTGCTGGGCGCGCGGGTGCTGGGCGCCGACCGCGCCACCATCGCCGCCGGCCGCGATGCGCTGCGGGTGCTGCTGGCCGGGGGCGCCGATCCCGCCGCGCCCTGGGAATCGCTGGAGGTCCTGCGCCCGGCGGCGGAATTCCGCAACCGCCACGCCTCGATCCTGCTGGCCTGGGAGGCCACGCTGGCGGCGATGGATGCGGCGAGCCTGCGGGCCGTCGCGGAATGACCCTTCGGCATGACCGCGCGTCACCGGGCTTGTCACGGCCCGGCGCGATGCTAGTTTCGGCGCGCTTCGCCCATCCAGCAGACAGGCCCATGTTCAGGCAGCATTTCTTTTCCCCAGTCCCGGCCCGGCGCGACGCATGATCCGGCTGCCGAGGCTTTTCTCACGGAGCAGGCCCATGACCACACAGCGGCGCGAGCGCGATTTCGAGCGGTGGGGCGGCGATCCGGTGGCTTTCGCCGGTCTTGCGGATTTCGAGGCCGGCTTCGACGGTCCGTCGCGGGCCTTTACCATCGACCTCGACGGGCTGCCCTTCGACGGCATGTTCCGGCGCGGGACCGGCGACGGGCTGTTCGTCTATTTCTCGGCGGCGGTGGCGCCGCAGCCGGACCGCAAGCTGCCGGTGTTCAACTGGGTCAGCCATTCGCGGCTGTGCACCGGCAGCGCGCTGTTCCTGGCCGACCCGACGCTGGTCCTGTCGGACAAGCTGAACCTCGCCTGGTATCTGGGCACGCGGACCCGGCCCTTGCAGGAGGCGATGGCGCGGGTGATCGCGGCGGTGGCGCGCGCGGCCGGCGCGGCGCGGATCGCCTTCGTCGGCACCTCGGGCGGCGGCTTCCCCTCGCTGTGGCTGACCGAGCGGTTTCCCGGCTCGGCCGCCTTCGTCAACGCGCCGACCACGACCATCACCGGCCATCACGGCCAGGGCGCGGTGCGGCAGTTCTGCGACGTGGCGATGGACGGGGCGCCGATCGCCGGCTTTCCCGGCGTGCTGGACCTGCCGGTGGTGACACCGGCGAAAAGCGGGTCGAAGCTGGTCATCACCCAGAACGCCGGCGATACGCCCTTCGTGACCCATCACGTCGCGCCCTTCCTGCGCGGCATGGGCCTGCAATGGGACGGCGGCGACGTGGTGAGCGAGAACCTGCTGCTGCGCATGGGCGAGCCGGCGCGCTGGGGCGAGGGCCATGTCATGCCGCCGCGCGACGTGACGCGGGCGATCCTCGGGGCGCTGGACAAGGTGGAGGGGCCGGGCTTTGCCGGTCTCGACCTGGCGGCGCTGCACCGGCAGGTGGTCGCGGCCGATCCGCTGCCGGAAAGCGCCTGAGCGTCAGGCGGCCGCAGGCGGGGTGAGGGTTTCGGCCATCCGGTCCAGCACGCGGTCGGCCTCGTCGCGGTCGAAATCCTGCCGATAGCGTTTGCGCACGCCGTGATCGGACAGCAGGTGATAATCGCGCGCCTCGACCCCGTGGCGGGCGAGGCAGTTGCGCACGCAGGCCAGCGCGCAACCGTCGATGGCGATGACCAGCCGCCCCGAGGTCGCCACCCGCACCAGTTTCGGCACGTCGCCGCCCACCCCGGCGATGCAGGACATTTCCGCCAGGCCGCGCCGGTCCAGCTGGATGGCCAGATAGTTCGCCATCTGCGCCGCCGACGAGCAGCCGGAACAGGAGTAGACCAGGGGCAGGTGATCGCGCGACCGCATGATGGGGGTTCCTCCGAATGCGACTGGCCGGACGGGCGCAGGTTAGGCCCGCCGCCCGATTCGCGTCCACCGACAGGATGTCGCAGGGGCGCGGGGCCTTGACTTGGCCGGGGCGGGCGGCTCTCGTGGCCGGGATGCCGGGGAGGGGTGACGATGGATGACAGCCTGCGCGACGCGATCCTGAAATCGGTTGACGAGGGGTTCGCCGACCAGCTTGCCTATACGCAGGCGCTGGTGCGCTTCGCCTCGCAGCGGGGCGAGGAATTCGCCATCCAGGACTTCATCTTCAACGACTATGCCGCGCGCGGGTTCAAGATGGACCGCTTCGACATGGACGAGGCCGCCCTGACCGCGCATGAGGGCGGCGCGCCCTTCTCGGCCAGCCATTCGCGCGCGCCCATCGTCGTCGGCATCCACCACCCGCGCGAGGAGAGGGGGCGCTCGCTGATCCTCCAGCATCATCTGGACGTGGTGCCGGTCGGGCCGCTGGACATGTGGGAGCACGACCCTTATGGCGGCGCCATCATCGGCAACCGCATGTATGGGCGCGGCGCCGGCGACATGAAGGCCGGCGCGGGGGCGAATGTCTTTGCGCTGGAGGCGCTGAAGCGCATCGGCTTGCAGCCGGCGGCGACGGTCTACCTGCAATCCGTGGTCGAGGAGGAATCGACCGGCAACGGCGCGCTTCAGACCTTCCTGCGCGGCTATACGGCGCAGGCCGCGCTGATCCCCGAGCCGGAGGCCAACATGCTGTGCCGGGGCAATGTCGGCGTGCTGTGGTTCGAGGTCGAGGTGCGCGGCGTGCCGGTGCATGTCCACAGGATGGGCGAGGGGGCGAATGCCATCGACGCCGCCTATCGGGTGATCGGCGCGCTGCGCGAGGTGGAGGCGTGCTGGAATGCCGAAAAGGGCGCGCATCGCGGCTTCGAGACCATTCCCAAGCCGATCAACCTGAATATCGGGCTGATCGAGGGCGGCGACTGGGGGTCGTCCGTGCCGGCCTGGTGCCGGTTCCAGGTGCGGGTGTCGCTTTATCCCGGCCAGAACACGCAGGAGAAGCTGCGCGAGATCACCGATCACGTCGCGGCCTTCGCGCGCGCCGACCGCTTCCTGGCCCAGCACCCGCCGCGGATCACGCAGAACGGCTTCAACGGCGAGGGCTATTACCTGGAGCCGGGTTCCGAGGCCGAGGCCGTGCTGGCGCGCGCGCACCGGACGGCCTTCGGCGAGGAGATGCAATCGGCGGTGATGCTGGCCTATCTGGATGCGCGGGTCTATGCGCTCTACAACCGCATCCCGACGCTGTGCTACGGGCCGGTCGGCCACAATATCCACGGCTTCGACGAATATGTGGAGCTGGATTCCCTGCGCAGCATCACCAGGTCGATGGCGCTGTTCATCGCCGACTGGTGCGGCACCGAACCGCTGTGAGGCGGGCGCTGTTCCGCTGGTGATTCGGACTGTGCCCCGGTTGCCGGGCGCTGATTGTCGGCATTCTTTCACGGCGCGGGAGAGTGGCGGGATCGCGGCTCCCGCCTAGGGGAGGGCCGGCCGATCCCGATGGACAGCGCGGAGGCAAACCTGCCGCTGCTTCTGCGGATTCCGATGGACTTTGCGGTGGCCGGATGGGAATCTGGCGGCAGGTCGACAGATAAAGGGGTGATTGCGGCGATGCGGGAGCAAGCCCCCTGTCGCATGGCACATTTCCTTTCGAGGACCTTTCCCTGATGGCGGCTTCCACCCATCCGTTCCTGCATGTTCTTCAGACCCGGTTCAACATGCCGACGCCTGGGCGGGAGGCGTCGTTCAGGAATCGTCCGGGCTGGCTGAATGAACGCTTCGAGTTGTTCGAGGCCTATTGCCTGCCCTCGGTCGGGGCGCAGACCGTGAAAGCGGGTCGGGACTTCATCTGGATCATCTATTTCGACAAGGACACCCCCGCCGAGTTCCGCGAGCGGATCGAGCGCCTGCGGGAGGAAGTGCCGTTCCTGCCCTTCTATACCGGGATTTTCCCGTCTTCCGGCTGGCCGCAGTCGTTGCGGCAGACTCTGGGGGACTTGCCCCCTCATGTGCTGACCAGCCGGCTCGACAATGACGATGCGCTGGCTTTCGACTATATGGAGCGCACGGCGACCGCCGCCCGCGAGGCCCTGGCGGGCGGGCTGGTCCCGGATGGCACGACCTGTCCACGGGTCGGAATCGTGATCACGAATGGCTTCATCCGTTCGCCTGCTCGGGCCTATTCGATCTCGCATCCCTGCAATGTCTTCGCCAGCTGGCTGGAATGTTCGGCGGATGACGCAAGGCTGAAGACGGCCCTGGGCATCTCGCATATGGCGGCCGAGGCCGAGGGACCGCTGGTCCAGGTGCCCGGTCCCGGCGGGTGGTTGCAGATCATCCACGGTGGCAATGTGTCCAACAAGGTGCGCGGGCGTCGCATTTCGGCCTCCGATCTGCGAAGCCGTTTTCTGCCCGGCGCGCTGGCGGGGTTGCAGCCGGTCGGCAATGCCACGCTGCTGGCGGAAAATCTTGTCGTCGGCCCGCTGCGCAGCCTGCGCGATTCACTGAGCGCCACCCTGCAACGCCTCAGGCGCGTCGGCTGAGCGGGCGGGAAGGCCGCCCGTGGAAGCGGGGCGGGGCAGGGCCGCCTATTTCCTCTGCGCTGGCCGGCCTTGTCGTGGTCCGGCGACCGCTCGCCGCAGCATGCCCAGGAAATTGCGCAGATTGCGGCGCAGCCCGGCCTGCCGCGCCATGCGCCACAGATGCAGGCCCCGATAATGCGGCACCGGCCGCGCCATCAGCCTTTGTGCCATCAGCCGGGACGGCACCACGCGGCGGCGATTGCTCTGGCCCGGCTGGATCGCCTCCAGACGGGTCATGTCGAAGGGCGCGGTCCGAATGGCGCCGGCCGCTTCGGCGCCGGCGACCAGACGTTCGCCCAGGGAGGTGCGCGACAGGATCAGGCTGATGCCCGGCGCCTCGTCGAACAGCGGGGCGCCGGTCGCATCCTGCATCCACGCATCGGCGCAAGCGATGTCGGCGGCCATCCCCGAGCTGTCGGCGCAGATCTTGCAGCGGTGCTGAACGTGATGCGACAGGATGCCGCCCCAACTGTCGTGATAGGTCATCGCGCTTTCGCCGCCATCCCTGCGGCGCGCGGTGGCAAAGCCCGGCCAGCCCATGCCGCGATAGCGGAACGACGCAAGGTCGCCGGGTGCAACGCCCAGCCGCTCCAGCAACTGCCATGCGCCGGTCTCGGACGGCACCCCGCCGCAGAAGAACGAGAGATTCACCGGAAACGCCGCCGCAGCAACCGGATCGAGCCGCGTCCACGCCCTTAGCGCCGCCGCATCGCAGGGCTTGCCGATCACGGCAAAGCGCCGCCCGTCGGCCCGGTGCTGCCGCAGCAGCGCATCCAGCCCGGCCAGTGGCGCCGAGGGCGCATAGCGCGAGCCGGCCGCGGCCTGAACCGATGCCGCGGATTCGGAGATCACCACGATATTGCCCAGCGGCCGGGCGGGGTCGGCCGCGACCTGCACGACCGCATCCACCGTTCCGCTGTCGATCAGCCACGCCGACAGGGCCGTCAGCACCCCGCCCGAGGCGCCGGCAAAGCGTCGCTCCCGGTCGCAGGCCCAGCCGCTGCGGGCCACCCGCACCGGCCCCCATAGCGGATCGCTGCCGTCCCCGGTCTCGATGCGCACCGCGAGGCCGGGGCAGGTGGCGGCGATCGCCGCCTCCTGCTCGGGCAGCAGGGCCTGGTTCTGGACCGGGCGCAGATAGCCCGGCGCCGTCATCGCCATCGTCACCCGTCCCGGCGCCAGGGCCGCGCAGGCGCCGCAGCCGGCACAGAGATTGCCTCTCGCCACTCGCGCCAGGGCCGGGCTGGCAGCATCGGGCGGCAGGAGGGGCGGCGTGGACAAGGAATGGCCTTTCGGATCGGGATACGGGCGAGGACGGCACTGTGCTGGGCGGCAGTTGTCCAGAGATCGGCCCCTTTCGTCAATGCCACCCCCAGCTTGACCATGCCGGGGGGTGGGTCCACAACAGAGGCGACCGCCCCGGCAGAGAGGCCGCCCCGTCCGATGTTGCGCAAGGCCGCCCTGATCTTTGCCGGCAATGCCACTGGCTCGGCGCTGCTGCTGCTGCGCAACCTGCTGGTTGCACGCATGATTCCGGTCGCGGATTTCGGCGTCGCCGCGACCTTCGCGCTGGCCATGTCGGTGGTCGAGATGCTCTCGGCGCTTGGGCTGCAACAGCAGATCGTGCAGGCCCGCGACGGGGACGATCCGCGCTTTCAGGCGGCCTTGCAGGGGTTCCACCTGTTGCGCGGCGCGATCGCGGCTTTGCTGCTGGTGCTGCTGGCGGGGCCGCTGGCGGATTTCATGGGGGTGCCGGACGTGGCCTGGGCCTATCGTGTCATGGCGCTGGTGCCGCTGCTGAACGGATTGGTGCATTTCGATATCTACCGGCTGAGCCGGGGCATGGAGTTCCGGCCGATGGTGCTGAGCGGAACCCTGCCGCCGCTGGTCTCGGTGCTTTCGCTTTATCTGCTGGCGGTGTGGTTCGGCGATTACCGGGTGATGCTTTATGCGATTCTCGTGCAGGCGGGGATGGTGGTGGCGGCCTCGCATCTGGTGGCCCGGCGCGCCTATCGGCTGCGCCTCGATTCCGGCGTGATGGCGCGCAGCCTGCGCTTCGGCTGGCCGCTGCTGCTGAACGGCATCCTGCTGTTTTTGGTGTTTCAGGGCGACAAGATCATCGTCGGGCGTGAACTGGGCATGGAGGATCTGGCGATCCTGTCGATGGGCTTCACACTGACGCTGGCGCCGACGCAGTTGTTTGCCCGAAGCGCGCAGAGCCTGTTTCTGCCTCGACTGTCGGCGGCACAGGACGAACCCGAGCGGTTCCAGAATCTGGCGATGGCCGCAATGCAGGCGGTGATGGTTCTGGGGTTGGTCATGCTGGTCGGCATCACCCTGCTCGGCGGGCCATTCGTGACGCTGGTCCTGGGCGAGCGCTATGCCGCGCTGCCGGTGCTGCTGATCTGGCTGGCGCTGATGCAGGCGATCCGGGTGTTCAAGGCCGGCAGCGCAATTGTGGCCCTGTCTCGTGGCCAGACCACCAATGCGATGATCGCCAATCTGAGCCGGGCAGTGACGTTGCCGCTGGCCTGGTATGCTGCCGTGCAGGGCAGCGATCTTGCAACGATCATCTGGATCGGCATCGGTGGCGAGATCGCCGGGCTGGTGATCGCTTTCGCGCAACTCTTCTGGCGCCTGCCGCTCTCGCCGCGCCGCATGGCCCTGCCGGCGGCCGGTGCGGCTGCGGCGCTGGCGGTTTCGGTCGTCTATGCCGTGCTCATTCCGGCCGAGGCCGCGGGCGGATTCCCGCCTCTCTGGGTCTGGGCCGGTTTCGCGCTATTCGGGACCGGAATGGTCTGGACCATGCGCGATCTGCGCCGCTATCTAGGTAGACGGTTGAGCCAGGTGGGAAAGCGGCAGTGAATACAGTGGATGTGTCGGGCGGTGACGGAACGGTGGCTCCCTCCCCCCTGTTTCATGTCGGCTATCACAAGACGGCGACATCGTGGATGCAGGCACGGCTCTTTAGGCCCGCACATGGATACAGGCAGATTTGCGGCCACAAGGAAGTTTCCGATCTTGTGCTGCGGCCACATGGGTTGCGATTTGATCCTGCCCCCATGCAGGCCTTTGTGGCGCAGGCGACGGCACAACTTTCTCCCGGAGAAACGGCCGTCATTTCATCCGAAATACTTTCGGGCCATCCGTTTTATGGAGGGCGCGAAAGTGAGGTTTACGCCGAACGGCTCAAGAGAGTCGCGCCGAATGCGAAGATTCTCATCTCGATCCGTAACCAGATGCAGATACTGCCATCCGTCTATATGCAATACGTCCTGCGTGGAGGCACGATGCCGCCCGAGCAATTTTTCCAGGGCACGGAGGAGCCGGGATATTTCGCCTTTGCACCGGAGCATTTCGAATATGATCTTCTGGTCAGGCATTATCAGAACCTGTTCGGGGCCATGAATGTATATATCCTGACGCAAGAGAGCTTGCAGCGTGATATGGCCGACGCTACAGCCCGGCTGGCTGCATTTGCGGGAAACACACGGTTTGCGGGCTTGGCGCCCGCCGAGCAAAGACCCGTGGGCATAAGCTATCCTGAATATGCTATCCCGATCTTGCGTCGGATCAATCATATACAGCGTAGTCAGATCAATCCCCGTCCGATCGTATCGGTGGGCATGACGCCGAGAGGCCTCTATAAGTTGGCGGGCTACATGCTTAAGGTGCCGTTCCTTACGAGGCGCTTCAAGGGACGTAAGCCAGTCAGCGATCATGTCCGCAAACGGTTTGCCAACCGCTATGCGGATAGTAATCTGAGGCTTGCCGAATTGGTTGCCCATCCGCTGGACCTGTCGGGCTATGATGGGGTTGCGCAATAGGTGCGGACTTCTGAAGGGAGAGGTATCATGACGGCGCGACGGTCCTTTCTGCTCGGGCTTTCGGCCGCGCTTGTCGGCCTGCCGGCCGGGCTGCGGGCGGAGACTCGCAGCGCCACCCCGGTCGATCTGGCCGCCGTGCTGGAGGCGGCCGGGCCGGGCACGGTGATCGAACTGGCGGGCGGTGATTATGGCAGCCTCGCCATGCGCGGCGGCGGCGGTGGACCGCAGGCGCCGCTGGTGCTGCGCTCGGCCGATCCGGCGCGGCCGGCCCGTTTCGCCCGGTTGGGCCTGCGCAATGTGAGCCATATGGTGCTGGAGGGGCTGGTCTTCGACTATACGTTTACCGCTGGCGACGAGTCGCGGCTGCGCCCGTTCCAGATCGGGGCCTGCCGTGCCATCACCCTGCGCAACTGCCTGTTCGACGGCGACCGGGCCAGCCATGACGGCAAGGCGGCGCCCTCGCCGACTGGCTTCGGATTGAGTGTCCGGGATTCGGACGGCGTGACGGTGGAGGGCAACCGCATCCGTGGCTTCCTGCGTGGGCTGATCGTCTCGCAATCCCGCAACGTCACCGTCCGGGGCAACGAGTTTCACGGCCTGCGCTCGGACGGGATGAATTTCGCCGAGGTTGTCTCGGTGCTGATCGAGGGCAATCTCCTGCACGATTTCGAGCGACCGGAGGGCACCGGCGACCATCCCGACATGATCCAGTTCTGGACCAACGGCACGAACAGCCCGACGCAGGATGTGACCATCCGCGACAACGTGCTGAATGTCGGTCAAGGTGCCTGGACGCAATCCATCTTCATGCGCAACGAGATGGTCGATGCGAAAGGGGCGGGGCGGGCGATGTTCTACCGCAATATCGTGATCGAGGACAATGTGATCGTGAACGCGCATCCGCACGGCATCACCGTCGGCGAGACGCTGGGGCTGGCGATCCGCAACAATTCGGTGCTGCGCAATGCCCGTGCCGCCGGCGAGGGGCATCGGCCATCGTTCTGGACCCCGCGCATAAGGGTGGCGAAGACCTCGGAAGACGTTCGCATCCTGCGCAACGTGACCGCCTCGGTCGTTGGCTATGAAGGGCAACGCGGTTGGCAGGTGGATGGCAACCTGCTTGTGCAGGATGAGGGTCGGATGCAACCCGGTTTCTACGGGACGGTGTTCGGCGCGGCGGCCCTGAGCGCGCCGGAGCGCATCGAGAGCTTTGCCCCCCGGCGGGGCGGCCCGCTGGACGGCACCGGCATCGGAGCCGCCCGGCTGCGCGCCCTGCCGTTGCAGCCCTGAGCGGCATAGGGCAGGGATGTGTGTCAGACTTATGAACAGGTCGATCTTGGCCGCGGGATCAGCTAGGCTTGATCCGAGGCCGCCCGAACCGGGGCCAGGCAGCAAGAAGGTCAGCGCGCGTTGACGGCGATTGGCACGACAGCAATGGCCGGATTGGCCGGGACGACCGCGCCCGCGCGGAGGTGGCCGCCCGTGCCGGTGATGCTCTACCTGCTGGCGGTGCTGTTGCCCGTCTCGTTCCGGCTGGGTCCGCTGGTCATGACCGGCGTGCGGGTGTTCCTGTTGCTGATGATCATCCCGCTTGCGTTGCGGCTGCTGTCGGGGCGTTGCGGCCGGTTGATGGTCATCGACGGGCTGATGGTGGCGCACATCCTTTGGGCTACAGTGGCCCTTGCCGTGAACAACCCCGAGCAGGTCATCCAGCAGGCCGGCTCGGTCGGGCTGGAGTTCATCGGCGGCTATCTGGTGGGGCGCACCTGCATTCGCAGCCGCGACGATTTCGTCGCGCTGGTGCGGTTCCTGGTTGCGGTGGTCATCTGCGTCCTGCCCTTTACCGTATTCGAGGCTCTGACGGGCCGGTCGGTGCTGCTGGATCTGTTGAACAAGCTGCCGGGCCTGTCGGCGCAACCGAATGTCAGCACCGACAAGAGGCTGGGCCTGTTTCGAGTGCAATCCACCTTTGCGCATCCGATCCATTTCGGCCTGTTCTGCTCGGTGATCCTTTCGCTGTGCTTCGTCGGGCTGAAGGGTGCCGTTCCGGACGGGCGCCGCAGCCTGCTGGGCATCCTCGTTGCCGTCTCGGGCTTCCTGTCGCTGTCCAGCGGCGCCCTGCTGGCGCTGCTCCTCCAGACCGGCCTGATCGGCTGGGCCTTCGCCTTCCGTGGGGTGGAGCGGCGCTGGTGGCTGTTGCTGGGACTGTTCGCGCTGGCCTATGTCGTGGTGGACATGCTGTCGAATCGCACGCCCATCCGGGTGTTCATGACCTATGCGACCTTTTCCGCGCATACCGCCTATTGGCGGATGATCATCTTCGAATGGGGGATGAAGAACGTCTGGGCGAATCCGGTCTTCGGCCTCGGCCTGAACGACTGGGTGCGGCCGGTCTATATGCGTTCGGGCAGCATGGACAACTTCTGGCTGGTCATGGCGGTGCGCTATGGCATCCCCGGTTTTCTGTTGCTGGCCGCAGGCTATCTGATCGGGCTGTTCCGGGTCATGACGCGCGACTTTCGTGCCGATCCGGGGCTTGGCCATATCCGCCGCGCCTGGGTGTTCACCTTCGTCGGGCTGACCTTCACCCTCTGCACCGTGCACGTCTGGTCCAATGTCTATTCCTTCGTCTTCTTCATCTTCGGCGCCGGCATCTGGCTGATCGACGTGGTGCCGGGCGGCGGCGGGCAGGTCGCGGCCCCGGTTCCGCAGGCCGAGGCGCGCGCGCTGCGCCTGCGCCGGAAAAGCCTGGCGGAACCGGCCTATACGCGATTCCCCGGAGGTGTCGCCCCGGTTGCGCGCCCCGCCGCCCCGGCCCGGTCGCGCCCGCCGGAGGCGCCCGTCACGGCGCGCATGCCGGCGCATGCCACCCCCGAGCGCCGCCTCGACGACCGCCCCGCCTCGCGCTTTCCGCCCCCGCGCCGGCCCTGATCAAACCGCATTCCCCCTGCGGATTCGCGCCGATTCACGGGCCGCGCCGATCTTGGCGGTTAATTAACCTTTGCCGCGCTAGTAAAGGCGGGGTGACCGGACCGGCATGATCGGCAGCGGAGGCAGAAACAGCATGACACCGACCCTGAGCACGCGATGGCAGCAGGCGGACGGCGCGCAGGCGCGCACCGCCCATTCACCGGCCTCGCCCTATCGGGCCGCGCTGAGGCGGCTGACGCCGGCGCTGCTGGCCGTGCTGGGATTCAGCGCGGTGCTGAACGTGCTGATGCTGACCGGCTCGATCTATATGTTGCAGGTCTATGACCGGGTGCTGGGGTCCGGCTCGGTGCCGACGCTGATCGGGCTTTTTGCCATCGTCGTGGTGCTTTACGGCTTTTTCGGCTTCTATGACTACCTGCGCGCGCGGATGATGGCGCGGGTGGCGCTGCGGCTGGATCGCGATTGCGGGGCGGCCGCTTTCCGGCTGGGCCTCGGCCCCACGCGCGGCAAGGGGGATGCGGTGCTGCGCGATCTCGACGCGCTGCGGGCCTACCTGTCCGGGCCGGCGGTCAACACGTTGTTCGACCTGCCTTTCGTGCCGCTGTTCCTGGCGGTGCTGTTCCTGGTGCATCCGCTGTTCGGCTGGATCACCGTGGGCGGCGCGCTGATCACCGCGGCGCTGGCGCTGCTGGCCCGCGCCCTCGCCGCCCCGGCCGAGCGGCGTGCCCAGGGTCTCGACGGGGCCGAGCGCGACTTCGCCGCCCGCTGCCACGGCGCGGGTGATTCGGTGCTGGCGATGCGGATGCAGGAGGCGCTGATCGCCCGCTGGACCGCGCTGCGCGTGGCCTCGCTGGCCAACGGCCATGCCGGGGGAGAGCCGGCGGAGGCGCTGGCGGCGATCAGCCGCGCCTTCCGCATGCTGCTGCAATCGGCGATCCTGACGCTTGGGGCGTGGCTGGTGATCGGCGGGCAGATCTCCGGCGGGATGATCATCGCCTCGTCGATCCTGTCGGGGCGGGCGCTGGCGCCGGTCGATCAGCTGATCGGCCAGTCGCGCAGCCTGGGGCGGGCGCTGGTCGCCCATCGCCGGCTGGGCGCGGCCTTCGAGGCGGTGCAGGCCCCGCCGGTCGCCCTGCACCTGCCCGACCCGACGGGCGAGATCACCGTCCACAAGCTGACCGTCCGCGCCCGGCCCGGCGCCGAGCCGGCCGAGATCCTCTCGGGCATCGACTTCCGGCTGGAGCCGGGCGCCGGGCTGGGGATCATCGGGCGCTCGGCCTCGGGCAAGACCACGCTGGCGCGGCTGCTGGTCGGCGCGCAGGTCCCCGATGCGGGCGAGGTCCGCTATGACGGCGCCACGCCCGAGCAGTGGGAGCCGGCGCGGCTGGGCCGTGCCATCGGCTATCTGCCCCAGCAGGTGCAGATGCTGCCCGGCAGCATCCGCGACAACATCGCCCGCTTCGATCCGCAGATCGAGGATGCGGCGGTGATCGAGGCCGCCCGCATGGCCGGCATCCACGAGATGATCCTGAATTTCCCCGATGGCTATGCCACGCGGCTGGGGGCACCCGATTCTCCGCCCCTGTCGGGCGGGCAGGTGCAGCGGCTGGGGCTGGCGCGCGCCATCTGCGGCCAGCCCGCCATCGTGGTGCTGGACGAGCCGAATTCCAACCTCGACGTGGACGGCGACAATGCGCTGATCGCGGCGATCGCGGCGCTTCGCCGGCGCGGCTCGACGGTGATCGTCGTGGCGCACCGGCCCAGTGCCATCGCGGCGGTGGACACGCTGATGATCCTGGAGGCCGGCCGCATCCGCGCCTTCGGCGACAAGGCGACGGTGCTGGCCGAGGCCGGCGGGCTGCGCGCCGCGGGCGGCGCCCCGGCGCCCGCCGTGACCCCGCTGCCGCCGGGCGGCGCCGCGCCGGCGCATGTCGATATCGCCGCCAATGCCGGCCCCCTCCACCGCCGGAGCGGCGCCCGATGAGCCGCGCCGCCACCCATCCCGCGCCGCCGGCCCTGAACCTGTCGCTGCGCGGCACCGTGCTGGCCGGCCTGGCCGGTCTCGTCGTCCTCGTGCTGATCTTCGGGGTCTGGGCCGCCGGCACCCGCATCTCGGGCGCCGTGATCGCCTCGGGCAGCGTGGTCGTGCAGGGGCGGCCCAAGCTGGTGCAGAGCCTCGACGGCGGTGTCGTCGAGACCATCGCCGTCCGCGACGGCGACCATGTGGAGGCGGGGCAGGTGCTGCTGCGCCTCGACCAGACGCTGCTGCGCACCAATCTGGACATCGCGCGCTCGCGGCTGGCGGCGGCGCTGGTGCTGAAGGCGCGGCTGGATGCCGAGCGGCAGGGGCTGGACCGGCTGGATTTCGACTATCCGCCGCTGCCCTTCGCGCTGCCCGATACCGGGGCCGAGGAGGCCGGCCAGCGCCGCATCTTCGAGGCCCGCCGCGACGTGGAGGCCGGCGCGCAGGCCAGCCTGGCCGAGCGGCTGGCCCAGTTCGACAGCCAGATCACCGGCGTCGGCGGCCAGATCGCCGCCCTGCGCGAGCAGATCGGCTTCACCGAGGCCGATCTGGCCGATCAGGAGCGGCTGGCCGCGCAGGGCCTGACCCGCAAGAGCCAGGTCAGCGAGTTGCAGCGCCGCCGCTCGGAGCTGCGCGGCCAGCTGGCGGCGCTGGAGGCCGAGCAGGCGCGGCTGGCCAATGCCCGCGAGGATGCCGCCATCGAGGCCCGCCAGGCCCGGCGCAGCCTGACCGAGCAGGTGGTGACCGACCTGCGCGCCACCGCCTCGGAGGTGGAGGAGCTGACGCTGGACATCATGACCCGCTCGGCCCAGCTCGGGCGCAGCGAGATCCGCGCGCCCAGTGCCGGCGTGATCCACGAGATGCAGGTGACGACGCCGGGCGGCGTGGTGGCGCCGGGCCAGACCATCGCGCAGGTGGTTCCGGTCGGCCAGGGGATGGAGTTCGAGCTGCGCGTCGATCCGCGCGCCATCGACCAGGTGCATCCGGGCCAGAACGCGCGACTGGTGGTCTCGTCCCTCGATCCGCAGACCACGCCCCGGCTGGAGGCCAGGGTCGCCACGATCTCGGCCGGGACGATTCCCGATCCCGCCACCGGGCGCAGCTATTACCGGGTCGGCCTGTCGGTGCCGCCCGAGGAACTGGCCCGTCTCGACGGCGACAGCCTCGTGCCGGGGATGCCGGTCGAGGCCTATCTGGAAACCGTCGAGCGCAGCGTGCTGGACTATCTGCTGCAACCGATGACGGCGCATCTGCGCAGGGCGTTTCGGGAATAGGCATTATCGTTCAAATCCTGTGCATTCATGGGTGGACCTGAGGGGGTTCTTGTGCCTAAACCTTGAAAAACAGGGACCATGCCGTCCCCCGCGAGGGCGGCGGCCCCGCCAACCATCCAGGGTTGTGCCGCGATCCGAGGCCGGACGGGCGCAGCCGATGCGGAGGACGTTACGCAATGACCCGTCTCAAGACGATCCTGGCCCTGGCCTTCGCCCTGCCGATGCTGCTGGCCACCGCGGCCGCCGCGCAGGAGGCCTATCGAATCCGCGCCGGCGACGTGCTGCGCATCGAGGTGATCGAGGATGCCAGCCTGAACCGCTCGACCCTGGTGCCGCCGGACGGGCGGATCACGGTGCCGCTGGCCGGCTCGATCGGCGCCGCCGGCCAGACGGTCGAGCAGGTGCAGGCCGCCTTGTCCCAGCAACTGGCGCCGAATTTCGCCGCCCCGCCCAGCGTCTTCGTCTCGCTGGAGCGGCTGGCCGAGCCGCGCGCCGCGGCCGGCGCCGCCGCCATGCCCGCCGCCCCGCCGACTGTCGATGTCTATCTGATGGGCGAGTTCGCGGCCGCCGGCAGGATCGACGTTCAGCCCGGCACCACGATCCTGCAACTGTTCGCGCAGGCCAAGGGGTTCACCCGCTTTGCCGCGACGCGGCGCATCCAGCTGCATCGCCAGCAGGCCGATGGCACGGTCAGGATCTATCCGCTGGATTACGACGCCATCATCTCCGGGCAAAGCCAGAACGGTCGCGTGGCCGTGGCCAAGGGGGACGTTTTCGTCGCGCCGGTGCGCGGGCTGTTCGAATAGGGGCGGGCCGATGCGGGCGGGATGCGCGGTGACGTTCGGAAGGTCGGCATGAGCGGGCAGGGCCGCCCGGCGTGGCGCAGATCCGTCGCGGCCCTGGCCGCCTGCGCCGCGATCCTGCTCGCGGCGGCGCCGGGCGTGCGTGCCCAGTCCGCCGAGGGCGGCACCGGCCGGGTGCTGAGCTTTTCGGTCGCGACCGGGCTGCGCGCCACCGACAATCCCGATTTCAGGCTGCACCCGTCAGGCAGCGAGGTCCGGGCCACCGCCGACCTGCGCCTCGGGCTGCGCGCCGACACCCCGCTGAGCAGCCTGACGCTGGACGCCGACATGCTGCTGCTGGCCCGCCTCAAGAGCGACGAGGGCCGGGGGGGCGAGCGGGCGCGGCAGGGGCTGCGCCTGGGCTATGGCCGCGAGGGCGTCGGTGCCGCGCTGAGGCTGGAGGCCTTCATCGACGAAAGCCGCATCGACTTCCTGCGCCCGCTGACCGATTTCCTGAACGAGGATGGCGAGATCGTCCTGCCCGACGACCTGGACGACCTGACCGGCGACGGCTGGCGGCGGCAGAGGGGGTTCGACGCCTCGCTGACGCTGGGCCGCGAGGCGCCTTTCGGGGTGGTGCTGGGCGCGGGTCTCAGCGAACTGGACTATCGCGACGCCAGCAATCCGGCCTTGCGGGACAGCCGCCGCAGCCATGCCGCCGCCCGGATGCATTTCGACCTGAACCCGGTCACGCGGCTGGATCTGGGCCTGCGCTACAGCGTGTTTTCGCGGGACGACGACCGCCGGGAGACCTGGAGCCTCAATCCCGGCCTGACCTTCGCGCGCCCGGACGGCAATATCCGCTTTCTGCTGGGCGCCACCCGCACCGAGGACGGCACCCGCGTGTCGGGCGAGCTGGGCCGGCTGATCGAACGGCCCTGGGGCAGCCTTGACGCCCGCATCGGCGCGGTCAGGATGGCCGATGGCGATACGGCGCTGTCGGGCGGTCTGCGGCTGACCTATGGCCTGCCCCGCGGCCGGCTGACGGTCGGGCTGGACCGTGCCGCCGGCTCCAGCGCGGATGACGACGAGGTGCTGCGCACCGCGCTGGCGGTCAGCTATGAGCAGGCGCTGAACGACCTGTCGTCGCTGGCGCTGAACCTGGGCTATGTCAGAAGCGACAATTCGGCCACGGGCCTGGGGACCGACACGGCCAGCCTCGGCCTTGGCTATCGGCGGTCGCTGACGCCGGACTGGTCGCTGAATCTGGGCTACAACTACCGGATGCGCGACGAGGAGGGCAGCGGCCGCACCACCGAGAACGAGGTCAGCCTGTCCCTCAGCCGCAGCTTCAGCTTCGGCCTGTGAGGGGCGGCGGGCGGGGTCGGTCGCAACCTAAGGGGTAGTGTTCGCAATGATATTCCCGCCGTTACATGGCTCGCCCGCGGGCGGCATCCGCGTTATAGTGCAACAGTCTTTCCTCGACGGAGGTGCCGAACCGTGAGCGATTCCGCCCCCTCGCTGCGCAGCCCCGGCGTGCTGGGCGCGGGCCTGAACATGCCGGGCTTCGGCCTGCTTTTGCTGCTGGTCGCGGCCGCCGTGCCGATCTATTGGCTGGGCTTCCTGTCGCTGGTTCAGGCTTGGGCGACGCCGGAATACAGCCACGGTCCGCTGATCCCGCTGATTTCGCTGTATCTTTTCCTGCGGGAGCTGCGCAACAGCCCGGACTGGCCGGCGGATACGCCCCGCGACCGCCGCCCCGGCATCGCGGTGATCGGCTTTGCGCTGCTGTTCGGCATCTTCGGCAACCTGGTGCAGATCCCCGATCTGGTCACTTATGCCTTCATCATCTGGGTCGGCGGCGTGGTGCTGACCGTGTTCGGCTGGCGGATCGGGCGCACCCACATGCTGCCGGTGCTGCACCTGATCTTCATGCTGCCGCTGCCGCAATTCGTGTTCTGGAAGCTGACCATCTTCCTGCAACTGATCTCGTCGCAACTGGGGGTCTGGTTCATCGAACTGGCCGGGATTCCGGTGTTCCTGGAAGGCAACGTGATCGACCTCGGCGTCTACAAGCTCCAGGTGGCCGAGGCCTGCTCGGGCCTGCGCTATCTGTTCCCGATCCTGTCCTTCAGCTATCTGTTCTCGATCCTCTATCGCGGGCCGTTCTGGCACAAGGCGGTGCTGTTCCTGATGGCGGCACCGCTGACGGTGTTCATGAACTCGGTCCGCATCGGCATCATCGGCATCCTGGTCGATTCCTACGGCATCGGGCAGGCCGAGGGCTTCCTGCATGTTTTCGAGGGCTGGGTGATCTTCGGCGTCTGCATCGCCATCCTGTTCCTGACCGCGATCCTGCTGCAACGGCTGACCCCCAGCCCGCTGTCCTTCATGGAGACCATCGACCTGGACTTTCAGGGTTTCGGCGCCCAGTTGCGGCGCCTGCCGCGGATCGCCCCTTCGGCGGGGATGCTGGCCGCGAGCCTGCTGACGCTGGCGGTAACGGCGGCCTTCGTGCTGTATCCCGCGCCCGAGCGGCAGGTGGTGCCGCGCGACGGCTTTGCGCTGTTCCCCCGCCATCTGGGCGGCTGGGAGGGCTATTCGCAGGTGCTGGACACCGATGTCGAGCGGGTTCTGGGCGCGACGGACTACATCAATGCCACGTATATCGCACCGGGAGAGGCTGGCTATGTGAACCTGTTCTCGGCCTGGTATGAGAGGCAGACCGAAGGCTCGGGCATCCATTCGCCCGAGGTTTGCCTGCCGGTCGGGGGGTGGGAGATGTTCTCGCTCGCGCGTTACCGGGTCGATCTGCCCGCGACCGTCTATGGCAGCTTCGAGATGAACCGCGCGGTGATCCAGAAGGGCACCTCGAAACAGCTGGTCTATTACTGGTTCGAGCAGCGCGGCCGGCGGATGACCAATGACTATGCCGCCAAGGCCTCGGTGGTCTGGGACAGCCTGGCCCGCGGCCGCACCGATGGCGCGCTGGTGCGCTTCGTCACCGCGATCGGGCCGGGCGAGACCGAGGCCGATGCCGATGCCCGCATCCAGCGGCTGATGGCCGAGGCCTTGCAGAAGCTGCCCCGCTTCATCCCGGAATAGCCGCTTCGCGCGCCGGAACGCGCATGGCCCGTCGGCTTGATGAGAGGGATCCTGCCGATGGCGCCGGCGGGGTGGTTTCTTAATTTGGCGTCGCCGTGGTCATGCGCTATTCCGACAGGACCAAGCCATCGGCAAGGCAGATAAATTTACTGTATTAACAATTGGTTGCCTCGTCAAGACGAGGCGAATGGATGGGGTCCCGCCGGAAAATCGAATCAGTTTTATGCGTATCATTGATTGATTGTCGGCTTATGTTGCACAACCTGAACGTGTCATTCCCGTCATCGTGGACGGGCTACCGTCTGGCCGCACGCCCCCTTCGTAGAGGACAAGATGCCGAAAACCGTAACGATTTCCACGCCGGCGGAGTTGAAATCCGCCCTTGCCGCCGCCATCGGGGGCGAAACCTTCCTGCTGACCGCGGGCGATTACGGCAAGCTTGCCTTGTCGTCGCGGGACTTCCCCGCCACCGTCACCATCGCCTCTGCCGACCCGCGCAATCCGGCGGTGTTTTCGGGGCTGGGCCTGCTGAAGGTCGGCAACCTCACCTTCGACGGGGTGCTGTTCGACTATACGTTCCAGCCGGGCGATGCCGCCTATCTGCGCGTTTTCCAGGTGAACGAATCTCATGACGTGACGATCCGCAACTCGACCTTCGACGGCGACCTCGCCCGCGGGGTCTCGGCGGTCGATGACGGCTATGGCTATGCCTACGGCCTGTCGGTCCGCGACTCGGCGAATATCGCCGTCGAGAACAACGAGTTCTTCGATTTCGCGCGCGGTGCCATCTTCAGCTCCAGCACCGGCCTGACCGTGACGGGCAACGACCTGCACAGCATGTCCACGGACGGCATGAACTTCGCCCAGGTCCAGGACGTGCTGATCGAGGGCAACTTCCTGCACGATTTCAAGCGTTCGCCGGATTCGACGGCCCATCCCGACATGATCCAGTTCTGGACCAACGGGACCGATACGCCCAGCGGCAACATCACCATCCGCGGCAACCGGCTGGACATCGGTGACGGCGGGTGGACCCAGTCGATCTTCATGCGCAACGAGATGGTCGATGCGAAAGGCGCCGGCAAGGGGATGTATTACTATGACATCCTCATCGAGGATAACGTGATCGCCAATGCCCACCTGCACGGCATCACCGTGGGGGAGACGGACGGGCTGACGATTCGCAACAACACGCTGGTGCATGCGACCGGCCAGGATGCCGGCATGGCCGTCACCGGCGTCAGGCTGCCTTCGATCCGGGTGGCCGCGAATTCCACCGATGTCGCGGTGACGGACAATATCGCCACCTCGCTGAACGGGTATGATGGTCAAGCCAGCTGGACGGTTGCGAACAACCTGCTGCTGGCCCCCAAGGACTATGACGCCGCCTTCGTGACCTCGACGACCCAACTGAACGGCGGCATCCACGAATTCCTTGCCCGGCCCGGCGGCGTGATCGACCAGATGGGGGCAGGCGCGGCCGAGACCCTCGACAACCGGCCCGCCGCCCTGACCGCGCAATTCGATGCCACCCGCGTCGATCAGTCGCTTTCGACCTGGATCTTCGATGCCGGCGCCTCGGGGGCCGGCGGGACGGACTTTCCGCCCGGCACGGTGTTCCTGTGGGATTTCGGCGATGGCTCCACGGCCTCGGGCCGGGTGGTCAGCCACAGCTATACCCATGCCGGCCAGCATGAGGCCCGGCTGACCGTCCAGCTGCCCGATGGCCGCTCGGACGGTGCCCGCCAGCTGGTCACCGCCGACAGCCCGCAGGTGTTGAGGATGGATCTGGGCAACGGCGTCACCCGCATCGGTGTCGGCGATGGCTCCATGCTCGGCGGCGGTGCCGTGACCGAAGGCGGGCTGAGCCTCGGCGCGCCGGGGACGGTCGCTTCCGTTGGCCGGAGCCAGGTCGCCGGCATCGTCGGCCGCGACAGCTTCGGTATCGACCTGTCGCTGAAGGCTGCCGGTTCCGCCAGCGAGGGCGAGGTCTTCCGCATCCACGGCAGCGTGATCGGCACGGTCACCGGCAAGGGCGAACTCGACCTGCAATTCTCGACCACGGCGGGGCTGGTCAAGGTGACGACGGCCGGCGCCGGGCTGAAGGACATGGCATCGCACGACATCCGCATCTATTACGCCGACGATCGCGTGTCGGTGACCGTCGATGGCAAGGTGCTGGCCTCGGTGGCCATGCCGGAGCCTCTGACGGGCGGCACCCATGATCTCACCTTCGGCAACCCCTGGGGCAAGCAGAACTTTTCCGGCGTGATCACGGATTTCGCCATCGACCGCGGCAACCAGACCCTGCCGGCTGCCGCCGAAACGGTGGTTCTGGACGCCATGTGGTCGCTGGACGGGACCGTCCTTCCCCCGCCGGCCGGCGATACCGGAAGCGATCCGGTCCTTCCCGTCGATCCGGTCCTGCCGGAGGTGCCGGCCGATCCCGACCCGCCGGCGAATCCCGAACTGCCGGCGAACCCGGAACTGCCGGCGCCGCAGCCGATCCTGCTCGATCTGGGCGATCCGGGGGTCAGCCACCGCATCGACCGCGCCAGCGTCGTCGATATGCTGGAAAACGATGCCTTCTCGCTGAGCCTCGACCTTCAGGCCACCAGCAGCGCAAGCAAGGGCGAGGTCTTCCGCATCCACCAGAGCATCATCACCACCGTCAGCGCGGCGGGGGAACTGGTGGTCCAGGCCTTCACCGCGCAGGGCGAGGTGCGGCTGACCACCGCCGGCGCCCGGCTGGACGATCTTGCCCAGCATCGGGTCGAGGTGGCGCTGGCGGATGGCGTGCTGTCGGTCAGCGTGGACGGCGCGGTCAAGGCCAGCACGCCGATGGACGCGCCGCTGCTGGCCGAGGGCCGGCACGACCTGACCTTCGGCAACCCCTGGGGCAAGCAGAATTTCGACGGGATGCTGACCGATTTCGAGGTTCGGTTCCCTACCGTGGACGGCAGCGGGCAGCCGGTCCTGGCCTTGGTCAGCCTCGGTTTCGATGCCGCGGCGCAGGCAGGAACCGATTCCCTCGCGGTTTCGGTGACGCATACCGCGCTGGCTGGTCACGAGCCGGCTCCGGCGTCGGTTCAGCCCATGCCGGCCCAGCCCGAGCCTGCCGCGCCCGCGCCCACCGAATCGGTGCAAGCCCCGCTGCCGGACATGTCCGGGACCGGCAATGCAATGACGCCCGTCGAGACCGGGGGCGGAATCCGCTTCGGCTTTGCGCAGCGGATGGGACGAAGCGAGGCGGTGCAGGATACCGATGCGGTCGGACATGGCGGGGCGACGGCCTTTGTCCGGCCCGCGCCCGCCCCGGTGCCGGATCGGTCCGCGCTCGACGGGCTGATGGGGCGTGACGATGCCGATGTCGGCTTCCGCTTTACCTTCGCCCAGCGGGCCGAGGCGGCGCGGGACCTCGATCAGCTGATGGTCATGGACCGCTTCGGCTTTCTGGCCCTCCAGGATGCCCATATTCCGCAGGTCTGAGGCGGTCATCGGGGGCGGCCGGTTCCGAGCCGGCCGGCCGCGCGCGGCCCTCAAGTCCAAAACGGCCGTGGTAAATGCCGGCCCATGACGCCATGATGCCGCCGCGCCCCGATCAGGACGGGCGCGGCGGTTTCAAGAAAGCGGAAAGGCGGCGCGATGGTTTCCGACCCCGGCACTCCCGTGCTGTCGATCATCGTCATCAGCTACAACACGCGCGACATGACGCTGGCCTGCCTGGCCTCGATCCATGCGCAGACCGAATGCGATTTCGAGGTGGTGGTGGTGGACAATGCGTCCACGGACGGCTCTGCCGAGGCGATCCGCCGGCAATTCCCGCAGGTCACGCTGCTGGCCGAGGCGGTCAATCACGGCTTCGGCCCGGCCCATGCCCTTGCCCTGCCGCATTGCCGGGCGCCGTGGCTGTTGCTTCTGAACCCCGATACGGTGGTGCTGGACCGCGCGCTGGACCGGCTGCTGGATTTTGCCCACCGGCGCCCGCAGGCCGGGATCTGGGGCGGCAGGACGCTTTATGCCGACGGCGCGCTCAATCCCGGTTCCTGCTGGGGGCGCATGACGCCGTGGTCGCTGCTGTGCCGGCTGCTGGGGCTGACGGCGATCTTTCGCGCCTCGGAGGTCTTCAACCCCGAAGCCTATGGCACCTGGCCCCGCGATGCCGAACGCGCGGTCGATATCGTCTCCGGCTGCCTGTTCCTGATCGCGCGGGCGGATTGGGACAGGCTGGGCGGCTTCGATCCGGTTTTCGTCATGTATGGCGAGGAGGCCGACCTGTGCCTGCGCGCCCGTGCCGCCGGCCTGCGCCCGGCGATCACGCCCGCGGCCACGATCATCCATTACGGCGGCGCCTCGGAGCGGGTGCGCTCGGACAAGATGGTCCGCCTGCTGCGCGCCAAGGCCGAGCTGATCAAGCGGCATTTCCCGCCGCGCCGCCGGTGGCTGGGGCTGCGGCTGCTGATGCTGTGGCCGCTGTCGCGCCATGTCGCGCTGCGGCTGGCGGGCGGCGTGACCCGCAGGCCGGGGCTGTCGGACAAGGCCGCGACATGGGGCGAGGTCTGGCGCCGCCGCGGGGAGTGGCGCGCGGGCTTTCGCTAGGCGGGCACCTTGCGCGGGGTTCCGCTGTTTCCCGTCCTCGTGCCGATTTTCAGTTGCTTTTTGATACTGACTTGCCGCAGGCTGGGTTGGAGGCCGCCGCAAGACAGGAGAGGACAATGGGCTATCAAGGCAATCCCTGCTGGTATGAGTTGGGCACGACCGATCTCGACGCCGCCGCCGCGTTCTATGGCGGAATCCTGGGCTGGCAGGTTGCCGATTCCGGGATGGAGGGCTTCGACTATCGCCTTGCCCGCATCGGTGAGGCGATGGTCGCCGGGATGGCGGGTGATGCCGGGCAGGAGGGCAGGCCGCCGCCCAGCTGGCTGATCTATTTCGCCGTCGATGATTGCGACCGGACCGCCGAGGCTATCCGGGCCGCCGGCGGCGGTATCCGCACGCCGCCCGCCGATATTCCCGGCACCGGCCGCTATGCCGTGGTTTCGGACCCGCAGGGCGCGCTGTTCGGCATCCTGCAACCCGATATGAGCCGGATGAGCGCCGAGGAGATCGCCAAGGCCGAGGCCGCCGCGCCCTTCGATCAGTCCAAGCCCGGTCACGGGAACTGGAATGAACTGATGTCCACCGATCCGGTGGCGGGTTTTGCCTTTTATTCCAAGCTGTTCGGCTGGACCAAGGGGGATGCCATGCCGATGGGCGAGGCCGGCAGCTATCAGCTTTTCCGCCACAAGGGCCGCGACATCGGCGCCATGATGGGGCTGGGGGATTCGCCGGCGCCGCTCTGGCTGCCGTATTTCGGCGCGCCCCGGCCGGTCGGCAAGATGGTCGAGGCGATCGAGGCGGCCGGCGGCACCGTCTGTCACGGTCCCGTCGAGGTGCCCGGCCCCGCCTGGATCGCCGTGGCGCAGGACCCGCAGGGCGTCATGTTCGCCGTGGTCGGCGATGAGGCCTGAGGACAGTATCATGCACAAGAACACGATTTGCCTGTGGTATGACGACGACGCCGAGGCCGCCGCGCGCTTTTATGCCGAGACCTTTCCCGACAGCGCCGTGACGGCCGTTCGCCGCGCGCCCAGCGACTTTCCCGGCGGCAAGGCGGGGCAGGTGCTGGTGGTCGAATTCACCGTGCTGGGCATTCCCTGCATCGGCATGAATGGCGGCCCGGTCTTTCCACAGACCGAGGCGTTCTCGTTCCAGATCAGCACCGAGGATCAGGCGGAGACCGACCGCTACTGGAACGCCATCGTCGGCAATGGCGGGCGGGAAAGCGATTGCGGCTGGTGCAAGGATCGCTGGGGCCTGTCCTGGCAGATCACGCCCCGCGTGCTGATGGAGGCATGGGCGGAAGGCGGTGCGGTGGCGAAGGCCGCTTTCGAGGCCATGATGACCATGCGCAAGCTGGACGTGGCGGGAATCGAGGCCGCGATCGCCGGGGCGCGAAAGGGCTAGGGCTGCGCGGCGGCCTCTGCGATCAGGCGCATCTCCGGCGCTTCCGGGGCGCCGGGGGTGAAATGCCCGCAGGTCAGGCGGATGAGGGCCAGGAAATCCGCCGCCCCTGCGCCCGGTGCGGGGGGCAGGGTGGCGATTTCCTGCTCCAGAACCGCAAGCGCGATCTGTTCGGCCTGCAATTCCAGGGCCTTGACGGAATCGCGGCAGGCCGGAACGATGGGCGCATGGGCCATCCAGGGATGCGATTTCATGCGCTGGCGGATGGTGCGCAGCGGCGCGATGGTGTCGCGCCGCCAGTCCGCCACCGCCGCGTCCAGGCGGGCAATGCCGGCGGCATCGACGGCGAAACCCTGCCGGCGGGCATGCAGGACCGCGATCAGCAGCGGCACGTCCAGCCCCAGCCGCTCCTGCAAGGCAAGGCAGGCCGGCGCCACCCCCGGCATGGCATAGAGCCGCAGCGCATAGCGCCAGAGGGGGCCATCCAGCCTCACCAGCCCCGCACCCAGTCCGGATTGAAGAGGCGTCCGTCCGGTCGGGCCAGCGCGTGCAGTTGCGCCATCTCGGCGTCGGAGAGCGTGAAATCCGTGATCGCGATATTCTCGCGCACGCGGCCGGGATTGGACGAGCGCGGAATCGCCGCCACCCCCTGTTGCAGATGCCAGCGCAGCATCACCTGCGCCGGGGTCTTGCCATGCGCTGCGGCGATGGCCGCGATCTCGGGCACCGCCGGCAACCGCCCGCTGCCGATGGGGGCATAGGAGACGAAGGCCAGCCCGGCCGCCCGGCAGGCGGCGATCAGCGCCGACTGGTCGAGGCGCGGGTGATATTCGCATTGATTGGCGACCAGCGGTCGGTCGGCCAGCGCAATCGCCTGATTCATCAGCGCAATCGGAAAGTTCGCCACGCCGATATGGCGGGTCAGGCCGCGGGCGGCGACATCGCACAGGGCTTCGACGGTCTCGGCCAGCGGAATATCCGGGTTCGGCCAGTGGATCAGCAGCAGATCCACATGGTCGAGGCCCAGCCGCTTCAGGCTGGCCTCGGCCGAGGCGCGCAGGGCGGGGCCGGAAAGCTCGGTCCACCAGACCTTCGTGGTCAGGAAATAGTCGTCGCGGGCCAGCCCGGTCCGGCGCAGGGCGGCGCCCAGATCGGCCTCGTTCTCATAGCGCGGCGCGGTGTCGAAATGGCGATAGCCGGCCTCGGCGGCGGCCATGACCGCCGCATCCAGCACGTCGCCATGCAATTCCCAGGTGCCAAGCCCGGTCTGCGGGATCGCGGCCCCGTTGGCGTGGATTGTCGGGATCATGGCGCGCCTCCGTTGTTGTGGTGGCGCGGATTATGCCCATTGCGGCGGGGAAGCCAACCGGGGGGCGAGGTTGGAAGGTGCGTGCGGGCGCACCTTGCCAGGTCGATCCCCCCGCGCCTGGGCGCGGGGGGCAGGGCGGCTTACTCCACGTCGCCGGCCTTGGGCAGTTCGGCGAAGCTGGCCAGGAAGGCGTCGCGATTGGCGGCGGCGTCGGCCTCGTCCACCGGGAACACCTTGATGTCCGCGATTTCCGGCAGGTCCACGTAATCCGCGACCTTAAGGTCGGTGCGGCTGGGGCGGCGGAAGGCGGCCTCCAGCAGCGCCACCTGCGCCTCGGGCGACAGCAGCGCATCCACCGCCTTCTTGGCATCGTCACCGGCCGGGGCGCCCTTGATCATGCCGACATATTCCGGCGAGGTGAAGGTGCCGTCCTCGGGATAGACGATCTCCATCTCGACCTGGCCGCCGTCGACATAGGCATAGGCGTTGGTCTCGAACGTGAGGCCCACGGCATATTCGCCCATCGCCACCTGCCGGTGCGCGTTCGAGGCCGAGCCGGTGACGACAAGGTTCGACACCACCGCTTTGAAGGTCTCCTCGTCCAGCAGCTTGGACAGACCCCACAGGATGGTGTAGCCGGTCGAGCTGTTGGCCGGGTCGGCGACGATCAGCCGGCCGCTCCATGCCGGGTCGGCGAGGTCGGCCCAGGTGGCCGGCACCTCCTGCCCGTCGAGCTGGTCGGTATTCACCAGCAGGGCGACGACATGGACGTTCGTCGGGATGAACAGATCGCCCGGATAGCGCAGTTCGTCCGGCATCACCGCCAGCGCCGGAGCGTCGGCATAGGGTTCGAACAGGTCGGCAAAGGCGCCCAGCGTATTGGCCGAGGACGACCAGAAGAAATCGCCTTGCGGGGCCGAGGCCTCGGCCTCGATCCGGCGCAGCAGCACGCCCGAGCCGCCGGTGATCACGCCGAGGTTCAGCCCGGCCTGGTCCTTGACGGCGGCCTGCACGGCCTCGTAGGCGGGCACGGGGTTGGAGGTATACAGCACCGGGTCGGCGGCCAGCGCCGGACCGGCCAGCGCGACGGCGGCGGCGGTGAAGGCGAGGGGTTTGAGGAACATGGTCTACCTTTCTGTTGGATCGTGTCATTGAAGGAAGGCCGCCGCCGGATTGGCCCGGCGGCGGCAAGGTCAGCGCGACGAGAACACGTCGATGCGAAACACCTTGGTCGCGATGATGATCGGCAGAAGGATCACCGTGATCAGCACCAGCCCATAGGCCGAGGCATAGGCCATCAGGTTCGAATCGATCAGCCGGAACACCTGGATCGGCAGGGTCTCGCGCCCGCCGGAATAGACCAGGATCGAGGCCGACAGTTCCGCCACCGTGGTCGTCCAGGTGATGATCGCCGCCGAGGCCACGGCCGGCAGCATCACCGGCAGCACCACCTTGAAGAAGGTCGCCACCGGCGGCACCCCGAGGCTGATCGAGGCTTCCTCGATCGAGTTCGGGATATTGTGCAGCGTGGACTGGCTGTTGCGCATGCCGAAGGGCATCCGCCGCACCACATAGGCCAGGATGATGATGCTGGCCGTCCCCGACAGCGGCAGCCAGCCGCCGTGAAAGGTGGCCAGCAGCCCCACGCCCAGCACCGTCCCCGACAGCGCCAGCGGCACGGCGGCGGCGTAATCGACCAGCGGGGTCAGGATGTTGGGCTTCTTGATGATGACATAGCTGACCACGGCGCTGAACGCGATCGAGATCACCGTGGCGATGCCGGCATAGGTCAGCGAGTTGATCAGCGGCTGCGGGGCGGTGATGAACACGCGCTCCAGGTTGGCCAGCGTCCAGTTGCCCCACTGGATCACCGGCCCGCGCGAGGCGGTAAAGGCGCCCAGAACGATGGTGATCAGCGGCAGCAGCGAGATCAGCACCACCAAAGCCGCCGGCAGCGCCACCAGCAGGCTGCCCATGCCCCGCAGCGGCGCGGGTTTCGCCCCCCGGCCCTGCACGATCTCGTATTTCCCGCGCGAGACGATCCAGCGGTTCAGGAACAGCACCAGCATGACGATGACGACCGAGGTGCTGGCCAGCGTCGATTGCATGGTGATGTCGGCCGCGCCCTCGGCCACGGCGGCCTGATAGGTGACCACCGACAGCAGCGGCAACCGCTGGCTGAGGATCATCGAGATGGCGAAGTTGCCCACCGTCATCGTGAACACCAGCAGCGCCGAGGCCAGGATCGCCGGCATGATCACCGGCACCATCACCTTCAGCCGCGATTTCACCGGCGAGGTGCCGAGGCTTTGCGCGGCCTCCTCGAGCTGGCTGTCGAACTTGCCGATGGCGGCGACGACGCCGATATAGACATAGGTGTAATAGATGAAGCTCATCGCGGTGATCAGGCCGAACCAGCCGTAGAAGCTGGGCAGGCGGATGCCGAATTCGCGGAAGAAGCGGGTGATGAGGCCGTTATTGCCCAGCATCATCAGCCAGGTCTGCGCCGCGATCACCTCGGGGATGACCAGCGTGACCAGCGGCAGCAGCGCGATCAGCGACTTGCCGGGAAAGGAATAGCGCGCCGTGACATAGGCCAGCGGCACGCCGATCAGCGTGGCGATCACGGTGACGGCGCTGGCCAGGATCAGCGTGTTCTTGATCGCCTCGATATAGCGCGGCGTGGCCAGCATCCGCGCCCAGCCGCTTTCGCCCTCGCCGGTGAAGCTGGCGGTCAGGATATTGGCCAGCGGGTAAAGGACGAACAGGCACAGCAGCGCCAGCGCCAGGACGGTCAGCCAGAACCAGGGGGAACGGATCGAGTTGCTCATGCCGCGATCACCCGCGCCTCGGACGGCTCGATGCCCAGATGCACCTTGTCGCCGGGGTTGAAGGCGTCATGGCCCGGCCCGTGCAGGTCGGCGACCAGTTGCAGGTCCGGGCCGAGGTCCAGCCGATAGCTGGTGCGCGCGCCCAGATATTGCCGCCCGCGCACGGTGGCGGCCAGATGCTGGCGGCCCTCGGCGGGGGTCGCGGTGATATGCAGGTTCTCGGGGCGCAGGATCAGCAGCCCCTCGCCGCCGCCCGAGGGGCGCACATCGGTGGCGAGGATGCGGGCATGGCCCAGATCGGCCTCGACCAGCCCGCCCGGCGCCGGAGTGGTGCGCACCTTCAGCCGGTTGGCGGAGCCGACGAAATCCGCCACATAGCCGGTCTGCGGCGCGGCATAGATTTCCTGCGGGGTGCCCAGTTGTTCGATGGCGCCCTTGTTCATCACCCCGATCAGGTCGGACATGGACAGGGCTTCTTCCTGGTCATGGGTGACGAAGACGGTGGTGATATTGGCCTCGCGCTGCAACTCGATGATGGTCTCGCGGATCTGCACGCGCAGCTTGGCGTCGAGGTTCGACAGCGGCTCGTCCATCAGCAGCACGGCGGGCTTGATGACCAAGGCCCGCGCCAGCGCCACGCGCTGGCGCTGCCCGCCCGACAGTTCCGCCGGAAAGCGGGTGCCCAGATGGCCCAGACCCACGCGCTCCAGCGCCTCGGCTACCTTCTTGTCCACGCCGGCGCCCTTTTCGCCGCGCGCCTTCAACCCATAGGCGACGTTCTGGTTGACGGTCTTGTCGGGAAACAGCGCGTAATCCTGAAACACCATGCCGATGGCGCGCTTGTGCGGCGGCAGGCGGGTCACGTCCTTGCCGGAAAAGCTCAGCCGTCCGCCGGCGGCGGGGATGAAGCCGGCGATGGTGCGCAACAGCGTGGTCTTGCCGCAGCCGGACGGACCCAGCAGGGTAAAGAAACAGCCCTCCGGGATGGTCAGGTCCAGGTCGGAAATGACCTTGACCGGCCCGTAAGTCACGGAAAGCCTGTCGATTTCAATGCTCATGCCGTAATGTCCTCCCAGAATGACAATCGAATTTCAGTCCGCCCCATTGGCTTCTTCATTGTCCAAATACCCCTGCCGAACCCACCACGCGCGACTCAGGCCGGCGCGATGCCCAGATCGGCGATGACCGCCAGCGCGGCCTCGTGGCAGGCGCGGCCCCCGGCGGCGAGGATGCGCCCGCCGCTGTCCAGCGTCAGCGGCCGCCCCGCCCAGTCGGAAATCACCCCGCCTGCGCCCTCGACGATGGGGCGGAAGGGGGCAAAGTCGAACACCTTCTGCCCCGCGTCGATGGCCAGGTCGCTGCGCCCCTCGGCCAGCCGGCCATAGTTCAGGCAGGCGCCGCCATAGACCCGGTTCGCGGTCAGCCCGCGCAAGGCGTTCAGCGCCGGCAGCTCATCCGCGCTCATGTAATCCTGATTGGAATTGGTCATCACCGCCTGCGCCAGCGCCGCGCAGTCGCGGGTGCGGCAGGGGCGGCCGTTCAGCGTGGTCGGCCGCCCGGCGACGCCCAGCCAACGCTGGTCAATCGCCGGCGCGTCGATGATGCCCAGCACCGGCACCCCGTCCACCGCCAGCGCGATCAGCGTGCCATAGACCGGGATGCCGACGATGAAGGGCGCGGTGCCGTCGATCGGGTCGATCACCCAGACATGCGAGGCCCCCTCGCGCGCCGTCCCGGCCTCCTCGCCGATGATGCCGTGGGCGGGAAATTCGGCCTCGATCATGGCGCGCAGCACGTCCTCGATGGCGCGGTCCATGCGGGTGACGAAGCTGCGGTCGGGCTTGACCTCGACCCCCAGCCCTTGCCCCTCGCCCTCGGCCAGCGTGGCGCGCGCGGCCCCGGCCATGCGCAGCGCAAACGCGACCTCGCGGTCGGTGATGCCGTTCGGTTGCGTCATGGTCCCCCCGGAAGCGACGGATGATTCGCCTCACCCTTGCGTGAGCAGGACAGCTTGTGGCAAACTTTGTGGCAATATTTGTTTTATGTGGCAAAAGTTGCACTTAAGGATTGGCGTCATGTGGCATGCGGAACGACATCGCCGGATCCGGGACCGGCTGGCGGCCTTCGGGCGGGTGGCCATCGACGAGATCACCGAGGAATTCGGCGTCTCGCGCGAGACGGTGCGCCGCGACCTGCTGGACATGGAGGGGGCGGGCATCCTGCGCCGGGTGCGCGGCGGCGCGGTGCCTGTGGCGCGCGAGGATACCAGCTTCGGCGTGCGCGTGACCCTGCGCCTGCGGCAAAAGCGGGCTATCGCCAACACGGTGCTGGGCCTGCTGGAAAGCGGCATGACGATCTTCATGGATGCCGGCTCCACCAGCACGGTGATGGCCGAGACGCTGGCCGACCCGCATGGGCTGACCGACCTGACCATCATCACCAATGCCGTCGACGTGGCCCGCCTGCTGGCCGAGCGCCCGGATGCACCCTCGCGCAATGTCCGGGTGCTGCTGCTGGCCGGCGAGGTCCGCCACGACCCGATGGAGACCTACGGCCCGGCCACGATCAACGACATCCAGCGGTTCCGTGCGGATGTGGCCCTGCTGGCGCCCTGGGGCATCGACGCGCGCATGGGGGCGATGAACTATTTCATCCACGGGGCCGAGATCGCCCGCGCCATGATCCGCAACGCCGACCGCGCCATCATCATGGCCGATCATTCCAAGATCGGCGCGCCAGCGCGCTCGGTCTTCTGCCCGCCGGCCGAGATCGACGTTCTGGTCACGGACGGCGCCGCGCGCGAGCGGCCCGGCTTCGACGCGCTGAACGATACCCTGCGGCGGGTGGTCGTGGCCGAGCCTTGACCGCGCGCGGGGCGCGGGCCATGACGGCGGCGGTATTCGGAAGGGGAAACGGCATGCAGCGCATGGGCTTGCTCATCATCCTGTCCTCGCCCTCGGGGGCGGGCAAATCCACGCTGGCACGGCGGCTGATGGCCTGGGACGGCACGCTGGCCTTCTCGGTTTCCGCCACCACCCGCCCGCCGCGCCCCGGCGAGGTGGACGGGCGCGACTATCACTTCATGGATGCGGCGGGCTTTCGCCATCTGGTCGAGACCGACCAGATGCTGGAACATGCCGAGGTGTTCGGGAATTTCTACGGCTCGCCGCGCGGCCCGGTCGAGGCGGCGATGCGCGCCGGGCGCGACACCCTGTTCGATGTGGACTGGCAGGGCGGCCAGCAGATCCGCAACTCGCCCCTGGCGGGGAATGTGGTGTCGATCTTCGTCCTGCCGCCCTCGCTGGCCGAGTTGCGGCGGCGGCTGGTCTCGCGCGGGCAGGACTCGCCCGAGGTCGTGGCCTCGCGTATGCTGAAGGCGCGGGCCGAGATCAGCCACTGGGCGGAATACGACTATGTGCTGATCAACGACGACCTGGACCGCGCCGAGGCCGAGCTGCGCGCGATCCTGTCGGCGGAACGGCTGCGGCGCGACCGCCAGCCCTCGCTGGGTCCGTTCGTGCGCGCGCTGATGGAGGAGGACGACCATGATCTGGGAGCTTGACGGCCACCGCCCCGAAATCGCCGCGGATGCCTGGATCGCGCCGGATGCGCAGATCATCGGCAAGGTGGTGATCGAGGCCGGGGCCTCGGTCTGGTTCGGCGCCGTGCTGCGCGGCGACAACGAGGTGATCCGCGTGGGCGAAGGCAGCAATGTGCAGGAAAACAGCGTGTTTCACACCGATCCGGGCGCGCCGCTGACCGTGGGCCGGAACGTGACGGTGGGCCACAAGGCGCTGCTGCATGGCTGCACCATCGGCGACGGCTCGCTGATCGGCATGAATGCCACCGTGTCCAACCGGACGGTGGTGGGCGCCGGCTGCCTGATCGGCGCGGGCGCGCTGATCGCCGAGGACAAGGCGATCCCGGACGGCTCGCTGGTCATGGGCATGCCGGGGCGCGTGGTGCGGACCCTGGACGAGGAGGCACGGGCGAAGCTGCTGTTCCTGGCCGAGCGTTACCGCGCCAATGCAAGGCGCTATCGCGACGGCTTGCGGCCGCTGGCCTGAATGCTGGCGGATTTTCTTGCCGCCGTGCCGGTGCCGCTGCTGGCGGTGGATGGCGAGGGCTGGCTGGTCGCCGCCAACGCGCCGGCGGGGCGGCTGCTGGGCGGGCTGGCCGTGGGCCGGCCTTTCGTGGCCACCCTGCGCCATGCCGGGGTGAACGCGGCGCTGGACGGGGTGCTGGGGCAGGGACCGCTGCCGGCGCCGGACCCCGACCTGCCGCCCGCGCCGGAGGGCGGCGTGCGGCTGCGCGCGCAACTGCCGGGCGCGGCGGGGGATCTGGCTTGCGAGGTGACAGTGGCGCCGCTGGCCGCGCGGCTGGGCGGCGGGGCGCTGATCGCCATCGAGGATCGCAGCGCGGTCGAGACCGCCGACCAGATGCGCCGCGATTTCGTCGCCAATGTCAGCCACGAGCTGCGCACGCCGCTGACGGCCCTCACCGGCTTTGTCGAGACCCTGCGCGGCCCGGCCCGCGACGACCCGGCCGCCCGCGCGCGGTTTCTGGAGATCATGGCCGCCGAGGCCGGCCGCATGAACCGGCTGGTGCAGGACCTGCTGTCGCTGTCGCGCGTCGAGGCGCAGGAGCGCAGCCGCCCCGCCACCCGCGCCGACATCGCCGCGCTGATCCGGGACGCGGTGGCGGTGCTGGCCCCGCAGGCGCGGGCGGCCGGGGTCGCGCTGCTGGCCGAGGGGGTGGAGGCCCCGGTCCCGCTGCCGGTCGATGCCGACCAGATCACCCAGGTGCTGCACAACCTGATCGGCAATGCGATCACCTATGGCGGCAGCGGTGGCGAGGTGCGGCTGCGGCTTTACCACGTCGCGCATGAGCCGGTGCTGCGTGGTCCCGGCTGGGCGATCGAGGTTGCCGACAAGGGCGAAGGTATCGACCCGCGTCACCTGCCGCGCCTGACCGAACGCTTTTATCGCGTGGACGGGCACCGGGGCCGCGCGCAGGGCGGCACCGGGCTGGGGCTGGCCATCGTCAAGCATATCGTCGGCCGCCATCGCGGCCGCCTGCGCATCCGCAGCAGGAAGGGCGAGGGGTCGACCTTCACGGTGATCCTGCCGGAGGGGTAGGGACGCATACGGGTTGCGGAGCCGCCGCGGGTTGAACGGGGCATACCGGCACGCACCCCCGTAAGGCCGGCATCCGGCACCGCCACAAGGCCGCCGGTCCCGAATGGCGGGGAGAACACCCTACGCCGTGTTCTGCGGGAGCGCCGGCTTGAGCGGCGCCCCCAACGCGGGCGCCGAAAAGCCGTGGCTCGAATGGTGCGTGCCCTTGCCCTGCGCGAGCTGTCGAAAGATCACCGCTCGGACGGCGCGTGCAACCCGCACCCTGCGAGGTTGCCGAAAGCCGTGGCCCGGACGGCGTGAGCGCGCACCCACGCTGTTGCGGAAAAACCGGAGGGTGCGGGCGTGCCCGCATCTTGCCCCTTCAGTTCAGCCCCAGCCGCTCGGCAAAGGCGCCATGATAAAGTGCCGACAGCTCCGCCAGCGGCGCCGCATCGCTGCCGAGGGTGATGGTGTCGCCCTCAAAACGTCCGACATTCGCGGCGGGGACGCCCGCCTTCTGCGCGGCCACGATCAGCGCGGCAGCCTGCCGGGGTGCCGCTGCGATCAGATAGCGGGCCTGATCCTCGCCGAAAAGCCGGGCGATGTCGCCCTCGTCCAGCGTCACGCCGATGCCGGCGGCCTCCGCCATCTCGAACGCCGCCAGCGCCAGACCGCCATCCGACAGGTCCGAGGCCGCGCGGATATGGGCGCGGTTGGCGAGGACGAAGCGGCCATGCGCGGCCTCCGCGGCCAGATCGACGGGCGGCGCGTCGCCGGCCTCGATGCCGAAGGCGTGGGCGGCAAGGGCGGACTGGCCCAGATGGCCCTGTGTCATGCCGATGACGATGGCCAGATCGCCCTGCTGCGGCAGGCCGCCGATCAGGTCGTCCACATCCGCGATCAGCCCGACGCCGCCGATGGTGGGCGTGGGCAGGATCGCGCTGCCGTCGGTCTCGTTGTAAAGCGACACGTTGCCGGAGACGATGGGGAAGTCCAGCGCCCGGCAGGCCTCGCCGATGCCTTTGATCGCGCCGACGAATTGCCCCATGATTTCAGGCTTTTCGGGGTTGCCGAAGTTCAGGTTGTCCGTCGCCGCCAGCGGCGTCGCCCCGCAGGCGACCAGGTTGCGCCACGCCTCGGCCACGGCCTGCTTGCCGCCCTCGTAGGGGTTGGCGCGGACATAGCGGGGCGTCACGTCGGAGGTGAAGGCCAGGGCCTTGCGGCTGCCATGCACCCGCACCACGCCGGCGCCCAGGCCCGGACGGCGCACCGTGTCGGCGCCGACCTGGGTGTCGTATTGCTCCCACACCCAGGATTTGCTGGCGTGGTTCGGATTGCCGATCAGGGCCTTCAGCGCCGCGATGGGGGCAATGTCGGGCAGGGCGGCCAGAGGCGCCCGCGCCGGGGTCTCGACCCAGGGCCGGTCATATTCCGGGGCCGAGGAGGACAGTTTCGACAGCGGCAGGTCGGCCTTGATCTCGTTGCCGTGCAGGATCAGGAAGCGGTCCTCGGCAATGGTCTCGCCGACCACGGCGAAATCCAGATCCCACTTTTCGAAGATCGCGCGCGCCACGGCCTCCTTTTCGGGGCGCAGCACCATCAGCATGCGCTCCTGGCTTTCGGACAGCATCATCTCGTAGGCGGTCATGGCGACCTCGCGCACCGGCACCTTGTCAAGGTCCAGCCGGATGCCAAGCCCGCCCTTGTCGCCCATCTCGACGGCCGAGCAGGTCAGCCCGGCCGCGCCCATGTCCTGAATCGAGATCACCGCATCCGTCGCCATCAGCTCCAGACAGGCTTCCAGCAGGCACTTTTCGGTGAAGGGGTCGCCGACCTGCACGGTGGGGCGCTTTTCCTCGATGGTGTCGTCGAATTCGGCGCTGGCCATCGTCGCCCCGCCCACGCCGTCGCGCCCGGTCTTGGCGCCAAGGTAAACCACCGGCATGCCGACGCCCGAAGCCGCCGAATAGAAGATGCGGTCGGCATCGGCCAGCCCGGCGGCAAAGGCGTTGACCAGGCAATTGCCGTCATAAGCCGGGTGGAAACGCACCTCGCCGCCCACGTTCGGCACGCCGAAGGCGTTGCCATAGGCGCCGATCCCCTCGACCACGCCGCGCACCAGATGCGCGGTGCGGGGGTGATCCGGGCGGCCGAATGACAGCGCATCCATCGCCGCGATGGGCCGCGCGCCCATCGTGAACACGTCGCGCAGGATGCCGCCGACGCCGGTGGCGGCGCCCTGATGCGGCTCGATATAAGACGGGTGGTTGTGGCTCTCCATCTTGAAGACCACGGCCTGACCGTCGCCGATGTCCACCACGCCCGCGTTCTCGCCCGGTCCGCAGATCACCTGCGGCCCCGTGGTCGGCAGGGTGCGCAGCCATTTCTTCGACGACTTGTAGGAGCAGTGCTCGTTCCACATCGCGCTGAAGATGCCCAGCTCGGTGAAGGTGGGTTCCCGCCTGATGATGTCGAGGATGCGCGCATATTCGTCGGGCTTCAGCCCGTGGGCAGCGACCAGTTCGGGGGTGATTTCGGGATCGTGCATGCCTAGCCTCCTGCCGCCGGTTGCAGGGCTTTTAGGGCGGCGGACCCGCAAGGGGAAGGGGGAACCCGTCGCGGACGGGCGGTCGGGGCGCGGGGCAAAAAAAAGCCGGGCACAAGGCCCGGCCCAAGTCCAACAGGGAGGTAGAAGGGAGCGCCGAAGCGCGTCCTTCCCGATCCGAGATAGGCCGGAATACCGCCAAGATCAAGCATTTTGACGCTGCGGGTGCGGCATGGCCGCCATGCGTTGCAAGCATGCCGCAGCATCTTGCGGGCCGCGATGCGAAAATTCCGCCGCGCGATGAATGCGTTTGCACATATTGCTGCGCCTGCGCGGCGCCTGCTATTTGCTGCCCAGCTCCATGTCGTTGATGAGGCGGCGGTGGGACTGGATTTCCTCCAGCACGAAATCGCGGAAGGCGGCGACCCGGCGCGAGGTCCGCAACTCCTCCGGGTAGGCGAGGAGGACCGGCACGTCGGCCGATTCGACATCGGGCAGCACCCGCACCAGGCTGTCGAAATCCGAGGTCAGATAGTCGGGCAGCAGCCCGATGCCGACATGCGAAAGAACCCCCTGCAAGACCCCGAAATAATTGTTGATGGTCAGGGTCGAGGTCAGATTCAGCCCCAGGATGCGATGCGCCAGCAGCGCACCCGCCGAAACCTGCGGCGTGGACGGGTTCTGGCAGATCAGCCGGTGCCGGGTCAGGTCCTCGAAGGTCCTGGGCGTGCCGGCCTGGTCCAGATATTGCCGGGTCGCGTAAAGCCGCATGCGGATATTCAGCAGCCGGCGGCGGATCAGGTCGGATTGGGCCGGCTCTTTCATGCGGATGGCGACATCGGCCTCACGCATGGGCAGGTCCAGCACCCGCTCCTCCAGGATCAGGTCGATCTTGAGGTCGGGGAATTTCGCGTAGAGCCGGGGCAGGCGCGGCACCAGCCACAGGGTGCCGAATCCCGTCGCCGTGGTGACGCGCAACTCGCCGAAGATATGCTCCTCGCTGTCGCGGATGCGGGCGGCGGCGGTGTCCAGCTTGGAGGCCATCGCGGCGGTGGCCTCGAACAGCAGCTCGCCCTGCTCGGTCAGGATCAGGCCACGGGCGTGGCGGTGGAACAGCGTCGTGCCCAGCGCCTCCTCCAGCCCGCGGATCTGGCGCGAGACGGCGGATTGCGACAGGTGCAGCACATCGCCGGCATGGGTCAGGCTGCCGGCATCCGCGACCGCGTGAAAGATTCTTAGCTTGTCCCAATCCATCATGTCGCTGATATGACCCCGTGCGCCCCCGTTCGGAAGCATCCTTACCAGACGGCAGGCCCTTGGCAAAAGGATAGTTTTTTGCCGGCACCAATTCCGCCGGCGGGGGCGGGGTCAGTCGGCGCCCAGCCCCATGCGCATCATCCGCTTGCGCAGCGGCGCGATGGCATGCAGCCCGGCCAGCCCCGCCGCCCGCAGGTCGCGCAAGGGCGGCGCCGAGACCCGGCTGGCGCGGTTCAGCAGGTCGATGCCGCGCAGCCGCAGCCAGGCATCCGGCCGGCGCTGGCGGGCATAGGCCGCCAGGCCGTCCGCCGCGCCCGGATCGTCGCGCGACAGGTCCAGCAGCGCCGACAGGTCCGACAGGCTCATGTTCAGCCCCTGCGCCCCGATGGGCGGCACGACATGCGCGGCCTCGGCGATCAGGGCGGTGCGCGGGCCGGCATAGCGGTCGGCAAGCTGGGCGATGATCGGCCAGGCATTCACCGCCGTTTCCAGCCGCAGATGCCCCAGCACCCCGGCCGAGCGCGCGTTCAGCGCCGCCTCGAATTCGGGACGGGGCAGGGCGCGCAGGCGCATCGCCTCCGGCCCGGCCTCCATCCAGATCACCGCCGAGGCCGGGCGCCCGTCGCGATCCGGCAGCGGCACCAGCGTGAACGGCCCGCCGGAGCGGTGGACCTCGATCGAGACATTCTCGTGCGGCTGCTCATGGGTGACGGCGAAGGCCAGCGCCTTCTGGCCATAGCGGATCGTGCGCACGCCGATGCCCAGGGCCTGACGCACCGGCGAGTTGCGGCCATCCGCCGCCACCAGCAGCCGCGCGGTGACGGATTGCCCGTCCGACAGGCGCACGAAGGCGGCATCGTCGCGGGCGATCAGCGATTCGGTGGCGGTGCCGGGCTGGAAGGTGACGCCGGGAAGATCCCGAAGAAAGGCCGAAATCTCGCGCCGCAACAGCCAGTTGGGCAGGTTCCAGCCAAAGGGCAGCCCGTCGCCCAGATCGCCCGAATCGAAATCGCGGGCCATCCGCGCCACCGGCTCGCGCCCGCCGGCATCGACGATGCGCATGACCCGCAGCGGCGCGGCGAAGGGGGCCAGCCGGTCCCACAACCCGATCCGCTCGAACAGCCGCACCGAGGGGCGCAGGAACGCGGTCGAGCGCAGATCGGCGCCGGCGGCGCTCTCCTCGGTCACCGGCGGGGCGGGGTCCACGCACAGCACGCTGCGGCCCTGTGCGCCGAAGCCGGCGCTCGCGATCAGCCCGGCGATGCCGCCGCCGGAGATCAGGATATCCACCGCGCGGGCCATGCCCCTATGCCAGCAGCGCCAGCAGCAGCGCGCCGGCCAGCGGCAGCAGCCAGGGCAGCAGGGGGCGGTCGGCCTTGCGGGCCACGGCGATCGCTTTCTTGGCCATGTCGAACCTCACGGGTTGGGGGTTGGCAGGTCGGGCGCAGGGTGGCATTGCGCCAGCCCCTGCGCAAGCGCGTCCAGGAAACCGGACAGGTCGAGGGTGTGGTGGGTGATGTGCAGCGTGGCCTCGGGCGGCATCGGCCGATGGCCCGGCCCGTCATGGCCGGACCCCACCAGAATCGTGCGCATGCCCTGCGTGAACGGCACCGCGAGGTTGCGCGGCGCGTCCTCGAACATGGCGGCCTCGCGCGGGTCGAAGCCCACGGCGGCGCGGATTGCGTCATAAGCGCGCAGGTCGGGCTTGGGATGCCAGCCGGTTTCGCCGATGCCCAGGATCGCGTCGAATCCCGACAGGCCGCGCGCCGCCAGCACCCGCCCGGCATAGGCGGCATCGGCATTGGTGTGGATGATCTTGCGCCCCGGCAGCCGGGCGATGGCCCGCGCCAGCACCGGATCGGGCCGCAGCGCGCCCAGGTCGATGTCATGCACGTCGTCGAGGAAGTGATGCGGGTCCACGCCATGCTCGGCCATCAGCCCGGCCAGCGTGGTGCCGTGGCGGCGCCAATAGCGGTCCCGCAGCCGCGCCGCCTGCCGGGTGCTGACGCCCAGATGGCGGATGATATAGGCGCTCATCCGCGCGGAAATCTGGGGAAACAGCGCATTTTCAGGGGGATAAAGGGTATTGTCCAGATCGAAGATCCAGACGGTGACATGCGCGAAATCCTGCGGGTCGGGCCTTTGCATGGGCCTGAGGTAATGCCGGGCGCCGGCGCTTGCAATCCCTGCGCGGGCGGTCCTTGATGGCGGCATGAAAGATCCGCAATCCATGATCCTGTCCGCGATCGAGGACGGCACCTATCGTCCCGGCGACCGCCTCGTGGAAAGCGAGCTGGCGGAACGCCTCGGCGTGTCGCGCACCCCGATCCGCGAGGCCCTGCAACGGCTGGAGACCCAGGGCGTGCTGATCCGCGACGGCCGCAGCCTGATCGTCGCCAGCCTCGACCACAACCAGCTGGCGGAACTGTATACCGTCCGCGCCGAACTGGAGGCGCTGGCCGCACGGCTGGCGGCGCGCCATGCCACGCCCGAGGAAATCCGCGTGCTGGGCCAGATGATCGCCGCCGACCGCGCCGCGCTGGCCGATCCGCAGGCGCTGGCGCAGTCGAACCGGCGCTTTCACCACCAGATCCACCTGGCGAGCCACAACCGTTACCTCGTGCAGCAACTGGACATGCTGCACCGCTCGATGGCCTTGATGGCGCGCACCACGCTGGCGGCCGAGGGCCGGGCGCCGCGCGCGCTGGACGAGCATCAGGCGATCGTGGATGCGATCGCGGCGGGGGACGGCAATGCGGCGGCCTCGGCGCTGCGGGCGCATATTTCGAATGCCTACGAGACGCGGCTGCGGCAGGATGCCGGGGTTCGTGGCGGATAGTTTTCCATGAATAACAGGCTGCTGAAGAGGTAACCTCGATTCACTCCCGCCCGATCATGGCCTCGACGGCCGCCAGCAGGGCCTCGCGGCCCTCCGGTTTCTCGAACAACGCCTCGTGGCGGGCGCCGGGCAGGTCCAGCAGGCGCGCGCCCGGCCACCGCGCCGCGCCGGCGCGAATCGCCGTGGCCGAAACGATTCGCTCGGCGCCGGAGACGCTGATCAGCGCCGGCAGGCCGGGCATGGGCAGGCGGGAAAGCGCCCGGCATTCGATCAGCGCCGCGCGGACCCAGCCGAAGGTGGGGCTGGTGACGACCTGATCGGGCAGGGCGGCGTTCAGCCCCTCCATCCAGTCCCACCAGCCGCGATCCGTGGTCAGCAGGTTGCTGGCGAATTGCGCATCGGGCGGGGCGGGATCGGCGGCCCCGCCGCCCGGCAACTGCCGTTCGCGAAGGCCCAGCCGGCAGGCCAGGGCGGCAACCTGCCGCGCCAGCGGGGCGGCAAGGCCCTGCGGCAGCCGTCCCAGGGCGATCCCCCACATCGGCGCCGAAAAGCTGGCGCTGCGCACCGCCAGCCCGCGATGCAGCGCCCGCAGCCCGATGGCGCCGCCCATCGAATGCGCCAGCAGATGCCAGGGGCGGGGCAGGGCCAGGGCCTCGGCAGCCTCGATGAAAGCCGAGACATCGCGTTGATAATCCAGAAAATCGCCGACATGGCCGGCGGCACGGTTGGCGATCAGCCGGTCCGACGCGCCCTGTCCGCGCCAGTCGACGGACAGGACGGCAAGGCCGCGCGCCGCCAGCCTTGCGGCGACGGCGTGATATTTCTCGATGAACTCGGTGCGGCCGGGGAACAGCAGCAGCGTGGCGCGTGGCGACGGTCCCGTCCACAGCGCCGCCCGCAGCCGCACCCCGTCCGAAGCGCGCAGCCAGAAGGCATGCGCATCCGGCGCGAGCGGCACGGCCACCCCCGCCGGCAGCACCGGGCAGGGCAGCAGCGGCGCGGGATCGTATCCCGCCACCGGCATCGCGCGGTCCACCCTTACGACAGCGCGGTGCCCAGCTGCATCGCCACCGGCAGCGAGCCGTCGATGGACAGCTTGCCGGTCATGTAGGCGACCGTCGGGTTGACCGAGCCGTCCAGCAGCCCCTCGAAGGTCTCGCGGCTGGCGGTCAGGGTGACATCCGCCGGATCGTCCCCGGCGCGCACGCCGTTCTGGTCGATCATCAGCGCGCCCTCGCCCTCGATGACGAATTTCGCCACGGCATCGAAATTCTCGATCTTCTGGCTCAGCGCCTTGACGGCGGCATTCACGATTTCGCTCATATCATCCCTCTGTTCATGGTGCGCCGGCAAGCAGGCTGGCATCATCCGCCGGCCCCGGATAGAAACCCATACATGGCGCCGCGCATCATCCTTTACCACCTATCCGTGCAGATATTAGCCCTCCTGGTGGTTAACTTTCCATTGATGCCGACGAACGTGGCGGCACAGGATGCGGACAGTTTTATCCAATCCCCCGATGCTCCCGCCGATACCCTGCCCGATGTCGCGGCCGACGAGGCCCGGCTGCGCACCCTGTTCGCCACCCTGCAAGCCCCCGGCGAGGGCTGGCGGCTGGCCGAGACCGAGATCTTCCAGATCTGGTCGCGCTCGGGCAGCGCGGCGATGGACCTGCTGCTGAAGCGCGGCATCGAGGCGCTGGACGCGGGCGAGCTGGAGCTGGCGATCTTTCACCTGACCGCCCTGACCGACCACGCCCCCGGTTTCGCCGAGGGCTGGGCGGGGCGCGGCGCCGCGCTGGCGGCGGCCGGGCAGTTCGGGCCGGCCGCCGCCGACCTCGCCCGCGCGCTGCAACTGGAGCCGCGGCATTTCGCAGCGCTGACCCTGTTGTGCCACATGTTCGAGGAGATGGGCGCCGAGGACCGCGCCGAGGCCGCCTGCACCGCCAGCCTCGCCATCCATCCGCACCAGCAGGAGGCCATCGACGCGCTGGCCCGCCTGCAATACCGCCGCGACGGGACGCTGTTGTGAGCCAGATCACCGCGATTCTCGGCCCCACCAACACCGGCAAGACCCATTACGCGGTCGAGCGCATGCTGAACCATCGCACCGGCGTCATCGGCCTGCCGCTGCGGCTGCTGGCGCGCGAGGTCTATGACCGCATCGTCAAGGCGCGCGGCCCCGCCGCCGTGGCGCTGGTGACCGGCGAGGAGCGCATCATCGGCGAGCGCGCGCAATACTGGGTCGCCACCACCGAGGCCATGCCCGAGATCGGCGCCGATTTCCTCGCCGTGGACGAGATCCAGCTTTGCGCCGACCCCGAGCGCGGCCATGTCTTCACCGACCGCCTTCTGCATGCGCGTGGCCGGCTGGAAACCATGTTCCTAGGCGCCGAGACCATCCGCCCCGCCATCGCCGCCCTGGTCCCCGGCGTGCAGTTCATCCGGCGCGAGCGGTTCAGCAGCCTGACCTGGGCCGGCGCGCGCAAGCTGTCGCGGATGCCGGCCCGCAGCGCCATCGTCGGCTTTTCGGTCGATCAGGTCTATGCCTCGGCCGAGTTGCTGCGGCGGCTGAAGGGCGGCTGCGCCGTGGTCATGGGCGCGCTCAGCCCTCGCACCCGCAACGCGCAGGTGGCGCTCTACCAGTCGGGCGAGGTGGATTTCCTGGTCGCCACCGACGCGATCGGCATGGGGCTGAACCTCGACATCCAGCATGTCGCCTTCGAATCGACGCGGAAATTCGACGGCCGCCGCATGCGCGACCTGTTCCCGCACGAGCTGGCCCAGATCGCCGGCCGCGCCGGGCGCCATACCCAAAGCGGCACCTTCGGCACCACGGGCGAGGCCGGGGCGCTGGAGCCGGGCCTGATCGAGGCCATCGAGAATCACCGCTTCGCCCCGATCCGCCGGCTGGTCTGGCGCAACGCGGCGCTGGAATTCGGCACGCTGGACCGGCTGCTGGCCAGCCTTGAGGCGCCCTCGCCCAGCGAATGGCTGGCGCATGGCCGCGAGGCCGACGACCTCATCGCCCTGAAATCGCTGGCCGACCGGCCGGAAATTCGCGCCCGCGCCACCACGCCCCGCGACGTGCGGCTGCTGTGGGACGTGTGCCGGGTGCCGGATTTCCGCTCCATTTCCTCGGGCGAGCATGTGGCGCTGCTGGCGCGGTTGTTCGAATTCCTCCAGGATGGCAAGGTGCCCTCGGACTGGCTGGCCAAGGCGGTCCGGCGCATCGACCGCGTGGAGGGCGATATCGACGCGCTGTCGAAACGGCTGGCCTATATCCGCACATGGACCTATGTGGCGCAGCGGAAGGACTGGGTGGCCGACGAAGGCCATTGGCGCGCCGAGACGCGCGCGGTAGAAGATCGGTTGTCGGACGCGCTGCACGCGGCGCTGACGCAGCGTTTCGTGGACCGGCGCACCTCGGTGCTGATGCGCCGGCTCAAGCAGAAGGAGGGCCTTGTGGCCGAGGTGAACGACAAGGGCGAAGTGACGGTCGAGGGCGAATTCGCCGGCCGTCTGGAGGGGTTCCGCTTTCACGCCGACAAGGCGGCCTCGAGGGACGAGGCAAGGATGCTGTCGCGCGCCGGCTATGAAGCCCTGCGGCCCGAATTCCATCTGCGGGCCGACCGCTTCTATAATGCGCCGGATACCGAGCTGGACTTTACCGAGCAGGGCGGCCTGATGTGGGGCGATGCCGCCATCGGCAAGCTGGTCAAGGGGTCCGATCCGCTGAAGCCGGGCGTCGAGGTCTTCGTGGACGAGGAAGCCGGCGAGGAGGTGGCCGAGAAGGTCCGCCGCCGCGCCCAGCATTTCATCGACCGCAAGCTGGCGACCCTGTTCGAGCCGCTGCTGAAGCTGCGCGACGACGAGGCGCTGACCGGCATGGCGCGCGGCTTCGCGTTCCAGCTGGTCGAGGGTTTCGGCGTGCTGCCGCGCGCGCAGGTCGCCGACGCGGTGCGCGACCTGGACCAGGAGGCGCGGGGCCTGCTGCGCAAGCATGGCGTGCGTTTCGGCCAATATACCATCTTCCAGCCGGCGCTGCTGAAGCCGGCGCCGACCCGGCTGCGGTTGCTGCTGTGGTCGCTGGCCAATGATCTGGCCGAGTTCCCCTCGAACCCGCCGCCGGGTCTGGTGACGATCCCCAACGATCAGCGGACGCCGCGCGCGCATGTCACGCTGTCGGGCTATTTCCCGGCTGGCGAGCGCGCCATCCGCATCGACATGCTGGAGCGTCTGGCCGACATGCTGCGCGCGCAGGACAGCCGCGCGGGCTTCGAGGCCACGCCGGACATGCTGTCCATCACCGGCATGACGCTGGAGCAGTTCTCGGGCCTGATGGAAGGGCTGGGCTATCGCGCCGAGCGGGGCGAACGCGCCAAGCAGAAGCCGGAGGCCGCCGACAAGGCCGGGCCGGTCGCCGCCGCCGGGGATGCGGTCGCCGAAGGCACCGAGGCCGCGGCCGGACCGGAGGCGGTCCCCGAGGCGGAGACCGCGCCGGTTACCGAAACCGAAGCCGAAGCCGCGCCGGCCGGGGAGCCTGCGGCGGATGCGGCACCAGAGACGGAGGCGGAGGCGACCCCGCCCGCCGAAACCGTGGTCGCGCCGGCTGGCGAGCCTGTCGCGGATGCGGTGCCGGAGGGGGAGGCACCTTCGCCTGCTGGGGACGCCGCGCCGGATGAAGCCGCCCCGACCGCCGAGGCCGGGACCGATCCGGCGCAGGAGCTGGAGGTGTTCTACACCTTCACCTGGGCGCCGCGTCCCCGTGGCCAGCGCCCGCGCGGCGGCAAGCCCCAGCATGGCCAGCGCCGTGCCGAGGGCGAGGCCCCGGCCGAGGGCGGCCGCCCCCCGCGCAAGGAGTTCCGCAAGGACAAGGACGGCAAGGATCGCGGTCCCCGCAAGGGGCCGAAGCCCGAGGGCGGTGAGCGTGGCGAGAAGCGCGGCGGCAAGCCCCCGCGCGACGACAAGCCGCGCAATTTCAGCGCCCGGCCGCCGAAATCCGACAAGCCGATCGACCCCGACAACCCCTTCGCCGTGCTGGCCGCGCTGAAGCAGCGCCAGTGAGGGGGCGGGCTTGAGCCGGCGCCGCCCGGTCCCGGAGGCCGCCGACGACGAGGCGGAGGAGGGGGCGGGGCGGCTGCGGCTGGATCGCTGGCTGTGGCATGCGCGCGCCTGCAAGACCCGCACGCTGGCGGCGGCGCAGATCGCCGGCGGCGGCGTGCGCGTCAACGGCCAGCCCTGCCGCAAGCCGGGCCGGCTGGTCGGTCCCGGCGACGTGGTGACGGTCTTTGCCGGCCGCCGCGTGCTGGCCTATGAGGTGATCGCCCCCGGCACCCGGCGCGGCCCGGCGGCCGAGGCTGCGACACTTTATCGCGATCTGACGCCGCCGCCCGACCCCGGCGACGCCCCGGCTTGATTGCATGGCCCCGAGGCGTTAGGTCGGGTTCATCCCGCCGCTGGAGGCCGCCATGACCTACGTTGTCACCGAAAATTGCATCATGTGCAAATACACGGATTGCGTCGAGGTCTGTCCGGTCGATTGCTTCTATGAAGGCGAGAACACGCTGGTCATCCACCCGGATGAATGCATCGACTGCGGCGTGTGCGAGCCGGAATGCCCCGCCGAGGCCATCTTCCCGGATACCGAGCCGGACATGGACCGCTGGGTCGAGTTCAACCGGAAATATGCCGAGCAATGGCCGGTCATCACCCACAAGAAGGACCCGATGCCCGGCTATGAGGATATGGACGGCCGCGCCGGCAAGCTGGCCGAGTTCTTCTCGGAAAAGCCCGGCGAGGGCGACTGACACGGATGCCGGCGCGCACCTGTCGTACGAATCGGTCCGCTTCGGATGCATTTGCGCGCAATATGTTGATTTCCGTAAGGTAAGGCGCTGCTTTGCCCCGCTTTCTTGCGGGCGGATTTTATGGTATGCTTACCGCAGCGTCAGGGCCTCGACGTTTTCGGGGGCGCTGTCGTTTGGTCGATTTCGACGGGCTGCCCCGCCGATGAGGATGGTTTATTTGGGCCGCAGGGCGAACGTCGCGCCCTGTTGGTCGGTTTCGTGTCCGGCACAGCGCATCCGGGCGCCTGACTGAGGAAACAGCATGAGCAAAAGCACCAAGAAGCACGACTTCCGTCGCGATGATTTCGTCGTCTATCCCGCGCATGGCGTGGGCCGCATCGTCTCCATCGAGGAGCAGGAGGTCGCCGGCATGAAGCTGGAGATGTTCGTGATCTCCTTCGACAAGGACAAGATGACCCTCTCGGTGCCGACCGCGCGGGCGACCGAGATCGGCATGCGCAGCCTGTCCTCGCCCGACCTGGTGGACCGCGCGATGGAGACGCTGAAGGGCAAGGCCCGCGTCAAGCGCGCCATGTGGTCGCGCCGTGCGCAGGAATACGAGCAGAAGATCAATTCCGGCGAACTGCTGTCCATCGCCGAGGTGGTGCGCGACCTGCACCGCAACGACGAGCAGCGCGAGCAGTCCTATTCCGAGCGCCAGCTTTACGAGGCCGCGCTGGACCGCCTGACCCGCGAGGTCGCCGCCGTCAGCGGCACCGACGAGGCCGAGGCCCAGCGCCGCGTCGGCGAGGTGCTGACCAGCCGCGCCGCCTGATTTTCCGGCATCCCGCATGCGGGGCGTCCCTTCGGGGGCGCCTTTCTGTGTTTGTGGGGCGGGGACGGTGTCGGGGGGTGTCGTCGGGCAAGGTGCGTGCTTGCACGCACCCTACGGCGTTGATCCTTTTGCGGGTGGTGCCCGACCGTTGCGTTGTAGGGTGCGTGCTTGCACGCACCTTGCCCACCGTTCCCATGCCGCCCCGCTGGACAATTCCCGCCGGCCGGCCTGGATCGCCGGCCAGACCCATCCCCGCCGCCCCGCGGCCTCGGCGCGTGGACCCGCCTCCCCGCGTCCGCCCCGACTTCGGGGCGCCCTTGTCCGCATTTGCGGCATATTCCGTCCGATCCGATCATATGACCCAAACCCGGCGGCCATATGCAGGGATTGCTGTTCATATGATCGAAAACCCCCGGTTGCACCCGTTTCTGCACCCGCATAACCTCGCCGCCGGACCCCGTTTCAGAGGACGCCATGAGCGACTTGCATTTCGATACCCTCGCCATCCATGCCGGCACGCCCCCCGATCCGGCCACCGGCGCCCGGCAGATGCCGATCTATCAATCCACCGCCTTCGTGTTCCGCGACGCCGACCATGCCGCGCGGCTGTTCAACCTTCAGGAGGTTGGCTTCATCTATTCCCGCCTGACCAACCCCACCGTGGCGGCCTTGCAGACCCGCGTGGCGGCGCTGGAGGGCGGCGCCGGCGCCGTCGCGTGCTCCTCCGGCCATGCGGCGCAGATCATGGCGCTGTTCCCGCTGATGGGTCCGGGGCTGAACATCGTCGCCTCGACGCGGCTTTACGGCGGTTCGATCACCCAGCTTTCCCGGACCATCCGCCGCTTCGGCTGGTCGGCGTCCTTCGTGGACCTCGACGACCTGGACGCCGTGCGCGCCGCCATCGACGAGAACACCCGCGCCATCTTCGTGGAATCGATCTCGAATCCCGGTGGCTACCTGACCGACATCCCGGCCATCGCGAAGATCGCCGACGAGGCCGGCATCCCGCTGATCGTGGATAACACCCTCGCCACCCCGGTCCTGTTCCGTCCCATCGACCACGGCGCGACGCTGGTGGTCAATTCGCTGACCAAGTTCATGACCGGCAACGGCACCGTCACCGGCGGCGCCGTGGTGGATTCGGGCCGGTTCGACTGGTCGGCCTCGGGCAAGTTCCCCAGCCTGTCGGAGCCGGAACCCGCCTATCACGGCCTGAAATTCCACGAGACCTTCGGCCCGGCCGCCTTCACCTTCCATTCCATCGCCATCGGCCTGCGCGACCTGGGCATGACGCTGAACCCGCAGGCGGCGCATTACACGCTGCTGGGGCTGGAGACGCTGCATCTGCGCGTCCCCCGCCATGTCGAGAACGCGCAAAGGGTCGCCGAATGGCTGGAGGCCGATCCGCGCGTCGAATCCGTGACTTACGCGGGGCTGGCCAGCTCGCCCTATGCCGAGCGCGCGGCGCGGCTTTACCCGAAGGGCGCCGGCTCGCTGTTCAGCTTCGCGGTCAGGGGCGGCTATGACGCCTGCGTCAAGCTGGTCGATTCGCTGAAACTGTTCAGCCATGTCGCCAATCTGGGGGATGCGCGCTCGCTGGTGATCCATTCGGCATCGACCACCCATCGCCAGCTTGCCGAGGCCGAACAGATTGCCGCCGGCGCGGCGCCGAACCTGGTGCGGCTGTCGATCGGGCTGGAGGACCCGGCCGACATCATCGCCGACCTGGATCAGGCGCTGGACGCGGCGACGCGCTGAAACGGGTGGCGGCGTGCGGCCGCCACCCCCGCGCCGCACGGGCAGGCGGGCCGCATGGCCCGCCTTCTTCTTTCATGGCTGCCCCGCCGGCAGGTGCGGCCCGGCGAGGAAGGGCATGATGTCCACCCCGTCGCCGGGAAAGACGGTGAAATGGGGATGGTCCCGGAACAGGTCCGCCGCCGCTTCGATGCTGTCCGCCTCGACCACCAGATAGCCGCAGAACGGGTTGGTCGCGGCCGCGGCCCCCTCCCTGGTCACGCGCAGGGTCTTGCCCACCATGCCGCCGCGATCGGGGATCGACGCGGCATTGCGCTTTTCCCATGCCTGCCACAGCGGCAGGCCGATCCGGTCGGCTTCTTCCTGCTGCTGCGGGGGCAGGCTGCGAAAGCGCGCCAGATCCTCCGGCCGCATCGTGTAGACGGCGAGAAAATAGGCCATGCGGCGTCCTCCTGCTGCGGCCGACGCGGGCGCCGGGCCGCGATCAATCATGTCACGGCGCGGGCTGCTCCAGCGCGAATTCCACGGTGATCTCGACGCTGAGGCCCAACTCGCCGGCCTCGACCGGCACCGCGGATTGCGCGTCGGCGGCCATGCGCGCCATCATCGGCATCGGTTGCGGCGGCATATGCGCCGGCGCCTCGCGGATCGCGCGCACCGGACCCAGCGCGACCCCCGCCGCCTCGGCGTAAAGCGTGGCCCGGTGGATGGCATCCGCAACCGCCGCCTGCCGCGCGTCGTCCAGCAGGGCGGCATCGTCCTCGCGCTGGAATTGCAGGTTGGCCAGGTTGGTGGCGCCGGCGGTGATCGCCTTGTCCAGCAAGGCGCCCAGCGCCTCCAGGTCGCGCACCCGCACCGTCACCATGTTCGACGCGGCATAGCCGACAAGCTGCGGCGCCTGCCCGTCGGGATAGCTCATCCGCTGGTCGAGGCTGAGGCCCGAGGTCTGCACGTCGCGCGCCTCGATCCCGGCTTCCTTCAGCGCGGCGATCACGGCGGCCTGCTTGTCGTTGTTGGCGGCCAGCGTGCCGGCGGCATCCTCGCCCTCGGTGCGCACGCCCAGCGTGACCACGGCCATGTCCGGCGCGCCGCTGGCCTCGCCGTGCCCGGTCACGGTGATGGTGGCCGCCTGCGGCGCGGCGGCGGGGGCCTCGGCGGGTTGCGCCAGCGCGGCGGGGGCGGCCAGCGGCGCCAGAGCCAGCGCCAGCGGCGCAAGGATCAGCAGGCGGGGCAGGGCGCGGGTCGGGATGGAGGTCATGGAATCGTCCTTTCCAATGGGTGCCGGGATGGTGTCCCGCCGCGCAACGTCCGGCAAGCCGTGCCGGTTCGCGTGACCTGCGGTCACATTTCGCCCAAACGGGATAACGAAAGGGTGTAATGCTTCCCTCGCGCGCGCAAACCGGGTAAGCATGGAGCCAAGCCCGAGCAGCAAAACGCGCCACGCCAAAAGTGGCCATCCCGAAAGCCTGACATGCCCGAAGAAATCGCGTCTGACGCCGCCCTTTCCTTCTCGCCCGAGGCCGTGCATCTGCAACGCCGCATCGGGGACGAATGGCGGGAAACCGACCATGTGCGCTTCGACGGCGCCGATATGCGCGCGGGCCTGTCGCGCATGCGCGAGCGGCTGCGGGGCGGCGACGGCGCCCGGCCCTCGGTGCTGCTGGTGATCCCGGACGACCAGCTGCTTTACACGCGGCTGCGGGTGAATGCCGACGGGCCTGCGGCGATGCCCGCGGCGGTGGCCCGCGCGCTGGAGGGGCTGACGTCCTATGCGGTGCCGGATCTGGCCTTCGACTGGCTGCCGGCGCGTCCTGGCGAGGTGCATGTCGCCGCCGTCGCCCGCCAGACCCTGGTGGAGGCCGAGGAATTCGCCCTTCGCCACGGCTTCGCCATTCGCGGCTTCATCTCCGACCCCGACCCCGAGGTCTATCCCGGCGAGCCGCATTTCGTGCATCCGCCCGAGATGGCGCTTGCGGCGCCGGCGGATGACGGGGGCGACGAGGACGAGGCGACGGTCCCGGAAACCGTCGACGAGGCCCGCATCGCTGCTTCGCTGGAAAGGCTGCGGGCCTTGACGGCGGCGGGTGCGGCCGAAGCGGCCCCCGGCGCGGCGATGGCGGTTTCCGATGCCGCTGCGGAACCGGCGGGCGATGCGGAGGCCGGGGTCGCGGCGCCTGCGCTCGGCGGGGCGGATGACGTGCTCGCACCGCTTGCCGGGGCCGAAGCCGTTTCCGACGCTACCGTGGAACCGGCGGGCGATGCCGCAGCCGGGACCATTGCGGCGAGCGCGCCCGATGGGGCGGACGATGTGCCGGCACCGCCTGCCGATGGCAGAGTCGTTTCCGATGCCGTTGCGGAACTGGCGGGCAAGGCGGAGGCCGGAATCGCTGCGCCTGCGCTCGGCGGGACGGATGATGCGCCTGCACCGCCTGCCGAGGCCGGAGTGACTGCGGAACCGGCGGGCGATGCCAAGGTCGGGACTGCCGCGAAGGCGGGAGCCGCGCCCGATAGGGCCGCCGACCTGCCGCTTGCCGGCGCCGTTTCCGATGCCGCTGTGGAGATGGTGGGCGATGCGGAGGCCGGGACCGCTGTGGCAGTCGCAGCCGATGGGGCGGTTGTCCTGCCCGCACCGCTAGCCGATGTCGATGCCGAATTGCCTCGGGCGCCTCTGCCCGTCTCTGCCGGTGCCCGCGAGGGCGCGGCCGAAGCCGCCCTGTCCGATGCGGAGGAGGCGGAGGAAGCCCCCGTGACGCCGGCGCCGGAAACGGCTTTGCCGCCTGCCGCCCTGTTCGTCACCCGCATTCCGCCCTCGGTTCCCTATCCCGTTGCCGCGCCGTCCCAGGCCGCCCCTTCGCCGCGCCGCTCGGCCCGGCTGGGTGGCCAGCGCCGCGCGGAGGCCGCGCCCGAGCCGGCGCGCCCGGCCATCCATCGCGTCGCCACCCCGCGCCCGGCGGTGGAGGCGGAGACCCCCGCCCCGATCATTCGCCACGGCGAGCCGGAGGCTCAGGCCGCGCCCGCCCGCGCGCTGGCGCGCAGGCTGTTCGGCGGGCGCAACGGCCCGCTGGCCGGCATGGTCGCGCTGCTGGTGGCGGGCATGCTGCTGGTGGCGCTGTTCGCCGGCGGCGGTCGCGAGGGCGGGCAGCTCGCCACGCCCGAACCCGCGCCGGCGCCGGCCGTCGAGGCTGTGGCCGAGGCTGCGCCCGAAGCCGATCCCGCTTCCGAAACCCTTGCGGCGCCGGCGCCCGACGCGCCCCGCTCGCCTGCCGATCAGGTGCAGGCGGCGGCGGATGATGCGCTGGGCAATGCCCTGCGCGAGGCGATGGCCGCGCCGGTCGCGTCGGCGCCCGCCGTGCCGACGGTGGCGCAGGATCAACCCGCGACGCAGCCCCCTGCGCCGATTGCCGCGCCGGAACCGGCGGCGTCCATGCCGCAGGCAAGTGCCGCGCAGACCCCGGCGCCGGCACCCGCGCAGCCGACGCCGCAGGAGGCGGCCACGCCGCCAGCCGGCCAGCAGGGCCAGGGCGCCGCCGCGCAGGCCGCCTTTCCGGCCCCGCAGGTGACGGCCGCCACGCCGGCCAGCGAGCCAGTCCAGACCCCCGCCGCGCCGGGTGCCATCCCCGCCGCGCCGGCGCCGCAGGCGGCCCTTCCGGCGTCGCAGGCCGCTACCGCTTCCCCGGCGGCGGCCCCGGCTGAACCCGTCCTGCCGGCCAGCGC
>CAKTBJ010000003.1 GCA_934533075.1 uncultured Paracoccus sp.
AGCACCCTTTCGACCTCGTGCGGCGAGCCGGTGATCGAGCCGAGGATGCCGCGCTCGCCCCCGACCAGCAGGCCCATCGGGACGGGCAGCGGGTCCTTGCCGCCGCCCAGCAGGACCAGCCGTCCCTCGGGTGTCAGGGCCGGCAGCAGGGCGGCGATGGCGGCGGTGTCGGCGATCATGGTCAGGATCGCCCGCGCCCCGCCCATCGCGGCCAGCGCCTCGGCGGCGTTTTCGACATTGGTGTCGATATAGCGATGCGCGCCCAGCGTCCGCGCCTCGGCGGCGATGTCGGCGCCGCGGCCGATGGCGACGACCCGGAACCCCATGCGGCGGGCATATTGCAGCGCCATATGGCCAAGCCCCCCGATGCCCAGCACGGCGACGGTATCGCCCGGCTCGGCCCCCGATTTGCGCAGCGCGTTGAAGGTGGCGATGCCGGCGCAGAGGATCGGCGCCGCCTCCGCCGCCGCCAGCGCGTCGGGGACCGAGATCAGGCCGGTGGCGCGGGCCAGCATCATCCCGGCATAGCCGCCATCGCGCGAGGCGCCCGTCACCGGCTGGTTGCGGCACAGGTGCAGCCGCCCCCGCCGGCAGTCGCCGCAGGTCAGGCAGGGACCGCCAAGGCGCCCCATGCCGACCCGCTGGCCGATGCGCCAGACCGGCGGCACCTCCGCGCCCAGCGCTTTGAGGCGGCCGACGACCTCGTGGCCGGGGATGCGGCCGGGCGGGCCGTTCTCGATGTCGCCGGCATCGGCGCCGCAGATGCCGCAGGCCTCCACGGCGATCAGCACCTCGCCGGGACCGGGTTCGGGCACGGGGCGGCGGACCGGCTCCAGACGGCCCGGCGCGGCGATCTGCATGGCGCGGAAGGTGGCGGTCATGCCGGAACGCCTTGCACCATGCGGTCGGCGGCGGCGCTGCCGGCCTCGATGGCGCCGGCGAGATAGCCGGGATCGCGGGCGGCTGTCTCGCTGCCGGCAAGCGTCAGGCATTCGCGCCAGAGGGCGCCGCTCCAGTCGCGCGGGCCGCCTTCGGGGTGGTCACCGGCGCTCTGGTCCAGCGGCGTGGCGGTCAGCGGATCGGCAGCCCAATCGTGATAGAGCGTGGCCTGCGGCGCCAGCGCCTGCGGGCCGAACAAGGCCCCCAGCTGCGCGATGCCGGCGGCGATGACCCGCTCGTGCCCGGCCTGCGCGCGCTGCATCGCCGGGACGCCGACGAAGCCGAACAAGGCCGCCTTGCCGGAGGCGGTGGTGGCGTCGTGGATCTCGGCCAGCGGGCCGGTCTGGCTGTGCGCCATGCCCGAAAGCCCGGCCTCGCGCCAGAAGGGGCGGTCATAGAGCGCGAACAGCTTGGCATGGGGCGCCATCCATGTCGGCGTGCCGCGCCACAGCGCCAGCGTGGCCGGCTCCGGCGCCGGGTCGAGGGCGACGGTCCCGGCCAGCAGGCGCGGCGGCAGGGCGGCGATGACATGGGCGGCGGCGATCGGCGCGGCGCCCTCGACATGGGCCAGCACGCCGGCCTCGCCGAGGACAAGGCGGCTGACGCGCGCGCCCAGGCGGATGCTGCCCTCGGGCAGGCCCGCCGCCAAAGCCGCCACCAGCGTCCCGGTCCCGCCGGCCAGCCGCATCGATTCCGGCTCCTGCCGCATCATCGGATAGCGCGCCACCGCCCCGTCGGCGCGCTGGAACAGCATCGCCCCCTCGCCGGGTTGCGCAAGGGCGGCAAGGCCCAGGTCCCGCACCAGCCGCGCCATGCCGGGATGCATTCCCGGCCAGAACCACGAGGGGCCGAGGTCGAACCCGTCCGTCGCCGGCAGCGCGTCCGCGCCCACAGTCAGGATGCGCCCGCCCAGCCGTGCGCGCGCCTCAAGCAGTTGAAAGGGAATCCCGGCGCGGTGCAGATGCCGCGCGGCGCTCAGCCCCGCCAGCCCGCCGCCGAGGATCAGCACCGGCGCCATCACAATGCCGCCACGGCGCCGGTCAGCCGGCGGATGGCCTCGTCCACCGTGGCGCGGGGGCAGCCGAGGTTGACGCGCATGTAGCCATGCCCCTCCGGCCCGAACTTCTGGCCCTGGTCGAGCCAGAGCCGCGCCTCGGTCAGCAGGAAGCGGTGCAGCGCCTCGGCATCCATCCCGAGGGCGCGGCAATCCATCCAGGCCAGATAGAGCGAATCCGCCGGCAGCACCCTCAGGCCCGAATTGGACCCGTTGACGGCATCCGCGAAATGCGCGTGGTTGGCGCGGATATAGGCCAGCAGCGCCTCCAGCCACGGCTCGCCGTGGCGATAGGCGGCCTCGGCGGCGACCATGCCCAGCACATTGACCAGCGGGAACATGTTGCGGTCGTATTGGCGCAGGAATTCCTCGCGCATCCGCCGGTTCGGGATGAACAGGTTGGCGCTTTGCAGCCCCGGCAGGTTGAAGGTTTTCGACGGCGCCGTGCAGGTGATGCTGTTTTGCGCGAACCCCTCGCCCAGGCTGGCGAAGGGAATGTGCCGGCAGGCGGGGTTGACGATCAGATCCTGATGGATCTCGTCCGAGACCACCGGCACGCCGTGGCGGGCGCAGATTTCGCCCATGCTGCGCAATTCGTCCGCCGTCCAGACATTGCCGGTTGGATTGTGCGGGTTCGACAGGATGAACAGCTTCGTATCCGGCCGGATCGCCGCCTCGAAGACCGCCGGGTCGTAGCGATAGCGGTCGCCCTCGCGAACCAGTGGCGCGCCGACGGGAAAGCGGCCGTTCAGGGCCACGTCGTCGCGGAAATGCGCATAGACCGGCGGCTGGATCAGCACCGAGTCGCCCGGCGCCGTGAAGGCCTGAACCACCGTCTTGATCGCGGTGATGATGCCCGAGACCTGCACCACCCAGTCCGGCGCCACCTCCCAGCCGAAGCGCCGCCGCTGCCAGCCGGTCACCGCCTGGACATAGCTGTCGGTGGCCCCGGCGGGATAGCCGAAGACGCCTTCGCGGACGGCTTCGGCCAGCGCCTCGATCACCGGCGGCGGGGCACGGAAATCCATGTCGGCCACCCACATCGGCAGCGGGTCGGCGGCGGCCGCGTCGGGCGTCAGCATGGCCCGCGCGGCCCCCCATTTCATCGAGTTGGATGCCTTGCGGTCGATGATCTCGTCGAAGGGGCAGGTCACGGCGGCCTCGTCTGATGCACTTGACGCCCGCATAGCACGGCCACACTATGAAGCAGAAATGGCATTCCTTCATTGATTCATGCAAATGATGCATCATGCTTGACCGCCAGCACCTGACCATCATCCGCGAGGTCGCCCGCGCCGGCAGTGTGACGGCGGCGTCGGCGCGGCTGAACCTCAGCCAGTCGGCGGTCAGCCATGCCATCGCCAAGCTGGAGGCGCGCCACCGCGTCGCCATCTGGGCCAGGAAGGGCCGCAGCCTGCGCCTGACCCAGGCCGGCGAGCATCTGCTGGCGCTGGCCGAGCGCCTGCTGCCCGAGCTGGACCATGCCGAGCAGGTGCTGGCCGACATCGCCCGCGGTCGCCGGGGCCGGCTGCGCATCGGCATGGAATGCCACCCTTGCGAGCGGTGGCTGATGCAGGTGACGGCGCCCTATCTGGCCGCCTGGCCGGACGTGGATATGGAATTGCGCAACGCCTTCCGCTTCGACGGGGTTTCCGCGCTGCTGGCCTACGAGATCGACCTGCTGGTGACGCCCGATCCGGTCGCCGTCCCCGAACTGCATTTCCGGCCGGTCTTCGATTACGAGTTGCTGCTGGCGGTCCCGCAGGGGCATCCCCTGGCGGCGCGGCCCTTTCTGCGTCCCGGCGATCTGGTCTCCGAGGACCTGCTGACGGTGCCGGTCGGGGTGGAGCGGCTGGATATCTACACCCGTTTCCTGATCCCGGCGAATTGTCGTCCCCGCCGTCGCACCACCGTCGAAACCATCGAACTGATGCTGCAACTGGTCGCCGCCGGGCGCGGGGTGGCGGTCCTGCCCGACTGGATACTGCGCGAGGCAGGGACCGGGCCGGCGCTGGCCACGCTGCGCATCGGCGAGGGCGGGCTGCGCAAGAGCGTCAATATCGGCCTGCGCCGGGCGGAACTGGCCACGGGTTACGTCGAGGGCTTCGTGGAGATCGCCCGGCAGGTGGTCCCCCGGACGGCGCCATGACGCCGCTGTCGAACGGTCCCGAGCGCCGCCGGACGGGAAACGGACGAAACGCCGGACTGTGCGCTGCGGGGCCGGGGCCGGCCCTGCCGGCTGCCGGCTTTCCGAGGTGACGCCTGCGAAATCGGCATGCAGCGAGCGGGGCGTCGGCGCCCGTATCGGCCGGCGACACACCGACAGGCCGGTCGTTTGCGCGTGGGCCAGCCGGGCGGATGCAGGGCACGACATCCCCGACGGCACAGTCCCCGGCTGGATTTCGGCATCCGCTATCGAGCAATATCCTTGAGGTTTGCGGAGGCAATCCCGGTATTGCACCGAACCCGGGTCATGGCCCCCCGCGTCCTTCCCCCACAAGCCAGCGCCGCAGGATCGCCCTTATCGGCGGGTTTGGCCCGATCCGGGGGGCGAGGGAGACCGGGCGAACCGGGATCGCGCCGATGCGGGCCTCGGCGCGGTGATCGGTGCAAGGCTTTCCGGTCCCATCGGCGGGGCGGTGTTGCGGGGGGCGCCTCGATCCTGGAGAGAGAGGCCGCACAGGCCGGCGCGGTCGCTGTCCCGCCGTCCGCGCCACGGGGATTGCAGCCCCTGCCCGGACGAAGGCCCGCCCGTCCTCGTCGCGCAGCGCCGGCAGGCCGAGGCGGGCGCCGATCCCCCCGATCCCGTGCCCGATGGGGCAAATCGCGGTGTTCCACGACATGCCGGGCCGGCCCGTCGCGGGGGAGGGAGGCTTCGGTCATGCGCGCGGCTTGTGCGGCTGCCGCCTGCAATTGGCCCGCTCCCGGAGGGTCGGCCTCGACCGCTGCCGGCCTCGCCGTTTCACGGCTGCCGGCGGGTCCGAGATGCAGGACGCGATGGGCGACGAAGCGGACGAGGGTGCGGCGATGGCTGATCAGGACGATGGCGGTGCTGCCGGCGGCGCGCACCGCTTCCGGCAACTCGAAAATCCCGCGCTGGATGATCGGGTCGAGGCGCGAGGACGGCTCGTCGGCCACGATCGGCATCGGGTCCAGCAACAGGATGCGGGCCAGGGCCAGCCTTTGCGCCTCGCCGCCGGAGATTGCGGCCACGCTGCGCGCCAGCAGGCCGGGACGCAGGCGCATGCGGGCCAGCAATGCGTGCAGGCGCTCGCGCGGCCCGGTGGCCGGCATGAAATCGGCGAAGTCGTCGAAATGCCGTGCGATGCTGCGATGCGGGGCAAGGATGGCGGCGGGGTCCTGATGCAGCTTCTGAAAGCGGCGGCGCAGGCGCGCCCGCGCGCGGCGGTCGGTGCCGGTGTCGGGGCCGGTCCACAGCACCCCACCGCTGCGGGGCCGGTGCAGGCCCGGCAGCAGGTTGCCCAATGTCGTCTGGCCGGTGCCGCCGTCGCCGGTCAGGGCGAGGATCTCGCCGGCATGGATGCGCAGCGACAGGTTTTCGATGACCCGCCTTTTCCCATAGGCGAAGGACAGGTCGCGAATCTCGGCCACGGCCGGCCCGGCCGGAGGTGCCCGCCGGCGCGGCGGCCAATGGCGCGGATCGGCCGCCGGCAGGGCGCGCGTATAGGGATCGCGGGGGGCGCCGAACAGCGCCTCGGCAGCCCCGGCCTCGATCACCCGGCCGGCCTGCATCACCAGCACCCGCCCGCCCAGTTCCCGCGCGAGGTCGAGGTCATGGGTGATGGCCAGCAGGCGCCGCCCATCCTTTCGCAGCCTCATCAGCGCATCGAGGCGTTGCGCGGCGCGGCGGTCGTCCAGGCCCTTGGTCGGCTCGTCCGCGACGATCAGCGCGGCATGGCCCAGCAGCGCGGTGGCGAACAGCGCCCGCTGTGCCATGCCGCCCGACATCTAGTCATCCGCCCCCTTCAGGTCCGGCGCATCCAGCGATTGCCGGATGCCGGTCCCGGTCGCGCCCCGGACATGCCGCAACTGGCGATGCAGGCGCATGGTCGGGTCCAGCGCCGTCCCCGGCTCCCGCGGGACCAGCGACAGGGTTTGCGCCCAATGCGTGCGCAGCGCCGCGCGGTCGCGCAGCGGGATCGCCCTTGCGCCGATGCGCGACACCCCCTGCGCGGTGAAGCCTGCCGGCAGCAGGCCAAGGATGGATTGCGCGACGAGGCTTTTCCCGCTGCCGGTCTCGCCGGTCAGGGTGCAGCAATCGCCCGGCCGCGCCCATTCCAGCCGCACCGGACCGATGGCCGGGCGGCCCGCGGCGTCGGTGATGCCCGCCAGATCGCAGAAGATGGGGTCAGCCCGCATCGGTCGGCCGCCTTTCGCGCGGGTCGTTCACCGCAACCAGCCGGGTCAGGACCAGCACCGAGGCAAAGATGGCCAGGCAGGGCGCGGCCATCTGCACGGGGGCTTCGGCCATATGGGGCATCATCTCGCTGATCATGGCACCCCATTCGGCATCGGGCGGGCGAATGCCCAGGCCCGGAAACCCCAGCGACGAGACCGACAGTACCGCCCCGCCGACGGACAGGACCCCCAGCGGCAGGGTGGCGCGCAGCACGGCGGACCATTCCACCGCCAGCGCCGGAACGACGCGGCCTTCGGGACTGATGGCGATCAGGTTCTCCGACACGCTGGTGCGGTTGACGACGAAGCCGCTTGCGAAGGGCTGGATGGTCTCGAATTCCCAGGGCTGCACGGCGCGCAGCACCGTCTGCGCGGGCTGGGCGAAGATGGCGCGGGGCAGGGCCAGCAGCCCGGCCAGCGTGCCGGAGCCGATCAGCAGGTTGCGGCGGTTGAGCGTGGTCATGTCAGGGTCCCCTGGTTTCGTTGGTGGCATGTGGGGCGGTGGCGGCGCGACGGGGCCGGGCGGCAGCGCCGGCCCGCCAGGCTCCGCAGGGGCGCAGGCGGGCCGTCCTCCGTCGCGCGGCGGATCATGGGGCGGGATGGCGCGCGGTAACGACGAAGCCGCGGCCCGAATTTTGCAGGAGATGCAGCCGGTCGCGCCAGCTTGCCGCCCGGAGCTGCGCGGGCAGGACGCCGTCGAGGGGCAGGATGCGGATATTCCCGAAACCGGCTTCGGCCAGCATCGGCGCCAGGTCCTCGGCCCGCAGCCCGTCGCGGAAGTGCAGGTGCCGCTCGATCAGGCCGTGGGCCGCCGCGTCATATGGCTTTGGCTGCGGTGACAGCCGGTCCCACAGCGTCGACAGAAGCGCGGCCAGCCTGCCGATCCGGTCGAGGTGCGACCAGTTGCCGTCCACGATCACCAGCCGCCCGCCCGGCGCCAGCACCCGCAGCCAGTCGCGGAAGGCCGCCATCGGGTTCAGCAGCGTCCAGACCAGATGCCGGCAGATCACCGCGTCATAGGCGGCATCCGGCATCATCGTGTTCTCGGCATCGCCCTGAAACAGCCGCAACGCATCGCCATGCTTGGCGCGGGCGCGGGCGCGGGCGATCATGCCCTCGGACAGGTCCAGATCGTCGACGCGACAGCCCAGCGCAAGCAGCACCCGCGAGAATTCGCCGGTGCCCGAGGCCAGTTCCAGCACGCGGGCCTCCTTCATCTCCGGCGCGCCGGCGCCGATCAGCCGCATCCACGCCGCCAGCTCGCGATCCGAGCGGATGCCGTGGGTGGGCGGCAGGTCGAAGGTTTTGGCGCGCCGCGTCCAGTAGTCGCGGATTTGCTCCTTCGCGTCATAGTTCACGCGCGGATCGGGGGGGGTGGTTCGGCGTTTCGTCCATCGCTTCCGTCCATCGGGCAACAGTCAGACGGGATGCGTAGACAGACCCGGCCCGAGGCGGGTCCGAAGCCTTCAGGGCACCCCGCCCGACAGCAATCCTTGCTTCGTACACCTTCCCGGGACGATCCCAGTGGTATCCGCCCGAAGCGATACACTTACAGTTGCGGGGGGCAGCTGCGGCATGGGACGGGGACTATCCGCACCGTGTTCCCTTTTAACTCCTGCGGGAGGGGCACCATCGGACCCATAGCTAGCCCGGCCGCCACCTCTGGCAAGGCGAATCCGTCCCGCCGCGCTGCGTTGCGGCATCAATGGGGAGACGGCGAGGCTGCGCGCGCCCGTTCGCCGCCCGCTTGCGGCTGACGGGGGCATGACCGGATTCCGGTGAAGCACTTGCCGACCTTGCGGGGGGGCGGGGCACGGTTTCGCGAGATGACGCAGGCCGATGTGCGGCCTGGTGCCGGAGCAGTTGGCGGATGCGCCGGGCAGCGCGTTTTTCCGGTCAATCGAGCGGGATTCCCCGCACTATGGGAACGGGTAGCTCCTTGCCTGCTGCCGTTGATGGCCGAGCGGCCCGCACGTCCCGGCGTGCCGATGAGCCGCGCGAAGGGAGGCGCGACGTTCTATCCGGCAACGCGGGTCGCCAAGCTGCCGGCCGGTGAGCAAAGCGCCTTCTTCGCCTGTTTCGGCCCTGACATCGAGGTGCCGAAGGGGCGAAAGGCCGCGCAATACGTTCAGCCGCTCACGCAAGCCGAACGAATGTGGTCTCAAGGCCGTTGACGGATGCGCCAGACAAGGCGGCCGATTTTCGCCACGGCAGGCCACCCCACAGGGTGGCGATTTGCCAACATCTTGATGTTATTCGATGATTTTGGCTCCGGCGGTAGGGATCGAACCTACGACCAATTGATTAACAGTCAACTGCTCTACCGCTGAGCTACGCCGGAACACGAGGGGGCATATAGCCGCCCGTTCCGGGGGTGTCCAGAGGGTTTGCGGCCCTCGTGACAGTTTTATGCGCGGTGGAAAACGGCCTGCGCGGTCAGCGCGCCGTCATGCGTCACCGCGCCCTCGTCCAGCAGCGCCAGCAGATGCGCCAGCACGTTGCGCGCCGCCGCCGGCAGCAGCGTGGGCGGGATGTCGTAGATGCGCCGGGCCAGCCCCTCGGCCGTGCCGGGGGCCTGCGCCAGCGCCGCGAGAATCTGGCCCGTGCGCATGCGGCGATGCGCGGCCAGCTCCGCCAGCCGGGGCAGGGGCGCCGGGATCGCCTCGCCATGCGCGGGAAGCAGTGCCCCCGGCGCCAGCGCCTCCAGCCGCGCCAGCGAGCGGAAATAGTCGCCCAGATCGCCATCCGGCGGCGAGATCAGCGTCGTGGACCAGTCGAAGACCAGATCGCCCGAAAACACCGCCCCCGCCGCCTCGTCCAGAAAGCACAGATGCCCCGCCGCATGCCCCGGCATGTGCAGCGCGGTCAGCGCCCAGCCGCTGCCCGCGATCCGCTCGCCATCCGCCAGCAGCCGGTCGGGGCGCAGCCGGTGATCCAGTCCCTCGCCGCCGCCGACCGCGCCGGTCTCGGCCAGGCGCGTCATCAGGGGCGAACGCCCGGCCTCGGCGTCGCCGAAGGCCAGGATCGGCGCCCCGGTGGCGCGGGCCATCGCCTCGGCACCCCCGGAATGGTCCAGATGCGCGTGCGAGACCAGAATCGCCTCGATCCGCCCGCCGGATGCCGCCAGAATCGCCGCGCGATGCGCCGGCAGGTCGGGGCCGGGGTCGATCAGCGCATAGCCGCCCGGCCCGCCGACGAGAAAGCTGTTCGTCCCCGGCACGGTCAGCGGCGAGGGGTTGGCGGCGCGGATGCGGATCATGCGGGGTCTCTCGCTTTGCCCCGCACTATGGCGCAGCGCCGGGGCAGGGGCTAGCCTTGGCGCGGAAAGGGGGAATCATGGCGGAACCGTGGATCAAACGCTTTCTGCCGCGCGGGCTTTACGGACGCGCGGCGATGATCCTGCTGCTGCCGGTGCTGTCCGTGACGCTGGTGGTGACGGTCGCCTTCCTGCAACGCCATTTCGACCGGGTGACGCGGCAGATGACCAGCGCCATCGCCAGCGAGCTGGCGCTGATCTCGGCCCGGATCGAGGCGGCGCCCGACCTCAACGCCGCGCGCGCCGATGCCGGGGCGCTGGCGGTGCCGCTGGGCCTGACCGTCATGCTGCCGGGCGAGACCCTGACCGGCATCGACCGGGATTTCTTCGATTTTTCCGGCCTTGCCGTGGTGTCGGAACTGCGCCGGCAACTGCCCGCCGTCACCGGCATCGACCTGGCGCCGCGCAACAGCGTCACCGTGTCGATGCCCAGCCGATTCGGCCCGCTGGAATTCGCGTTCGAGCGCAACCGCGTCAGCGCCTCGAACCCGCATCAGCTGCTGGTGCTGATGCTGGGAACCTCGCTGCTGACCTCGGGCATCGCCTTCATCTTCCTGCGCAACCAGCTGCGCCCGATCCGGCGGCTGGCCCGCGCGGCCGAGGGGTTCGGGCGCGGCCGCAACCTGCCGTTCCGTCCCGCCGGCGCCACCGAGGTCCGCGCCGCCGGCACCGCCTTCCTCGACATGCGCGCCCGGATCGAGCGCCAGATCGAGCAGCGCACCCTGATGCTGTCGGGCGTCAGCCACGACCTGCGCACGCCGCTGACCCGGCTGCGGCTGGGCCTGACCATGCTGGACCCCGGCGAGCCGCCCGACCCCACCGAGATCGACGCGATGATTCGCGACGTGGACGACATGGGCCAGTTGCTGGACAGCTTCCTCGCCTTTGCCCGCGACGCCTCCGAGGCCGAGCCGGCGCATCCGGTGGCCATCGCCCCCTTCCTGCGCACCATCGCCGAGGACAGCCAGCGCGCCGGGCAGGCGCTGGATCTGGCCGCGCCGAGCAACGGCGACGGTCCCATTCCCGACGACGTGCGGATTCCGCTGCGCGAGACCCTGCTGCGCCGGGCGGTGGTGAACCTGATCAACAACGCCGTGCGCTATGGCGAAAAAGCCCAGCTTGGCGCGACACTTGGCCCGCGCAGCCTGGTGATCTGGGTCGAGGATGACGGTCCCGGCATTCCCGAGGACCGCCGCGCCGAGGCCCTGCGCCCCTTTGCCCGCCTTGACCCGGCGCGCAACCAGGACCGGGGGCAGGGCGTGGGCCTTGGCCTGTCCATCGCCGCCGATGCCGCGCGCGCGCATGGCGGGCAGCTGCGCTTTGCGGATGCTGCGCAACTGGGGGGGCTTCGTGCCGAAATTGTGCTGCCGCGTTAGGGATTTCTTCGCAACCTTGCGCTATAACGGCAAAGCAACGGACGCGTTGCGAACGAAAATGGAACTTTTGCGGCATTGAACGGGCCTCGGCACGGCCCTATCTAGAGCGGGAAGCAGGGGGCCTGAAAGGCGGCCGATCCCGGCGCCGTGGCCCTCGGGCATGAAAGGATGATGATGAGTGAAATCTTGAAAGCGATCCATCCGGTTCTGCCGCTGCGCGACATCGTGGTGTTCCCGCATATGATCGTGCCGCTGTTCGTCGGTCGCGACAAATCCGTGCGCGCGCTGGAAGCGGTGATGGAGCAGGATGCCCCGATCCTGCTGGCCGCGCAGAAGGACGCCTCGGTGGACGACCCCGATATCGGCGGCGTGTTCACCACCGGCGTCCTCGCGAATGTGTTGCAGATGCTCAAGCTGCCCGACGGCACCGTGAAGGTGCTGGTCGAGGGGCGCGAGCGGGTGGAGATCACGCATTTCACCGCCTCGGAGCCGTATTTCCAGGCCGAGGCGCGGCCCCTGGCCGAGGAGCCGGGCGACATTCAGGAATCCGCCGCCCTGCTGCGCGCGGTCGCCGAGGAGTTCGAGCGTTACGTCAAGGTGCGCAAGAACATCCCGGAGGAGGTCGTCTCCACCGTCGCGCAGACGCGCGAACCCGACCGCATGGCCGATATCGTCGCCGGCCATCTGGGGGTGGAGATCGCGCAGAAGCAGGCCCTGCTGGAACTGCTGAACGTCGCCGAACGGCTGGAGAAGGTCTATGGCCTGATGCAGGGCGAGATGTCCGTCCTTCAGGTCGAAAAGAAGATCAAGTCCCGCGTCAAGTCGCAGATGGAGCGCACGCAGCGCGAATACTATCTGAACGAGCAGATGAAGGCGATCCAGAAGGAGCTGGGCGACGGCGACGAGGGCCAGGGCGAGGTGGCCGAGCTGGAGGCGAGGATCGCCGCCACCAAATTCAGCAAGGAGGCCCGCGAAAAGGCGCTGTCCGAGCTGAAGAAGCTGAAATCCATGTCGCCGATGTCGGCCGAGGCCACGGTCAGCCGCAACTATCTGGACTGGCTGCTGTCGCTGCCCTGGGGCGTGAAGTCGCGCACCCGGCGCGACCTGCCGCGCGCCGAGGCGGTGCTGGATGCGGATCACTATGGCCTTGAAAAGGTCAAGGAACGCATCGTCGAATATCTGGCGGTGCAGTCGCGCTCGGCCAAGCTGAAGGGGCCGATCCTGTGCCTCGTCGGCCCTCCGGGCGTCGGCAAGACCTCGCTGGGGCGGTCGGTGGCCAAGGCCACGGGGCGCGAGTTCATCCGCATCTCGCTGGGCGGGGTGCGCGACGAAAGCGAGATCCGCGGCCACCGCCGGACCTATATCGGGTCGATGCCCGGCAAGATCATCCAGGCGCTGAAAAAGGCCAAGACCACCAACCCGCTGATCCTGCTGGACGAAATTGACAAGATGGGCCAGGATTTCCGCGGCGATCCGGCCTCGGCGATGCTGGAGGTGCTGGACCCGGAGCAGAACGCGACCTTCGTCGATCACTATCTGGAGGTCGAATACGACCTGTCGGACGTGATGTTCCTGACCACGGCCAACAGCTACAACATGCCCAGCCCGCTTCTGGACCGGATGGAGATCATCCCGCTGGAAGGCTATACCGAGGACGAAAAGCGCGAGATCGCCCGCCAGCACCTGCTGCCCAAGCAGATCAAGGCCAACGGGCTGCGCAAGGGCGAGTTCAGCGTTTCCGACGCGGCGCTCACCCATGTCATCCGCTACTATACGCGGGAGGCGGGCGTCCGCAGCCTCGAACGCGCGATCTCCAAGCTGGCCCGCAAGGCGGTGACCGAGATCATGAAGGGCGGGGTCAAGACCGTCGAGGTCACGCCGGCCAAGGTCGAGGGTTATCTGGGCGTGCGCCGCCACCGCTTCGGCCTGGCCGAGGCCGAGGATCAGGTGGGCGTGGTCACGGGTCTGGCCTGGACCAGCGTGGGCGGCGATCTGTTGCAGATCGAGGCGCTGAAGCTGCCGGGCAAGGGCCGGATGAAGACCACCGGCAAGCTGGGCGAGGTGATGAAGGAGTCGATCGACGCCGCATCCAGCTTCGTGCGCTCGATCGCGCCGGAGATCGGGGTGAAGCCCCCGGAATTCGAGCGCCGCGACATCCACGTCCACGTCCCCGAGGGCGCCACGCCCAAGGACGGGCCGTCGGCGGGGATCGCGATGGTGACTTCGGTGGTCAGCGTGATGACCGGCATCCCGGTGCGCAAGGACGTGGCGATGACCGGCGAGGTCACCCTGCGCGGCAACGTGCTGGCCATCGGCGGGTTGAAGGAGAAGCTGCTGGCGGCCCTGCGCGGCGGCATCAAGACGGTGCTGATCCCGCAGGAGAACGAGAAGGACCTGGCCGAGATCCCCGCGAATGTGAAGGAGGGGCTGGAGATCGTCCCCGTCTCCAACGTCCGCGAGGTGTTCCGCCACGCCCTCCTGCGCATGCCCGAGCCGGTGGAATGGGACGAAGCCGCCTGGGAGGCGGCCGAGGCCAACCGCGCCGCGCTGTCGGGCAGTTCGGCCGCCACCGCGCAGGGTGCCGTGGCGCATTGACCGGCCATCGGCGGGGCGAGGCCCGGCACGGCAAGACAGGGGGCCGCCCGCGAGGGCGGCCCCTTCTTGCTGGCCGGGGGCCACGCAACGGAGCGGGGTAGGGGCGCCCGGCAGAGTCGGCGGGGCGAGAACCGGCACGGCAAGGCTGGGGAGTTGTCCGCGAGGGCGGCCCCTTTTGCCAGTCGGCAGCCATGCAACGGAGTAGGATAGGGGCGCCCGGCAGAGTCGGCGGGGCGAGGCCCGGCACGGCAAGGCTGGGGAGTTGTCCGCGAGGGCGGCCCCTTTTTGCCGGCCGGCGGCCACGCAACGGAGCGGGGTGGGGGCGCCTGGCAGAGTCGGCGGGGCGAGAACCGGCAGGGCAAGACAGGGGAGTTGTCCGTGAGGGCGGCCCCTTTACCAGTCGGCAGCCACGCGATGGAACGGGGTGGCAGGGCGATCGCGTGGCGGGGGTTTCGGCAGAGCCGGCGGGCGCGGCGCGTTTCCGGTGCCGGCCATGCCCTCCTTCGTCGCCGCGTGGTGAAACGGGCGCCGCGCCTCGGCGTGAAGGCGGCGGGGCGGCGTGTCCTGCCGTGGCGCAGGCGATGGAACGGGCGGCTCTCCCGCGCGTTTCCCGAAACAGGGGGGACGAGGATGGCGAAATTCCGTGTCGGCGATCATGTGGCCTGGAATTCCGAGGCCGGCCGGGTCAGCGGCCATGTCATCCGCATCCATGAGGCGGATTTCGACTATAAGGGCCATCGACATCGCGCCTCGCCCGACGATCCGCAATATGAGATCAGAAGCGACCGGACCGACCACATCGCCGCCCACAAGGAGGGCGCGCTGACCCGCATCGGCTGATGGCGGCGGGCTTCGCCACCATCGGGCATTCCTCCCGCAGCGTGGCGGAGGTGGTCGCCATGCTGCGCGCGGCGCGGATCGGGCTGCTGGTCGATGTGCGGGCCTTTCCCCGCTCGCGCGGTAATCCCGGCTTCAATCTCGACAGCTTCCCCGCCGATCTGGCGCAGGCCGGAATCGGCTATCTGCACCGGCCCGCCCTGGGCGGCCGCCGCCCGCGCCAGCCGGTCCCGCCGGAGGTCAACGCCCTGTGGCGGGTGCAGGGCTTTCACAACTATGCCGACTATGCCCTCGGGCCGCAGTTCCACGCCGCGCTGGCGGAACTGCTGGCCCTCGGCGCCCGGCAGCGGCTGGCGCTGATGTGCTCGGAAGCGGTCTGGTGGCGCTGTCACCGCCGCATCATCGCCGATTACCTGCTGGCCGCCGGCCACGCGGTCACGCATCTGATGGCGCCGGGCCAGTCCGAGCCGGCCCGGCTGACGCAAGGCGCCGTGCCCGGCGCCGAAGGGTGCATCACCTATCCCGCGCCCGGCCTTGCCGCCGCCCGGACCGGGGACTAGGGTCGCCCCGCAGGGCGGAGCGCGGCATGGCCATTCAACAGGACAGTCCGATCATCGCCGCGCCGGTCAATCGCGGCGTGGTCTTCGCCCTCGTCGCCGCGCCGCTGCTGATGATGACCATCGATTCGACCATCGTCGCCACGGTGCTGCACGCGTTGCAGCACGATCTGGACACCTCGGTGAACTGGGCGGGATGGACGCTGACCGCCTATGCGCTGGGCTTCGTGCTGATGCTGCCCGTCAGCGGCAAGCTTTCCGAGCATTTCGGCCGCCGCCGGGTGTTCATGGTCTCGGTCGCCACCTTCACGCTGGCCTCGCTGGCCTGCGGGCTGGCCGACGATATCGGGCTGCTGATCGCGCTGCGGGCCTTGCAGGCGGCGGGCGGGGCGGGCTTCACCCCCTCGGCCACCGGCATCATCGTCGATCACTTCGGCGACCGGCGCGACCGGGCCGTCAGCCTGTTCGGCTCGATCTTCCCGATCGGGGCCATGATCGGGCCGGTCTTCGGCGGGCTGATCGTCACCTACTGGAACTGGCGCGGGGTGTTCCTGGTCAACCTGCCGATCGGGCTGCTTGTGCTGGCGCTGGCGCACCGCTTCATCCCGCCCGACCCGCCGCGCCCGCGCGATGCGGGGTTTCGCATGGACGTGCCGGGCATGGCGCTGCTGGGGGCGGGGCTGTTTTGCGGCATGCTGGTGGCGGCCTGGCTGGGCGAGGACGCGGCCATGCCGCCGCTGCCCCTGGTGCTGGCCGCCGCCGGTGCCGCCGCCCTCGCCATCCGGCTGTTCTTCCGCCACATCTCGCGCATCGGCCGCCCCTTCATCGCGCCGCAGATGATCGCCGGGCCGGATTTCGGCGCGGTGAACCTGGTGAATGTCGTCTATGGCGGCGCGATCTTCGGCACGGTCTCGCTGCTGCCGCTCTATGCCGCGAACCGCTACGGGCTGGGGGCCTTCGATGCCGGCACGCTGCTGATTGCGCAGGGCGTCGCCACGGTGCTGTTCTCGGTCGGCGCCGCCTTCGCGCTGCGGCGCACCGGGCACCGCCTGCCGATCCGGGTGGGCGGCTGCGTGATGGCCCTGGGCCTGGCGCTGCTGGCGCTGGCGCCGCGCTGGGGGCTGTCGCCCTATGCCTGGCTGGCCTGCGCGACCTTTCTGGTCGGCACCGGCAGCGGCATCATCAACCCGGCCTGCCGCAATGCCGGGCTGCAACTGGCGCCGCGCCAGTCCTCGACGCTGGCGGCGATCCGCTCGATGTTCCTGATGATCGGCTCGATCCTGACGGTCTCGGTGACGACGGCGGTCCTGGGCGCCTCGGCGCATCCGGGGGCGGCGCATGCGCTGATCCTGGCGGGCATGGCGGGGCTGCTGCTGGCCGCCATGCCGCTGGTCTCCCGCGTGCCCGAGCATCACGGCGCCTGGTAGTCAGCGGAACTGCACCACCACCGGCAGCGTCAGCGAAACCGCCTGACCGCCGGGCGGCGGCGGCAGCGAGGGCATCCGCCCCGCCTGCCGCTGGATCGCCGCATCGGCCTGCGGGTTGCCGGTCGAGCCGGCCAGCCGCGCCGAGGTCGCGCCGTTCGCCGCCACCTGGATATGCAGCGTGACCTGCAAGCTGCCGCGGCCGCCGGGCAGCGAGGCGCGCTGCATGTGGCGGGCGATGCGCTGCTGGATCTGCCGCTGCCAGTTCTGCACCTGCCCGGCCGAGGGCGCCGCGGGCGCGGCCCGCACCGGTGCCGCGGCCTGCGCCTGCGGGGCGGCGGGGGCGGCCTGGCGCTGCGGGGTCGGCTGGGTGCGCGGCTGCTGGCGCGGGGTGACCTGCTCCGGCTCGGGGCGCCGACGCTCGGGCCGGACATGCGGGCGCGGCGAGGCGACCAGCGCCAGCTCCGAGGGCGGCTCGATTTCCGGCGGCGGCTCGACTTCCGGCTCCGGCTCGGGTTCCGGCTCGGGTTCAGGCTCGGGAATGACCTCCGGCTCCGGTTCCGGGATTACCTCCGGTTCAGGTTCGGGTTCGGGAATGACCTCCGGTTCCGGCTCCGGCTCGGGCATCTCCTCCGGCTCGGGTTCCGGCTGGGCCTCCTCGACGGTTTCGACGGCGGCGGGTTCCTGCTCCGGCTCCGCTTCCAGCTCGACGGTTTCCATCACCAGCTCGACCGGCATCGTCTCCAGGAAGCCGGGCGCTATGCCCATGCCCGGCATGCGCATCATCCAGGCGCCGAAGCCGACATGCGCCGCCAGCGCCACCGAGCCGCCGAGGCCCCAGAGCGCCGCCTGGCGGGAGAGGCTGCTGTCCCGTCTCATGGCGTGCCTGCCGGCGGTGCCGCCGGCGCAGGGGCCGCATCGACGGGGGCCGCCGCCGGGGCGCCCGGCGCCTCGGTGCCGACCAGCGCGATCTTCAGCCAGCCGCCGGCGCGCAGCGCGTTCATCACCTCGGTCAGCGCGCCATAGCTGAGGTCCTTGTCGGCGCGCAGGAAGATGCGGGCCTCGCGGTCGCCCGCCGTCCGCGCCTCCAGCGCCGTCGCCAGCCCGTCCAGGCTGACCGGCTCGTTGCCCAGCGTCAGGGCGCCTTCGGCGTTGACGGTCAGCCAGACGGGTTCGTCCGGGCGTTGCGAGGGCGCCGCATTCGACGAAGGCAGGTCCACCGGCGCGTCCACGGTCGCCAGCGGCGCCGCCACCATGAACACGATCAGCAGCACGAGGATCACGTCGATGAAGGGGGTGACGTTGATCTCGTGGTTTTCGGTCAGGTCGTCGTCCTGAAGCTTCGCGCTCATGACGCCACCCCGTTCATGTCCAGCTCGCGGCTGACCAGCCGCTGCACCGAGGCCGAGGCATCGCCCAGTTGCAGCCGATAGCCCGAGGTCGCGCGCGAAAACATGTTGTAGATCACCACCGCCGGGATCGCGGCGACCAGGCCGATGCCGGTGGCCAGCAGGGCCTCGGCGATGCCGGGGGCGACGACGGTCAGGTTGGTGGTCTGCGCCCTGGCGATGCCGATGAAGCTGTTCATGATGCCCCAGACGGTGCCGAACAGCCCCACGAAGGGCGCGGTCGAGCCGACGGTGGCCAGCAGCCCGGTGCCGCGGGTGATGCGGCGGGTGGCGCGGGCCTCGATGCGGTCCAGATGCGAGGCCACGCGCTCCTTGACGCCTTGCTGGCCGACCAGGGCCAGCGCCGGGGCCGAGCGGTCCACCTCGCGCGCGGCGGCGCGCAGCATGAGGCTGGCCGGGTCGTTGCGCTGGCCGGTGATGCGCAGGGCCGAGGCGATGTCGTCCGCCGTCTCGATGCGGCCATAGCTGCGGCCGGCGCGGCGGGTGGCGGCGGCCAGTTCGATCAGCTTGACGATGAACACGGTCCAGGTGACCACCGAGGCGAAGGCCAGGCCCACCATCACCGCCTGCACCACGATGTCGGCATGGATGAACATGTCCTTGGGCGACAGCGCCATCTGCGGCACGTTCAGTTCGACCGGCGCCGTTGCCGGGCCGGGCGCCACGGGCGCGGCCGGGATGGCAGGCGCCGCTGCCTCGGGGGCGGCCGGCGCTGCCGTTGCCGGCGCGGCCGCCTCGGGCGCGGTTTCGGCGGGCGGTGCCGGCGTGGTCGCAGCGGGTGCTTCCGCCGCCGGCGTGGCGGCCTCGGGCGCGGTCGCGGCGGGTTCCGGGGAGGCTTCCGGCGCGGGTGCGGCGGCCTCGGGCGCGTTGGCAGCAGGTTCCGAGGAAGCTTCCGGCGTGGTCGCAGCAGGCGTTTCCGCCGCAGGCGCGGCTGTCTCGGGCACGGTCGCGGCGGGTTCCGCCGGGGTCTCCGCCGCAGGCGTGGTTGCCTCGGGCGTCGTGGCGGCGGGCGTCCCTGCTGCCGGTGCGACGGCTTCGGGCTGCGCGGGGGCTTCCGCCGCCGGCGCCGGGGCTGGGACCGCCGGCGTTTCCGGCGCGGATTGCACGGGCACCGCCGGCGCCGCCGGAATGGCCGGGTCGGTCCCCTGCGCGGCGGCGGAGGTGGCGAGGAGAAGGGCGGTGAGGATGAGGGGCAATCGCATTGCTGGGCTTCTTCGGTCCTGGTTCGTTATGGGTTCAGTGCGCCATCTGCGGCAGCAGCCAGACGCCGCTTTCAGGGGCGCGGTTCACGCAAAGCCGGCAGCCATAGGCGGCCGAGAGGCGGGCTTCGGTCATCACTTCGGCGGGGCTGCCCTGGCTGAGGATGCGGCCATCCTCCATCAGCAGCATGGTATCGGCGAACATCGCCGACAGGTTCAGGTCGTGCATCACCGCGACCACGCCGCCGCCGGCATCGGCAAAGCCGCGCAGCAGCCGCATCACCTGCAACTGGTGGCCGATGTCCAGCGCGGCCACCGGCTCGTCCACCATCAGCCAGCTTGCGCGGCCCCGATGCACCGGGTGCCAGACCTGCGCGCGCACGCGGGCGAGGTGGCAGCGCGCCTGCTCGCCCCCCGACAGCTGGCTGAACCAGCCGTCGATGCGATGGGCGAGGCCGACTTCGGCCAGCGCCCGCTCGGGCAGGTCGGGGATAGGGGCGGCATGGCCGGCCTCGGCGCCCATGCGCACGACCTCGCGCAGGGAAAAGGCGAAGCCCACGCTGGTCGCCTGCTCCAGCACGGCGCGGCGGGGCGCGAGGTCGCGCGGCGACAGGGTGGAGAGGTCGGCGCCGGCCAGCGTGACCTGGCCACGGCGCGGGGCGTATTCGCCGGTCAGGGCGCGCATCAGCGTGGTCTTGCCGGAGCCGTTCGGGCCGACGATGGCGGTGATCCGGCCGGGCAGGGCGGTGAAGTCCACCCCGTGCAGGATGTCGCGGCGGGCGAGGGTGACGGTGATGTCGCGGGCGATCAGCATGTCAGGCCTCGATCACCTGGCGCCGCGACAGCAGCACCCACAGGAAGACCGGCGCGCCGATCAGCGCCATGACGATGCCGATGGGCAGTTCCGCCGGCGCCACCAGCAGCCGGCTGGCCGTATCGGCGCCGATCAGCAGCGAGGCCCCCAGCAGCGCCGAGGCCGGCAGGATCGCGCGGTGGTCGGGGCCGAGGACCAGCCGCAGCAGATGCGGCACCACGATGCCGACGAAGCCGATGCCGCCCGACACCGCCACCGCCGCCCCGGCCGCCGCCGCGACCAGCAGGATGGCGGCGGTCTTGATGCGTTCGACATGGGTGCCCATGTGGCGCGCGGCGGCCTCGCCCAGCGCCAGCGCATTGAGGCCCCGCGCCAGCAGCGGCGCCAGCAGCACCGCCGCCGCCAGCATCGGGCCGGCGGTCAGCACCTTGGCCCAGCTTGCCCCGGCCAGCGAGCCGAGGCCCCAGAAGGTCAGGTCGCGCAACTGCCGGTCGTCGGCCATGAACACCATGATGCCCATGATCGCCGAGGCCAGCGCGCCCAGCACGATCCCGGCCAGCAGCAGCATGGCCATCGACACCCGGCCACGGGCGCGGGCGATGCGATAGAGGATGATCATCGTCGCCCAGGCGCCGGCAAAGGCCATCACCGGCACCAGATACTGGCCCAGCCGGTCCTGGAGGCCCAAAGGCAGCATCCCGCCCAGCACGATCGCCGTGACCGCGCCGAGGCCGCCGCCGGCGCTGACACCCACAATTCCGGGATCGGCCAGCGGGTTGCGGAACAGCCCCTGCATGATCGCGCCGGACACCGCCAGCCCGGCGCCGACCAGCCCGCCCAGCACCAGCCGGGGCAGGCGGATATGGTAGAGGATGGCGGATTCCGCCGGCGACAGGCTGCGGGTCAGCGCCTGCCACGGTGACAGGCCCGAGGCCCCGAGGCTGAGCGCCAGCCCCGCCGCCAGCACCAGCAGCAGCCCCAGCCCGGCCAGCACCAGACCCGGCGCCAGCCGCAGCGCCTGCGGCGCCGGGGCCGGCGGGCGACGGCGGGCGGCGGGGCCGGCGCTCATGGTCTGGTCGGACATGCCGGGGGACCTCCTGCGCGCGTCATTCGCCGGCGGCGGCCGGCATGGCCCGCGCGATGGCTTCGTGCAGGGCGGCGACGGCTTCGGGGGTGCGCGGGCCGAAGCCCAGCAGCAGCCCGCCGGGCAGCGAGATTAACCGCCTTGCCTTGCCGGCCGGGGTCTCGGTCAGCGCCGGATGGGTGATGTATTCGTCGGGCGTGCCGGCCACCGCGTCGCGGGTGCCGCCGGTCTGCATGGTCAGCACGATGTCGGGGGCCGAAGCCGCCACGGCCTCGTCGCCCAGAGCCTTGTAGCCGCTGAAGCCCGAGACCGCGTTCTCGGCCCCGGCCATCGCGATGATCGCCGCGGCGGCGGTGCCCTCGCCCGCGCCCATCAGCCGGCCGCCGCTGTTGGACAGCACGAACAGCACCCGCGGGCGCGGCGCGTCGCCCGGATCGGCGGCGGCGATGGCGGCCTCGATCTGCGCCTCGACCTCGGCCCGCAGCGCCCGCCCGGCCTCCGGCACGCCCAGCGCGTCGGCGATGGTGGCGATGCGCGCGCCCACGCCCTCGACGCTGGGGGTTTCGGGGACCGTCACCATCGTCACCCCGGCCGATTCCAGCGCCGCCAATGTCTCGGGCGGGCCGGCATCGGCGCTCATCAGCACGAGGTCCGGTTCCATCGCCAGCACCCCCTCGGGCGAGAGCGCGCGCAGATAGCCCAGGTCGGGCAGCGCCAGCGCCTCGGGCGGGAAGGTCGAGGTGGTATCGCGCGCCACCAGCCGGCCCTGCTGGCCCAGCCGGTAGACGATCTCGGTCACGTCGCCGCCGATGGCGGCCACGCGGTCCTGCGCCAGCGCCGCGCCCGGCAGCAGCGCGGCCAGCAGGGCAAGGCGGGCCAGCCGCATCACACGGCTTCCAGATCGGCTTCGGGCAGGGCGTCGATGACCTCGGCCCAGGGTTCGGTCGCGGCCGGTCCCTCCTTCAGCACGCCGTAGAACTGGGCGATCAGCTCGCCCTCGGCATCGAAACATTCGACCGAGCGCGCCATGCCCAGCACGGTGGGCTTGTTGACCGCATAGACCTCGGCCACGCGGTCGGCGCGCAGGTGCAGCGAGGTGCCGGGATCGAGGATGTTGATCCACGGTCCCATGCCCACGACCTTGCGGATCGGGCCGGTATGGATCTCGATCATGCCCATGTTGCCGACGAAGATCATGAAGGGGAAGCCGCCGGCGGCGGTGTCCTCCAGCAGCTTCGTGACCGAGGCCGGCGCCAGCGGGCGGGCCAGGTCGTTTTCCACGATGCGATAGGCGCCCAGCCGGTTCATGCCCAGCCGGCCCACCATCGGGAAGAACTGGTGGGTGTCGGTCATCGCCAGCCAGTCGCGGCGCAGATCGGCGGCGCGGGCCGGGTCGCCCTTGGCGCGGACCGGCGGGCGGCGCGGCCGCAGGGCCAGCGGGCCGTCCTCGCGCAGGCCGTCCACCAGCGGCGCCCAGGCGTCGCGGTCGCTGGCATCGCGCAGGTATATCTTGTGCACCGCATCCCCGGCCGCGTCGAAGACCTGGATCGACTGCCTGCCCTCCTCCTCGACGGCGAAGGCATGCACCCAATGCGCCGGAAAGACGCGCAGGTCGATCTCGCCGTTGATGACCACGCCGGCATGGTCGCCGCCGCGATATTCGGCATAGGTGCCGGTCTTTTCCAGCACCGCGGATTCGTTGCGGGTCAGCGCCATGACCGGGCCGAGTGCGGCCAGTGCCGGCATCAGCCGGCGCGGGTCGGCGCTGATGCGGGTGGCGCCCTGGCCCAGATGCGCGGCAACCAGTTCGGCCTCGCGCAGGCCAAGCTGATGGGCCAGGTCGCGGGCGCGGGTCTTGGGCGCCTCGGCGCGGCGGGCGCGGATTTCGGCGGGCGAGAGCTGGGTCATCGGAGGCTCCGTCAAGCAGCAGGAACGGGTTGCCAGCCGGCGGCACAAGGCCCTGCCGGCAGTCGGTTCGGAAGGCGCCGGGGCGTCGTCGGGGCGGTTTGTCGCATGGCCGGCGCGGGCTTGCAAGGATAATAGAGTAAAACAATCAGGATTGACAAGGGGCCGCCTCCCGGCGATCCAGAAGACAGGCGGCCCGTGGCCGTCCGTCCATTTCCCAGCCAGCCGGCCAGGCCGAACGCCCGACCCCCGCGCCCTTGCCGCCCCCGGCAGGCCGCGCCCTTTTTCCATTGACGCCCGCCGATGGCGGAACGGAGACACCGCATGCGCAAGACCCGCCTTCCCCTCACCCTCGGCGTGCTGGCCGTCAGCCTGCCGGCGGCGGCGCCGGTGCTGGCGCAAGGCGCGCCGATCCAGCTTGACGCGATCACCCTGATCGGCACCGGCCTGCCGACCGAGGTGATGACGAATCCCGCCTCGATCACCGTCATCGAGGCCGAGGCGATCGCGCACACCGCCCCTGTCACCGTCACCGCCCTGCTGCGCGATGTGCCCGGCCTTCAGGTCAGCGAGGAAGGGATCGAGCGCGTCTCGCTGCGCGGCGAGGAGTCCAGCCGCGTCGCCATCCTGATCGACGGGCAGGCGCTGACCGACCACACGGGTTACGGCACGCCGGTGCTGGTCGACCCGACGATGATCGAGCGGATCGAGGTGGTGCGCGGCTCCTCCTCGGTGGTGTCCGGCAACCGCGCCATCGGCGGGGCGATCAACATCATCACCAAACGCGGCGCCGACAGGCCGCTGGTGGTGACGGCGACCGGCGGCTGGATCTCGGCCACGCGCGGGCATCGCGGATCGGTCACGGCGGCGGGGACCGTGGATGCCGGGGCCGGGCAGTTCGACTACCGCCTGACCTGGGGCCGCATGTCGCAGGGCGACCGCCACACCCCCGACGGCGTGCTGGAGGACAGTGCCACCAACGACCGCACCCTGTCGGCGCATCTGGGTTATCGCCTGGGCGACCATTACTTCGGGCTGAAGGCGCAACGCTACGACCTCGCCGCGCAGGTCTATACGGGCGACCCGGATTTCATCATCGACCTGCCGCGCCGCGACCTGCGCAAGGTCGGGCTGTTCTATGAGGGCACCGACCTCGCCCCCTGGCTGGACCGGCTGAGCGTGGACATCTACCGCCAGACCATCGCGCGCGAGTTCAGCAACGACATCACCCAGCCGATGGGACCGGCGGGCAACCTGCATGTGCTGTCGCTGTCCACAGACCGCCAGCGCACCGCCGGCGCGCGGCTGAAGGCCGAGATGCGCTTCTCGGACCGCAGCCGCACCGTGGCCGGCATCGAATACGAGCTGGACGGGCTGGAATCCGACAAGGATTCGACCACGACCATGCCGGGCGTGCCGATGCCGATCACCAGCCTGCGCTATGACAAGGCCACCATCCGCACCCTGTCGGTCTTTGCCCAGCACGAGATCGACGTGACCGATGACGTGACCGCGATCTTCGGCGGCCGCTGGTATCATGTCGAGGCCAGCCATGACGCATCGCGCACCAATGGCGCACCGAACCCGACCACCGGGTCCAGCGATTCGCTGGCGCTCGGCTCGGTCGGGCTGGTCTGGTCGCCCTCGGAGACCTACACGCTGCGCGCCAATATCTCGCAGGGCTATATCTATCCGACGCTGGGGCAGCTGTTTCTGACCACCACGGCCGGCGGCACCACCATCACCGGCAACCCGGACCTGAAGCCCGAGCAGGCGACCACCTTCGAGCTGGGCGCCCGCATGGCGCAGGGCGGGGCGCAGGTGGACGCGACGCTGTTCTACAGCCGCGCCCGCGACTATATCGCCACCTTCTCGACCGGGCCGCGCACCGGCAGCTATGAAAATGTCGATGCCGCGCGCAGCTGGGGGCTGGAGGTTCATGCCGAATATGCCAGCGACGCCTGGGGCCTGACGCCCTATGCCACCGTGGCGCTGCTGCGGCGCGAGCTGGAATACGGCAACGGCTATACGACCAGGGACGGCGGCGCGCCCGCGGTCTCGGGCCGGATCGGGCTGCGCAAAAGCTGGTCGCTGGCCGAGGCCGAGGTCAATGCCGACCTGTTCCTGCGCGGCGAAAGCCGGGTGACGCTGCGCGACAGCGCCGGCGCGGTGTCGAACGAATCGGCGGGCTGGGCGACGGTCAACCTCTCGGCCAGCGTGCAGTGGGACAGCGGGCTGTCGCTGGTGGCCGAGCTGACCAACCTGGGCAATCGCAGTTACGAGCCTTACGGCCAGATGCCGGGGGCCGAGCGGGGCATCAGCCTGTTCGTGACCAAGGCGTTCTGAGGCACGGTTCATCCGGTGCGGCAAGGCCGGCGGGCATCCCCGCCGGCCTCCTGCATGTGTGCGTGGGGCACGACACACGTTTGGATTGCAGAGGCGTCAAACCAGATATTGACACTTCGCCGCGATGTGACGCTAATGGTGGTGTCATGGTTCCCTCGGGGCGACTCGGGGGTGAAAAGGGAAGTCGGTGTGAATCCGACGCTGCCCCCGCAACTGTCAGCGGTGAGCAAAGCCGGAAAACCACTGGGGAAGCCCCCTGGGAAGGCCGGCCGCGCGCCGATCCGCCAGCCAGGAGACCTGCCATGACGCAAGAAACGGAACCGTGCGGCGGGCGCGGGGCGTGGTTCGCGGCTGGCCCTTCGGCCCGCCGGCCATGTCGCTGCCCGCTCCGCCGAAACAGGAACGAGAGGCCCACAGGCATGACCATTACCGTCTATTCCAAACCCTCCTGCGTGCAATGCACCGCGACCACCCGCGCGCTGGACGCCCGTGGCCTGGATTATCGCCTGATCGATCTGACCGAGGACGATGCGGCGATGGATCTGGTCACGTCGCTGGGCTATCGCCAGGCCCCGGTCGTGGTGGCGGGCGAAGCGCATTGGGCGGGCTTTCGCCCCGACATGATCGGCACCCTGGCCTGAGGGCGGGGGGCAGGGGTTTGGGCGGCCTGGTCTATTTTTCCTCGGCCTCGCAGAACACGGCGCGGTTCGTGGCGCGGCTGGGCCTGCCGGCCCTGCGCATCCCGGTCTCGCCGCGCGACGTGATGCCCGCGCCGGCCGGCCCCTATGTGCTGATCTGCCCGACCTTCGCCGATGGCGAGGGTCGCGGCGCGGTTCCCAAGCAGGTGATCCGCTTTCTGAACGATCCCGGCCGCCGCGCGGGCTTGCGCGGCGTCATCGCCTCCGGCAACCGCAATTTCGGCGCGACCTTCGCGCTGGCCGGGCGGGTGATCGCCGAAAAATGCAATGTGCCCGTGCTGTATCGCTTCGAGCTGGCCGGGACTGATCTGGACATCGCCCGCATTCGTGCCGGGTTGGGGAAATTCTGGGGGACGGAATGCTTGACAACGGCCTGAGGCCCGATCTGGACTATCATGCGCTGAACGCGATGCTGAATCTGTATGATTCCGACGGGCATATCCGTTTCGAGGCCGACCGCATGGCGGCGCGGCAGTATTTTCTTCAGCATGTGAACCAGAATACCGTCTTCTTCCACAACCTGGATGAAAAGCTGCGCTATCTGGTCGATGAGGGCTATTACGAGCCGGAGGTGCTGGACCAGTATTCGCGCAATTTCCACCGCGCGATCTGGGATGCCGCCTATGCGCGGAAATTCCGCTTCCCGACCTTCCTTGGCGCGTTCAAGTATTACACCAGCTACACGCTGAAGACCCGCGACGGCCAGCGTTATCTGGAGCGTTACGAGGACCGCGTGGTCATGGTCGCCCTGACGCTGGCGCGCGGCGACGAGGCGCTGGCCATGCGCTTCATGGAGGAAATCCTGTCCGGGCGTTTCCAGCCGGCCACGCCGACCTTCCTGAATGCCGGCAAGCAATCGCGGGGCGAACTGATTTCCTGCTTCCTGCTGCGGCTGGAAGACAATATGGAATCCATCGGCCGCAGCATCAATTCGGCGCTGCAATTATCCAAGCGCGGCGGCGGCGTCGCATTGATGCTGACCAACCTGCGCGAGGCCGGGGCGCCGATCAAGGGAATCGAGAACCAATCCTCGGGCGTCATTCCGGTGATGAAGCTGCTGGAAGACAGTTTTTCCTATGCGAATCAGCTGGGTGCGCGGCAGGGTGCCGGCGCGGTCTATCTGAATGCCCACCATCCCGACATCCTGCGCTTTCTGGATACCAAGCGCGAGAATGCCGACGAGAAGATCCGTATCAAGACGCTTTCGCTGGGGGTGGTCATTCCCGACGTGACCTTCGAACTGGCGAAGAAGAACGAAGACATGTATCTGTTCTCGCCGCATGATGTGCAAAAGGTCTATGGGGTGCCGTTCTCGGAAATATCGGTGACCGAGAAATATGCCGAGATGGTCGCCGACAAGCGCATCAAGAAAAAGAAGATCAACGCGCGCGAATTCTTCCAGACTCTCGCCGAGATCCAGTTCGAGAGCGGCTATCCCTATATCATGTTCGAGGATACGGTGAATCGCGCCAATCCCGTGCATGGCCGCATCAGCATGTCGAACCTGTGCAGCGAGATCCTTCAGGTCAACGAGGCCAGCGAATATAACGAAGACCTGTCCTATTCGCATCTGGGCACGGATATTTCGTGCAACCTCGGCAGCATGAACATCGCCGCGACGATGGACGGCCCGGATTTCGGCACCAGCATCGAGGCCGCGATCCGCGCCCTGACCGCGGTTTCGGAAATGTCGTCGATCGAATCCGTGCCCTCGATCCGGCGCGGCAATGACGAGGCCCATGCGGTCGGCCTCGGCCAGATGAACCTGCACGGTTTCCTGGCGCGCGAGCATATCCATTACGGCAGCCCCGAGGGGATCGAATTCACCAGCGTCTACTTTGCCGCCGTGACCTATCACGCCATCCGGGCCTCCAATCTTCTGGCGCAGGAAAAGGGCGGGACCTTCAAGGATTTCGAGAAATCGAAATATGCCGATGGCAGCTTCTTCGACAAATATACCGACCGCGACTGGCTGCCCACGCTGCCCGATACCGTCCGCGTCTTTGAAAACATCGCCCTGCCCAGCCGCGAGGATTGGGCGGCGCTGAAGGCCTCGGTGATGCAGCACGGGCTTTACAATCGCAATTTGCAGGCGGTGCCGCCGACCGGCTCGATCAGCTATATCAACAACTCCACCAGCTCGATCCATCCGATCGTGTCCAAGGTCGAGATTCGCAAGGAAGGCAAGATCGGCCGCGTCTATTACCCGGCCGCCTTCATGACCAACGACAATCTGGAATATTATCGCGACGCCTATGAAATCGGGCCGGAAGCCATCATCGACACCTATGCCGCCGCGACCGAGCACGTCGATCAGGGCCTGTCGCTGACGCTGTTCTTCCCCGCCGAGGCGACGACGCGCGACATCAACCGCGCCCAGATCCATGCCTGGAAAAAGGGCATCAAGACCATTTACTACATCCGGTTGCGGCAGGCCGCGCTGGAAGGGACCGAGGTGCAGGGCTGCGTGTCCTGCACGTTGTGAAACATGGCGCGCCCGCATGTGCCGTCCGAAAAGGCTAATCCGATGAAAGACCTGGCCCATCGCAGCCCGTTGAAGGCGATCAACTGGAACCGGCTGGAGGACGAGAAGGACCTTGAGGTCTGGAACCGGCTGACGGTGAATTTCTGGCTGCCGGAAAAGGTGCCGCTGTCCAACGACGTGCCCAGCTGGGCCACCCTCCGCCCGGAGGAGCGCGCGCTGACCATCCGCGTCTTCACCGGCCTGACGTTGCTGGACACGATCCAGAACACGGTGGGCGCGCCCTCGATGATGCCCGATGCGCAGACCGCGCATGAGGAGGCGGTCCTGTCCAATATCGCCTTCATGGAGGCCGTGCATGCGCGCAGCTATTCCTCCATCTTTTCAACGCTGTGTCTGACGCGGGAGGTGGACGAGGCCTTCCGCTGGTCGGAGGAGAACCCGCATCTTCAGGCCAAGGCGCGGCTGATCTGCGACGAATACAAGGCCGGCGCCGATCCGCTGAAACGCAAGATCGCCAGCGTTTTCCTGGAAAGCTTCCTGTTCTATTCCGGCTTTTACCTGCCGATGTATTGGTCCTCGCGGGCAAAGCTGACCAATACCGCCGACCTGATCCGGCTGATCATCCGAGACGAGGCCGTTCACGGCTATTACATCGGCTATAAATATCAGCGCGCGCTGGAAAGGCAGACCGAGGCGCGGCGGCAGGAATTGAAGGATTTCGCCTTCTCGCTGATCTTCGATCTTTACGAGATCGAATCGAAATACACGCAGGAGCTTTACGACGGCATCGGCCTGACCGAGGATGTAAAGGCCTTCCTGCATTACAATGCCAACAAGGCGTTGCAGAACCTGGGCTATGAGGCGCTGTTCCCGCCGGCCGCCTGCGAGGTCAACCCGGCCATCCTCGCCGCACTGTCGCCCGACAGCGAGAACCACGATTTCTTCTCGGGTTCCGGCTCGTCCTATGTTATCGGCAAGGCGGTCGCGACCGAGGACGAGGACTGGGATTTCTGACCCCCGAGGGCGCCGCTACGGCGCCCTTGCTGCACCTGCACGGGCGCCGCGTGCAGATTTCTTGCCCCTTCCCGCCGTTTTTTGTTGCAGCGCAGCATTGCTGCCTCGCATGCTGGTTTCCCGCGTTCGCGCGATTCGCCAGATTGAGGCAAGGTCATGGCCCAGCAACGGATGCTTCAGTTCGTCACCCGCTCGCGCGAGATGCCCGAGAAGCGGACGCCCGAGCATCGACGCACCGACTTTGCCGAGATCTATCGCGACTATGCCCATGACAAGGCCCGCGACCAGGCGGCGCGGTGCAGCCAGTGCGGCGTGCCCTATTGCCAAGTGCATTGCCCGTTGCAGAACAACATCCCCGACTGGCTGATGCTGGCCGCGCAGGGCCGGTTGCAGGAGGCCTACGAGGTCAGCCAGTCCACCAACAGCTTCCCGGAAATCTGCGGCCGCATCTGCCCGCAGGACCGGCTGTGCGAGGGCAATTGCGTCATCGAGCAGGCGGGTCACGGCACCGTCACCATCGGCTCGGTCGAGAAATTCCTGACCGATACCGCCTGGGCGGAGGGCTGGGTGCAGCCCATCCGGCCGCGGGCCGAAAAGCCGGAATCGGTGGGCATCATCGGCGCCGGGCCGGGCGGGCTGGCCGCGGCCGAGGCACTGCGCCGGGAGGGCGTGCAGGTTACCGTCTATGACCGCTACGACCGTGCCGGCGGGCTGCTGACCTATGGCATCCCCGGCTTCAAGCTGGAAAAGCCGGTGGTCATGCGCCGCATCGCGCATCTGGAAGCCGGCGGCGTGCAGTTCGTGCTGAACTGCACGGTGGGCGCCGATCTCAGCCTTGCCGCCATCCGGGGCCGGCACGACGCGGTGCTGATCGCCACCGGGGTCTATCGCGCGCGGGAGCTGGACGGCGCCGGCGACATGCCGGGGATCGTGGCGGCGCTGGACTATCTGACCGCCTCGAACCGGAAAAGCTTCGACGACGAGGTGCCGGAATTCGATTCCGGCGCGCTGAACGCGGCGGGCAAGCGGGTGGTGGTGATCGGCGGCGGCGACACGGCGATGGATTGCGTGCGCACCGCCATCCGGCAGGGCGCGGCCTCGGTCAAGCTGCTTTACCGCCGCGACCGCGAGAACATGCCCGGCAGCCAGCGCGAGGTGCAGAATGCCGAGGAGGAGGGCGTCGAATTCGTCTGGCTGGCCGCGCCGGCGGGCTTCGGCGGCGACAGCGCCGTGACCTCGGTGCGGGTGCAGCGCATGCGGCTGGGCGCCCCCGATGTCAGCGGCCGGCGCAGCCCGGAGTTGATCGAGGGCGCCGATTACGACGAACCCGCCGATCTGGTCGTCAAGGCGCTGGGTTTCGAGGCCGAGGACCTGCCGGTCCTGTGGGGAGAGCCGGCGCTGACCCTGACCCGCTGGGGCACTATCCGCACCGATGCCGCCACCCATGCCACCAGCCTGCCGGGCGTCTATGCGGTGGGCGACATCGTGCGCGGCGCCTCGCTGGTGGTCTGGGCGATCCGCGACGGGCGCGAGGCCGCGGCCTCGATCCTCGCCGACCTGGCCGCCCCCGCCGTGGTGGCCGCGCAATGACCCGAGCCAAGGATACCCACATGAACCACGATCAGGCCTGGGTCGCCGCCGAGGAAGCCCGCCGCGCCCATTTGAACGAAACCAGCCTCTACCGGGCCGAGGACGAGCATTCTTCCTGCGGCGTCGGGCTGGTGGTGGCCATCGACGGCCAGCCCTCGCGGCAGGTAGTCGTGAACGGCATCGACGCGCTGAAGGCCGTCTGGCACCGGGGCGCGGTCGATGCCGATGGCAAGACCGGCGACGGGGCCGGCATCCATGTGCAGATCCCGGTGCCCTTCTTCCACGACCAGATCCGCCGCACCGGGCACGAGCCGGACCCGCAGGCGCTGATCGCCGTGGGCCAGGTGTTCCTGCCCCGCACCGATTTCGGCGCGCAGGAGCGGTGCCGGACCATCATCGAGACCGAGGTGCTGCGCATGGGCCATGCCATTTATGGCTGGCGGCATGTGCCGGTGGATGTCTCGGTCCTGGGCGAGAAGGCCAACGCCACCCGGCCCGAGATCGAGCAGATCCTGATCCGCAACGCCAAGGGCAGCGACGAGGAGGTCTTCGAGCGCGAGCTTTACGTCATCCGCCGCCGCATCGAGAAGGCGGCCATCGCCGCGCAGGTGACGGGGCTGTATCTGTGCAGCCTGTCGTGCCGGTCGATCATCTACAAGGGCATGATGCTGGCCGAACAGGTCGCCACCTTCTATCCCGACCTGATGGACGAGCGGTTCGTCTCGGCCTTCGCCATCTATCACCAGCGTTACTCCACCAACACCTTCCCGCAATGGTGGCTGGCCCAGCCCTTCCGCATGCTGGCCCATAACGGCGAGATCAACACGCTGAAGGGCAACAGCAACTGGATGCGCAGCCACGAGATCCGCATGGCCTCCAGCGCCTTCGGCGACATGGCCGAGGAGATCAAGCCGATCATCCCCGCCGGTGCGTCGGACAGCGGCGCGCTGGACGCGGTGTTCGAGGTGCTGGTGCGCGGCGGGCGCAATGCACCGATGGCCAAGACCATGCTGGTGCCTGAGGCGTGGTCGAAATCCACCATCGAGCTGCCGCAGCCGTGGCAGGACATGTATGCCTATTGCAACTCGGTCATGGAGCCGTGGGACGGGCCGGCGGCGCTGGCGATGACCGATGGCCGCTGGGTCTGCGGCGGCCTGGACCGCAACGGGCTGCGGCCGATGCGCTATGTCATCACCGGCGACGGGCTGCTGATCGCCGGATCGGAGGCCGGCATGGTGCCGGTGGACGAGCAGACCGTGCGCGAGAAGGGCGCGCTTGGCCCCGGCCAGATGATCGCCGTGGACATGGCGGAGGGCCGGCTTTACCGCGATGCCGCCTTGAAGGACAAGCTGGCCGCCGCCCAGCCCTATGGCGACTGGATCGAGAAGGTGGTCGAGCTGACCCCCACCCTCGAACGCCTGCCCGAAGTTCCGCTGTTCACCGGCGAGGACCTGCGCCGCCGCCAGCTTGCCGCCGGCTATACGCTGGAGGAGGTCGAGCAGGTTCTGGTCCCGATGGCCGAGGACGGCAAGGAGATGATCGCCTCGATGGGCGATGACACGCCGCCGGCCGTGCTGTCCAAGGTCTATCGGCCGTTGTCGCATTATTTCCGCCAGAATTTCAGCCAGGTGACGAACCCGCCCATCGACAGCCTGCGCGAAAGCCGGGTGATGTCGCTGAAGACCCGGTTCGGCAACCTGACCAACGTGCTGGACGAAAGTTCGGCCCAGACGGAAATCCTCGTGCTGGAAACCCCCTTCCTCGCCAATGAGGAATTCCGGGTGATGACCGAGGAACTGGGTGCCTCGGTCGCCTTCATCGACTGCACCTTCTCGCCCGGCGAGGACGCGCTGCGGCTGGGGCTGGAACGCATCCGCGCCGAGGCCGAGGCTGCCGTGAAGGGCGGCGCCGGCCATCTGGTGCTGACCGACGAGCATCAGGGCGAGGGCCGGCCGGCGATGCCGATGATCCTCGCCACCTCGGCCGTGCATGGCTGGCTGACCCGCAAGGGCTTGCGCACCTTCACCAGCCTGAACGTGCGCAGCGCCGAATGCATCGACCCGCATTATTTCGCGGTGCTGATCGGCTGCGGCGCGACCACGGTGAACCCCTGGCTGGCGCAGGATACGCTGGCCGACCGCATCGCGCGCGGTCTCATGGACACGGACCTTGCCGAGGCGATGCGCCGCTATCGCGATGCCGTCGATGCGGGCCTGCTGAAGATCATGTCCAAGATGGGCATCTCGGTCATCTCCTCCTATCGCGGCGGGCTGAATTTCGAGGCCGTGGGCCTGTCCCGCGCGATGGTGGCCGAATATTTCCCCGGCATGCAGAGCCGCATTTCCGGCATCGGCCTTTCGGGCATCCAGATGAAGCTGGAGGAAGTCCACGCCCGCGGCTTCGGCCCGGCTCTGGCCCCGCTGCCGGTCGGCGGCTTCTTCAAGGCGCGCGTCTCGGGCGAGAAGCATGCCTGGGAAGCCACCACCATGCATCTGCTGCAAACCGCCTGCGACCGCGCCAGCTATGACCTGTGGAAGAAATATTCCGCCGCCATGCGGGCCAATCCGCCCATCCATATCCGCGACCTGCTGGATTTCAAGCCGATGGGCCGCCCCGTGCCGCTGGAGGAGGTCGAGTCGATCACCGCCATCCGCAAGCGGTTCGTGACGCCCGGCATGAGCCTCGGCGCGCTGTCGCCCGAGGCGCACAAGACCCTGAACGTCGCCATGAACCGCATCGGCGCCAAATCCGACAGCGGCGAGGGCGGCGAGGACCCGGCGCATTTCCTGCCCGAACCCAACGGCGACAACCCGTCCGCCAAGATCAAGCAGGTGGCCTCCGGCCGCTTCGGCGTTACGGCGGAGTATCTGAACGCCTGCGAGGAACTGGAAATCAAGGTGGCGCAGGGCGCCAAGCCCGGCGAGGGCGGCCAGCTTCCCGGCATGAAGGTCACCGGCCTGATCGCCCGGCTGCGCCATGCCACGCCGGGCGTGACCCTCATCAGCCCGCCCCCGCACCATGACATTTACAGCATCGAGGACCTCGCGCAGCTGATCTACGATCTCAAGCAGATCAACCCGCGCGCCAAGGTTACGGTGAAGCTGGTGGCCTCCTCGGGCGTCGGCACCATCGCGGCGGGCGTGGCCAAGGCCAAGGCGGACGTGATCCTCGTCTCGGGCCATAACGGCGGCACCGGCGCCAGTCCGGGGACCTCGATCAAATATGCCGGCCTGCCGTGGGAGATGGGCCTGACCGAGGCGCATCAGGTGCTGGCGATGAACAAGCTGCGCGAGCGGGTGACACTGCGCACCGATGGCGGCCTGCGGACGGGGCGGGATATCGTGATCGCCGCCATGCTGGGGGCCGAGGAATTCGGCGTCGGCACCGCCGGGCTGATCGCGATGGGCTGCATCATGGTGCGGCAATGCCAGTCGAACACCTGCCCCGTGGGCGTCTGCACGCAGGACGAAACGCTGCGGGCGCGGTTTACCGGCAATGCCGACAAGGTGGTGAACCTGATCACCTTCTACGCGCAGGAGGTGCGCGAGATCCTCGCCAGTCTCGGCGCGCGCTCCATCGAGGAGGTGATCGGCCGCGCCGACCTGCTGGCGCAGGTCAGCCGGGGCGCGCCGGAGCTGGACGACCTGGACCTGAACCCGCTGCTGATTACCGTCGATGGCGCCGATTCCATCCGCTATGACCGCGAAAAGCCGCGCAACCCCGTGCCCGACACGCTGGACCAGCAGATCGTCCGCGACGCCGCGCGCTTCTTCGACGAGGGCGAGAAGATGCAGCTCTCCTATGCGGTGCGGAACACCCATCGCACGGTGGGTACCCGCGCCTCGCATCATATCGTGCGCAATTTCGGCATGAACAACGCGCTGCAACGCGACCACCTGACCATCAAGCTGACCGGTTCGGCGGGGCAGTCGCTGGGCGCCTTCGCGGTGCGGGGCCTCAAGATCGAGGTGCAGGGCGATGCCAACGATTACGTGGGCAAGGGCCTCTCGGGCGGGCTGATCGTGGTGCGGCCCCGGATGGATTCGCCGCTGACAGCACACGAGAACACCATCATCGGCAACACCGTCCTTTACGGCGCCACGGCGGGCCAGTTGTTCGCCGCCGGCCGCGCGGGCGAGCGTTTCGCGGTGCGCAATTCCGGCGCCGAGGTGGTGATCGAGGGCTGCGGCACCAATGGCTGCGAATACATGACCGGCGGGGTGGCGGTGATCCTCGGCGCCATCGGCGCCAATTTCGGGGCCGGGATGACCGGCGGCATGGCCTATCTTTACGATCCCGAGGGGCTGGCACCGTCCTTGCTGAACATGGAAACCCTCGTGACCTGCCCGGTGACGGTCCCGCATTGGGAGGCCCAGCTGCGCCACCTGATCGAACGCCATGCCGAGGAGACCGGCAGCCATCGCGCCGCCGAGATCCTGCGCCGCTGGGATGTCGAGCGCGGCAACTTCCTTCAGGTCTGCCCCAGCGAGATGCTGCGCCACCTGCCGCATCCGCTGGTCGAGGAGGCGACGGCGATGCCGGCGGAATGAGGCGGAGGCCGCTGCTCGGCCCCGACCGGCCGGCGCAGCGCGTTCCGCCCGGCATGCGCCGGCCGCGGGGCAGGGCGAAGGCATGCGCCCGGCCGCCATCGCTTCGCCATATTCACCTTGCGCCGCACGGCATCCTCCACCAGCATCGCGCCAAAGGGAGGACAGCATGACCCAGCACCGCGTCGCCGTCATCCAGGCCGGCAGCAGCCTGTTCGACACCCCCCGCACGCTTGAGCGGATGGAGGCCCATTGCATGGCCGCCGCGCGCGAGGGGGTCGAACTGGCGGTGTTCCCCGAGGCCTATGTCGGCGGCTACCCCAAGGGGCTGGATTTCGGCGCCCGCATCGGCACCCGCACCGAGGCCGGGCGCGACGACTTCCTGCGCTATTGGCAATCCGCCATCGCGGTGCCCGGCCCGGAAACCGACCGCATCGGCGGCTTTGCCGCCCGCATGAAGGCGCATCTGGTCGTCGGCGTGATCGAGCGCGACGGCGCCACGCTTTACTGCACGGCGCTGTTCTTCGGCCCGGACGGCGCGCTTCTGGGCAAGCACCGCAAGCTGATGCCCACCGCCAGCGAAAGGCTGGTCTGGGGTTTCGGCGACGGCTCGACCATCCCGGTCCTCGACACGCCCATCGGCCGGATCGGCGCGGCGATCTGCTGGGAGAACTACATGCCCACGCTGCGGCAGGCCATGTATGGCAAGGGGATGAACCTATGGTGCGCGCCCACGGTGGACGAGCGCGACATCTGGCAGGCCTCGATGCGCCACATCGCCTATGAGGGGCGCACCTTCGTCCTGTCGGCCTGCCAATACCTGACCCGCGCCGACGCGCCCGACGCCTATGACTGCGTGCAGGGCGACGACCCGGCCACCGTGCTGATCCGCGGCGGCAGCGTCATCGTCGGCCCGCTGGGCGAAGTTCTGGCCGGCCCGGTCCATGACCGCGAGGCGGTGATCGCCGCCGATATCGACCTGGCCGACACCATCCGCGGCAAATACGATCTGGACGTGGCCGGCCATTACGCGCGGCCGGACGTGTTCAGCCTCGACGTGGACGAGACCGCGCGCCGGCCGGTCGGCTATTGGGCCGAGGTCGCGCCGGAGGTCGGGGGCGAGGACGAATAGCCCCCGCAGGCCGCCACGGCCCGGCCTGCTTGGTGGTATCGCGCCCGGCGGTGGGTCGCGCGGCCGTTATTCTCCTGCTGATTGACTTTCCGGGCAGAATCGGAGAAGGCTGAACGCCGATCGCCACCGCGCCACACCTATGGAAAGATTGACACGATGACGACCGTGACCTGAATCTGGATCGGCCACCAGACGATGCTCGACACCACGCCGGGCACCAACATCAGCGAGGATGACGCGAATGTCGCGAATGGCTGGTCGGCGATGGGCAGTGACGAGATCAAGGCGCTTGACGTGACCGGTCCGACCTCGGGCACCTGGAGAACCACCTATAATAGCGGTTCGACGACCAATTTCAGCTATGACTGGCTGAACGGCACGACGAGCGACAACAATCAGATCGTAACCTTCCTCAGTGCGGATTTTGATATTCTGACCGAGGATGCGAACGGCGACCGGGTGACGATCACCAAGTCGGGCGTGCTGATGCAGGACACGAACGGCAATGTCTTCATCCGTCCGTCCAATGACTCGGTTGCCGAATGGAACGACTTTACGATCGTCTATCGAATCACGGTCAAGAATGTCGCGCCCATCGCCAACAGCACCACGATGGCGAAGGTCGGCTTCCGGCCCGAGATCAAGAACCTCAATATCCCGCCGCCCTGCTTCGCCGCCGGCACGCTGATCGAGACCGATCGCGGCGAGGTCGCAGTCGAGGACCTGCGCCGGGGTGATCGCGTCTGGACCCGCGACGGGGGCTTTCAGGCGATCACCTGGGCCGGCGGGCGCAGGCTGGACGCGTTGGCGCTGGCCGCCTGGCCCAGGCTGCGCCCGATCCGCATCAGCGCCGGGGCGCTGGGCGCCGGCACGCCCGCCCGCGACCTGATGGTCTCGCCCCAGCACCGGATTCTGGTGCGCTCGAAGATCGCCGGGCGGATGTTCGGGGAGGACGAGGTTCTGGTCGCCGCCCGGCATCTGGTCGGGCTGCCCGGCATTGCCGTGGCCGAGGACATGACCGAGGTCCATTACGTGCATATCCTGCTGGGCGCGCATGCGGTGGTGCGCTCGAACGGGGCCGAGACGGAATCGCTGTTCCCCGGCGCCGAGGCGATGAAGGGCGTCGCGCCCGAGGCCCGCGCCGAGATCGTGATGCTGTTCCCCGAACTGGCCGCCAGCGCCGCGCCGGAACCGGCGCGCCCGCTGCCCAAGGGATCGCAGGCCCGCAAGCTGGCCGAGCGCCATGCGCAGAACGGGCACGAACTGGTGTCGTGACCCGCACCGGCAAGGACGGATGAAGGGGGCCGCGCGCCCCCTTTTCATGGCTGCGCCGGCCATACACCCCGCCGCTGCGGCAGTCGTTTCCGCGGACATGGCCGCGGGGCGCCGCATTTGCCGGCAGGCCCTCCGCCGGCCGGCCATGCCGCGCACGGGCGGGACGGCCCGCTTGCGCGACAGCAGGCGCGCGGTATCCGCCGCTTTCGCGGCCCGCGCCGCCCGACAGGTCCGCGCTAGAGCCGCGCGCTGCCCACGATCACGTCGATCTCGTCCTGATTGCGCACCCAGACGGCGATGCTGCCATCCTCGGCCTCCGTCCCGCCGGCGCGCACCGTGTCGCCGGGTCGGACCGGGCGCACGAAGCGGATCGACAGTTCCGCCTTGCCCAGCCGCTCCGAGCCGAAATTCCTGCGCAGCATCTGCCAGATCAGCCCCAGCGACATGGTGCCATGCGCGATCACCCCGCCCATCGGCGTCCGCCCGGCGAAATCCGAATCGAGATGGATCGGGTTGTAGTCGTCGGTGATCGCCGCATACTGGTTGATCTCGTCCTCGGAGACCGTCAGCGCGACCTCCTGAAGGGTCGAAGGGGTCACGCTGCCCATATCAGCCTCATTTCTCCGGTGAACAGGACGGTGCCGGCCTCGCCCCTGGTCTCGCTGTCGATCGTCACCCAGCCGCGGCCCTTCTTCAGTTCCGCCGCGGCGCAGGTCATGCGGGTGCGCAATGTGTCGCCGATCCGCAGTGGCTCAAGCATGCGGAAGCTCTGGCTGGTATGGACATTGCCCGGCGGGCGCGGGCCGCAGCGGTCGATATAGGCGCGCATCACCACCACCGAGGCCATGCCCTCCGGCACGTTCGGCAGGCATTCGGCATCCTGCGGATACAGTTTCACCCAGCGCCGGACCAGCCGCTCGTCGAGGCGCAGCACCGCCTCGCCGAAATCGCGGCCGGGCGTGAAGCCCTCGAACAACAAGGTCATGCGGTCCCTTCCCTCCCTGTGGGCGCCTGCGCGGCGCTTTGGCCCATCATCCGCAGGGCCGCGCGCGCGGTCAACCATGCAACCGGGGGCAGGGGGCGGATTCGGGGTTTTCCTGCGACCGGCTTCGGCCTAGCCTCCGCGACGACTCGCCGCATCAGGAGGATGCCATGCCCTTGCCCTTCACCTGCGAGAAGCAGCCCGCCAGCGGCGCGCTGGGCATGGTGGTGACGAATGCGCCGCTGGGATCGCTGGCCGGGCACGAGATCCTGACGCTGGGCGGCAATGCCGTGGACGCCGCCGTCGCGGCCCTGCTGGCGCTGACGGTGGTCGAGCCGATGATGGTCGGCATCGCCGGCGGCGGCGTGTCGCATCTGCGGCTGGCGGATGGGCGGCACGTGGTCGTCGACGCGCTGTCCTGCGCCGGGGGCGCGATGCGCCCGGACATGTTCACCCCGGTCTCGGACCACCCGGACCTTTATATGGAGGTCGAGGGCCGCGCCAACACCATCGGCGCCAATGCCGTGGCGGTGCCCGGCAACCTGCGCGGCTGGCACATGATGCAGCAGCGTTACGGGCGCCTGCCCTGGGCGGATGTGGTGGAACCCGCCATCCGCATCGCGCGCGGCGGTTTCGCTGTCAGCCACTACCTCAACGGCGCCGTGGCCGAGCATGCCGCCGACCTGGCGCTGGACCCGGAGATGGCCCGCCTTCTGCTGCCCGGCGGGGCGCCGGTGGCGGTGGGCAGCCGGATCGTGATGGGCGATTACGCCGAATCGCTGCGGCTGGTTCAGGCCGAGGGTTCCGACGCGCTGCATGGCGGCGCGCTGGGGCAGGCGCTGGTGGATCGCATCGCGCAGGGCGGGGTGATGACGCTGGCGGACCTGACCCGCTATCGCGCCGTCGAGCGCGAGGCGATCTTCGCCGCCTATCGCGGCTATCAGGTGGCCGGGCCGCCGCCGCCGGCATCCTCGGGCGTGCATATTGCCCAGATGCTCAACCTGCTGGAAAATTTCGACATTCGCGGCATGGGCTTCGGGACGCCGGAAAGCCTGATCCTGCTGGCCGAGGTCATGCGGCTGGCCTTCGAGGATCGCAAGGCCGCCTCGGGCGACCCCGATTTCATCGACGTGCCGGTGGCGCGCTATACCGCCAAGGACTACGCGCGCGACTGCCTTGCGCGGCTGCATGGCACGCCCTCGCCGCCCGCGCCGGGGCATGAGGGCCGCGACACCACGCACATCACCGTGGCCGACCGCGACGGCAACATCGTCTGCGCCACCCATACCATCAACGGGCTGTTCGGCGCCAAGTTCGTCGTGCCCGGCACCGGCATCATTCCCAACAACTACATGCTGAACTATGACCCGCGCCCCGGCAAGGCGATGTCGGTGGCGCCGGGCAAGCGGGTGCCGACCTCGATGGCGCCGATGATCGTGCTGAGGGACGGGCGCCCGGCCTTTGCGCTGGGCTGTCCGGGCGGGGTGCGCATCTTCCCCTCGGTCCTGCAAGGCATCCTGAACCTGATCGACCACGGCATGAGCCTGCAAGAGGCCGTCGAGGCCCCCCGCCTGTGGAGCGAGGGCCACCATATCGAGCTGGAACCCGCCTTGGCCGACAAGGCCCCGGCGCTGGAGGCGATGGGGCGCGAGGTCCGCAGGGTGCGCACCGTCGGCGGCGGCATGAACGCCATCGCCTTCGCCGAGGGGGGCATGATGACCGGCGCCGCCTGCTGGCGCGCCGATGGCACCGTTATGGCGCAGGGCGGGGGGCTGGCGCGCCCCGGCGTGCGCTTCGTGATCTGACGAGGAACCCCGATGCACGTTGTCCTGCTCGACCCCACCACGCCGGAGCGCATGGCGCGCTTCGGTAGCTTCCTGCCCGAGGGCTGGACGATCTCCTCCGCCGCCTCGCGCAGCCCCGAGGACCAGCTTGCCGCCTTGCAGGGCGCGCAATTCGCCGTCACCGGCGACGTGGCGGTCACGCCCGCGATGATGGCGGTGCCGGGGCTGGTCGCGGTGCATAAATGGGGGGTCGGCTATGACAATATCGACCTCGATGCCGCGCGCGCGAATGGGGTGCGGGTGCTGCGCACCACCGGCTCGAACGCGATTTCCGTGGCGGAGTCCACGCTGGGCCTGATCCTCGCGCTGAACCGCAATCTGGTGCGCGGGCATGTCGGCATCATCAACGGCAAATGGCTGAAGGGAGAGCTTGCCGCGACCTCGATGCGGCTGAACGGCAAGACCGTGGGCATCATCGGTCTGGGTTATATCGGCAAGGCCTTGGCGAAGCTGCTGGCGGCCTTCGATTGCCGCATCCTCTACCACAAGCGCAGCCCGCTGCCCGAGGCCGAGGAGGCCGCTCTGGGTGTCCGGTTCGCGCCGCTGGACGACCTGCTGCGCGAGTCGGACGTGGTGACGCTGAATTGCGAGCTGAACGCCTCGACCCGCAACCTGATCGACGCGGACAGGCTGGCGCTGATGAAGCCCGACGCGATTCTGGTCAATGCCGCGCGCGGCGGGGTGATGGTCGAGGCCGACGTGGCGGATGCCGTGCGCGCGGGCCGGCTGCGCGGTGCGGCGGTGGACGTGTTCGAGACCGAGCCGCTGCCCGAGGGCAACCCGCTGCGCGGCGTCGAGGGCATCGTCCTGACCCCGCATGTCGGCGCGATCTCGTCGGACAGCTATGCCCCGAATGTCAGCCGCATGGTCGCCAACATGCAGGCGCTGGCCGAGGGGCGCGCGCCGAAGGACATCGACATCCTGGTGTGACGCGAAGGGGCAGGGCGGCTTGCCGCCTTGCAGCATGACGGGCCTTGACGGAGCGGCTGTTACCGCTCACGCTGACCGTTGACGTAAAGGGAAGTGACGGGCGCCCATGACGCGATTCTGGCTGATCAAGCTGTTGCGGACGGTCCTGACGCTGTGGTTCGTCGTGACCTTCACCTTCGTCGTGCTGCGCACCTCGGGCGACCCGGTGGTGGCGCTGCTGGGCGGCGACGCCCAACCGGCCGAGATCGAGCAGTTCCGCGCCCAATGGGGCCTGGACCAGCCGCTTTTCGTGCAATACCTGCGCTATATCGGACAGATGGCGCTGGGGAATTTCGGCGAATCCCTGCGCGAGCATCGCCCCGTCCTGACCATCATCATGGAAAGGGTGCCGGCCACGGTCTCGCTGGGCCTCGCCGCCTATCTGATGGCGATCCTGGTCGGCGTGCCAGCGGGCATCCTTGCCGCGCTGCGGCGGGGACGCTGGATCGACCGCACCATCATGGCGCTGGCGGTGGCCGGCTTCGCGCTGCCCAACTTCTTCATGGGCATCCTGATGATCCTGCTGTTCTCGCTGGTCTGGCAGGTGCTGCCCAGTTCGGGGACCGGCACGATCTGGCATTTCGTCATGCCGGCGGTGACGCTGGGCACCTTCACGGCCGGCACGCTGGCGCGGTTCACGCGCTCGGCCATGCTGGAGGTGCTGGAAAAGCCCTTCATGCGCGCCGCCGCCGCCAAGGGCGTGCCGCGCATCCGGCGCATCCTGTTTCATGCCCTGCCCAATGCCGCCATTCCCATCGTCACCATCATCGGCCTGAACCTCGGCCAGCTCATCGCCGGCGCCATCGTGGTCGAGACGGTCTTCGCCTGGCCCGGTGTCGGCCGGCTGCTGGTCACGGCGGTGTCGCAGCGCGACCTGGCGCTGGTGCAGGGGCTGGTGCTGGTCATCGGCTGCACGATGGTCGTGGCGAACCTGCTGGTCGATCTGACCTATGGCCTGCTGGACCCGCGCATCCGCGGAGGTGCAAGATGAGCCGCCGCCCCTCGCTGATCCTGATCTTCGCCGCGCTGGTGCTGGCCGCCGTGCTGGTCGTGGCCGTCATCGGCAACGTGTTCACCCCCTACGCCACCACGCATCAGGACCTGCTGAACCGCATCAAGCCGCCCACCTTCCTGGGCGGGCCGGAGGAATACCCGCTGGGCACCGACCGCATCGGCCGCGACATGGTGGCGCGGCTGGTCGCCGGCCTGCGCATGTCGCTGTCGGTTGCGCTGGCCGGCACGCTGATCGGCGCCGTGTTCGGCACCCTCATCGGCTTCATCGCCGCCCATTTCCGGGGCTGGGTCGAGGAAGTGCTGATGATGGTCGTGGATTTCCAGGCATCCCTGCCCTTCATCCTGATCGCGCTGACGCTGCTGGCCTTCTTCGGCAACTCGATGGTGCTGTTCGTCATCCTGATGGGCCTGTTCGGCTGGGAGACCTATGCCCGCCTTGCCCGCGGCGTGGTGCTGTCGGCCAAGTCCCAGCCCTATGCGCGGGCGGTGGTGGCGCTGGGCGCCAATCCGTGGCGGCTTTACCTGCGCCATGTGCTGCCGAACGTGGCCTCGGCGCTGATCGTGCAGGTGACGTTGACCTTCCCGCAGATCATCCTGCTGGAAACCTCGCTCTCGTTCCTCGGCCTCGGCATCCAGCCGCCGAATTCCAGCCTCGGGCAGATCCTGGGCGACGGGCGGGACTATCTTTCGACGGCGTGGTGGATCTCGGTCTGGCCGGGCATCCTGATCTTCGTCATCACATTGTCGATGTCGATCCTCGGCGACGCCTTGCGCGACCGCCTCGACCCGATGTTGAAATCCAGAACCGGCTGACGCGCGATCCGCGCGCGGCCAACAGGGAGACAAGAACATGCTCAACCGACGCACATTCGGCAAATATTCCGGCGCCAGCGCGCTGGCCATGATGATCCCGGCGAGTCGCGCGCTGGCCGCCGACCGCCCGACCATCACCATCGCGGTTGACAACCTGTGGGCGAACATCAACACCATCAACGGCATTTCGACCACGACCCGCCGCTTCTTCCCCGACATCTATTCCCATCTGGTCGAGCGCGACTACATCGCCGACCCGGAGGGGCTGGAGCTGCGCCCCGGCCTCGCCACCGAATGGACCCAGAACGGCAATGTCTGGACGCTGAAGCTGCGCGAGGGCGTCAAGTTCCACAACGGCGAGACCATGACCGCCGAGGACGTGGCCTTCACCCTCGGGCCGGAACGGCTGTGGGGCGAGACCCCGTTCGAGCCGCGCGGCAAGACCTTCACCGAGGGTTTCGTGCGCGTCGAGGCCGTGGACGACCTGACGGTCGAGATCGAGACCGCCTCCGAGGACCCCTATATCCCCGGCAAGCTGACCGGCTATATCGGCTTCGTCGTGCCCAAGGCGCATTATCTGGAAGTGGGCGTGGACGCGTTCGGGCAGGCGCCCATCGGCACCGGCCCCTACAAGGTGACGCTGTTCCGCTCCGGCGAGGTGCTGGAGATGGAGGCCTTCGACGATTATTGGGAAGGCCCGCCGCCGGCCGCCAAGCTGGTCTGGAAGATCGTGCCGGAATTCGCCGCGCGCATGGCCGGGCTGGTCTCGGGCGAGTTCCAGTTCATCACCAACCTGCCCACCGATCAGGAGGCGCAGCTTGAAAGCTATGACAACGTGACGGTGGCGCGGGCGCTGGCCGGCAACTATCCGTCCTTTGCCTTCAACACCCGCCCCGACCCGGAGGACAACCCGCTGGTGGACGTGAACCTGCGCAAGGCGATGGTGCAGGCCATCGACATGGACAGCATCGTTCAGGCCCTGTTCGGCGACACCACCTTCCATCCGGCGGTGCCGTTCAACTTCCCGGAATACGGGCGCTTCTACGATCCCGACATGCCGAACCCGCTGCCCTACGACCCCGAGGCGGCGAAGGCGCTGGTCGCGCAGACCAATTATGACGGCCAGCCGCTGCAATGGCACATCACGCGGTCCTTCTATCCGAACTATGAGGCCGCCGCCGAGATCATGATCGAGATGTGGCGTCAGGTCGGCATCAATGTCGTGGCCGAGATCCTCGACAATTTCGAGTTGGTCTATACCCGCCCCTATCACCTGATGAACATGTCGATGTCCACCGACTTCATCCCCGGCGACCCCTATCAACCGCTGTGGCTGGACTGGGGACCGACCTCGCCGCGCTCCACCGCGCACTGGAAGACCTGGGACCCGACGCCGGAATATCTGGCCGCCGGCGAGGAATTCGCCGCCGCCACCGATTTCGAGACCCGCAAGGCCGCCTTCGAAAAGCTGCGCCAGACATGGATGGACGTGACCCCCGGCTATTACATGTGGAAGAGCGTCTATAACTGGGCGCACCGCTCGGATTACGGCTTCGTGGCGCGCCCGGATGGCGAGATGCGCTTCTTCGGCGATTACGTCACGGTTCCGGGCTGAGGGGAGGGGCGGCGGTGAAACACGCCCTGAAGGACATGACGGTCGCGGAGTTCCGCGACCGTCTGGCCGGCGATCCCTGCATCCTGCTGCCGCTGGGCAGTCAGGAGGAGCAGGGACCGCATGCCCTGATGGGCGACTACCAGATCGCCGAGGCGGTCGCGCTGCGGGCGGCCGAGCTTTCAGGCGCCATCGCCGCGCCCTGCCTGCCCTTCGGCTATGCCGAATTCTTTCGCGGCTTTCCCGGCGGCATGCAGTTGCGCGCCGCGACCTTCACCGCCGTGGTCGAGGACATGCTGGGGGCGTTTCTGGACCACGGCATCGACCGGCTGCTGGTGCTGAACGGGCACACCACCAACGCGCCGCTGATCGACCAGATGCTGCGCAAGCTGCGGCGGGAAACCGGGGTTGCGGTGGCCTCGCTGGACCTGTGGCGGGCGATCCCGGACAGCGTATGGCGCGAGGTTCACGGCGAGAACGCGGCTCGCGCGCGCGGGCATGGCGCCGATCCGCTGACCTCGCTGGGGCTGTATCTGTTCCCGGAGCGGGCGCGGCCCGACCTGATCCGGCCCTCCGGCAAGCCGCAGGCCTTGGGCCTGCCGGCGACGGTCTCCGGCGTGAGTTTCGAGGGCGCGGCCCTGCATGTGCCGCTGAATGCCGAGGAGATCAACGCCGACGGCATGCTGGGCGGCGATGCCGCGCTTGCCTCGGCCGAGGCCGGGCGGGTGTTCTTCGAGCATCTGACGCAGAAGGTCGCGCGGCTGGTCGCGCATCTGCAACGCACCGACCCGCGCGACCCGATGCGCAACCCGGAGGGGTGACGATGACGCAACCGCTTCTGGACCTCCGCAACCTCTCGGTGGCCCTGCCGCGCGGCGCCGACCGGCCCTTCGCGGTCGAGGACCTGACGCTTTCCATCGCGCGCGGCGAAATCCTGTGCGTGGTGGGCGAGACCGGCTCGGGCAAGTCGCTGACCGCGATGGCGACGATGGGCCTCTTGCCCCCCAACCTGCCCAAGGCGCAGGGCGAGGCCTATTTCGAGGGCCGCAACCTGCTGACCCTCTCCCCGGCGGAGCGGCGCGACCTGGCCGGCAACCGCATGGCGATGATCTTTCAGGAACCCATCGCGGCGCTGAACCCGATCTATCGCGTCGGCAAGCAGGTCGGCGAGACGTTTCGCATGCATACCGACCTCGATGCCACCGCCATCCGCGCGCGGGTGGTCGAGCTGTTCACCGAGGTGCGGCTGCCCAACCCGGAAGAAATCCTGCGCGCCTATCCGCACCAGCTTTCGGGGGGCCAGTGCCAGCGGGTGATGATCGCCTCGGCCCTGGCGCTGGACCCGGCGCTGCTGATCGCGGACGAGCCGACGACCGCGCTGGACGTGACCACGCAGGCGCAGATCTTGCGCCTGATGCTGGAACTGCGGGAAAAGCACGGCACCGGCATCATGTTCATCACCCACGACTTCGGCGTGGTGGCCGAGATCGCGGATCGGGTGGCGGTGATGCGCCACGGCAAACTGGTCGAGATCGGCCCGGCGCGCGAGGTGCTGACCGATCCGCAGGCCGAATACACCAAGCGCCTGCTGGCCACGGTGCCCACCCTGCGCCCGCGCGCGGCGCGCGAGGGTCTGGGCGAGGAGGTTCTGGCGGCGAAGGCCATGACCAAGACCTATCGCACCCGCAACCTGCTGGGCGCCACGCGCGAGGTGGTGGCGCTGGACCATGTGGACCTGTCGATCCGCCGGGGCGAGACGGTGGGGCTGGTGGGCGAATCCGGCTCGGGCAAGTCGACGCTGGCGCAATGCGTGATCCGGCTGATCGAGCCGGACGGGGGCAGCGTCACCATCGACGGCGGCCGCTTCACCGGGCTGTCGGGCAAGGCCCTGCGCGAGGCCCGCCGCCGCATTCAGATCGTCTTTCAGGACCCCTATACCGCGCTGGACCCGCGTCAGGCGGTGGGCGCGGCCATCGCCGAAGGCCCGATCATCCACGGCCTGCCCGCGCGCGAGGCCCATGCCCGCGCCGCCGATCTGCTGGAGGCGGTGGGTCTGGACCGCTCCGCCGCCAGACGCTTCCCGCACGAGTTTTCGGGCGGACAAAGGCAACGCATCTGCATCGCCCGCGCGCTGGCGGTCGAGCCGGAACTGCTGATCGCGGACGAGTCGGTCTCGGCGCTGGATGTCTCGGTGCAGGCGCAGATTCTGGACCTGCTGGCCGACATGCAGAAGCGGCTGCGCTTCGGCATGCTGTTCATCACCCACGACCTGCGCGTGGCCTCGCAAATCTGCGACCGCATCGCCGTCATGCAGCGCGGCCGCATCGTCGAGCAGGGCGAGCCGATCACCCTGTTCGCCAACCCCCGCGAGGCCTATACGCGCGAACTTCTGGCTGCCGTTCCCGGCGCCGCCGCACCGGCCCATGAGAGGATCAACCCATGAAGAAATACCATATCGGCGCCGATCCCGCGCGCATCGACCCCGCCCTTGTCGAGGGGTTCGGCAAGGTCGAGGTGGCGACCCTGGGCCATTTCCGTCATCGCGGCTATGTCGATAGCCGCCTGCGCCCGCTGGTTCCGGTCAAGGGCACGCTGGTCGGCACGGCGGTCACGGTGGCGATTCCGGGCACCGATTCCACGCTGCTGCACCATGCCATCGCCGCGATCCGGCCCGGCGACGTGCTGGTGATCGACCGGCTGGGCGACCGCCGCCATGCCTGCCTGGGCGGCGGCGTGGCGCTGGCGGCCAAGGTCGCCGGGGCCATCGCGGTGGTTCTGGACGGGCCGTGCACCGACCCGGACGAGATCATCGAATGCGGGTTGCCGGTGTTCTGCGACGGCATTTCCGGCATCACCACGCGGCTGAACGATCTGGGCGGCAGCCTGAACAAGCCCGTCTCCTGCGGCAATGCGCCGGTGCTGCCGGGCGATGTGGTGATTCTCGACAATTGCGGCGTGCTGGTCCTGCCCCCCGACGAGGCCGGGGAAGTTCTGGCCGAGGGCGCCGCCCGTCAGGCCCGCGCCGACCGCAACCGTCCGAAGATCGAGGCCGGCGAGCCGCTGGGCGAGCTGTCGGGCGCCTCGAACATGGTGCGCAAGGCGCTGGAAGGCTGAGCGGTGACGGAAGGCGAGGGCTATTTCCTTTACCACTCCATCGGCCAATATCCCGGCAAGGGTGCGGCGATGGGGCAGGCTCTGGCCGAATTCTCGGCCCGCTGGGCGGCCACGGATGACGGGCAATGGCCCTATGCGCTGGGGGTCAAGCAGCGGTTCATCGCGTTGTGGGCGCGGCTGATCGGGGTGGCGCCGGCGACGGTGACGACCTGCGAAAGCGTCACGGCGGGCCTGTATTCGCTGATCGGCGCGCTGCCGGATGATGCGCTGCGCGGGCGCCGGGTGCTGGTGGCGGGGGACTGTTTTCCCTCGTTGCATTTCCTGCTGGCGGGCTTGCAGGACCGCTTCGGCTTCACGCTGGAAACCGTGCCGCTGCGGCCCGGCGCCTTCTGGGTCGAGGACGAGGACATGCTGGCCCGCTGGGGGCCGGATGTGGGCGTCGCGCTGCTGACCTGGGTGACCTCCACCGCCTCGCATCGCTGCGACGTGGCGCGGCTGGTGGCGCATGGGCGCAAGGTGGGCAGCCTGACCGGCATCGACCTGACGCAGGGGATCGGGCTGCTGCCTTTCGACGCCGGGCGGGCGGGGGTGGATTTCGTGCTGTCCACCAGCCTGAAATGGGTCTGCGGGGCGCCCGGCGCCGGGATGCTGCACGCCACGCCCGACCTGATCGCCCGCGCAAGGCCCGAGTTCCGGGGCTGGTTCAGCCAGAACAATCCCTTCAACTGGGCGCTGGACGGGTTCGCCTATGCCCCGGACATGCGCCGCTTCGACAATGGCACGCCGGCGGTGATGGCCGCCGCCGCCAGCGTCCCGGCGCTGGAATGGGCGCTGGACGGGGGCGAGGCGCGGCTGGCCCATAACCGCGCGCTGGGCGCCCGGCTGATCGAGGGGCTGGACGAGCGCGGCATCGAACTGGCCAGCCCGCGCGACACGGAACGGCGCGGCGGCAGCATCATGGCGCGGCTGGATGGGGCGGCGGCGCTGGTCGACGCGCTGCGCGGACAGGGCATCCATGCGGATGCGCGCGGCGCCATCCTGCGGCTGTCGCCGGGCGCGGTGACGACCGGGGCAGGGGTCGAGCGGCTGCTGGCCGCCCTGCCGCGCGGGTGAAGGACCCCGGCGCCGCGCGGGCGCCGGGGCGGGGGCCTATCGCGTCTGCCGCTTCATCAGGATGGCGTCCTGAAGGCGGAACACATGCATCATCGCCGGCATGAACCAGGGCGTGCCGTTATAGAACGGCACCGCCGCCGGCGGGCGCATGTCGAAGGCCGACACGCCGCGCTCGCGGTCGCCCAGCATCTTGTAGGCGGCGCGGCTGCCGATCCACGGCGCCCAGACCACGCCCGAGCCGCAGAAGCCGGTGGCATAGTTGATGCCGTCGCGCTCGAAGATGCGGGGCAGCATGTCGCGGTTCATCGCCACGTTGCCATACCAGGTATGCGACAGCCGCACGTCCTTCAGTTCCGGGAAGATCTCGATCAGCCCGTCGCGCAGGTGATGCACCGGACCCACCGGCTCGCTATAGACGGAGCCGTCGCGCCCGCCCAGCAGGATGCGCCTGCCGTCCGGCGTGGGCCGGTAGTAAAAGCCCAGTTGCTTGCTTTCCGACAGCATCATCCTTTTCGGCATCAGGCGGTCCATCACCTCGGCCGGCAGTTCCTCGGTGACGATGATGCGGGACCGGACCGGCACGATGCGACGGCGCAGCCACTTGTCGCCGGCATCGGTATAGCCGTTGGTGCAGACCAGCACCTGACCGGCCTTGATGGTGCCCTTGTCGGTGCGCACGGTAAAGCCGGCGCCGTCGCGCTCGACCCCGTCGACATGGACGCCGGAATGCACGCCGACGCCGGCGGCCCTGGCGATGCGCAGCAGCTCGCGGTGGTATTTCGCCGGATGCAGCCCGCCGATGTCCATGCGGACATTGCCGCCCCGGTAATGCTCCGACCCCAGATAGTTCAGCTGTTCGGATCGCGGCACGGCATAGGCCTCGATGCCGGTGCGCTTGTGCAGGGCCTCGGCGCTGCGGGCCATCGCCTCGTATTGCTCCTTGCCAAGGGCGCCGGCATAGCGGCCGACCAGCTTGAAGTCGCAATCCAGATTCTCGGACTGGATCAGGTCATAGGTCCATTTCCGCGCGGCGATGCCCTCGGCCTCGATGGCGTCGGCGCGGGCCTGGCCGAATTTCCTGATCAGCTCGTCCCGGCCCAGCCGGATGTTGCCGCTGGTGATGCCGCCGTTGCGGGTCGAGGCGCCCTCGCCGGGATTCATCTTGTCGAGGCAGGCCACCGACTTGCCGGCCTTGGCGAACACGATGCCGGCGCCCAGGCCCGCATAGCCCGCCCCCACGATCACCACGTCGAGGGTCTGGGGCAGGGGATGATCGGGGATCGGCTGGGGCGGGGCCGCCTCCCACCAGTAAGGCGTGGTCTTGTCGGCGACCTGGGCTGTGGACATGGTAGAGGGTTCCTTGCGGTTGAAGGTCTCAGAGATGGCGGTCGAAGCGCACCGCGCCGATGATCCAGATCACTTCGGCATCCTCGGCGCCGTCGTTGCGGATGGAATGGGGCTGGCTGCTGTCGAAGGCAAAGCTGTCGCCGGCGCCCAGCACGGCCTCGCGCCCGTCGACGCTCAGCACGATCTCGCCCGAGAGGACGAGGCCGCCCTTTTCGGCCGGATAGGACAGGGTGCGCCCGCCCGTATGGCCGCCCGGCGCAAAGCGCAGCAGCATGATCTGGAGGTTGTGCCGCGAGCCGGAGGTCAGCAGTTCCTTTTGCAGGTGGCCGAGGTCGATCACCGGCCGGTCGGCGGCGCGGCGCACGAAATCCGGCTCGCCGCCGGGGGCGGGGCGGAGGTCGTCGGCCTCGCCGAACAGCTCCTGCATCGAGATGTTCAGCGCCCGGCGCAGCGCCGTCAGAAGCCGCATCGAGGGATTGGCGCGGCCACGCTCGACCTGGCTGATCATGCCGACCGAGACGCCGGATCGCGTCGCAAGCTCCTGCAAGGACAGGCCGCGGGCCTGGCGCGCGGCGCGCAGGGTCGCGCCGACCGAATCATGGTCGGCCGCATCGGCGCCGGTATCCTGCGCATGTTGGTCCATCGCCCCGCCCCTCGCCCTGTGCCGGTGCCCTGCGTGGTCGGGTCGCATAATGAAACGATGCCGGCAAGGTTTCAATATATCAAATTCGCCCGAGCCAACACCGCGCTGCGCGGCATATCCGGTCCCCGTCCGGCGCATTCGCGCATGTTGCTGTCGCGGGACCGGGCGTCACGGGTAGGAAAATTACCCGGCGGCCATATCGGGCTTGCCCGGAATTTCACTATATGCTTACTAACCCGACAGGAGGCGCAGCCAGCGCGATCAGGAGGCGAGGACCGGCCATGCAGACCAGCCCGACGGCAAATGACCGCAGCGACACCGTGCAACCGGCGCTTTCGGTGCGCAACCTCACCATCGACCTGCCGGCCAACATGGACCGCAAGCACGCGATCGAGGACGTTTCCTTCGACCTCGTTCCCGGCCAGATCCTGTGCGTGATCGGCGAATCCGGCTCGGGCAAGTCGGTGACGGCCAATGCGGTGATGGGGCTGCTGCCCAAGGTCATCAGGATTTCCAACGGCTCGATCCGCGTGGGCGACATGACGCTGCCGGGCACCAAGCCCTCGGACCTGCGCGGCATGCGCGGGCGGGTGGTGTCGATGATCTTCCAGGACCCGCTGTCGGCGCTGAACCCGCTGATGACCGTGGGCGACCAGGTGGCCGAGGTGATGGCGGCGCATGGCGTCGGCACCAAGGCCAGCCGCCGCGCCCGTGCGCTGGAACTGCTGACCGAAGTCGGCCTGCCCGACCCGGCGCTGATGATCCACCAATACCCGTTCCGCCTGTCGGGCGGCCAGCGCCAGCGGGTGATGATCGCGATGGCGCTGGCGCTGGAGCCGACGATCCTGATCGCGGACGAACCCACGACCGCGCTGGACGTGACCACCCAGGCGCAGATCCTGGAACTGATCCGCGACATCCAGCGCCGCAAGGGCATGAGCGTGATGCTGATCACCCACGACTTCGGCGTCGTGGCCGAGATCGCCGACAGCGTGGTGGTCATGGAAAAGGGCCGCCTGGTCGAGCAGGGACCGGCGAATATCGTCCTCAAGACCCCCAGCCATCCCTATACCCAGCGCCTGATCGCCGCCGTGCCGCGGCTGACCGGCAAGGACCGGGTGCCGCCGCCGGGTCTCGACCCCACGCCGGTGCTGAAGGTGGAGAACCTGGTCAAGACCTATCGCAGCGGCTCGGCCCTGATGGGCACCGTGCGCGAGGTGCCGGCGGTGCAGGGGATCTCCTTCGAGCTGTCGCCGGGCCGCACGCTGGGCGTGGTGGGAGAGTCCGGCTCGGGCAAGTCCACGCTGGGGCGGCTGGTCATCAAGCTGCTGGACAACGATTCGGGCCGCATCCTGTTCGACGGCACCGACATCGCCCCGATGAAGGAGGCCGAGTTCCGCCCCTTCCGGCCCAAGATACAGATGGTGTTCCAGGACCCCTTCGCCTCGTTGAACCCGCGCTCGACGGTGGGGCACAGTCTGACGGTGGGACCGATCGTGCATGGCATGGACCCCCGCACCGCCCGCGCCGAGGCCCGTGCGCTGCTGGAGGTGGTGGGGCTGAGCGCCAGCGCCTACGGCCGCTATCCGCACGAGTTTTCCGGCGGCCAGCGCCAGCGCATCGGCATCGCCCGCGGCCTGATGTTCAAGCCCAAGCTGCTGATCGCGGACGAGGCGGTTTCGGCGCTGGACGTGTCGGTGCAGGCGCAGGTGCTGCAACTGCTGGACCGCATCCAGCGCGAGACCGGCGTGGCGATGATCTTCATCACCCATGACCTGCGCGTCGCCAGCCAGATCTGCGACGAGATCATGGTGATGCAGAAGGGGCGGATGATCGAGATGGGGCCGCCCTCGCAGATTTTCCTGCATCCGCAATCCGACTATACGCGCGAGCTGGTCGCCGCCGTGCCCGGCGGCGAGGCCGACATGGAAGCCGCCGCCGCGCAGGCCTGACAGACAAGAACGCCCACAGGGAGAGACGACGAATGAGCAAGAAAGACATGATCGCCGAGATGAGCCGCCGCAACGCGCTGCGGCTGATGGCGCTGACCGGCGCCGCCGGCGTGTTCGCGCCCGCCCTGCTGGGGCGCGGCGCCGCGGCGCAGACCCCGCCGGATGCGCCCACGGGCCGCATCATCGTCGGCGTCTCGCAGGAGCCGACCAACCTGAACCCGCTGACCGTCAAGATCGAGGTGGACGACAACCTGCATTTCTCGATCTACGACCCGCTGTTCTACACCGATGCCGAGGGCAACATCCTGCCCCGTCTGGCCACCGAGGTGCCCACGCAGGAGAATGGCGGCATTTCCGAGGACGGGCTGGAATGGCGCGTCAAGCTGCGCGATGACGTGGTGTGGCATGACGGCACGCCCTTCACCGCCGAGGACGTGAAATTCTCCATCGAGCTGATCGTGAACCCCGACTTCCGCGCCTGGCGGACGGCGGGGCACCGGCTGGTGCGCGACATCACCGTGGTCTCGCCCACGGAAATCACCTGGCGGATGGAGCGGCCGTTCTCGCCCTACCTGTCCTTCCTGACCGAGACCTTCATCGTTCCGAAGCACGCCTTCGACGGCGTGGCCAATCCGAACGAGGCGCCCTTCAACTCGGCCCCCATCGGCACCGGCCCGTTCAAGTTCGTGCGGCGGCAGGCGGGCGACCATATCGAGCTGGCGGCGAATGCCGACTATTTCGGCGACGGTCCCTATGTCGAGTCGCTGGTGTTCAAGTATATCCCCGACCTGACCGTGCTTTATACCCAGTTCAAGAGCGGCGACATCGACCTGATCGGGCGGCAGTTCATCACCCCGGACAATTACGAGGACGCCAAGACCATCCCGAACCGCGAGATCGTGCTGTCGCCCGCGCCCAGCGTCGAGACGATCTATTTCAACCTCGAACGCCCGCAGTTCAAGGACCTGGCGGTCCGCAAGGCCATCTATGCGGCCATCGACAAGGAGGCGATCATCGACGCGCTGTATTACGGCGTGCCGACGCCCACCGAAAGCTACATGCCGCCCGGATCGTTCTATTACAACCCGGACCTGCCCAAGCAGCAATTCGACATCGAGGCCGCCAAGGCGCTGCTGGACGAAGCCGGCTGGGTGCCCGGTGCCGATGGCATCCGGGAAAAGGACGGGGTGCGGCTGTCCTTCAAGAACTCGACCACCGCCGGCAACCACCTGCGCGAGCAGGCGCAGCAGTTCATCCAGCAGACGCTGGCCGAGGCCGGGATCGAGATGACCATCGAGAACCTGCCGGCGGCGGTGATCTGGGGCGAGTTCTGGGAGCAGTCGCAGTTCGACAGCGTGATCGTCGGGCTGGTCTTCACCATCGGGCCGGACCCGGACGTGACCGACCGCATCCATTCCTCGGCCATCCCGGCGCAGGGCGGCACCGGCGCCAACCAGGCCCAGTTCAAGAACGAGGAGGTGGACAGGCTGCTGGAGGAGGGCACCCAGGTCTTCGATCCCGAACAGCGCAAGGCCATCTATCTGCGCGTGCAGGAGATCGTGCGCGAGGAGCTGCCCTTCCTGCCGATGTTCTCGGGCGCCGAAGTGCGCGGCTGGAAATCCGGCATCCAGGGCGTGGTGCCGAACCCGAACAACCGCGCCGAGGCGTGGAACGATGCGCAATGGTATTGGGCCGAGTGATCTGACCCGTCCCGCCTCCGCGGCCCTGTGCCGGCGGGGGGCGGGTCCTGTGCCGAAACGAGTAAGGAATTCCGACATGACCAAGGACGAGAGCAACATTGCCGAGATGAACCGCCGCAGCGCGCTGCGGCTGATGGCGCTGACCGGCGCCGCCGGCATGTTCGCGCCCGCCCTGCTGGGGCGCGGCGCCGCGGCGCAGACCCCGCCCGATGCGCCCAAGGGCCGCATCATCGTCGGCCTGTCGCAGGAGCCGACGGTCTTCAACCCGCTGATGCTGAAGATCGAGGTCGATGACGGGCTGCATTTCTCGATCTTCGATCCGCTGTTCTATACCGATGCCGAGGGCAACATCCTGCCGCGCCTCGCGGTCGAGGTGCCCACGCAGGAGAACGGCGGCATTTCCGAGGACGGGCTGGAATGGCGCGTCAAGCTGCGCGATGACGTGACATGGCATGACGGCACCCCCTTCACCGCCGAGGACGTGAAATTCACCATCGAGCTGATCGTGAACCCGGATTTCCGCGCCTGGCGGACCGGCGGCCACAGCCTGGTGCGCGACATCACCGTGGTCTCGCCCACGGAAATCACCTGGCGGATGGAGGAACCCTTCTCGCCCTATCTGTCCTTCCTGACCGAGACGATGATCGTCCCGAAGCACGCCTTCGACGGCGTGGCCGACCCGAACGAGGCGCCCTTCAACCAGACGCCCATCGGCACCGGCCCGTTCAAGCTGGTCCGGCGCGTGCCCGGCGACCATATCGAGCTGGCGGCGAATACCGATTACTTCTGGGAAGGTCCCTATATCGAGTCGCTGGTGTTCAAATACATCCCCGACCTGACCGTGCTCTACAGCCAGTTCAAGAGCGGCGACATCGACCTGGTGGGCATCCAGTATATCACGCCGGACAATTACGAGGACGCCAAGACCATCCCCGGCCGCGAGATCACGCTGGCCCCGTCCCCCAGCGTCGAGATGGTGCTGTTCAACGTCGAGCGTCCCCAGTTCAGGGAGCTGGCGGTGCGGCAGGCCATCTGCGCCGCCATCGACAAGCAGGCGATCATCGACCAGCTTTATTACGGGCTGCCGACGCCGACCGAGACCTTCCTGCCCAACGGCACCTTCTACACCCATCCCGACCTGCCCGAGCAGCCCTTCGACATCGAGGCCGCCAAGGCGATCCTCGACGAAGCCGGCTGGGTGCCGGGCGCGGACGGCATCCGCGCCAAGGACGGGGTGCGGCTGTCCTTCGTCAACTCGACCACCTCGGGCAACCACCTGCGCGAGCAGGCGCAGCAGTTCATGCAGCAGACCCTGCGCGAAGCCGGCATCGAGATGACCATCGAGAACATGCCGGCGGCGGTGATCTGGGGCGAGTTCTGGGTGATGTCGCAATTCGATTCCGTGCTGGTGGGCATCGCCTTCCGCGTCGGCGCCGATCCCGACACCACCAACCGACTGCATTCCTCGGCCACGCCGGCCAAGGGCGGCAAAGGCTCGAATTTCGGGCAATATGCCAACCCGGAGGTGGATGCGCTGCTGGAGGAGGGCACCCGCGTCTTCGACCCCGAACAGCGCCGCGAGATCTATTTCCGCATTCAGGAGATCGTGCATGCGGACCGGCCCTTCCTGCCGCTGTTCAACGAAAACCGCGTCAATGGCCGCAAGGCCGGCATCCGCGGGCCGCAACCGAACCTGAACACCCGCAGCGAAAGCTGGAACACCACCCAATGGTATTGGGCCGAGTGACCTGAAACCCGTTGCCGGGCGGGGTGATCCTGCCCGGCGGACTCGAAGAAACCGGCCCCGTGCGGGGTCAGCCGACGACCGGGGGCAACATGGCCAGTTTCCTGCTCAACCGATTGGGGCAAAGCCTCATCCTGCTGCTGATCGTGTCGGTCATCGGCTTTCTGGTGCTGAACCTGATCCCCGGCGGGCCGCTGGCGCAATACGCGCTGACCCCCGGCATGACGCAGGAGGACATGGCCCGGCTGGCCCGGCAGATGGGCCTCGACCGGCCGCTGATGGTGCAGTATTTCGACTGGCTGTGGCGGATGCTGCAAGGCGACTGGGGCACCAGCTATCGCGACGGGCAGGCCGTGACCACGGTGATCGGCCGTCACCTCTGGGCAACCTTCCTGCTGATGGGCACCTCGACGGTGATCTCGATCGGCATCGGCACCTGGATCGGCATCCGCGGCGCCACGCACCGCTATTCCGCCTTCGACTATTCCGCCACGGTCTTCGCGATGGTGGCGCTGTCGATCCCGACCTTCTGGTTTGGCCTCGTCGGCATCTATGTCTTCGCGCTGCGGCTGGAATGGCTGCCGGCGGGGAACATGTATACGATCGGGGACGGCTCGTTCTACGACTACGCCATCCACCTGATCATGCCCAGCTTCGTGCTGGCGCTGGTGAACATCGCGATCTGGAGCCGCTACATGCGCAGCGCCACGCTGGACGTGATCAACCAGGATTTCGTCAACACCGCCCGCGCCAAGGGCCTGACCGAGCGCCGGGTGCTGATGAAGCACGTCGTCGGCAACGCCCTGCTGCCGATGATCACGCTGGCGGGGATGCAACTGCCCAGCCTGCTGTCGGGCGCGCTGGTGACCGAGACCGTGTTCACCTGGCCCGGCATGGGGCGGCTGTTCCTCGACAGCCTCAGCTACAGCGACTATCCGGTGGTGATGGGGCTGCTGATGCTGTCGGCGGTGCTGACGCTGCTGGGCAACCTGATTGCCGACATCGTGGTGGCGCTGGTCGATCCGCGCATCCGCCTCGCCTGATCCCGCCGCCGCCGCCCGAGACCGAAGGAGCCTGCCATGACCGCCATCGACCCCACTGAGGCCCGCAGCCACTGGTGGCAGAGCCGCGCCGTCCAGCGTTTCATGCGGCACCGGCTGGCGCTGCTGGGCGTGGTGATGATCGTATCGCTGACGCTGGTCTGCTTCGTCGGGCCTTACTTCCTGCCCTATGACTCGCTCTATGTGGACCTGCGGGCGCGGTTCGCGCCGCCTATGACCGGGCAGCACTACCTGGGCACCGATCCGCTGGGCCGTGACATCGCCGCGCGGTTGCTGGAGGCGGGGCAGATTTCGTTGCAGGTCGGCTTCTATGCGATGATCCTGTCCACGCTGATCGGCACGCTGGTCGGCGTCGTCGCCGGCTATCGCGGCGGCGTGGTGGCCTCGGTGCTGATGCGGATCGTGGATGCGTTCCTGGCGTTTCCGTCCATCTTCCTGATGCTGGCGCTGGCCGCGCTGCTGAAGCCCAGTCCGGTGATGATCACCGTCATCATCGCCGTGACCAGCTGGATGGAGGTCGCCCGCATCGTTGATGCCGAGGTGCGTTCGCTGCGCGAGCGGGAATTCGTGCTGGCCGGCCGCATGCTGGGCCTTTCGACCGCGCATATCATGTTCCGCGAGGTGCTGCCGAACGTGCTGGGGCCGATCATCGTCGCCGCTACCCTGACCGTGGCGCGGGCGATCCTGCTGGAGGCCTATGTCAGCTTCCTCGGCTACGGCATCCAGCCGCCGCTGCCCAGCTGGGGCAACATGCTCAACGGTGCCCAGCAATATCTGGACAAGGCGCCCTGGCTGGCGATCATCCCCGGCATCACCATCACCATCGCCGTGACCAGCTTCAACTTCATCGGCGACGGGCTGCGCGACGCGCTGGACGTGCGCAGCGAACGGAACTGAGGACCGACGCGACCGATGACCCTGCTGATCAATATCGACGAGGCGCGCGGCACGCGCCTGCGCAAGCTGCTGGCCGATCTGGCCCCTGAGCAGAAGGTGGTGCTGCGCTCCGAGGAGACCGACCCGGCCGAGGTCCGCCATATCCTGACCTGGCTGGTGCCGGACGACCTGGACCGCTTTCCCGGCCTTTCCACGGTGTTCTCCGTGGGGGCGGGGGTGGACCAGTTCCTCGGCGCGCGCCTGCCGGAGGGGGTGGGGCTGGCGCGGCTGATCTCGCCCGGCCTGACGGCGATGATGCAGGAATATGTCACCATGTCGGTGCTGGCTTTGCATCGTCACCTGCCGGCCTATATCGACCAGCGGGCGCGTCAGGTCTGGAAGATGGTGGATATTCCGCCGCCCGCCCCTTTCCGCCGCGTCGGCGTGATGGGACTGGGCGAGCTGGGCCGCGCCGTGCTGGAGGCGCTGCGCCCCTTCGGCTTCCAGTTGTCCGGCTGGGCGCGCAGCAAGCGCGAGATCGAGGGCGTGGACACCTTCCACGGGCCGGAGGGGCTGGACGGTTTTCTTGCCGGTCTGGATTTCCTCGTCGTCCTGCTGCCGCTGACGCCGGAGACCACGGGCATCCTGAACGCCGACCTGTTCGCGCGCCTGCCGAAAGGGGCGCATCTGGTGCAGGTCGGGCGCGGCCGGCAACTGGTGCAGGAGGACCTGCTGGCGGCGCTGGATTCGGGGCGGATCGCGGCGGCGGTGCTGGACGTGACCGACCCCGAGCCTTTGCCGCAGGGTCATCCGTTCTGGACCGATCCGCGCATCATCCTGACCCCGCATATCGCCTGCATCACCCAGGTCGAGGCGCTGGCCGGCCCGCTGGCCGACAACCTGCGCCGCTTCGACCGGGGCGAGCCGCTGCTGGGCGCCGTCACGCCGGGCCGGGGATATTGAGATGGACCTTGCCGACCGCGAACCCGGTTTCGACATTCCGGCCCTGCCGGGGATGGCGGTGGCCGAGGTGTTCACCCCCTGCCTGATCCTCGATCTGGACGCGCTGGAAGCCAATCTGCGCAAGCTGGGCGATTACGTCGCGGCGCGCGGGCTGCGCCTGCGCAGCCACGGCAAGATGCACAAGTCCCCCGATGTGCAGAAGTTGCAGGAGGCCATCGGCGGCGCCACCGGCGTCTGCTACCAGAAGGTGGCCGAGGCCGAGGCCTTCGCCCGCGCCGGCATCGGCGACATTCTGGTGACGAACGAGGTCCGCGACCTGCGCCAGATCGACCGGCTGGCGCGGCTGCCGCTGCTGGGCGCGCGGCTGGGCGTCTGCGTCGACGACATGGCTGCCATCGCGCCCCTGTCCGGGGCCGCGCGGCGCCACGGCACCGAACTGTCGGTTCTGGTGGAGCTGGATTGCGGGCAGGGGCGCTGCGGCGTCGCCGACATCGCGCAGGTGGTGGCGATGGCGCGGGTGATCGACGCCGCGCCGGGCCTGCGCTTTGGGGGGGTGCAGGCCTATCACGGCGGCCTCCAGCATGTTCCCACCCGCGAGGAGCGTGCCCGGCGCTTCGCCGCCGTGGCCGCGCAGGTCGAGGCCACCGTGGCCGCGCTGACCGAGGCCGGGCTGGCGCCCGAACTGGTCACCGGCGCGGGGTCGGGGTCCTATTACCTCGAAGGCGCCTCGGGCGTGTTCAACGAGTTGCAATGCGGCTCCTACGCCTTCATGGATGCCGATTATGGCCGGGTCGAGGGTGAGGACGGCGACCGCCTGGATGCCACATGGCGCAATGCGCTGTTCGTGCTGACCTCGGTTCTCAGCGATGTCGGGCCGGGGCGGGCGGTGGTCGATGCCGGGCTGAAGGCGCTGGCGGTCGATAGCGGCCTGCCGGTGGTCTTCGGCCGCGAGGATGTGCGCTATGGCGCCGCCAATGACGAGCATGGCATCATCGACGACCCGGCCAACGTCCTGCGCGTGGGCGACCGGCTGCGACTGGTGCCGGGCCATTGCGATCCGACATGCAACCTGCATGACTGGTATGTGGGCGTCAGGAACGGCCGGGTGGAAACGGTCTGGCCGATCCCGGCGCGCGGCAAGCTGTTCTAGGCCCGCCGCGCCGCCGGTTCAGGCCATGTCGGCCAGCAGGTCCCGCGCGGCCTGCACCAGCAGGTGCATGTCCAGCCCGCCGGCCACCATGTCGTAGCCCATCGCCTCGTATCGGCGCGTGGTCTCCACATCCAGCGAGAGGATGGAGGCGCGCTTGCCCGCCGCCCGGATCTTCCTCGCCGCCTCGGCGATGCCGGCCACCACGTCCGGGTGGTCGGCATCGCCCGGATGGCCCATGCTGGCCGACAGGTCGGCGGGACCGATGAACACCGCGTCCACGCCTTCGACGGTGGCGATCCGGTCGATGCAGGCCAGCGCCTCGGCGCTTTCCACCTGCACGATCAGCGCCATCTGGTCGTTCGCCGTGGTCATGTAGTCCCTGGCCAGGCCATAGCGCCCGGCGCGGGTGATGCCGGCGCTGCCGCGCACGCCGCCCGGCGGATAGCGCATGGCGCGCACCGCCGCGCGGGCCTCGTCGGCGTTCTGCACGAAGGGCACCATCAGCGTCTGCGCGCCCAGATCGAGGACGCGCTTGATCAGCACCTCGTCGTTCCACGCCACGCGCACCACGCATTCCGTGCCGCCAAGCCCCGCCGCGCGCAGCAGGCCCAACGCGCCGGCGGCCTCGATCGGGCCGTGTTCGGTGTCGATCAGCAGCCAGTCGAAGCCGACCAGCGAAAGCGCCTCGGCCACCGTCTCGGCGCCCGAGCTGACCCAGATGCCGCGCAGCCGCTCGCCCGCCGCCATGCGCGCCTTCAGCCTGTTTTCCGGTGCCGCCATGAAACCCTCCGTGATGACGGGCGGATCATGGACCGGCGCCGGGCGGACCTCAAGACAGGGCGATGCCGTTCCGCTGATGGGCCATCAGCGCCCCGCGCCGGCGATGCGAGGCGAAGGGGCCGGGCGGGATTTCCGGCGGGGCGAAGCTGTCGGGGCTGGCGCGGTCCCAGCGGTCATACCATTCCGCCAGCTCGGGGATTTCCTGATCCAGCAGCAGGAAGCCCTCCGGCAGGTAGGGGTAAGCCTCGTTGCCGTCCAGGAAGCTGCTGTCGGCCTGCCGGAACATGAAGTGATAGGGGCGGAAGTCGTTGGGGTCCGACAGGCCGGCGGCGCCGGCGATCTCGGCCAGCGCGTGCATGGTGTTGCGGTGAAAGCGGGCGACGCGCTCGCTCTTGTCGGGCACGTCCAGCGCGCGCTGGCGCAGCGGGTCCTGCGTGGTGATGCCGGCGGGGCATTTGTTGGTGTGGCAGGCCTGCGCCTGGATGCAGCCGATGGCGAACATGAAGCCGCGGGCCGAGTTGCACCAGTCCGCCCCCAGCGCCAGCGCGCGGGCCACATCATAGGCCGAGACGATCTTGCCGGCCACGCCGATGCGGATATGCTTGCGGATGCCGGCGCCGCGCAGCGCATTGTGCACGAAGGTCAGCCCCTCCAGCATCGGCATGCCGACGCGGTTGACGAACTCCACCGGGGCGGCGCCGGTGCCGCCCTCGGCCCCGTCCACGACGATGAAGTCGGGCATGATCCCGGTGGACAGCATCGCCTTGACGATGCTGAGGAACTCGCGCCGGTGGCCGATGGCCAGCTTGAAGCCGATGGGCTTGCCGCCCGACAGCTCGCGCAACTGCCGGATGAATTCCAGCAGCCCGATCGGGGTCGAGAAGGTGCTGTGCCCGGCGGGGGATATGCAGTCGATGCCCATCGGGATGCCGCGCGCCTCGGCGATCTCGGGCGTGATCTTGGCGGCGGGCAGCATGCCGCCGTGGCCGGGCTTGGCGCCCTGGCTCAGCTTGATCTCGATCATCTTGATCTGCGGGTCGCCGGCCTGCGCGGCGAATTTCTCGGGCGAGAAGCTGCCGTCGTCGTTGCGGCAGCCGAAATAGCCCGAGGCCACCTGATAGATCAGGTCGCCGCCGCCCTCGCGGTGATAGCGGCTGATGCCGCCCTCGCCCGCATCCTGCGCGAAGCCCGCCTTGCGCGCGCCGGAGTTCAGCGCCAGCACCGCGTTCCTGCCCAGCGAGCCGAAGCTCATCGCGGAAATGTTGTAGAGGCTGATCGCATAGGGCCGGGTGCAGTCCGGGCCGCCGACCCGCACGCGAAAGTCGCTGCTGGCGATGGTGGTGGGCACGACCGAATGCGTCATCCACGAATAGCCGCCGCCATAGACGTTCTCGATGGTGCCGAAGGGGCGCTTGTCCTCGTCGCCCTTGGCGCGCTGGTAGACCAGCGCGCGGGCCGAGCGGCTGAACGGCACCTCGTCCTGGTCGCTCTCGATCAGGTATTGCCGCAGTTCGGGGCGGTAGGTCTCCAGCAGGAAGCGGATATGGCCGGCGATGGGATAGTTGCGCAGGATGGCGTGGCGGTGCTGCATCACGTCATGGACGCCGAGGGCCGCCAGCGGCACCAGCACGGCCGAGGCCACCAGCCACCAGGCGCTGAATGCCGCCGCCAGCAGCAGCGACAGCGCCGCCAGTGCGACGGTGATGAAGAAGACGTAATACCGCCGATAGTCCTGCCTGCCCGTGGCCATGTCGTTCCCCGATCTGTTCCCAAACCCGACCGGCGCCGCCGGGGGCTGCCGGGGCGCGGATCGCGCGGGACGCTAATCCAAAATTGTGGCGCTGTCCACCGCGCGCCCGTTACGCGGGGCCGGATGCCCGCGCCCGCCGCGCCGGCAGGTTGACCACCGCCGCCGCAGCCGTCATCAGCACCAGCCCGGCGAGGTCGGTGGCGGTCGGCCGCTCGGACAGGATGAGGACGGAACTGGTGACGCCGATGGCCGGGACCATCAGCATCGACAGGCTCATGGTGCCCGCCGGCAGCCGCGCCAGCAGCGCATACCACATGACATAGGCCACGGCCTGCGACAGCAGGATGTGATGGGCCAGCGCCAGCCATGTGTCGCGGTGCAGCCCGGCCCAGCCGATGCCCTGTGTGATCGTCTGCGGCTCGAACACCAGCATGCCGGCGAAGGCGACGGCGGCGCCGCCGACCAGTTGCCAGGCCGCCATGACGATGGGCGGGGTGGTGACCGGGAACCGCTTGGTCAGCACGGTGCCGAAGGCCCAGCTGATCCCCGCCAGCAGCGCCAGCACCAGCCCGGCGCCGAAGCTGCCGGCGCGGATCAGCGGCCAGCCGAGGCAGAGCAGCCCAAGGCTGCCCAGCACCAGCCCGGCGGTGCGGCGGGCGTCGAGGCGCTCGCCCAGGATCAGGCGGGCGAAGATCACCACCCAGATCGGTTGCGTGAAGGTGACGATCACCGCGCGCGAGGTCGGCGCCATAAGCTGCGCGAAGGCCAGCAGCAGGTTGAACAGCGTGATGCTGAACAGCCCGGCGATCAGGATCGGCAGCCAGTCGCCCCGGTTCGGCCAGATGCGCCCCTGCCGCGCCAGCGCCAGCCCCAGCAGCACCGCCGCCCCCACGCCCATGCCGAGGCTGCGCAGGGTCCAGGGTCCCAGCTCGTCCAGCGCGGTGCGCACGGCGGGCCAGTTCAGCCCCCAGAACAGCGCCAGCATCACGATCGCCAGCAGATCAAGACCGCGCCGCGGAACCATGCCATCCTCGCCCGAAAAGCCACGGCAGCCCTTCGACAGGATTTCGCGGCGGAAGGCCAGAGGATTCGCCTAGCGCAGCCGGTTGCGGATCGCGGCCAGCAGCCGGGGGCGGCGTTCCAGCAGGTGCATGTAGAGGCCATAGGCGTGGCGATTGGCCAGCACGCGCCGGCGCAGCCGGGCGAGGCGGCTTCCGGGGGCGCCCATGACGGCCAGCAGCCGGGCCTCCTTGGCGGCGATCCGCGCCGGGTCGGATTGCATCGCCCCGGCCCGCGCGAACAGCGCCTGCCAGGCGGCAAAGCGCGCCTGCCAGGACAGCCCGTCGCGCCGCGCGCGGTTCTCGGCCTTCAGCCGTGCCAGTTCCGCGCGGTCGCCGGCCAGGCGGCGCAGGGCGTCCGCCAGCGCCTGCGGCTCGCGCGCGATGACATAGGATTGCTGGGCCGGTCCCAGCACGTCGCGCACCACGCCGACATCGGTGCTGACCACGGCGGCGCCGGCTGCCATCGCCTCCAGCACCGGGTTGGGCGTGCCCTCGATCAGCGAGGTGCAGGCCAGCACGTCCAGGTCGCGGTAGAAATCCGGCATGCGCGCGCCGGGCAGGGGGTTCGTCACCTTGTCGGCCACGCGCGCCACCGCCAGCCCCTCGGCCTCCAGCGCCGCCAGCGCCGGGCGGAAGACGGTGTGGAACCCCTTCATGTCCGGGCCGATCTGGGTGCCCCAGTCGCTGTTGCCGACCCAGCCCACCCGCAGCGGGCCGGGCGGCGCCGGCGCCTCGGGCGGGGTGAAGCGCGCCAGGTCCACCCCGTCGATCAGCACCGCATCGGGCACGAACAGATGCGGCGCTGCGCCATAATGCCGCGCCAGCGTGCCCGAGCAGACCGCGTTCAGGTCCGACAGCGCGAAGGGATCGCCCATCTCGGCCAGCGCCTCGGGACTGTCATAGAGGTGATCGTAGACCACGCTCAGCGTGATCTTCCCGGCCAGAAGGCGGGCCATGCGGGCGCGGCGGCGGGGCGCGGCGCCCAGCATCTCGACGGCGGCGACCAGATCGAAACGCCACAGGAACACGTGCAGATCGGCCCATTCCAGCAGCGCGACCAGGGCCTTGGGCCGGCCCGCCCAGTCCCGGCGCGCGACTAGCCGGAATTCGTGCCCGGCGCCGGCGGCATCCGAGGCCGCCGCGATGGCGCGGCCGATATTGTGGAACGACCAGTCGTCCACGTCGTGGATGAAGGCGATCTTCATCTGGCCCCCGGAAACTTCATATTCGTCCCCCGCGTTGTTGCACAGGACCGGCGCAAGGGGCTATGGGGCATCGCAAGGTGGTGTTCCAGTAAAAGCCGGATGTAACGGCATTGTCGAAAGACCTGGAGGGCAGGCATCATGCGGTTCATCGTCACCGGCGGCGCCGGATTCATCGGCAGTCACCTGGTCGAGGCGCTGGTCGCCGCCGGCCATGCGGTGACGGTGATCGACGACCTGTCCACCGGCAGGGCCGAGAACGTGGCACCCGGCGCGCGGCTGCTGCGCGGCTCGATCGGCGATGCGATGCTGCTGGCGCGCGAGGCCGCGGGCGCCGACGGCATCTTTCACCTCGCGGCGCGGGTCTCGGTGCAGGACTGCATCGACAACTGGCTGCCGGGCCATCGGGACAACCTGATCGGCACCATCCACGTCCTTCAGGCGGCGGCCGGTGCCGGCTGCCCGGTGGTCTATGCCTCCTCGGCGGCGGTCTATGGCGACCGCTCCGGCCAGCTTTGCAGCGAGGAGGTGCGCGAGGTGCCGATCTCGCCCTATGGCGCCGACAAGCTGGCCTGCGAGCATCAGGCCCGCGCCTTTGCGGTCGTGCGCGGCGTGCCCAGCGTCGGCCTGCGCTTCTTCAACGTCTACGGGCCGCGGCAGGACCCGGCTTCGCCCTATGCCGGGGTGATCTCGAAATTCATCGCCAATGCGCAGGCGGGGCTGGCGCATACCGTGTTCGGCGACGGCGGCCAGTCGCGCGACTTCATCGAGGTCTCGGACGTGGTGGCCGGGCTGCTGGCGGCGATGGACCATGCGGGCAAGGAACCGGGCGCGGAGGTGGTCAACATCTGCACCGGGCGCGAGACGACGCTGCTGGACCTGATCGCCACCATCGCCCGCGTGCGCGGCGACACGGCGGCGCCGCGCGTCACCCATGCGCCGGCGCGGGCCGGGGACATCCGCCACTCGCTGGGCTGCACGCGGCTGATGCAGGCGCGGCTGGGCCTGCGCGCGCAGGTGCCGCTGGACCGGGGGCTGACGCGGCTGCTGGCGCATGAGGCGGCCGCATGAGCCTGCGGGTGTTGCTGGTCGCCGATGTCGCGGGCTGGGCCTTCGACAACATCGCCCGAAACATCGCCGCCAATCTGGGCGCGGATTTCAGCATCGAAATCTGCTACATGGCCGATTGCGGCGCCCGCCCGGCCGAGTTGCTGGCCCGCCATGTCCTGCCCGGCGGCCACGACATCGTGCATTTCTTCTGGCGCGACGACCTGCGCGGGCTGATCCATCCCGAGCATATCCACCAGGCCGCCGCCGAGACCGGCCGCAGCGTCGATGCCGTGCTGGATGCCCTGTGCGCGCCGGCGATCACCACCTCGGTTTACGACCACCTGCACCTGTCGCCCGAGGCGCTGGCCGAGCGGGCGGGCGCGCTGCATTTCGCGCATGGCTATTCGGTGTCCTCGCCCATCCTGGAGGCGATCTATCGCGAGGCCCCCGGCCTGCCGGCGCCGGATGCCATGATTCCCGACGGGGTGCGCACCGATTTCTTCACCCGCGGTCCCGGCGCGCCGGAGGGGGTGCGCGGCGCGGGCGGGCCGCTGGTCGTGGGCTGGGTCGGCAATTCCCGCTGGGGCGATCACAGCCATGCCGATGCCAAGGGGCTGCATACCATCCTCAAGCCCGCCATCGAGGCGTTGCAGGCCGAGGGCGTGGCCGTCGAGGACCATTTCGCCGACATCCAGAGCCGCAAGCGCAGTCGCGACGAGATGCGCGCCTATTATCACGAGATCGACGTGCTGGTCTGCGCCTCGCTGATCGAGGGCACGCCCAACCCGGTGCTGGAGGCGATGGCCTCGGGCGCGGCGGTCGTCAGCACCGATGTCGGCATCGTGCGCGCGGCGCTGGGACCGGAGCAGGCGGCGATGATCCTGCCCGCGCGCAGCCCGGAGGCGATGGCGGACGCCCTGCGCCGGCTGGCTGCGGACCGGGCGCTGCTGGCCCGGCTGCGGGCCGAGAACCTGGCGCGCGTCCCGGCATGGGACTGGGCGCTGACCACGCGCGGCTGGCCGGCATTGTGGCGCACCGCGCTGGCGCGGCGCGACGATCCGCGACTGGCGCGTTTCCGCCGTTCGGTGCTGGCCGATGCCTGCCGGCGCCTCGCCCCCTTGCCCTCGCCCTCCATAGAGGCCAATGAACCCATCCCGACATGGCGCCCCGGCTGGCGCGCCCGTCTGCATCAGCGCGCGGTCGACTGGCTTTATGCCCGGCCGCGCCTCGCCCGCACCGTCAACCGCCTGAGAGGCCGCAAGCCGTCATGACCCAGCCCTTCGCCATCCTGATGCCCTGGGGGCGTGTCGGCTCGAATCTGGTGGTCGGCGTGCTGGGCGAATATGGCCGCATCGGCATCGCCAGCGAGCCGACGACGCAGTTGCAGACCCGCTATCGCGACGTGCCGCACGGGCATTTCCTGACCGACCGCGACCAGATCGCCTATCTGCGCGCCTTTCCCGAGGTGGACGCCTTCGGCCTGCCGGCCCTGCGCGGGCGGCCGGCGGGGATGAAGCTGTCGCATATCTCGCTGGTCTCGCCCTATGCGGCGCATGCGGTGCTGGCCGAGCGCGGCTTCCGCATCGTCGCCATGTATCGCGACAACCACATCAAGACCGCGATCTCGCAGATCCGGGCCGAGATGCGGGCCTATGCCGGCCGCAAGGATGCCTGGTCGGTGTCGCGCAAGGCCAGGCCGCCGGGACCGATGAAGGTGCGGGTGGCGCTGGCGCTGGCCCGCGCCCGCACCTGCGCGCGAAGCGCCCAGCAGATGCGCGACTATCTGGCGCATTTCCACCCGCAGGGCTGCCTCGACATCCGCTATGAGGAGCTGAACGCCGCCCCGCATGACACCATCCGCCGCATCGCCGATCATGTCGGTGTGGCGCTGCCGGCGGATTTCGTGCTGCCCTATCGCAAGGCAACCGAGGACGACCTGTCGCTGTCGGTGACGAACTGGGAGGAGGTCCGCGCCGCCTTCGCCGACAGCGAATTCGCCGGGCTGCTGGACTAGGCCGGATCGGGCAGCAGCGCCGTACGTCCGCCATCGGCGCGCAGCACGGCAGCGATTTCCTCGGGATTGGCGACCATCTGCGCCAGGCTGTCGGCGCCGAAGCGGCTGGTATGCACGCGCAGCGGCCGCCACGGAATGCCGGCATGGCGCAGCAGCGCCGCCATCGCGCCGTCCATATCCGCCACCAGGTCCTCGTAGAACAGCCGCAGGGCCGGGCGGTCCCCGACCAGTTCCGCCATGATCCGCCGCCCCTCGCGCACATTGCCCAGATTGCGCACCAGCAGGTCGGGCCGGATTTGGGGGGTGAAGGTGACGCCGCGCGCGATGGCCCAGTTGCGCTTCTCGCCCTTCGCCTTGCCCTCGGCGATCCAGGCCTCGACACGGGCCGAGGACAGCGCCACCGCCGCGTCGTCGCCCCGGTCCAGCGTGATCAGCCGCGGTTCCCGGACCGCGATCCAGTCGCGCATGGCCGCAACGTCGCCGGTGGACAGGGCGGCGTGGTTCAGCAGCGTCGGGCGGGTCAGCGCCTCGGGCGCCAGCACCTCCTCCAGCCAGGCCATTTGCGCCGGGCCGATGGCGGGGTCGTCTTTCCCGTAGCGGCTGGCGATCAGGGTCGGGGTCTCGTTATGGACCTTCACGCCCAGGTCCACCAGCGCCAGGTTGACCATGTTGCTGCCCACCCGCCCCCAGGGCATCAGCAGCAGGCTCAGCGGATGCGCCATGCTCAGCCCTCCTTGCCCGGCGCCAGCCGGCGGCGCAGCGCGCGCAGCACCCGGCGCGGCCGCAGCCGGGCCAGCCGGCCGGGCGCCGCTTCCAGCTCGGCATTGCGGGCCTGCAAGGCGGCGGTCCAGCCGTCCAGCTCGCCGATGCGGGTCTGGAGCGTGCCGGTCCAGCCCTCCAGCTCGGCGATGCGGGCCTGCATCTGGCCGATCCAGTCGTCGCGGGCGGCGATCTCGGCCAGCGCCTTGTCCAGCCAGTCCTCCAGCGAACTGATGCGGGCCTCGGCGGCCAGCAGCCCGGCGGTGTCGGGCACCCGGATCGTGCGCGGCCGCGGCGCCGGGCCGGGCCGGGGCGGCGCCTGGCTGAACTGGTCCAGCATCGCCAGCCGCACCGCCAGCACCTCGCGCCGCAGCAGGGCGCCGGTGGCGGCGTGATGGACCTCGGCGGATGCGAACAGCCGGGTCCAGCCGGCGACGCGGGTGGTCCAGTCGAGGCCGGGCGCGCGGGCGCGGTTCTCGACCTCGGCCGCCGCCAGCAGGGCGGGATCGTCCAGCAGCCGGCGCAGCGCATCGGCCATCGCCTGCGGGCTGCGCTCGGGCAGGATCAGCCCCGCCTGCACCGGCCCGGCCACCTCGCGCACGATGCCCACATCGGTCGAGACCCAGGCGCGGCCGCTGGCGGTGGCCTCCAGCACCGGGTTCGGCGTGCCCTCGAAGGCCGAGGCGCAGACCAGCACGTCGATCTCGCCGGCGTAATAGGCGCGCATCTCGTCGCGGTTGCGCTGGCGCAGGTTGCGGTCGGCCAGTTCCAGCACCACGTCGCGGCCCTCGGCCTGCAACGCCTCGATGGCGGGCTTGAGGATCGAGTGCAGGCCCTTGGGATCGTCGCCCACCCCCGGCTTGCCGTCGCCCCAGCCCGAATTGCCGACCCAGCCCACCCGCAGCCGCCCCGGCACGCGGCCGGGATTACCCCCGCCCCGCGCGAAGAAGGCCGCGTTCACCCCGTCCGGGGTCTCGGCATCCGGGGCGCGGGCGAATTGCGCGCCATAGGCCCGCGCCAGCAGGTCCGAGGCCGTCGAATAGCCGTCGGTCAGCGCCAGCGCGGCGCGGCGCTCCTCGATCTCCGGCTCGGTCAGGAACAGGTGGTCGTAGATGGTCGTCGTCACCACCGGCGCCGCCAGCCGTGCCGCCATCGCATCCGCCGAAAGCCGGTGCTGGTTGCGGGCCTTTTGCAGGATGCTGGGCGCGCGCAGGGCGTTGAACCACAATTCGCGCCACATGAAATGCACATGGTCGAAGCGGTTCTCGATGAACAGGGCGGCGATCAGCTCGGCGCGATCCTCGTAGTCGCTGACGTAGAAACGGGTCACGTCATAGCGCCCGGCCAGATGCGGGGCGATATGGGCGACGATGTTGTCATAGGCCCAGTCCCGCACGTCGATGACGAAGGCGAGGCTGCGCCGGGCGCCGCGCGCGATGGCGGGGGTGGTCTCGGCCAGTTCGGCCGCATGGCGCGGCAGCGGCGTGGCGACGGGGGCCGAGACCGGGGCGAGGCTATCGGCCGCGACGAAGGCGATGGCGTCATGGCTGGACAGGGCCGGGCGGGCGGTGCCCGGCGGCGGCAGCGGGTGCAGGGCAAGCTGGCCGTCCAGCGTGGCCAGCCCCAGCGCGGCCTCGGGCCATGCGGCGAGGATCCCGGTGCGGAAGGCGTAGAGGTCGGGGCTGCGCGGCGGCCCGCCGGCCTCCGGCGGCACCACCCCGCGACGCTGGGGCCAGTTGGTTTGCACCAGCACCAGCCGCCCCCCCGGCGCCAGCGCCGCGCGCAGCCGGGCCAGCGCCGCAGCGGGGTCGGCGGCCTCCGACCACAGGTCCAGCGCCACGATCAGCGGGAAGCTGCCCTCGGGCGCGGCGTCGGGCGCGATGCGGGGCAGGGTGGTGGCCTCGGCCCCGAACCGCTCCGGCGCCACCAGCAGGGCCGGCCCCTCGGCCCCGGCCAGCCGCGCGACCTCGGCCAGCAGGGCGGCATGGCGAGGCGGATCGGGCAGGCGAGGGGGCATCGGGAACTCCGGGCGCGGCATCTGCGGATGCTTCTAGCGCAAGGGGCGGGCGACCGCAAAGCCCGGCCGTCTTGCGCTTGACCTCGCCGCTCGCCGGGGCGACCCTGCGCGCGCAACCACCCGAAAGGCAAGCCGATGTCCGACCGCAATCAGGTGCTGATCCTCTGCCCGCTTTCGGCGCGGCTGCTGGCGCTGCTGGAATCCGCCTATGAGCTGCATCGCCTCGACCTTGCCGGCAGCGAGGCCGAACGTGCGGCGGTGATCGCCGGCGCGCGCGCCTGCCGTGCGGCGGTCGGCAGCGGCAAGCTGGGGCTGGCCGGCGTGCCGCTGGACAGCCTGCCGGTGCTGGAACTGGTCGCCAGCCTTTCCGCCGGCTACGAGGGGTTCGACCTGCCGGCGCTGGCCGCGCGCGGGGTGGCGCTGACCACGCCTTCGGGGGCGCTGGCCGATGCCGTGGCCGATACCGCACTGATGCTGATGCTGGCCGCGCGGCGCGACCTGCGCCGGGCGGACCTGTATGTGCGCAGCGGCGACTGGGGCCGCAAGGGCATGTATCCGCTGCAACCGGGCTTTCGCGGCGCGCGGCTGGGGCTGGTCGGCGCCGGCCGCATCGGCCAGGGCATCGCCCGCCGCGCCGAGGCGCTGGGGATGGAGGTCGCCTATCACGGCCGCCGCGCCCGCCCGGACGTGGCCTTGCGTTACGAGCCGGACCTGATCGCGCTGGCCGAATGGGCGGATGTGCTGGTCGTGGCCATCGCCGGCGGTCCCGACACGCGCCACATGATCGACGCCCGCGTGCTGGCGGCGCTGGGACCGCAAGGCTCGCTGGTCAACATCGCGCGGGGCAGCATCGTGGACGAGGCCGCGCTGATCGAGGCGCTGACTGCCGGCACCATCGCCAGCGCCGGCCTGGACGTGTTCGAGGGCGAGCCGAACCCCGACCCGCGCCTGACCGGGCTGGAGAACGTCACCCTCTATCCCCACCACGCCAGCGGCACCTTCGACACCCGCGAGGCCAGCGCGCAGGCGGTGGCCGCCAGCCTTGCCGCCCTGTTCGCCGGCCAGCCACCGGAGGGCCGCGTGGTCTGACCCGTTTGCTGTATGCCGTCGCATACATCTTTCCTTCCGCGCCGGATTCCGCTAGAAGGCGCCAACCGAAACCGGATTGAAAGGCCGTGCCCATGTCGAAGATCAAGGTGGCGAATCCCGTCGTGGAGCTTGACGGGGACGAGATGACCCGCATCATCTGGGACTTCATCAAGCAGAAGCTGATCCTGCCCTATCTCGACATCGACCTGAAATATTACGACCTCGGCATCGAGAGCCGCGACGCCACCGACGACCGGATCACCGTCGACGCGGCCGAGGCGATCAAGACTTACGGCGTCGGCGTGAAATGCGCCACGATCACCCCCGACGAGGCCCGCGTCGAGGAATTCGGCCTGAAAAAGATGTGGAAATCGCCGAACGGCACCATCCGCAACATTCTGGGCGGCGTCATCTTCCGCGAGCCGATCATCTGCAAGAACGTGCCGCGGCTGGTGCCGGGCTGGACCCAGCCGATCGTCGTCGGGCGTCACGCCTTCGGCGACCAGTATCGCGCCACCGATTTCCGCTTCCCCGGCAAGGGCAAGCTGACCATCAAGTTCGTTGGCGAGGACGGCGAGACCATCGAGCACGAGGTCTTCCAGGCCCCCGGCTCCGGCGTGGCGATGGCGATGTACAACCTCGACGATTCGATCCGCGACTTTGCCCGCGCCAGCTTCAACTATGGCCTCCAGCGCGGCTACCCGGTCTATCTGTCCACCAAGAACACCATCCTGAAAGCCTATGACGGCCGCTTCAAGGACCTGTTCCAGGAGGTGTTCGACGCCGAATTCGCCGACCAGTTCAAGAAGGCCGGCATCCATTACGAGCACCGGCTGATCGACGACATGGTGGCCAGCGCGCTGAAATGGTCGGGCGGCTATGTCTGGGCCTGCAAGAACTATGACGGCGACGTGCAGTCCGACATCGTGGCGCAGGGCTTCGGCAGCCTTGGCCTGATGACCTCGGTGCTGATGACGCCGGACGGAAAGATCGTGGAATCCGAGGCCGCGCACGGCACCGTGACCCGCCATTACCGCGAGCATCAGAAGGGCAAGGAGACCTCGACCAACTCCATCGCCTCGATCTTCGCGTGGACCGGGGGCCTCAAGCACCGCGCCAAGCTGGACGGCAACGAGGCGCTGGCCAATTTCGTCGCCACGCTGGAGCGCGTGACCGTGCAGGCGGTCGAGGACGGTTACATGACCAAGGACCTGGCGCTGCTGGTCGGGCCGGACCAGAAATGGCTGACCACGATGGGCTATCTGGAAAAGGTCGACGAATACCTGAACAAGGCCCTCAAGGGCTGACGGGGCAGGGCCGGGGGCAACCCCGGCCCTTTTCATGGGACAGGTGGCATGCCCCCGCGGGGCCGCGAAGGTCGTCAGGCGGTGCCGTGCCGCCATCCCCACGACGCCCCCAGACAATCGGGGAAGATGACATGGAAGGCTGGGTGTTCTGGGCGCTGCTGGCGGCGGTGTTCGCGGCGCTGACGGCGATCTTCGGCAAGGTCGGCGTGGCCGGCGTCAGTGCCGATTACGCGACCTTCATCCGCGTGGTGGTGATTCTGGCCGCGCTGGCGCTGATCCTGACCGTGACCGGGCAATGGCAGGCGACGGGCAGCATCCCGCGCCGGTCCTGGCTGTTTCTGGTGCTGTCGGGGCTGGCCACCGGGGCAAGCTGGCTGTGCTATTACCGCGCGCTGCAACTGGGCGACGCGGCCCGCGTGGCGCCTCTGGACAAGCTGTCGGTGGTGCTGGTGGCGATCTTCGGCGCCAGCTTTCTGGGCGAAAGGCTGTCGGCGGTGAACTGGGCGGGCGTGGCGCTGATCGCCGGCGGGGCGGTGCTGGTGGCGCTGCGCTGAGCCTGTCCGGCAAGCGCGGAATCCGGTTCCGCCCGCACAGGCTGCAATGAGTCCGGCTTGCATTTGTTCTTGTTTTGTTTACGATGGGGAGATGCTTCCGCCCCGCAATCCCGACGAGATTCTGAAAGCCCGCGGCACCGACTCGCGTCCGAAGGGCCGCTATGAGCGCGAGGAGCGCCAGCGCGAGAGCGACGGCTGGGACATGGCCGAGGAAACTGCGCTGGCCCGCACCGAGGTCACGCTGGAACGCCCCCGCAGCGCGATCAGCTGGAACGACTCGCCCGACCTGCCCTTCGACCGCAGCCTGAACCCCTATCGCGGCTGCGAGCATGGTTGCGCCTATTGCTATGCGCGGCCCTATCACGCCTATCTGGGCCTGTCGCCGGGGCTGGATTTCGAGACGAGGATCACCGCCCGCCCCGGTATCGGCGCGGTGCTGGCGAAGGAGTTCGCGCGCAAGTCCTATCGCGTGGCGCCTTTGGCCCTTGGCACGGCGACCGATCCCTACCAGCCCGCCGAGGCCCGCTATCGCGTGATGCGCGAGGTGCTGGGCGTGCTGTCGGACTGGTCGCATCCGGTGGGGATCGTCACGCGCGGGCGGCTGGTGACGCGGGACCTGGACATCCTCGGCCCGATGGCGGCGCGGGGGCTGGCGACGGTGGGCATCTCGGTCACGACGCTGGACCCCGACCTGTCGCGGGCGATGGAGCCGCGCGCCCCCGCGCCGGCCACGCGGCTGGCGATGATCCGGGCCTTGGCCGATGCGGGGGTGCCGGTGCGGGTGATGGCGGCGCCGATGATCCCGGCCCTGACCGAGCCGGAGCTTGAGGCGATCCTGACCGCCGCCCATGACGCCGGCGCGAAATGGGCCAGCATGATCCCCCTGCGCCTGCCGCTGGAGGTGGCGCCCCTGTTTCGCGACTGGTTGCAGCGGCACCGGCCCGGCTGGGCGGCGCATGTCATGGGCAAGGTGCAGGCGATGCGGGGCGGGCGCGACAACGATCCCCGATATGGCGCGCGCATGCGTGGCGAGGGGATCGAGGCCGACCTGCTGCACCAGCGGTTCCGGCTGGCCTGCAAGCGGCTGGGCCTGAACCAGACCCGCACCGTGCTGGATTGCAGCCGGTTCGCGCCCCCCGTGAAGGCGGGACAGCAACTGGACCTGTTCTAGCGGTGGCTCGCAGGGGAAGGCTCCATCCCGGCATGCCGATCCTCACGCCCCCTGCCCGTTCGGAAAGGAGGGGGCGGGAGGTCGGTGCCGGAACGGAATGCCCTTCACCCTGTCGGCCCTATGCGGCGTGATGGCGGGGCACCCATCCGGTGCGGGTTGCGGAAGGCGGGTCGTCAGGCCGCGTCCAGCGCGTCGATGATCGGGCCGAAATCCTCGGCCTTCAGGCTGGCGCCGCCGACGAGGGCGCCGTTCACATTGGGAATCGCGAAGATCTCGGCCGCATTGCCCGGCTTGACCGAGCCGCCATAGAGCAGCCGCATGTCCGCGCCGTCCGCCAGCGCCTCGACCAGCCGGGCGCGCAGCAGGGCATGGACTTCGGCGATCTGCTCGGTGGTCGGCGTGCGCCCGGTGCCGATGGCCCAGACGGGTTCATAGGCGATCACGGTATTGTCCGCCGTGGCGCCTTCGGGCAGCGAGCCGGCCAGTTGCGCGGCGATCACCGCCAGCGTCTCGCCGGCATCGCGCTGGGCCTCGGTCTCGCCCAGGCAGATGATGGCGACCAGCCCGGCGCGATGGGCGGCGCCGGCCTTGGCGGCGACCACGGCATCGGACTCGCCATGATCGGCGCGGCGCTCGGAATGGCCGACGATCACCGCGACTGCACCGGCATCCGCCAGCGCCTCGGCGGAAATGTCGCCGGTATGCGCGCCCGAGGGTGCCGCATGGCAATCCTGACCGCCCAGCACCACATGGCTGCCCCGCGCGCGCGAGGCCATCGCGGCCAGCAGCGTGGCCGGCGGGCAGATCAGCACGTCGCAGGACGGGGCGGGGCGGGCGGCCAGGGCCGCGATCTGGGCCAGGTCGGCGCCCAGCCCGTTCATCTTCCAGTTGCCGGCGGCCAGTTTCTGCGGGGCCATGTCACTCTCCCTTGTCAATCAGGGAGGGATTAGGCCGGGCCGCCCTGCGGTGCAAGCCTCAGGCCGGGACTCAGGCCCAGCCTTACGACTGCGCCCGCGTCCCCGGAATGGCGAAGCTGACCGATTCGCCGCAGCCGCAGGCCTCGGTCACGTTGGGGTTGCGAAAGCGGAAGCCGCTGTCCAGCAGCCCGTCCTCATAGTCGATTTCCAGCCCGAACAGGAACATCTGCGCGTTCGGCGCCAGGATCACGCGGGCTTCGCCCTGCTGGACGACCTCCTCGTTCGGGCCGGCGGCCTCGGCCATCTCCATCACGTATTCCATGCCGGCGCAGCCGCCCTTCTTCAGGCCGATGCGCAGGGCATGCGCGCCCTTGGCCTGCATCAGGGCGCTGATGCGGGCCTCGGCGGCGGGGGTGATGGTGACGGGGGCCTGACCGGGCACGGCGAACATGGCAGTCTCCTTTATCCCCGGAATCTAGGAAGCGGCCGGGGGACGGGCAAGGGCAGGGCCTCAGATGAAGCCCAGTTCCAGCCGGGCCTCCTCGGACATCATTTCCATGCCCCAGGGCGGATCGAAGGTCATCGCCACGTCCACCTGCCGCACGCCGGGCAGCGGCTCGATCGCATCGGCGACCCAGCCGGGCATCTCGCCGGCGACGGGGCAGCCGGGCGCGGTCAGCGTCATCACCACGCGCACGTCGTTGTCGTCGTTCACCGCGATGGTGTAGATCAGCCCGAGGTCATAGATATTGACCGGGATTTCAGGGTCGTAGACCGTCCGGCACGCCTCGACGATGGCATCGTAAAGGGGGTGGTCCTGTGTCGAGGGCGCGATCAGCGGCGCACCTTCCAAGGGTTCGTTCTGGCTCATGCCGGGTCATCCTGTGCGTTGTTGCAGACAATATAGGCCATGCCGGGGCCGCTTTACACCCCCGAAGCCGCCTCAGCGCCCCAGCTTGGCGTGAACCTCGTCCAGATCGACCTCGCCCTTGGGGAACTTGTTGTCGGGGTCGTCGAAATCATAGCGGAACAGCTGGAAGTCGCGCTTGTAGATCTCCCAGACCAGATGCCGCGACAGGTCGTCGAAATAGGCGCTGACCGGATGGGCGCGCTTTGGCCCGTGCCCCTCGGATTCGTTGAAGCGCGGCACCTCGGTCAGGTCCAGCCTGTGCGGGGTGGGGGCGGCGTCCAGCACGGCCTGCATGCCGTCGTTGAAGGCCTCGGTGAAGAAGATGCGGTCGTAGCGCCCGCCATTGACGATGAAGGTCGAGATATGGCCGGACATGGCCGACCAGTGGATGTCCGGCTCCATCGGGCGGCGCCAGCGGATGGTGTCGCGGGCGAACAGCAGGAAGCGCCGGAAGCTGCGCACCTGGTCGAAGGCGAAATCGTCCTCCGGGCTGCCGACCTCGATCCCGTAACGCTGGATCAGTTGCGGCACCAGATTGCCGCGATAGCGGCGGCCGTTGCGCTGGATGCCGGCGATCTTGTCGAAGAACGAGGACAGGATGCGCTGATAGGGATTGCGCACGCAGGTGAAGGTCAACGCCTTGCGGCCGCGCACGGCGGCCTCGATGGCGGGCTGGCTTTCCGGCTGCGCCCATTTGTGCAGGCCCGCCTTGCTGTCATGGATGTCGCCGTCGAAATAACGGCCATGATCGGAAAAGAACATGATCTGCCCGATGGTCGAGCAGGCGCATTTCGGCACCACCCGATAGATCAGACTTTCGCTTTCGGTCATCCATGTGCCCGGAAAACCCATGACCGCCCCTTCCCTGTCCGGCGCGGCGCGCGCCCAGGCCACTGGTGGCAAATTGCGGGCTTGGATTCAACGTCCAAACCGCCATAAGGTCGCGGCGGCTTTCAGACTGGCATCATGGCAAAACTGGTTTTCATCCTGCTGTGTCACAAGGACCCCGCCGGGGTGATCGCACAGGCGCGCCGGCTGACGGCGGAAGGCGACCTGATCGCCATCCATTTCGACGCCAACGGCGCGCGCGAGGATTACGAGGCGATCCGCGAGGCGCTGGCCGGCAACCCCTCGGTGATCGTGGTGCCGCGGCGGCACAAATGCGGCTGGGGCACCTGGTCGCTGGTCGCCGCCACGCTGGACACGCTGCGCGCCGCCGAAGCCGCCTTTCCGCAGGCCTCGCATTTCTACATGCTGTCGGGCGACTGCATGCCGATCAAGTCGGCGGAATATGCCCATGCCTTCCTCGATGCCGAGGATTGCGACTATATCGAAAGCTTCGACTTTCACGAAAGCGGCTGGATCAAGACCGGCTTTCGCGAGGAGCGGCTGATCTATCGCCATTTCTTCAACGAGCGCACCCGCCGCTGGCTGTTCTATGCCAGCTACGACATCCAGCGCCGCCTGGGGCTGACGCGCTCGCCGCCGGCGGATTTGCAGATCATGATCGGCAGCCAGTGGTGGTGCCTGCGGCGCGAGACGGTCGAGAAGGTGCTGGACTTCTGCCGCCGGCGCCGCGACGTGATCCGGTTCTTCCGCACCACCTGGATTCCGGACGAGACCTTCTTCCAGACCATCGTGCGCCACCTGGTCCCGCGCGACAGCATCCGCACGCGCACGCTGACCTTCCTGCTGTTCACCGATTACGGCATGCCGGTGACCTTCCACGACGACCATTTCGACATGCTGCTGGGGCAGGACTATCTGTTCGCCCGCAAGATCAGCCCCGAGGCCGAGGCGCTGAAGCTGCGGCTGGGGCGGCTGTGGTCGGCGCGGGGGCGGCATTTCCCGATCTCCGGCAGCGGGCGCGAGGTGTTCCGCTTTCTGGTCGGGCAGGGGCGCGTGGGGCGCCGCTTCGGCCGCCGCTTCTGGGAAAGCGAGGCCAGCCTGGGCCGCGACCGCACGCTGCTGCTGATCGTGTGCAAGAAATGGGGCGCGGCCAAGCGGCTGATCGCCGCCATGCGCGAACAGACCGGCATCCCTGCCGTGGGCTTCCTGTTCAACGAGCTGGATGCCGGCCTGCCCGATCTGGGCGGGGTCGAGACCACGCTGGAAAAGCGCGACCACCACCGGCTGGCGCTGGTGCGGCTGCTGATGGACATTCACGGCGCCGACCGGCTGGCGATCTGCGTCGATCCCTATGCGCTGGGCCTGATCAACGACCTGCTGGCCGACAAGGCCGAGACGCGGCTGCTGCTGATCGACGTGGCGTTCGATACCGAATGGATGCGCGGCCACATGCAGCGCATCGGGCTGATCGGGCCGCAGACCGCGCCCGCCACCGTCGAGCGGCTGGAGCGGTCCGCCCGGATCGAGATGGCCCATGAGATCGAGCTGCTGCGCGACCTGCCGGGGCTGCATGTGATCTCGGCCCCGGCCGGCGAGGCCGCCAACGGCGCGGTGCTGGCGCGGTTTCTGGGCGTGGACGCGGCGCAGGGCGCGCGCCTTGCCGCGACGCCGCATATCTTCGATGATTGAGTGGAAAGAGAGGGCCGGCCATGACCTATGACGACAGCAACATCTTCGCCCGCATCCTGCGCGGTGAGATTCCCGCCGACATCGTGCGCGAAACCGCGCATACGCTGGCCTTCAACGACATCGCCCCGCAGGCGCCGGTGCATGTTCTGGTGATCCCGAAGGGCGCCTATGTCACCTTCGACGATTTCGCCGCGCGGGCCGGCGCCGACGAGATCCTGGATTTCGTGCGCACCGCGGGCGAGCTGTCGGCGGCGCTGGGCGTCTCGCCGCTGGCGGGCGGGCAGGGGTTCCGGGCCATCGCCAATGCCGGGCCGCATTCCGGGCAGGAGGTGCCGCATTTCCACCTGCACCTGCTGGGCGGGCGCGGCCTGGGGCGGCTGGTCGAGCCGGCCTAGGGGCAGGGGGCGGGCAAGGGGGCCGTCGAGGCCCCCTTGCCCGCGCGGCATCCGCCGCAGGCCGCGCGCGGCGGTGCTTGTGCCCCTTTCGCGGGGTGCGTATGGATGGCGCGGAACGGCAAAGGGGGGCGCGATGACCGAGGTTCTGATTGCGGGCGGTGCGGTGATGGGCGCGGCCACGGCCTTCTGGCTGACCCGGATGCAGCCGGGCATCAAGGTCACGGTGATCGAGGCCGATCCCAGCTATGCCACCTCCTCGACGGCGCTGTCGGCGGCGGGCATCCGCAGCCAGTTCACGAACAAGGTGAATGTCGAGATCAGCCGCTTCGGGATCGAGTTCATCCGCGACTTCGCCACCTGGACCGGGCCGGAGGGCGGCGTGCCGGACCTCGGCTATCGCGAGAACGGCTATCTGTTCCTGACCGCGACCGAGGACGGCGCCCGCCAGCTTGAGGATTTCGCCGCCATGCAGCGGTCGGCGGGCGCGGGGACCGAGATCTGGGACCGCGCCGCCATCGCCCGGCGGTTCCCGTGGATGCAGCTTGACGACATCGTGGCCGGCAGCTTCGGCCCCCGCGACGAGGGCTTCTTCGACAATATGGGCCTGCTGTCGGGCATGAAGAATGCCGCCCGCGCCGCCGGCGCCGTCTGGATCACCGACCGCGTGACCGCCTTCCGGCGCGAGGGCGACCGCATCACCGGGCTGCTGCTGGAAAAGGGCGGGCTGATGCAGGCGGATGCCTATGTGAACTGCCTCGGCTCGCGCGCCGGGCGGCTGATGCACGAGGCCGGCATCGACCTGCCGGTCGAGCCGCGCAAGCGCACCATCTTCGTCGTCGATGCCCCCAAGGCCCGCCATCCCGATGCGCCGCTGATCATCGACCCCTCGGGCATCTGGATGCGGCCGGAGCATGGGCAATGGCTGTCGGCCACCGTCCCCGCCGATGACGGCCCCTGTGCCGAGACCGATTTCGACCCCCAGCACGAGCTGTTCGAGGCCGAGGTCTGGCCGGCCCTCTATCACCGCTGCGAGGATTTCGACGAGGCCAAGGTGGTGCGCATGTGGGCCGGGCACTACGCTTACAACACGCTGGACCAGAACGCCTTGCTGGGCCGCAACCCCGCCATCGGCAACCTGTTCCACGCCAACGGCTTTTCCGGCCACGGGCTGCAACAGGCCCCCGCCGTCGGGCGCGGGCTGGCCGAGATCATCCTGACCGGCGCCTGGCAGACGCTGGACCTGTCGCCCCTCGGGCTGGAGCGGGTGGCCGAGAACCGCCCCTTCGCCGAGGCCGCCATCGTATAGGGAGGCGCGCATGTCCTTCACCATCGCCATCGACGGCCCGGCGGCCTCCGGCAAGGGCACCATCGCCCGCGCCCTGGCGGCGCGCTTCGGTTTTGCGCATCTGGATACCGGGCTGCTTTACCGCGCCGTGGGGGCGCTTGGCGGCGACCCGGTGGCGGCGGCGCGGAACCTGACGCCCGAAGACCTCGCCCGCCCCGACCTGCGCACGGCCGAGGCCGGCGCGGCGGCCTCGCGCGTGGCTGCCATCCCGGCGGTGCGCGCCGCGCTGATGGAGTTTCAGCGCCGCTTTGCCCGCGCCGAGCCGGGCGCCGTGCTGGACGGGCGCGACATCGGCACGGTGATCTGCCCCGAGGCCGAGGTAAAGCTTTACGTCACCGCCGACGACCGCACCCGCGCCGCCCGCCGCGCCGCCGAGCTGGGCGCCGACCCGGAGAAGATCCTCGCCGACCTGCGCGAGCGCGACGCCCGCGACGCCGCCCGCGTGGCCGCGCCGCTGCGCCCGGCCACGGATGCGATCTTCCTCGACACCACGGCGCTGAGCATCGAGGAGGCCGTGGCCCGCGCCGGCGCCGTGGTCGCGGCCCGCCGGGACGGCTTGCGATAATCGCGGCTTTGCGCTATAGGCGCGGGCAGTTTGGGGCGACAACGGCCAGAACAGGCCAGCTTTGACGGGTCGGGCACCTTGCTGCCGCGACCCTTTGTCGTTGCCCCGAACGCAGCGACACCAGACCGGCGGAGCCAACCGCCCGGCCAGAAACCATTGTAAAGGATTGCGCACACACATGGCTGAAAAAGCGACCATGCAGGACTTCGAGGCGATGCTCAACGAGAGCCTCGAGATCGACACGCCGAACGAAGGCTCTGTCGTCAAGGGCAAGGTGATTGCCATCGAGGCCGGCCAGGCCATCATCGACGTTGGTTATAAAATGGAAGGCCGCGTCGATCTGAAGGAATTCGCCGCGCCGGGCGAGGATGCCGCCGTTGCCGTCGGCGACGAGGTGGAGGTCTATCTGGACCGCGTGGAGAACGCCCGCGGCGAAGCCTCCATCAGCCGCGAAAAGGCCCGTCGCGAAGAGGCCTGGGACCGCCTGGAAACCGCCTATGCCGACGACGCCCGCGTGGATGGCGCCATCTTCGGCCGTGTCAAGGGCGGCTTCACCGTCGATCTGGGCGGCGCCGTGGCCTTCCTGCCCGGCAGCCAGGTCGATGTGCGCCCGGTGCGCGATGCCGGCCCGCTGATGGGCCTGAAACAGCCCTTCCAGATCCTGAAGATGGACCGCCGCCGCGGCAACATCGTCGTGTCGCGCCGCGCCATCCTTGAGGAATCGCGTGCCGAACAGCGCGCCGAGGTCATCGCCAACCTGCATGAGGGTCAGGCGGTCGACGGCGTGGTCAAGAACATCACCGAATACGGCGCCTTCGTCGATCTGGGCGGTGTGGACGGCCTGCTGCACGTCACCGACATGGCCTGGCGCCGCGTCAACCACCCGTCGGAAATCGTCGCCATCGGCGAGACCGTCAAGGTTCAGGTCATCAAGATCAACCGCGACACCCACCGCATCAGCCTGGGCATGAAGCAGCTTCAGGCCGACCCGTGGGATACCGTGGCCGACAAGTTCCCGATCGGCTCGGTCCATCATGGCCGCGTGACCAACATCACCGATTACGGCGCCTTCGTGGAGCTGGAAGCCGGCATCGAGGGCCTGGTCCACGTTTCGGAAATGAGCTGGACCAAGAAGAACATCCACCCCGGCAAGATCGTCTCGACCTCGCAGGAGGTTGACGTGATGGTGCTGGAGATCGACGAGGCCAAGCGCCGCGTGTCCCTGGGCCTCAAGCAGACCCAGCGCAACCCGTGGGAGGTCTTCGCCGAGACCCACCCGGCCGGCACCGAGATCGAGGGCGAGGTCAAGAACATCACCGAATTCGGTCTGTTCGTCGGCCTGGAAGGCGATATCGACGGCATGGTCCACCTGTCGGACCTGTCCTGGGACCAGCGCGGCGAGGATGCCATCCAGAACTATCGCAAGGGCGATGTCGTCCGCGCGGTCGTGCAGGAGGTGGACATCGAGAAGGAGCGTATCTCGCTGTCGATCAAGGCGCTGGAGAACGACCAGATGGCCGAGGCCGTCGACGGCATCAAGCGCGGCTCGATCGTGACCGCCGAGGTCACTGCGGTCGAGGATGGCGGCATCGAGGTCGAATATAACGGCGTCAAGTCCTTCATCCGCCGCAGCGATCTGGCCCGCGACCGTCAGGACCAGCGGCCGGAGCGGTTCCAGGTCGGCGACAAGGTGGATGCGCGCATCACCAACATCGACACCAAGACCCGCCGTCTGGGCCTGTCGATCAAGGCGCGCGAGATCGCCGAGGAGCGCGAGGCCGTGGAACAGTTCGGTTCCTCCGATTCGGGCGCCAGCCTGGGCGATATCCTCGGCGCTGCGCTGAAGAACCGCAACTGAGGTCCGATCTGCCGCTTTCGGCGGCATGACGCGCAGATATTTGGTCCGTCCCCGTGAATCGGGGGCGGATTTTTTCATCTCTCTTTTGCAACAGCGGGAAAACCGGATAGGATTGGACCGACCGCACCCGTGCGGACTGGTTTGAAACACAATGATTTCCCCCTGAATGGGAGGCTAAGGCATGATCCGGTCGGAACTGATCCAGACGATCGCCGAGGAGAATCCGCACCTGCTCCAGCGCGATGTGGAGCGGGTGGTGAACACCGTGCTGGAGGAGGTGATCGCCGCGATGGAACGCGGCGATCGCGTCGAATTGCGCGGCTTCGGCGCCTTCTCCGTCAAGCATCGCGATGCGCGGCAGGGCCGCAACCCCCGCACCGGCGACTCGGTCGCGGTCGAGGAAAAGCATGTGCCCTTCTTCAAGACCGGCAAGCTGCTGCGCGACCGGCTGAACGGGCAGGCATGAACCCAAGGGCCGGGCGTGCGGCTTGCGCGCCCGGTCCGAATGCGCGACAACGGGGCACTTCCGTCCCTGTCCGGCGAGGCTGTCATGCGCGCGATCCGCACCGTCTTCCTGCTGATTCTGGCCGTGATTCTGGTCGTGCTGGCCTTGGCCAACCGCCAGCCCGTCACGCTGTCGCTGAAATTCACCGACTATCTTCCGGGACCTTCGGTCACCCTGCCGCTGTTCCTGGTGGTGGTGCTGGCGCTGATGGCGGGCATCGCCATCGGGCTGATCTGGGAATGGCTGCGCGAATCCCGCCAGCGCAGCGAGGCCGCCAGCCTCGCGCGCGAGGTCGCCAACCTCCAGCGCGAGGTGCAGGGGCTGCGCGACGACCATGCCGCCCCCGCCGACGAGGTGCTGGCGATCCTGGATGCGTCGGTGCGCTCCAGTCCGGTGCCCTCGGTGCAGGGCGGCGGGCTGAGCCAGCCCGGTCCCTCTGTGCCGGCGAAGGGCTGAAAGGCCGATATCCCATGACTGCCGTGAAAATCTGCGGCCTGCGCCGCGAATCGGATATTGCCGTGGCCGCCGGCGCCGGCGCCCGCTATGCGGGCCTGGTGTTCTTCCCGAAATCCCCCCGCGCCGTCGGCATCGACGAGGCCGTGGCGCTGGCGGCCGCCGTCCCCGAGGGCATGGCCAGGGTCGGGCTGTTCGTCGATCCCGACGACGCGCTGCTGGATGCGGTGCTGAAGCGGGTGCCGCTGGACATCCTGCAACTGCATGGCCGCGAATCGCCGCCCCGGCTGGCGCAGATCCGCAACCGCCACGGGCTGCCGATCATGAAGGCGGTGGGGCTGGCCGACCCTGCCGATTTCGGCGCGCTGTGGGATTACGGGCTGGCCGCCGACATGCTGCTGATCGACGCCAAGCCCGCGCCCGATGCCGTGCTGCCCGGCGGCAACGGCGTGGCCTTCGACTGGCGGCTGCTGGTCGGGCGCCGCATCCTCAAGCCCTGGCTGCTGGCCGGCGGGCTGACGCCCGGCAACGTGGCCGAGGCCATCCGCCTGACCGGCGCGCGGGGCGTCGATGTGTCCTCGGGCGTCGAAAGCGCGCCGGGGGTCAAGGACCCCGACCTGATCCGCGCCTTCTGCGCCGCCGCCGCATGATCTGGCGCGAGGCCGGGGAGGCCGACATTCCCGCCGTGGTGGCGCTGCTGCGCGACGACCTGCTGGGGCAGGGGCGCGAGCTGTCGGACCTGCAAGCCTATCGCGACGCCTTCGCCGCCATGCAGGCCGAGGGCGCCAACCATTTGATCGTGGCCGAGGATTCGGGCGAGGTCGTTGCCTGCTACCAGATCACCTTCATCACGGGCCTGTCGCTGTCGGCCGCGCGCCGCGCGCAGGTCGAGGGGGTGCGGGTCCGCGCCGACCGGCGCGGCAGCAGCCTGGGCGCCGCCCTGATGCGGGATGCCGAGGCACGGGCGCGGCAGGCCGGTTGCGCGCTGATGCAGCTGACCACCAACCGCACGCGCACTGACGCGCATCGCTTCTACGACCGGCTCGGCTTTACCGCCTCGCATATCGGATATAAGAAACCGCTCTAGCGGATATGCGAGGGCGAGACATGGCCGACGATCTTCCCAACAGCCTGCGGAAAGGCCCCGATCATCAGGGCCGCTTCGGCATCCACGGCGGCCGCTTCGTGTCGGAAACCCTGATGCCGCTGATCCTCGACCTTGAGGCCGAATACGAGCGTGCCAAGGTGGATCCCGCCTATAAGGCCGAGATGGACGACCTGTGGACGCATTACGTGGGCCGCCCCTCGCCGCTGTATTTCGCGGAACGCCTGACCGAGCGTCTGGGCGGCGCGAAGATCTACATGAAGCGCGACGAGCTGAACCATACCGGCAGCCACAAGATCAACAACGTGCTGGGCCAGATACTGCTGGCGCGGCGCATGGGCAAGACCCGCATCATCGCCGAGACCGGCGCCGGCCAGCATGGCGTGGCGACGGCGACGGTCTGCGCGCGCTTCGGCCTGAAATGCGTGGTCTATATGGGCAAGACCGATGTCGAGCGTCAGGCGCCCAACGTGTTCCGCATGCGCCTGCTGGGGGCCGAGGTGGTTCCCGTCACCTCCGGCCGCGGCACGCTGAAGGATGCGATGAACGACGCGCTGCGCGACTGGGTGACCAATGTCGCGGATACCTTCTATTGCATCGGCACCGTGGCCGGTCCGCATCCCTATCCCTCGATGGTGCGCGATTTCCAGTCGATCATCGGCCGCGAGACCAAGGTCCAGATGCTGGAGCGCGAGGGCCGGCTGCCCGATACCATCATCGCCGCGATCGGCGGCGGCTCGAATGCGATGGGGCTGTTCCATCCTTTCCTCGACGATGCGTCCGTGCGCATCATCGGGGTGGAGGCCGGCGGCAAGGGCGTCGATGACCGGGTGGAGCATTGCGCCAGCCTGTCGGGCGGCCGTCCCGGCGTGCTGCATGGCAACCGCACCTATCTGCTTCAGGATGCAGACGGGCAGATTCTGGAAGGCCATTCGATCAGCGCCGGGCTGGATTATCCCGGCATCGGCCCGGAACATGCCTGGCTGAACGACATCGGCCGCGCGCAATATGTCTATGCGACCGATGCCGAGGCGCTGGCGGCCTTCCAGCTGTGTTGCCAGACCGAGGGCATCATCCCCGCGCTGGAACCCTGCCATGCGCTGGCGCATGTGGCGAAGATCGCGCCGGATCTGCCGCCGGATCACCTGATCGTGATGAACATGTGTGGCCGGGGCGACAAGGACATCTTCGCGGTGGCCCGGCATCTGGGCGTGGACATCCAGACCTAATGCTCGTCGCCGGGGCGCAGGCGGTATAGCCCCTGCCCCCGGTCCAGCGCCGCATAGGGACCGTCGGCGGCCAGCATCAGGTCCACCACCAGCCGCAGCACATGCGCCCGCGCCATCGTGGCATAGAAGCCGCCGGGCAGTTGCGAGGTCTCCAGCAGGTAGTCGCGGAACAGCCGGTAGGCGTTCGGGTCCGGGCGCTGCGGGGCGGCGAAGAATTCCGGCAGCGGCTGGTCCGAGGTGATGCCGGGCCTGGCATAGACCGCCCGCCCCATCGCCCGCACCGGCAGCCCCCGCCACAGGGCTTGATGCGCCGAGGTCGAGTTCACCGTCACCGCCGCCCGCGCATAGGCCAGCAGCCCCGACAGCTTGCCGCCGTGGACGTGATGCACCCGCGGGCCGAGGCCCAGCCGCGCGGCCTCCTCGCGGATGATCGCCGGGGCGCCGGCGCGCCCGTCCTCCAGCGGATGCGCCTTGAAGACCAGATGGTGATGCGCGGGCGCGCCCTGCGCAAAGGCGGCCAGCACCTCGCGGATGAATTCGCCGGTGGTGGCGTAAGGGGAATGCGCCTGAAAGCTGGAATCATGCTCCAGCTGCATCAGCACCAGCACATAGGGAAAGCCGGCGCGGCGGATGCGGGCCTCGGCCGCGAGGCGGCGGGCGGCATAGACCGGCTGGAGCAGCAGGCTGCGCAGGTTCAGCCGGAACTCCTGCCGGACGGTGATGTTGCGGTGGCTGCGCCAGCCCGGATAGGCGCGGTTCCGGCCCAGCACCATCGCGTGATAGAGGGCGCCGTAGAATTTATGCTGGCGCAGGTCGCCCCAGCGGTTCGGCGGGCGGCGGACCTCGCCGGCGCCCGCGCCGCGCAGGGCGGCCTCCATCCGCGCCTGCGTGATCTCCATCAGCTCGGAATGCCCGTTCGAGCCGCCACGCTCATAGGTGACCCAATAGGGGCGCAGATAGCCTTCCTCGAAGACGTGAAGGGTCAGGCCGCGGGCCGCCGCCGCCCGCCGCGCCGCCGCATGGACCGGGCGCACGTCGCCGTAAAGCACCATGTCGGTGACGCCCAGCCGGGCGATGAGTGCGTCCAGATGCGCCGGCCAGTCCTCGGTGGGCGCGGTGTGGCGGATGAAATGCGCCTTGTCGGACCAGAAGAATTCGTCGCCCGCGTTGAAGCCCACCCGCCAGACCGCCGCCCCCGCCGCGCGCAGCTGGCGGGCGAGACGGTCGAAGAAAGGCCCGTGCGGGCCTTGCAGCATCAGGAATACGCGGGCGGGGGCGGTCATGCGGGCGCGGGTCTCGGGGCTTCTATCCGTTGATCCTAGCGGATTTCGCGCCCCTGTCATCGGCAAAACGCCCGTGACGCCGCGACGCGGGGCAAGGCTTGCGCGCGGGCCGCGCCTTGCATAGGTGAAACCGGCAACACCAGCAGGAGAGGGGCGCCATGTTCACCGGCATCATCACCGACATCGGCCAGGTGCGGGCCACGCGGATGCAGGGCGACCTGCGGGCGCGGATCGGCTGCCATTACGACATGGCGGGGGTCGAGATCGGCGCCTCCATCGCCTGCGACGGGGTGTGCCTGACGGTGATCGCCAAGGGCAGCGACGGCGGAAGCTGGTTCGATGTCGAGGTCTCCGCCGAGACTATCGCGCGGACCAACATCCCCGCCGGGGGCTGGACCGAGGGCAAGCGCCTGAACCTGGAGCGCGCGCTGCGGCTGGGGGACGAGTTGGGCGGGCATATCGTGCTGGGCCATGTCGATGGCGTGGCCGAGGTGGTGGGCCTGCGCGACGAGGGCGATTCGCTGCGCGTGCGCTTTCGCGCGCCCGGCGGGCTGGCCCGGTTCATCGCGCAAAAGGGGTCTGTGACGCTGAACGGCACCTCGCTGACCGTGAACGAGGTCGAGGGCGACGAATTCGGCGTCAACCTGATCCCGCACACGCGGCAGGTGACGACCTGGGGCGATGTGGCCGTGGGCGACCGCATCAACCTGGAAATCGACACGCTCGCGCGCTATGTGGCGCGGCTGAACGAGTATCGCTAGGGCTTGTCGCCCCAGACCGGGCGCTCCATCACGAAGGTGTCGCGGCTGCGGGCATAGACCCCGCGCCCGCCCATGCGGCCGATCAGGTCCAGCGCCGCCGTGTCGATATGGCAGCGCCCGGCGTCGAGGATCGCCGCATCGGCGATCTCGGCCGTCAGCACCTCGCCCAGCACGATGCTGTGGCCCGGTCCCGGCGTCAGCACCATCGTCAGCCGGCACTCGAACGCCACGGGCGAGGCCGTGACGCGCGGCACCGCGACCGCCACCCCCGGCACCAGCTCCAGCCCGGCCAGCGCCGCCTCGTCCACGCCCGGCGGCGCGTCGATCGAGGTCAGGTTCATCGCCGCGCCCAGGGCATCCGGCACCAGGTTCACCACGAACTCCCCGCGCGCGAGGAGGTTGCGCAGGGTGTCCTTCGGCCCGCGCGCGCCATCGGTGGTCAGGCCCAGCACGACGGTCGGCGGCGTGTGGCCCATGACGTTGAAGAAGCTGAACGGCGCCAGGTTCACGCCGCCCTCGGCATCCAGCGTCACCACCCAGGCGATGGGGCGGGGCACCACCGTCGCCGTCAGCAGCTTGGACCGCTCGGACCCGGCCAGGGTCTTGAAGTCAAAGCGCATCCTCAGCCCGCCGGCCGGCTGCCGCGCCGCGCCGCACCGGTGGGGGTGGTGTCGATGATCGGATGCGTCAGGCAGCCGATGCCCTCGATGCAGGCCGTCACCGTATCGCCCGGCCACAGGTATTCCGGCGGTGTGCGGCCCATGCCGACGCCCTCGGGCGTGCCGGTGGCGATGATGTCCCCGGCCTCCAGCGTGATGCCCGCCGACAGCCGTGCCACCAGCGCCGCCACGTCGAACAGCATGTTGGCGGTGGTCGAGCGTTGCTTCTCGACTCCGTTCACGGTCAGCCACAGGCCCAGCCGCTGCGGGTCGCCGATCTCGTTGGCGGTGACGATGCAGGGGCCGAAGGGGGCATAGCTGTCCTGCCCCTTGGCGAACAGCCACTGCCCCACCTGCCGGTCGCGGGCCGACACGTCGATCAGCACCGAATAGCCGAAGACGTAATCCAGCGCATCCGCCTCGGCCACGCGGCAGGTGCGCCGGCCCATGATCACCGCCAGCTCCACCTCCCAGTCCAGCTTGCCGGTGATGCTGGCATCGTGACAGACGGGATCGCCCGGCCCGACCACCGTGGTCGGCGGCTTGGAGAACACCACGGGTTCCGTGGGCGTCTCGGCCCCGGTCTCGGCGATATGGTCGCGATAGTTCAGGCCGATGCAGAAGATGTTCTTGCGCGGGCGGGGAATGGGGGCCAGCAGCGTCACATCCTCCAGCGGGAAGGCGGTGCCGAAGGGGAAGTCGCCCTCGAAGCTGTCGAACCAGTCCTGCGCGGCCTCCAGCGCCGCCGGGCCGAGGTCGATCAGGTCCAGCATCCGGTCGGGCATCGGAAAGTCCGTGACCTCGCCAAGCGCGCCCAGATCCACCACCAGATCGTCCCAGATCGCCCCCAGCCGCGAGCCGGCCTCGACATCATGGCGGAACGTGACCAGTTTCATCGGCTTTCTCCCTGCGGCTGACGGTCGCCATGATGGCGCAAAGGCGCGGGGGGATAAAGCCCGGAACCGCGGCCCTCTGGCGTGGCGGGCGGGGCTGGGGCATGATCGCCTCAGGCTGTGGAGGACAGGGATGGACGCATATTATCGCCCGCTGGCGGGCCATCGGGGGCCGCGCCTCGCCGGCGGGTGGTGCCGCATCGCCGGGGCCGAGCGCCTGACCCGCGACGGCGGGGCCGAGGTGGTGCCGCTGGGCCGCGTGCCGGTCGAATGGCGCGCGGCATGGACCGCGCCGCGCCGGCCCTTTGCCGGGCTGGATCTTGGCCGGCCCTCGCTGATGGGGGTGCTGAACCTGACGCCGGACAGCTTTACCGATGGCGGCCGCTGGCAGGGCGAGGGCGCGCTGGCGCAGGCCCGCGCCATGCTGGAATCCGGGGCGGCGGTGATCGACGTGGGCGGCGAATCGACCCGGCCCGGCGCGCGCGAGGTTCCCGTGGACGAAGAAATCGAGCGCATCCTGCCCAGCATCCAGGCGCTGGCCGCCGGGGGCGCCGTGATTTCGGTCGATACCCGCAAGGCCGGGGTGGCACGGGCGGCGCTGGCGGCGGGGGCGCGGATCGTCAACGACGTGTCCGGCCTCGATTTCGACCCGGAGATGGCGGCGCTGGTGGCCGGGACCGGCGCCGGGCTGGTCATCATGCATTCGGGGGGGCGGCCCGAGACCATGCAGGACGATCCGCGCTATGACGACGTGGTGCTGGACGTGTTCGACGCGCTGGCCGAGCGGGTGCTGCGCGCCGAGGAGGCCGGGGTGAAGCGGTCGCGAATCATGCTCGACCCCGGCATCGGCTTCGGCAAGACCACGGCGCACAACCTCGCGCTGCTGCGGCGCCTGTCGATCCTGCACGGGCTGGGCTGCGGCATCCTGCTGGGCGTGTCGCGCAAGCGGTTCATCGGCGAGATCGGCGGCGGATTGCCCACCGACGCGCGCGAGCCGGGAACGCAGGCGCTGACCCTTGCCGCGATCACGCAAGGCGTGCAGATGCATCGCATCCACGATGTCGCGGGGGCCGCGCAGGCGCTGGCGCTGTGGCAGGCGGCGCATGGTCCCGAGAACGGAAAAGAACAGGCATGAGCAGGAAATATTTCGGCACGGACGGCATTCGCGGCCGCGCCAACACCCATCCGATGACCGCCGAGCTGGCGCTGCGGCTGGGCGCCGCCGCCGGGCGCTATTTCCGCACCGACGGCAGCAACGGCCATCGTGTCGTCATCGGCAAGGATACCCGCCTGTCGGGCTACATGATCGAGAACGCGCTGACCGCCGGCCTGTGCTCGACGGGCATGAACGTGCTGCTTCTGGGTCCGGTGCCGACGCCGGCGGTGGGGTTCCTGACGCGCTCGATGCGGGCCGATCTGGGCATCATGATCTCGGCCAGCCACAACCCGGCCGCCGATAACGGCATCAAGTTCTTCGGCCCGGACGGCTTCAAGCTGTCCGACGAGGCCGAGACCGAGATCGAGGCGATGCTGGACGGCGACATCCGCCTGGCCGTCCCGCAGAATATCGGCCGCGCCCGCCGCATCGGCGACGGGCCGGGCCGCTATGTCGAATATGCCAAGACCACGCTGACGCCCGGCCTTCGGCTGAACGGCCTGAAGGTGGTGGTGGACTGCGCCAACGGCGCCGCCTATCGCGCCGCGCCGCAAGCCCTGTGGGAGCTGGGCGCCGAGGTCATCCCGCTGGGGGTCGAGCCGAACGGGCTGAACATCAACGAGGGCGTCGGCTCCACCCATGTCGAGGCCTGCCAGAAGGCGGTGCGCGAGCATGGCGCCGATATCGGCATCAGCCTGGACGGCGATGCCGACCGGGTGATGGTGGTGGACGAGACCGGCGCGGTCGCGGATGGCGACCAGATCATGGCGCTGCTGGCGCGGCGCTGGGCGGAAAGCGGGCGGCTGCGCGGCGGCGCGCTGGTGGCCACGGTCATGTCCAATCTGGGGCTGGAGCGGTTCATGGACGGCCTCGGCCTGCGGCTGGAGCGCACGGCCGTCGGCGACCGCTATGTGGTCGAGCGGATGCGCGCCGGCGGCTACAATCTGGGCGGCGAGCAGTCGGGCCATATCGTGATGACCGATTACGCCACCACCGGCGACGGGCTGCTGGCCGGCTTGCAGGTCATGGCGGCGATGGCCGAGACCGGGCGCAAGGCCTCCGAGGTCGTGGCGCAGTTCCGGCCGGTGCCGCAGATGTTGCGCAACGTGCGTTTCGCCCAGGGCGCCGCCGATCCGCTGGGCGCGGATGCGGTTCAGGCCGCCATCCGCGCGGCCGAGGCCGATCTGGCCGGGCAGGGCAGGGTGCTGATCCGCAAGTCGGGGACCGAGCCGCTGATCCGCGTCATGGCGGAGGCCGAGGACCCCGACCGCATGGCCGAGGCCGTGGCCCGCATCGTGTCCGAGATCGAGATCGCGGCAGGTTGATGCCCCGATCCCGCCGCTTCGGGGTTGCAAATCGCGGGCCGTCGCGCTTTCCTGCGCCACCACGAAGCCGGCCGTCCCGCGGCCGCGGCACAGCAAAGGAATAGCGATGCGCCCTGTCCGTCTTGTCCCGACCATGCTGGGGGCCGCGCTGCTGGCCTCGCAGGCGGCCGCCACCGAGCCGGAAGCCTGCGGCATGGTGCGGTTCTCCGAACCCGGCTGGACCGACATCACCGCCACCACCGCCTCGACCCGCGCCGTTCTGGACGCGCTGGGCTACCGGACCGAGGCGCAGGTGCTGGCGCTGCCGATCACCTTCGCGGGCCTCTCCACCGGCGAGGTGGATGTGTTCCTCGGGCTGTGGCTGCCGACCATGACCACCGAGATCACCCCCTACGAAACCGCCGGCACGGTGGACATCCTCGGGGTGAACCTGACCGGCGCCAAGTATACCCTGGCCACGAACGAGCATGGCGCGGCGCTGGGCATTGGCGACTTTGCCGACCTCGCCGCGCATCAGGACGCGCTGGAGGGCAAGATCTACGCCATCGAGCCGGGCAATGACGGCAACCGCACCCTGCTGGGCATGGTGGCCGAGGACCAGTTCGGCACCGGCACCTTCGAGATCGTCGAGAGCAGCGAGCAGGGGATGCTGGCGCAGGTCGGCCGCGCCACGCGGCAGGGCAAGCCCATCGTGTTCCTCGGCTGGGAGCCGCATCCGATGAACGCCAATTACCGGCTGACCTACCTGACCGGCGGCGACGACCTGTTCGGGCCGAACCTGGGCGGGGCCGAGGTGCGCACCGTCACCCGCAAGGGCCTGGTCGAGGAATGCCCCAATCTGGGCCGCTTCCTGAACAACCTGCAATTCTCGCTGGAGATGGAGAACCAGATCATGGGCGCCATCCTGGACGAGAATCAGGCGCCCGATGCGGCGGCGCGCGCATGGCTGATCGCCAATCCCGATGCGGTGGCGGCATGGCTGGAGGGCGTGACCACCCGCGAGGGTGGCGATGCGGTCGCGGCGGTGCAAGCGGCTCTGGCGAACTGACCGGCGCGATGGCCGGCATCACCGACCCCGCGCTGTGGATCAGCGGGCACAAGATTCCCGTCGCCCGCTGGTTCGATGGCGGTTTCGACTGGCTGACCACGCATGCCGCCTGGGCCATCGACGGCGCCGCCAGCGCGGTTTCCGGCGCCGTCGATCAGGTCCAGCGCGGCTTCGAGGCCCCGCATCCCTTCGTCATCATCGGCCTTGCGGTCGGGCTGACCGGCCTGTTCCGCCGCAGCCTGCGGGCGATGCTGGTGGTGGGCCTGGGCTATCTGTTCATCCTGAACCTCGGCTATTGGCAGCAGACCATGCAGTCGCTGACACTGGTGGCGGTGGCCTGCCTGCTGTGCATGGCCATCGGCGTGCCGCTGGGGATTCTGGCCGCGCATGTGCCGCGCCTCTATGCGCTGATGCGGCCAGTGCTGGACCTGATGCAGACCCTGCCCAGCTTCGTCTATCTGGTGCCGGGGGTGATGCTGTTCGGCCTCGGCCCGGTGGCGGGGCTGTTCGCCACGGTGATCTTCGTGCTGCCGGCACCGATCCGGCTGACCTGGCTGGGCATCAGCCAGACGCCGCCGGCGCTGATCGAGGCCGGGCGGGCCTTCGGCGCCTCGCCCTGGCAATTGCTGTGGAAGGTCGAGCTGCCCGCGGCCCGGCCGCAGATCCTCGCCGGGCTGAACCAGACCATCATGCTGTCGCTGTCGATGGTGGTGATCGCGGCGATGGTGGGGGCTGCGGGGCTGGGCATCCCGATCATGCGGGCGCTGTCCTCGATGCAGGTCGGGCAGGGCTTCGAGGCCGGCTTCGCCATCGTGGCGCTGGCGCTGTGCCTCGACCGGATGCTGCCCGAGGTCAAGCGCCGCGAAGGCAGGCGCCGCGAAGGCCTGGGCAAATGACCATCGCGGTATCGCTGCGCCATGTCAGCGTGATCTTCGGCCGCAAGCCGCAGGAGGGGCTGGACGCCGCCGATCGCGGTCTGGACCGCGAGGCGGTGAAGGCCGGGACCGGGCAGATCCTCGGTGCGCATGATTGCTCGCTGGAGGTGCCGGCGGGGCAGACCGTGGTGCTGATGGGGCTGTCCGGCTCCGGGAAATCGACGCTGCTGCGCACGGTGAACGGTCTGGCGCCGGTCTCGCGCGGGCAGGTGCTGGTGCGCACCGACAAGGGCGAGGTCGATATCGGCAAGGCCGACCCGCGCAGCCTGCGCGCGCTGCGGCTGCGGCAGGTGTCGATGGTGTTCCAGCAATTCGGCCTGCTGCCCTGGCGGACGGTGCGCGACAATGTGGGTCTCGGCCCCGAACTGGCCCGCCGCCCCCGGCACGAGCGCGAGGCCCGCATCAAGGCCGAACTGGCCACGGTGGGGCTGGCCGACTGGGCCGACCGCCGGCTGGGGGAGCTTTCGGGGGGCATGCAGCAGCGGGTGGGGCTGGCGCGCGCCTTCGCCACCGACGCGCCGATCCTGCTGATGGACGAGCCGTTCAGCGCCCTTGATCCGCTGATCCGCCGCCGCCTCCAGGACGAGTTGCTGGACTTGCAGGCCCGGCGCCGGCGCACCATCCTGTTCGTCAGCCACGACCTGGACGAGGCGATCCGCCTGGGCCGCATCATCGCGCTGATGGAGGGCGGGCGCATCGTCCAGACCGGCACGGCGCGCCAGATCATGGCCGCCCCGGCCACGGATTACGTGCGCGATTTCGTCGCCCATCTCGACCCGCTGGAGGTGCTGCTGGTCGGCGATCTGGCCGAGGCGGGCGGCGCCGAGGGCACGGCGCTGCCGCGCGACCTGCCGCTGCGCGACGCCTCGCGCCGGCTGGCCCGCACCGAGGCGCTGCCGGTCGAAGGCGGCGGCCGCCTGACCCGCGCCGCCGTCCTTGCCCGGCTGGTGGGGCGCTAGGGGCGGAGGCCGGCGACGGGGGGCCGCTGGCGCGCCTCAAGGCGGGCACCGAAACGGCGCTTCGGGGGGCAATGCGCCGCCCCATCTCGCTTCGGACGACGCCGCCGCGTTCGGCGGGCGACCCCGCCGCTGCCTGCACCCTCATGGCTGTCCCGCCTTTTCCGGGCGCCGGCTGGCGGAGCCGCAGGGGTTCCGTGCCTGGAATGCGGCCCGGCTGCGCGGGCGGCGGGAGGCCGCGGTCCCCGACGGGATCCGGCTATCCGTCCCGATGCGGGGGCTGGCCGCATTCGGCACCCCGGCCTGGCGGGGGGCACGGGCTTGTCGCCGGGCCGGGCCTCAGCGTGCCTCGCGCAGGGTCTCCAGCATCAGGGCGACATTCTCCGGGTCGGCGTCGGGGGTGATGCCGTGCCCGAGGTTGAAGATATGCGGGCCGCCGGCAAAGGCGTCGCGCACCCGGCGCACGCCGTCGATCAGCGCCTGCCCGCCGGTGACCAGCAGCGCGGGGTCCAGATTGCCCTGCACGCAGCCATCCGCCTGCACCGCCTGCGCCGCCCAGACCGCATTGACGCCCTGGTCCAGCGCCACCGCATCGGCGCCGGTGGCGCGTGCAAACCCCTGGTAGCGCGGCCCGGCGCCACGCGGGAAGGCGATCACCGGCACATCGGGATGGCGCGCCTTCAGCGCGGCGATGATCCTGCGGGTGGGGGCAAGGGCGAAATCGTCGAAATCCCGCCCCTTCAGCGAGCCGGCCCAACTGTCGAACAGCTTCACGACCTCGGCCCCGGCCTCGATCTGCGCCGAAAGATAATGGATCGTCGCATCCGCGATGCGGTCCAGCAGCGCCGCGAACCCGGCCCGGTCCGCCGCCGCCATCGCATGCGCCGGTCCCTGATCCGGCGTGCCGCGCCCGGCGACCATATAGGTCGCCACCGTCCAGGGCGCCCCGGCGAAGCCGATCAGCGTGGTCTCCTGCGGCAATTCGCGTTTCAGGATGCGCAGGGTCTCGTAGACCGGGGCCAGGGTATCGTGCACATCCGCCGCCGGGCGCAGGGCGGCCAGCCCGCCGGCCTCGGCCAGCGGCGTCAGGCGCGGGCCTTCGCCGGTGACGAACCACAGGTCCAGACCCAGCGCCTGCGGGATCAGCAGGATGTCGGCGAACAGGATCGCGGCGTCGAAGCCATAGCGCCGGATCGGCTGCAAGGTCACCTCGGCCGCCAGGTCCGGCGTATAGCACAGCGACAAAAAGTCGCCGGCCCGCGCCCGCGTTGCCCGGTATTCCGGCAGATAGCGCCCGGCCTGGCGCATCATCCAGGCCGGTGGAACCGGCTGTTTGCTGCCCTTCAGGGCGGCGAGGATGGCTTTTTCGGTCATGGCGGTCCCTTCCGGCGGCGTCCTGCCCGCTGCCTTGCCCTCCCGGCCCCGGTTGTCAAGCCGCCCGGCTCGGGATAGCGGGGGGGCATGATGACCGGTCCCGACCTGACCCGCCCGCTTCGCATCGGAACCCGAGGCTCCGCCCTTGCGCTGGCGCAGGCGCATGAGGTGCGCGCGCGCCTGATGGCGGCGCATGGCCTGCCCGAGGCGGCCTTCGCCGTGGTGGTGATCAAGACCACCGGCGACCGCATCCTGGACCGGCCGCTGAAGGAGATCGGCGGCAAGGGCCTGTTCACGCGCGAGATCGAGGCCGCGCTAGCCGAGGGCGAGATCGACATCGCCGTGCATTCGATGAAGGACATGCCCACGATCCAGCCGCCGGGCCTGATCATCGACACCATCCTGCCGCGCGAGGATCCCCGCGACGGCTTCGTGTCGCTGGCGGGGCAATCCCTGCGCGACCTGCCGGCCGGGGCGTTGATCGGCACCTCCAGCCTGCGCCGGCGCGCGCAGGTTCTGCTCCGCCGTCCCGACCTGCGCCCGGTCGAGTTCCGCGGCAACGTGCAGACGCGGCTGGCCAAGCTGCGCGACGGTGTGGCGGATGCCACCTTCCTGGCGATCGCCGGGCTGCGCCGGCTGGGCCTCGACGATCTGGCCCGCAACTCGGTTTCGCCCGACGACATGCTGCCCGCCATCGCCCAGGGCGCCATCGGGGTCGAGCGCCGGCAGGACGATGCCCGCATCGCCGCGTTGCTGGCCCCCGTCGACTGCCCGGATTCGCGGGTCCGGGTCATGGCCGAGCGTGCCTTCCTCGCCGGACTGGACGGGTCTTGCGAGACGCCCATCGCCGGGCTGGCGGAGCTGACCGGCGATGCCGCCACCGGCAGCCTGCGCCTGCGCGGGGAGGTGCTGCGCCCCGATGGCAGCGCCACCCTCAGCGGCGAGCGTGTGGGACCGGCCTCCGATGCCCATCGCATGGGGGCCGATCTGGCGCGGGAGCTGCTGGCGCGGGCGCCCGCCGGCTTCATGGATTTCCGCGGCGCATAGCGGGGTTCGGCGATCGAGGGGGACATGCCGCCGCCCCGGTCAATAGCTGCGGATCAGCCCGACCAGACGCCCCTGGATGCGGACCTTGCTTTCGGGAAAGACGCGGGTTTCATAGGCGGGGTTCGCGGCCTCCAGCGCGATCAGCCCGGCCTTGCGGCGCAGGCGCTTCAGCGTCGCCTCCTGCCCCTCGATCAGTGCCACCACGATGTCGCCGTTATCGGCGCTGGCCTGTTCGCGGATCACCACCACGTCGCCGTCGTTGATGCCGGCGCCGATCATGGAATCGCCTTTCACCTCAAGCGCATAGTGATGTTCGCGCGCCGCGATCATCGAGCCGGGGACGGCGATGTGATGCGACACCTCGGAAATCGCCTCGATCGGCACGCCGGCGGCGATGCGGCCCATGACCGGCAGTTCCACCGCATCCGCCACCACCGGCATGGCGCCGGAAGGCGGGTCGAGCCGGTCCCCCTCGACCACCCGAAGCTGCGGGCCGGTATCGCGGTCGCGGGTCAGGCTGTCGGGCAGGCGCACGATCTCCAGCGCGCGGGCGCGGTGGGGAAGGCGGCGGATGAAGCCGCGTTCCTCCAGCGCCGTGACCAGCCGGTGGATGCCGGATTTCGACCGCAGGTCGAGCGCGTCCTTCATCTCGTCGAAGGATGGCGGCACGCCATCCCGTTCCAGCCGCTTGTGGATGAATTCCAGCAACTGCACCTGTTTCTTCGTCAGCATCGAACCGCCCCCAATGTGTTCCCAATCCGTTCTAGGGTTCCCGGAACAGACCGTCAACACATTCGCCTGATTCTGGTAAATATTTCCCTAATTCCCTTCGGGAAGCATATGGAGGGCGAAAGCGGCCCATTTTCGAGAGAGAGAATGCAGAATCGCCCGAATCAAGTTGTTATCGAAAGGATTTCCTGCGTGGCACCCGTCACGTCCGCACGGCGCATCAGCGATTCTCCGATCAGGAAGCGGGTGACGCCGATCGCCGCCATGTCGCGCAGGTCCTGCGCGCCGCCCAGCCCGCTTTCGGCGACCACAACCCGGTCCGCCGGCACCAGCGGTGCCAGCCGGCGGGTGGTGTCCAGGCTGACCTCGAAACTGCGCAGGTCGCGGTTGTTGATGCCGATCAGGGCCGAGCGCAGGCGCAGCGCACGCTCCAGCTCGGCCTCGTCATGGATCTCGATCAGCGCGTCCATGCCCCAGTCCAAGGCAGCGGATTCAAGCTCTTGCGCGAGGGTATCGTCGACGCTTGCCATGATGATCAGGATGCAATCGGCGCCCCAGGCGCGGGCCTCGGTCACCTGATAGGGGTCATAGAGAAAATCCTTGCGCAGCACCGGCAGGGTGCAGGCGGCACGCGCCTGCGTCAGGAAATCCGGCTGGCCTTGAAAGCTGGGCGCATCGGTCAGGACCGACAGGCAGGCGGCACCGCCGCGCTCATAGGCGCGGGCAAGGGCGGGCGGGTCGAAATCATTCCGAATCAACCCCTTGGATGGACTTGCTTTCTTGATTTCCGCGATCAGCGCCGGGCCGGTTTGCGCCACGCGGTCGAGGCGGGCGGCAAAGGGGCGCAAGGCAGGCGCGGCATGGGCGGCCTCGGTGACGCGGGCAAGCGGCCGCTCCAGCTTGGCGGCGGCGATCTCGTCCAGTTTATAGGCCTTGATCTTGTCGAGAATATGCATGCGATTGCTCGTATAATTCTATGATAACCAGTCGATTTCCGGCGCCCTGTTCGCGGCCAGCCAGGCATTTGTGCGGCTGAACGGGCGCGAGCCGAAAAACCCCTTGCGCGCGGAAAGCGGCGAGGGATGCGGGGTGGCGATGGTGAAATCCCGAGGGCGGATCAGGTCGCCGACCGCCGCCTGCGCCGGGCGCCCCCAGAGCAGGAAGGCCAGCGGACCGTGGCGCTGCGCCTCGGCCACGACCTGCCGGGGCAGTGCCTGCCAGCCCAGCCTCGCATGGCCGCCGGCATCGCCCGCCGGCACCGACAGCGCGGTGTTCAGCAGCATGACCCCCTGCGCGGCCCAGTGCGACAGGTCGCCATTGGCGGGCGTGGCGCCGAGATCATCCTGCATCTCCTTGAAGATATTGCTCAGGGATCGCGGCAGCGGCGTCTCGGGCGTCACCGAAAAGGCCAGCCCGTTGGCATGGCCGGGGGTCGGATAGGGGTCCTGGCCCAGCAGGATCACCCGCACATCCTGCGGCGCCACGGCCTCCAGCGCGGCAAAGACCCGCGCCGGGCCGGGCAGCCAGCCGCCGCCGGCCAGACGGTCGCGCAGGCCGGGCCAGACCTCGCGGAAGAAGGGCAGATGCGCCCAGGCGGCGGGCGGCTCCGGCATCATGGCTGCGGCGGCCCGGTGATCTCGGCCAGCGCCGCAAGCCGTGCGGCAGCCGCGCCGGAATCGATGGATTTCCGCGCCAGTTCAATGCCTTCCGGCAATGTCTTTGCGTGATCCGTCAGCATCAGCGCCGCCGCGGCGTTCAGCAGGACGGCATCGCGATAGGCCCCGGCCTCGCCCGCCAGCAGCGCGCGGAAGGCGGCGGCGTTATGGGCCGGTTCGCCGCCGATGATGGCCGAAAACGGATGGCGGCGCAGGCCGGCATCCTCCGGCGCGATCTCGAATTCCGTGATCTCGCCGTTCTTCAACTGCACCACGCTGGTCGGGCCGGCGATGGAAATCTCGTCGGTGCCGTCCGCGCCATGCACCAGCCAGGCCGCAGTCGAACCCAGCTCGGCCAGAACCTCGGCCATCGGGCGCAGCCAGCGGGTGCTGAAGGCGCCGGTCAACTGGATGCGGACCCCGGCCGGATTCGTCAGCGGTCCCAGCAGGTTGAAGATGGTTCTTGTGCCAAGCTCGGCCCGCGCCGGGCCGACATTGCGCATCGCCGGGTGGTGCATGGGCGCCATCATGAAGCCGATGCCGGCGCGGGCGATGGCGCGCTCGGCCAGGTCGGGCGGGATCATCACGTTGACGCCGGCCATGCTCAGCGCATCGGCCGAGCCGGATTTCGACGACAGGTTGCGGTTGCCGTGCTTGGCCACCGTCACCCCGGCCCCGGCGATCACGAAGGCCGCGGCGGTCGAGATGTTCAGCGTGCCCTTGCCGTCGCCGCCGGTGCCCACGATGTCCATCGCGCCCTCCGGCGCCTTGACGCGGTGCATGCGGGCGCGCATGGCGCGGGCGGCGGCGGCGATTTCCTCGACGGTCTCGCCGCGCGTGCGCATGGCCATCAGCAGCCCACCCAGCTGCGCGGGCGTGGCGGCGCCATCGAACATGGCGCCGAAGGCCATCTCGGCCTCGGCGGCGGTCAGCGGGCGCTCGGCGGCGAGGCCGATCAGCGGGCGCAGGTCGCTCATGCCGCGCGCGCCCTGGGCGGGATGCGGGACAGGAAGTTGCGGATCATCTCCAGCCCGTGCTGGGAGGCGATGCTTTCGGGGTGGAACTGCACGCCCTCGATAGGCAGGTCGCGATGCATCAGCCCCATGATGGAGCCGTCCCCGGCGGTGGCCGTCACGCTGAGCGCGGCGGGCAGGCTGGCCGGCTCGACCACCAGCGAGTGATAGCGCGTCGCGGTCAGCGGCGTGGGCAGGCCCTTGAAGACGCCGCGCCCGTCATGGCGGATGGCGTCGGTCTTGCCGTGCACGATGCGGTCGGCGCGCACGACCTTGCCGCCGAAGGCCTGCCCGATGGCCTGATGCCCGAGGCACACGCCCAGCAGCGGCAGCCCGGCCTCGGCGGCGGCATGGATCAGCGGCAGGCAGATGCCGGCGCTGTCGGGGTCGCAGGGGCCGGGGGACAGCACCACGGCCTCGGGCGCCAGGGCCATCGCGCCGGCCACGTCGATGGCATCGTTGCGGATGACGCGGATCTCGGTCCCGGTGGCGCCGATCAGGTGCACCAGATTCCAGGTGAAGCTGTCGTAATTGTCGATCAGCAGGATCATGTCGGGGCCTTCCAGCGGGGCATTCTTGCGGTCGAAATCGCGCGAGGGGTGTTGCAGCGCCCCCTGCGGGCTATAGAACACGCAATAGATGCGCCCATGCGGGCGCGGCGGTCAAGGCCGGGCAGGCAGGAAAGGACGGGGCAGGGCATGGCGGGATTCGGGTCCGGGCTGGTGACGGGCGTGGCGGCTGGCATGGCCGGCCTGGCCTTGCTGGCCGCGCTGACCGAGCCGGCGGCACCGGAAGCGGGGCCGGATTCAGGGGCGGAGCCGGTTGCCGAAATGGCTGCGGCGCCTGCCGCGATTGCCGATGCGGGTCCCGAGGCGGAGGCCGAAACGGCAACCGCGCCGGCGGCTCCCGAGGCGCCCCCCCCGGCGGCTGCCCCCCCTGCGCAACCGGCCGAGCCTGCGCCCCTGCCGGAGGTCGAGGCACCCGCGAGCCTGCCCGAGATGGCCGGCCAGGAGGCGCCACCGGCCCTGCCGCCGGCCGCGCCGGCGGTCTCCGATACGCTTCCGCCGGCTCCGGCGCCGCCCGTGGCCGCGGCGCAGCCGGAAGCCATGCCCCTGCGCCACGATGTCGTGACGGCGCCGAAGCCTTCGGCCTTCGATGTCGCCGCGGAGCGGGAGGCGGGCGCGGCGGTTGCGCAGGATGCGGGCGAATCGGTGGAGGCGGCGCATGCTTCCGAAGCCGCGATGCCGGTCGCGGACCCGGAAGTGCCGGCGTCTGCGGTGGCGCCTTCTCGGGAAAGTGACCCGGCCGTCCCGGATGCCGCCGATGAGCCGGTGGAGGATGAGGTGCCGGCTGCCCCGGCCGATGGTTCCGAGGTTGCCCCGGCCGGTGCGGATGCCCCCGACCTTGTCGATGAGCCTGTTGCGGATGAATTGCCGGATTCGCCGGCCGACCACGCCGAGGGCGTTGTGCCGCAAGCCGGCACCGGGGGCGGCGAGGCTGCGGAGGAGATCGCCGCGCCCGACGAGCCGCCCGTGCTTGTGGACGAGGCTCCGGCGCCCGAACAGGTCCCGACGCCTGCGGACGAGGTGCCGGCAACGCCGCCCGACGGGGATGCGCCTGCGGTCGCCCCGGCCCCGGAGCAGGTTCCGGCCGACCCGGTGGACGCGGCCGAGGAAGCGCCCGCCGATGCAGAGGGCTTGCCCGGCACCGCGCTACCGGCCGACCTTGCCGATGATGCGCCCGAAGCTGCCGCCATCCCCCAACCCGAAGCCGCGCTTGAGGCGGAGCTTGGGCCGGAGGCGGGGGTTGACGCCGCGCCTGAAACCGGGCGCCCACTCGAAGCCGAAGCCGAAGCCGAAGCCGAAGCCGAAGCCGAAGCCGAAGCCGAAGCCGAAGCCGAAGCCGAAGCCGAAGCCG
>CAKTBJ010000004.1 GCA_934533075.1 uncultured Paracoccus sp.
CTGAGAACTGACGGCGTCTTGAACACCGCCTTGATATGCCACCCTTCAGGCCATCACCAACTTTCGCCCATTACTCGCTCGCCGTTCGTCTTCGAGACTGAAGGTCCGCTTCGATGGTCTGGTTCAAAGGCCATGCTGCAACGCCGCAAGTCCACTTCCCCGCCTTCACGGGTGCGGAAGTGAGGTGCTCGTTGCGCGCCTGATGAACGACCGCTTTGCCAAGTTGCCGCGGCCGCCATGCCGCACCACCGCAAGGCCGCTCTCCGCCCCCGTTCACCACCCGTAGCTTGGCATCGGCGGATCACCCAACGGGTCATACAGCTCGTCGACTTCAGGAAAGAGGGCCTTGCCCTCGAACTGCGCTGCCGCCGCGCGGATCGTCGTTCTTTCTGTCAGGGAAGCGAGGCGTCCTCGCGCCCAACTGATCATGCGACCCAATTCAGTCGATGGGTCCGCCTCGACTCCATCGGGAACAGTGGACAGCCAAGTGCGAATGTCGGTTGCTTCTCGCTGCAACTCGACCAGTTCCCGCAGGTAGGTTACGCGCGTTTCCTCGCGCTGTTTCCGCTTCTTCGCCAGATCGCGTCGGCGGCTCAATTCGGCCCACCGACGTTCATCCTCTTCGCGTTTTTCGCGCTTGGCTCTGTCGCTGGCGAGCAGTGCCTTCAGGCCATCAACGATCGCTGGGATCATGGTGTCGATGCGCTGTGTCTTCCCATCGGCCCAAGTCTTGCGCAGCCCCTGCGACCAGCCATCGACGGTCAGCGAGAGCTGCCCAAGATAGATAGTGTCAAATTCAGGCCACGGCCTCTGGTGGGGGAGGGAGCTATAGAGATCCCAGTTTCTCCGGTCCGCTGCCCGCTGCCGCCGCGCCAGGCGCTGATCGTAGACTTCCTGCTCCTGGGCGGTCGGGATGTGTTTCTGTCGTCTGGATTTCTCGATCAGGGTGAAGGTGATCGTGTCCTTGCCGATCGTGATCTTCATCCGGGCGTCGTCGGGTTCCAGTAGCAGCTCCTCGCCATCAAGCGATGAGGCGAGGCTCTGCAATATGGAAAGGGCGCGCTCTACCTGGTCCTGATGCACGACAACGCCACAGAGGCCAGGTCCTCGTGCCGAAACGCATCCGTAGTCATCCGGCTTCGCTTTGCGCAGGGCGCGACCCGTTGGGGCAAGCGATCGGTGCAGGGGGGCTGGATGCAAGGTGGTGTCGGTGTGCTCATCAATTTGCTCAGCGACCGCTGCGGACGGCGCCTTCACCTTCCGTTCAGCCGGTTTCGTTCGTGGGACTTCACGAGGCGGCAGCTTTGCAGTGATTTCGACCCGTTGAAGCGTCGGATCTTTGAGATCGCGCAGCGGCGGCAGCGTGAATCGCTCTCCCGCGCTCACACGTGCCCAGTAAGCATTGGAGGGGCATGGAACGGAGTGGCGAGAGCAAATGCTGCGCAGTTCGCTTTCGCGAATGCCGAGTCCCGCCGCGACCTGTCCCGCTGGATTTGCCCAGACCAACACGAAAAGCTCCTCGCGGCTGAGCTGCCTCACATCACCAGTCATCATCCCGTCCCTAACAACATCCCGATCGCGCGCCACTAAGTGCGGTATCGCCGGCGACCGGGCGGCACAATCCATCTTTTGCGGGTCAGACGTCCGAGAACACCGTGTTCTTCCGCTCGCTCCGTCAACCTCATCGAGCGGCAGCTTTTTCAAATTTCTGCAGGTGCCATGCCACATACTCGCCAGTCGGCTTCCCGCCCAATACGCTGAGCTATTCTGTGTCGGCATGTGCTTGCTTGCCCATGCGGCAAATGGTCGGAAGGTCCCGACAGCTACGACGTTTGGAGAGCCAGACGCTTGTCTTGGTCGGCAGCAAGCTGCCTCGGGCGCGTCTATCGAATCAGGCTGTCGACCAGGTGCCGTATTCGCTGTTAAACGCAGCGTTGAATCGGTCGACGACCGGGGCCCCCGACTCTGGAACCGTCCCATTTATAGCCTGCACTACGCCCCACTACGACGGAATGAAACTCCCTCTTGCCTACCCGTAACTGCCTGTTCTGTCTGGATCAGGAGCAGTCAGAAACAACCCGTAGGAGGCAGAGCAGCCATGCCCGCACCAGACCGCATCATCCGCCTGAACACGGTCCTTGCCCGCACCGGGCTGTCACGGTCCACCATCTACCGCAAGATGGCCGAGGGCACGTTCCCGGCCCAGTTCAGGATCAGCACCAACGGCACGGGCTGGAAGGAATCCGATATCAACCGATGGGTCGAGAACCCCGTCAAATGGCGGCCGGAGGAAGAGGCCGGTGATGGCCGATGACGGAAAGTGCCCTGGCGGGGAGAGGCCGGCTAACGACAACCGACCGCCAGATGGACGGGATGCCGGGGGCAGGGTTGATGCATCTGCGCAACTGGATGCGGTGGTCCTGACCATCGCCCGGCTGATCGGCAGGCGGATGGCGCGAGAGGACTACGAGAGTGCCATGCGCGCCGCCAACGACAACACCCCACCAACCCGGGGTGGGGGCGGGCGGGATCGTGATGACGATGCGTGAGACCGCCGCATGAGGGGAATGGCTGTGCGTGACATTGACATCCAATGGGATGTCTATAAATTATCTCCCATGAGGCTGGTTCTGGACACCAATGTGATCGTTGCGGCCTTCCGCAGCCGCAACGGGGCGAGCAACCTGCTTCTGCGAATGGTTGATCGTGGCGCGGTGACGCCGCTTTGCTCGACGGCGCTGTTCCTCGAATACGAGGCGGTGCTGAGCCGGGAGGAAACCCGGAAGGTGACGGGGCACAGCCTGGAGGATGTCGCGGCGGTGATGAGCGCGCTCGCTGTTGTGTCCGAGGGCGTCGATATCTCGTTCCGGACGCGGCCGATGCTGTCCGATGTCGCCGACGAGATGGTGCTGGAGGCTGCGTTGAACGGGCAGGCCGAGGCCATCGTGACGCATAACGTCAAGGACTTCCGCCCGGCGCTCGCGCTGGGCGTCATCATCGCAACGCCGGGAGAGATCGTCAGGAGACTGAACACATGACGCAGACCCAACGCTACAAATACCCGCTGCAACTGCCGCAGTCGCTCAAGGAGACGGCGGCGCGCCTGGCGCAGGAGGACGGCGTGTCGCTTAATCAGTGGATCGTCTCGGCGGTCGCTCAGAAGATCGGCGCGGTGGAGACGGCGGCCGATTTCTTGAAAGCGCGCGCGGGCACGGCGAAGCGCGGCGACCTGACCCGGCTTCTGGACCGGGCGCCGGATGTGGCGCCGATGCCGAAGGACAAGATGTGATCCACGAAACGCCGCGCCTGCCCCACCACAGGCGAGGATGAGAGGACTGACCGAGCGGAGACCATCGCCATGACCCGCACCGCACTCTATGCCCGCTATTCCGACGACAAGCAGAACGAAGCCTCCATCGAGGACCAGTTCCGGCTCTGCCGGGAACATGCAGCACGGGAGCGGTGGCAGATCGTCGGCTCCTACGAGGATGCGGCCATATCCGGTGCCAGCACGATCCTGCGTCCCGGCATCCAGCGGCTTATGCGGGATGCGCAGCATGGCGAGTTCAATATTCTGCTGGCCGAGGCGCTGGACCGGATCAGCCGCGATCAGGCGGACGTGGCGACCCTGTTCAAGCATCTGAAATTCGCGGGCGTCACCATCGTCACCCTGGCCGAGGGCGAGATCAGCGAGCTTCATGTCGGGCTCAAGGGCACGATGAACGCGCTGTTCCTGAAAGACCTCGCCATGAAGACCCACCGGGGCCTGCGGGGCAGGGTGGAGAAAGGTAAGGCGGGCGGTGGGCTTTGCTACGGCTATCGCGTCGTGAAGAAGCTCGACGGAAATGGCGAACCGATCCGGGGTGATCGCGAGATCATCCCCGAGGAAGCCGAGATCGTCCGGCGCATCTTCCGCGAGTTCGCATCCGGCAAGAGTCCCAAGGCCATCGCCGTCGATCTGAACAGGGAGGGCATCCCCGGTCCGCTGGGCCGCGCATGGGGCGATACCAGCATCCGGGGTCATCGTAATCGCGGCACCGGCATCATCAACAACGAGCTTTACGCAGGCGTTCTGGTCTGGAACCGGCTCCGCTTCGTCAAGGACCCCAGCACCGGCACGCGGGTCTCGCGCCCGAACCCGGAAGCCGCCTGGATCAGGACTGAAGTGCCGCATCTGCGCATCGTGGACGATGCGCTCTGGAACGCGGTGCGGGAGCGCCAGAAGCAGATCGCGGAAATCTTTGGCCCGAACCCGGCCAATACGCGAGAGGGCAGGGCGAAGCGGCTGCATCTGGCAAACCGGCCCGTCTCTCTCCTTTCCGGCCTGCTGACTTGCGGATGCTGCGGCGGGAAGGTCGGCATCATCCTGTCCAACCGCCTCGGGTGCCTGAACCATCACCGGCGCGGCACCTGCACCAACAACCGTACCATCTTGCGCGACAAGCTGGAGGCACGGGTTCTGGCCGGATTGCAGGATCGATTGGTCTCGGCCGAGACGGTGGAGGAAGCAGTCCGCGCCTATGTCGAGGAAACCAACCGGCTGAACCATCAGCGCCGGGCGCAGCAGGACACCGACCGCCGCGCGTTAGCGAAGATCGAGCGCGCCATCGCCGGGATCATCGCGGCCATCGAGGACGGCATGTATCAGCCATCCATAAAGGCGCGCATGGACGAGTTGGAGCGCCAGAAGGTAGAGATCGCCGCCCGCATGGCTGAAGCCCCCGCCGATGTGCCGGATGTTCACCCGAACGTGGCGGCAAACTACAGCCGCAATGTCGCGCGCTTCGCCGAGGCCCTGAACGATCCCGATGGCGGCAGGCAGGCGGCCGAGGCGCTACGCTCGCTCATCGGCCAGGTCATCGTCACACCCGGCGAGAAGTGGGGCGAGGTCCATGCCGAGCTACGCGGCGAGCCGATGGGTATCCTCGGCATCGCCACAGCCCATCCGGAGCAGGGGCGAACGTCTGTTGTGTCGCCAGTGGCCACAGGCCCCCGCAACCAGTTACTACCAAAAAACCGCGCTAAAGCAACCGCTTGGCGCGGTTTTTGTTTGCGCGCAGCGCAGAAAATTCAATAAAATTAAATACCTACTCCCGCAGCTTCAAATCAGGTGTCCCGAACTCCGCAACTAGTTGCGAAGCGTAGTAGGGGATAGAGCAGCGGCTTAGGGAGGCCCGCGCTTTCCGAGCAGAGCCACAGCACGGTTCCCATGATTTCCTCGGGCCGGCCGAGGCGGCCGATCGGCTCCTACGTGGTCGCGGCCTGCAGGCCCTCGGGCGTGCCGCCGGTGAAGCGGTCGATCATTGCGTTAGGCCGCTTGTCAATGTCAAAGCATGTTGCGCGCGCACACCAGATCAGAGGAATCGCCAAGGTGATGCGCCCGCAATTCCTCGGCGAAGCGTCGGGCGGGACCGGACAATGACCTCCCCCGGAGATACTGGACACTGATCTGGAACCGAGTGGACGTCCCGAGGATGGGGCGATAGACTAAAAAATCTGCCCTATGACGCGACCGCACATAGCCTGGCAGAACCGCGATTCCATGTTCCGAGGCAGCCAGCCCCAGAGCTGTATCGACAAGCGAGACTTCGAAAATATCGTCGAAATCCACCCGCTGCTGGGTCAGGACCGCCTCGACCAGCCGGGCGGCTGCGGCCGAGTGGCGAAGCAGGATCACCTTGTGGGCCTTGAGATCCGCCCATCTGACCGAAGGTTGCGCGGTCAGCGGGTGCATGTTGTGCAGGACCGCCTGCAGCGGCAACTCGACATCGGCGATGCGGATATAATCCAGCTGGGGATGCTCGATCCAGTCGACGGGCCGCACGGTGACGCCGATTTCCGCCTCCTCGGACAGCAGGGCACGAAGGGCGTTCGCGGTCTGGCTGTCGTAAACAACGACCTCCACTTCGGGGTGGCGTCGAGCGAAGGCAGAGATGATCGGCGGCAGCATGTTGCCGGACATATGTGGTCCGGACGCGATGGCCAGACGCCCGCGCGTGCCCGCTGCGCGCCGCCGCACATCCTCCAGCGATCGCTCCATCTGGTCGAGGAAGCGCTGCGCGTGCTGAAGGAACTCCGCCCCTTCGGGCGTGATTTGCACCATGCGAGTGGTGCGGTCGAACAGCCTGACCTCCAGTCGCGCCTCGAGTTCCTTGATCTTCTTGCTCAGCGAGGACTGCGTCATCCCCAGCGTCGAGGACGCCAGCGTGTAGCTGCCCAATCGGGCCAGCGTCGTAAAGGCCAACATGTCCCGCGTGCTGATGTCTGCAATCATTTTAAGTCCATATGAGAATTAATTAAGTCTTTTATTTCGTTTGAGTGATTTGTTCAAGGCCCTTAGCAATGATGGTGCGATACGACACGACAAGGCTTGCAAGGGGGCGCTCATGGAGGAATCCTGGATCGACGTGGCGGGGGTCAGAACCCGCTATCTCACGGTAGGACAGGGCGGGCGGCCCGTCGTCTTCGTGCATGGCGGCACGATCGGCGACGTAAGCGCGGGTTCTTCGGCCAACGACTTCCAGACCATCCTGCCGCTGATCGGTGCCGATCGGGAGACGATCGCCGTCGACCGCATCGGGCAGGGCTATACCGGAAATCCCCTGCCGGGCGACGACGACGGCTGGACCATGAAGGGTTCGGTGCGCCATTTCATCGCGTTCCTGGAGAAGCTGGGCAAAGGCCCCTACCATCTGGTCGGTCATTCCCGTGGCGGCTATGTCGTCACCCGCACAACGCTGGAACGTCCCGACCTGGTCGAGAGCCTGACCATCGGCGACAGCAACACCGTCGCCCCTGGCGGTGCGCGCAACGAGGCGATCCACATCCGCAACCCGCATCCGCCGGGTAGCCGTGAGGCGATGGAATATGCCGCCAAGCACTACTATTTCGATCCGACAATGCGCTCCGATGGCGGCTTCGAGACCGAGTTGACGATCCTGTCGCAGCCCAAGATCCGTGAGGCCATCGCCGTCATGGGCGAAGGTGGGCTGCGGGTCCGGAGCTATCTTCCCGGCCTTCTGGCGGATCGCGAGGACCTGTTCATGCGGCTGGAGCATCAGCCCCTGCCGCGGCGCGTCCTGATCCTGTGGGCTTATAACGACCCGACCGCCCCGATCAGCATGGGCTATCAGCTGATGCGCCTTGTCTCGCGACACCAGCCCCGCGTCTCGATGCATGTCGTCAACCAGTCCGGCCACTCGCTCTATCGGGAGCGTCCGGCCCAATTCGTCCGTGCACTGAAGGACCATCTCGATGGGTGCTATGATGGCAACTGATCACAACTCCGCCCCGGCACCGGACTGGATCGACGCGGCGGGCATCCGCACCCGGGTCATGCAGCAGGGCGCGGGCATCCCCGTCGTTTTCCTGCATGGCGGCTATGCCGGCGACCCGGTCGAGATCCAGTCCTCGGCGATCTGGGCGCCGGTCTTCGAGCGGATGGCGGGTCAGGCGCGGCTGGTCGCAATCGACCGGCTGGGACAGGGCTTTACCGACAATCCTTCTGATCCCGATGGCTACACGATCGACGCCATCGTGGACCACGTCCTCGCCACGCTGAGCGCGCTGGACATCGACAGTTGCCATATCGTCGGCCATGACGAAGGCGCCTTCGTCGGCGCGCAGATCGCCGCCCTGCACCCGGACCGGGTGCGGAGCCTGACGCTCGTGACCGCGAATGCGCTGACCCCCGGCTCTGATCGGCGCAGCATCGTGCATGCCCATCCGCCGCAGCCGTTGCGCAGCCGGCAAAGCCTCCGCTGGATCTATGAGACCTCCTGCCGCAGCCACCTTGCGGTGGACGAGGCGTGGCTGGACGAGGCCGTCGCGATCGGCTCCGACCCCAAGACCGCCGAGGCCGTCAACGCCATGCGCGAGAACGATCGATATCTGCGGCGCTACGTGAAGTCGTGGACGGCCACGCGATCGGCCATTCATCGCCTCATGGACAGCGAGGGACTGCCGTGCCCGACACTCGTGGTGTGGGGTCTGGACGATCCCATCGCGCCGATCTCCAACGCCGAATACCTGATGGAGCTGCTGACGCCCCGGCAGAGGGATACCGAACTCCGCATCTTCAACTGTGCGGGCTACTACCCGTTCCGAGAGCACCCCGCCGCGTTCAGCCGGGCGGTGCTGTCCTTCGTGCGGGATCATGACAGGGAGGGAAATACATGAGGATACTGCTTCTTTCGTCGGCACTTGCCTTGGCCACGCCGCTGGTGGCGGTTGCGCAGAACCTGACGATGGGCCTGGGGGGTAACGTGACCTCGCTTGATCCCCACTATCACAGCGCGGGGCCGAACTCGGCCTTTGCCTACACGATCTTCGGCCGCCTGACCCAGACCGACGAAAATTCGCGCCTGATGCCCGGCCTGGCGGAGAGCTGGGAAATGATCGACCCGTTGACCTGGGAGTTCAAGCTGCGCGAAGGCGTCACCTTCCACAACGGCGAGCCGTTCACCGCGGAGGATGTCGTTTTCACGTTCGAGCGCATCCCGCAGGTGGTCAACAGCCCCGGCCCCTACACCAGCTATCTGCGCGGCATCAACGGCACGGAGATCGTCGATCCGCTTACGCTGCGCATCACCACGGACTATCCGGTGCCGATCCTGCCGCTGATGATGCACAATATCGCAATCCTGGACAGCACTACGCATGCGGACGTCACCACCGAGGACTTCAACTCGGGCCGGGCGCTGATCGGCACCGGGCCGTTCCGCTACGTCTCTGGCAGCACCGGGTCGGGCATCAAGCTGGCGCGCAACGACGGCTACTGGGGCGACGCACCGGATTGGGAGACAGTGGACTACCGCATCATGACCAACGGCGCGGCGCGCACGGCGGCCTTCCTCGCGGGCGATGTCGATATCATCGACCAAGTGGCCAGCGCCGATGTCCCGCGCCTTTCGCAAAGCGATCAGGGCGAGGTGGTCAGCAAGGTCGCCCTGCGGCTGATGTATATCAACCTTGACCATTCGCGCACCGAGAACCCGGTTTTCCTGACCGACAATGCCGGCGCGCCGCTGGCAACGAACCCGCTCAAGGATCTGCGCGTCCGGCAGGCCCTGTCCCTTGCCATCGACCGACAGGTGTTGGTGGAGCGGGTAATGGATGGAACCGCGCTTCCGTCGATGCAGTTCATGCCGCCGGACTCCTACGGCTATGCGGACGACCTGGTTGCCCCGCCCGCCGACCCGGCGAAGGCACGGGAATTGCTGGCCGAGGCCGGCTATCCCGATGGCTTCCAGATCACGCTGCACGGCTCCAACGACCGCTTCCCCAACGATGCGCGGGTGTTGCAGGCCATCGGACAGATGTGGACGCGCATCGGCGTCCGCACCACCGTCGACGCCATGCCCTATGCCCCGTTCCAGACCCGCGCCAGCGCACAGGAATTCGCCGCCTTCCTGGGCACTTGGGGCAATGGTGGAGAGCCGGGCATCGGCATGACCAACACGCTTGCAACCTTTGATCCCGCAAAGGGCACAGGCTCGATCAACCGCGGGCGCTACAGTAACCCCGCCTATGACGCCGCCCTGTCCGAAGCCATGTCGGAAATGGACGACGACAAGCGCGAAGCCATGCTGCAAGACACCATGCGCCTGCTGGTCGAGGACATGCCCATCCTGCCGCTCTATATCCAGACGAACACTTGGGCCGTTCGCAACGGGCTGACCTATGAGGGCCGGGCCGATGAGGCCACGCTGCCGCAGGACGTCCATCTCGCCCGTTGATGGATGCTGAACTCTGCGCTCCCGGCTGAACAGGCCGGGGGCGCCTCCGCCGGTTGACGCAAATGGGGCGGCAAGGGGGATACCCCGCGCGGCATGCCGTCAGACACGCCAAGGAGACACCATGCTGGCCTGGTTCGGACAGAGGCTCATGCAGTCGCTATTCGTGGTCGTCGCGATGACGGCTATCGTATTTCTGGCGGTGAATGTCATTGGGGATCCGATCGACATCCTGATCTCGCCCGATGCAAACCAGGTCGAACGCGAGCGTATCGTGGCGCAACTGGGCCTGGACCAGCCCCTCTGGCGCCAGTATCTGACCTTTGTCAGCAGTGCCTTGCAGGGCGACTTTGGCCGCAGCTTCGTCTACGGCATGCCTGCCTTGCAGGTCATTCTGGAGCGAATGCCGGCCACGATCGAACTGGCGCTGGGTGCGATGGTGCTGTCCGTCCTGATCGGGGTGCCGCTGGGCCTCTATACCGGCCTCCGGCCGGATACGCTGTTCTCGAAAATAGCCATGTCCGGCTCGATCATCGGGTTTTCGGTGCCGGTGTTCTGGCTGGCGCTGATTCTCATCATGGTGTTTTCCGTTCAACTGGGCTGGCTCCCGGCCGGGGGGCGCGGCGAGACCCGGCAGCTTTTCGGAATCGAGTGGTCCTTCCTGACGGTCAGCGGATGGCGGCACCTGGCACTGCCTGTGCTGACGCTTTCGATCTTCAAGATCTCTCTGGTGATGCGCATGGTTCGCGCCGGCGTCAGGGACGTGCTGCCGCAGGAATACGTCAAGTTCGCCCGTGCCAAGGGGCTGTGGCCGCGGCGCATCCTTTACGTCCATGTCCTGAAGAACATCATGATCCCGGTCGTCACCATCATCGGCCTGGAATTCGCCTCGCTGATCGCCTTCTCGGTCGTGACCGAAACGATCTTCTCTTGGCCGGGCATGGGCAAGCTGATCATCGACAGCATCAACATGCTGGATCGCCCCATGATCGTCGCGTATCTGATCATCATCGTGTTCCTTTTCGTCACGATCAACCTGATCGTCGATGTGATCTATACCCTGCTTGATCCGCGCGTTCGGCTTTCCGAACAGTAGAGGCAGGATTGTCATGACCTCCTATTCCTCCCCTGAAACCGCCCCCGTGCTTCCGGTCTCCCGGACGCCGATGCAAAGGATCTGGCGCGAATTCCTGCGCTCGCGGCTGGCTGTGTTTGGCCTGGTCGTCCTGGGCCTTCTGGTCCTCGTCGCGGCCATCGGCCCGTCGCTGGTGCCGCAGAACCCCTACGACCTGATGGAAATCGACGTTCTGGACGGCCAGTTGCCGCCGCGATCCGAGTCTATGGCCGGCTATACCTACTGGCTGGGGACGGATGACCAGGGCCGCGATCTGGTATCCGCGATCATCTACGGATTGCGCATTTCGCTGATGGTTGGTGTGCTCTCGGCGCTGATCGCGGCCTTTCTGGGCACCAGCATCGGCATCTTCGCCGCCTATCGCGGCGGACGCACCGAGGCGTTGGTTATGCGCATCATCGACCTCCAGTTGTCGTTTCCCACAATCCTCGTGGCCTTGATGATCCTGGCGGTGCTGGGGCGCGGGGTTGCGAATGTCGTGCTTGCACTGGTGATCGTCGAATGGGCGACCTATGCGCGCGTGGCCCGCGGCGTGGCCATGGTCGAGCGCCGCAAGGAATATATCGAGGCCGAGGAATGCCTGGTGATCCCACGCTGGCGGATCCTGTTCCGGCACCTGCTTCCCAACTGCCTGCCGCCCCTGGTGGTGATCGCCACCGTGCAGATTGGCCGCGCCATCACGCTGGAGGCAACGCTGTCGTTCCTCGGGCTGGGCGTGCCCATCACCCAGCCCAGCCTCGGGCTGCTGATCTCGAACGGCTATCAGTATCTGCTGTCGGGCAAATACTGGATCAGCTTCTATCCGGGGCTGATGCTGCTGGTCATCATCGTCGCGATCAACCTGGTGGGCGACCATCTGCGCGACATCATCAACGTCAGGAGGCATAAATGAGCCGCGCCGCCCCCTTGGTCCCGGCAGCTGCCTCCCGGCACGGCGATGTCCCTTTGCTTGACGTGCGCGGCCTGACCGTCGCCTTCGGTGGCGAGCAGGGCGACGGCCTCGCGATCAACGACGTCTCGCTCTCTCTGCGTCGGAGCAAGATACTGGGGTTGGTGGGAGAGTCCGGCTCGGGGAAATCCGTGACCGGGCTTGCTCTCATGGGCCTGATCGAGGCACCCGGCCGCATCGTTGCAGGCCAGGTGCTGTTCGACGGCACCGACCTGGCGCGGCTGGATGACCGCGCCATGCGGCAATGGCGCGGGAAGCGGATCGCGATGATCTTTCAGGATCCGATGATGACGCTCAATCCCGTGCTGCGGATCGACACCCAGATGATCGAGACCGTTCTGGCCCATGACGATGTGTCCCCCGCAGAAGCGCGGTCGCGGGCCCGCGACGCGCTGGGGCAGGTCGGCATCCCGCGCACCGCGGAGGAGTTCGCCAGGCAGGACGAGGCCGGCATCGTGCCCGTCACGCTGAGCGACGAGGACGCCGCCAGGTTCCTGGAGGTGTTCCAGACCACCCAGTGGCAGACGTTCAAGGAAAAGGCCCCGGACCATGCGGACGAGTTCCGCGCCCTGTTCCTCAAATAGATGCGGGGGGCGGGGATGAGCATCCGTTCCGTCTATGACGGCGCGCTCGATCTTCTCGGGCTTGCCTGCGCCGGCATCGTCCTTCTTCTGACGCTGGGCGTCACCCTCGACGTGGCGGTGCGGCTGGTCAACCTTCCTCCGCTGGAATGGATGATGGAGCTTTCCGAATATTCCCTTCTGCCGCTGACCTATCTGGCGGCGCCCTGGGCATTGCGGGAGGGAGCCCATGTCCGGGTCGACGTGCTGGTCGCCAGGCTGCCGAAACGGCTGGCCCGCGTCATCGACGTGATCGTGGACCTGCTGGGGCTGGCGGTGGCGGCGGTGCTGTTCATCTGGGGGCTGCGCACGATGCTGGCCTCGATGCACATGAATTCGATGATCTACAAGGTGCTGATCATTCCCGAATGGTATACCTATGTGCCGCTGGTCATCGCCTCGCCCTTCCTGTTCGTGGAATTCGCCCGCCGCCTGAACCGATCCCTGCGCGGCGAGGCCGACCACACCGCCACCCCCGAGAACGTGATCTGACATGGAATGGTGGATCGCCCTCACAGGTCTGGTCGGTGGCCTGCTGTTTCTGCTGGCGCTGGGGCTTCCGGTCGCCATCGCCTTCTTCCTTCTCAACATCGTCGGCGCCCTCCTCTTTCTGGGCGGCGATGCCGGGCTGATCCAGCTGGTGCGCAATTCGACGGTCTCGGTCACGAATTTCGTGCTGGTGCCGATCCCGCTGTTCCTGCTGATGGGCGAGATCCTGTTCCGCACCGGGCTGGCCTCGCGCGCCATCGACGCGGTGGACCAGCTGATCAGCAAGGTGCCGGGCCGGCTGTCGATCGTCGCCATCTTCGGCGGCAGCGTCTTCGCCTCGCTGTCCGGCTCGTCGATGGCCAACACGGCGATGCTGGGCAGCACGCTCCTGCCCGAGATGAAGCAGCGCGGCTATCACCCCACCATGTCGATGGGGCCGATCATGGGCACCGGCGGCATCGCGGTGCTGATCCCGCCCTCGGGGCTGGCGGTGCTGCTGGGCAGCCTGGGCCAGATCTCGATCGGCGACCTGCTCATCGCGGGGATCCTGCCCGGCGCGCTGATCACGGCGATGTATGTGGCCTATGTCATCGCGCGCTGCTGGATGAACCCGGCGCTGGCGCCGCCCTATGCGGTGCAGCCCGCGCAGGGCTGGGCGCGCTGGCGGCCGTTCCTGCTGCATGTCGTGCCGTTGCTGGGAATCTTCGTCTGCGTGATCGGCTCGATGCTGGCGGGGATCGCGACGCCGACCGAATCCGCCGCCCTCGGCGCCTTCGCGTCGATCTTCGCGGCGGCGTGTTACCGCCGGCTGACGGTCGCGGCGCTGAAGACCGCGCTGCTGTCCACGGCCAAGATCACCGCGATGATCTTCTTCATCGTGGCGGCCTCGCTGACCTTCTCGCAGATCCTGGCCTTTTCGGGGGCGACCTCGGGCTTCCTGCAATTGATCAACGGCTTCGACGCCTCGCCGATGACGCTGCTGATCCTGATGCTGGTGATCGCGCTGGTCCTGGGCAGCTTCATGGACCCGATCAGCGTGATGATGATCGTGCTGCCGTTCTTCATGCCGCTGGTCCGGTCGCTGGGCTTTGACCTGGTATGGTTCGGGGTGCTGCTGCTGGTGGTGCTGGAGGTCGGGTTCCTCACCCCGCCCGTGGGGATGCTGCTGTTCGTGATGAAGGGCGTGGCGCCGCCGGACACCCGGATGGGGGACATCATCCGCGCCGCGCTGCCCTTCGTGGTGCTGCAACTTCTGGCGGTGGCGATCATCATCCTGTGGCCCGGCATCGCAACGATCCTGCCGGCGCTGTCACGGGGCTAGGCCCGGCCCATCCCGCGATCCTGCCGGGAAAGCCAGAGGGTCCCCGGCAGGATCGGATGCCCGTTTGACGGCCTTCCGCATCGGTTGCGGTTCGGCGTCATGCAGCGGGATGGCCACGGGGCTTTCGCGAAGATGCCGGCGAAATTCAGAGAGCCGTCGATGCCGATGCCGCGGGCAAGGTGGAAGATGCGGTCCTCCCCCGGAGTGATCGCGGCCGGCAACGGGCCTGGTCCTGTATCCATGACCGGCAGGTGCGCCGGGTGCAGGGGCATGCCGACGCGATGGATCGCCCCGAAGCCGTCGATCCGGCCTTGCGCGAAGGCGGCGTCGCCGAGGCGGTCCACCTCCATCGCGGCGTTCGGAGTCCTGAGATTGCAGCCGGTCAGCCGGATCGCGCCGGTGGCGATGCTGCGTGCCGGGCGCCGGCCGCGAAAGTGCCCGATGTCCTCCTGACTGTGGCCGTCGGCCGGGTCGCCGGGGCGGTTTGCGGATGGTCCCGAGCGAGGGCCGCGTCGAGATCGACTTCAACGAAATCCCGATCCGCAGGGACGCGCCCGCCGCCGGGCATGCAGCGCGTGCCGGCAAATCGCGTCCCGAGCCGTCCTTACCCCCACGGTCCCGGCGCGTTCCGCTGTCCGGCGCGCGGCCTGTCCGGCTCCGGGTTCCGCATCGCCCCGGTCATCCCGCGCAGGGCGGCAATGCGGTTCGCCGTGGCCGGATGGGTTGCGAACAGCTTGTCGCGCGCCCCGCCATGCAGAGGGTTGACGATGAACAGCGGCGCGGTCGCCGGGTTCGCCTCGGCTGCGGGATTGTCGATCCGGGCCGCCCCCGCCGCGATCCGCTCCAGCGCCGAGGCGAGCCAGAGGGGCCGGCCGCAAATCTCGGCGCCGGCCCGGTCGGCGGCGTATTCCCGCGTCCGGCTGATCGCCATCTGCACCAGCATCGCCGCCAGCGGCGCCAGGATCATCATCGCGATGCTGGCGATCGGTCCCGGCCCGTTCTCGCGCCGCCCGCCGAACAGCATCGCGAAATTCGCCAGCATGGTGATCGCCCCGGCGAAAGTCGCCGTCACCGTCATGATCAGCGTGTCGCGGTTGCGGATATGGGCAAGCTCGTGGGCCACCACCCCGGCCAGCTCCTCGGGCGAGAGGCTGCGCAAAAGCCCGGTCGTCACCGCGACCGCCGCGTTCTGCGGATTGCGGCCGGTGGCGAAGGCGTTGGGCTGCGGGGTGTCGATCAGATAGACGGCGGGCATGGGCAGCCCGGCCCGCTGCGCCAGCCCGCCGACCATCTCGTGCAGGCCCGGCACGTCGCCGGGGGCCAGCGGCCGCGCATTCTGCATGCGCAACACCATCTTGTCGGAATTCCACCAGGTCAGCGCGTTCATCGCCGCCGCCGCCATCAGTGCGATCAGCATGCCGCCCTGCCCGGCCAGCAGATAGCCCATGCCCATGAACAGCGCCGTCATCGCCGCCATCAGCAGGGCCGTCTTGACATAGGACATCGGTATCCTCCGCGCTTCGGATGCCGGAGATATGGGGACCGCTGCCGGTCGCGCCAAGGCGGGGATCGGGTCGGCGTCATCCGTGTTTCCGATTTCCGGGGGCAAGGGGGTGCCCATGCTCCGGTCGCCTCGACATTCGGGGCCTCTCAAGCGGCCCAGGCGCAGGTTCACGGGTTCCGCGCCGGGGGCAGAGGCCAGTCATGGCGGTCCGGCCCGAGGCGCCGCCTGCATCCTGTGGGCATGTCCGCTGCCGCCGGCCTGCGGAAAGCGGGTTTTGCCGGGGTGCGCCCACGGTCGGAAATGTTGACATCTCCCTCTTACATGTAACATGTAAGAGAGGGGAGAATCATGAGTCCGGCAGAATCGCTTTTCATCGTTCAGCCGCCGTCGCTGGCGACTATGGTCGCCGATCGCCTGCGCATGGCGATCATCGACGGCGAGTTCGCGCTGGGCGAGAACATCTCGGAGGAACGGCTCTGCGCCGCCTTCGGCGTCAGCCGCTCGCCGGTCCGCGACGCGCTGAACGCGCTTCAGTTCACCGGGCTGGTCGAGGTCAGGCCCAAGCGCGGCAGCTTCGTCTTCAACCCCTCGGAGGCGGATGTCGCCATGCTGTGCGACTATCGCTTCCTGCTGGAGCGCGAGGCGGCGCTGATGGCGGTGCGGGTGGCGCGGGATGCCGTGGCCGAGGGGCTGAAGGCCGCAATCGGCGCGATGAGCGAGGCGCAGGCCCGCGACGACCGGCGCGCCTATGGCCATGCGGATACCGCCTATCATCACGTCTTCTTCGAGCATTGCGGCAACGATCTGGTGCGCGAGGCCCATGCGCTGGCCGAGGCGCGCCTGGCGACGCTGCGCACCCTGCTGACCGCGCCCTTCGACGAGCGCCGCAGGTCGGGCCTCAGCCAGCACCGGCAGATGGCCGACCAGCTTCTTTCGGGCGATCACGCCGGTTTCATCGCCTCGCTGCGGCTTCATGCCGACTGGAGCGACCGCCTGCCTGACGCCCTGATTTCGCAACGGAAAGGCCAGATGACATGATCGACCAGGCTTTGGCTCTGCGTGACCGGCTCGCCGGCGGGGGGATTGTCGCGGCGCCCGGCGCGGCGGATGCGCTGTCGGCGCGGCTGGTCGCGCAGGCGGGTTTCGAGGCCGTCTACATGACCGGCCTGGGCGCCACCGCCAGCCGGCTGGGCGCGCCCGATCTGGGCCTGCTGAGCCAGACCGAGATGGCCGATCAGGCCCGTGCGATGGCCGCCGCCGCCGGGGTGCCGGTGATCGCCGATGCCGATACCGGCTATGGCGGCCCGCTGAACCTGCGCCGCGCCATCGACGACTATGCCCGCGCCGGCATCGCCGCCTTCCATGTCGAGGACCAGCAGATGCCCAAACGCTGCGGCCAGCTTTCCGGCGCGCGGCTGGTCCCGCCGGCCGAGGCCGAGGCGCGGCTGCGCGCCGCCGTCGCCGCCCGCGACGCCAGCGGTCGCGACATGCTGGTGATCGGCCGCACCGACGCGCTGGGCGTCGAGGGGATGGCAGCCGCGCTGGAGCGCGCGCGGCGCTATGCCGGGGCCGGCGTCGATCTGGTCTTCGTGGACGGCATCCGCACCGCCGAACAGGTCGAGCAGGTCGCCGAGGGCCTGCCCGGTCCCAAGGTCGTCAGCATCGTGGACGGCACCGATGCCGTGCGGCTGGGCCTGGACGAGTTGCAGCAGATGGGTTTCTCGGTCTGTCTGTTCGCGCTGACCACGCTGCTGGCCGGCCTGACCGGGCAGGCGGCGGCGCTGGAGCATCTGCTGCGCACCGGCCGGATCGCGGCGAATCCGCAGGGCTTCGACTATGCCCGATTCTCGCAGCTGGTCGATCTGGCCGGCCATCAGGGCTTCGCGCACGAGTTCGAGGCGTGAGCGGCGCGGTCGTGCTGATCACCGGCGGCGCCGCCGGGATCGGCCTTGCCACCGCGCGCCGCGCGGTGGCGCAGGGCGCCGCGGTCTGGCTGTGGGACCGGGACGCGGCGGCGCTGGACGCCGCCCGCGCCGGGCTGGGACCGGCGGCGCGGACCCTCGCGGTCGACATATCCGACAGCGCGGCCGTGGCCGGGGCCGAGGCGGCGCTGGCCGATCTGCCGCCCACGCATCTGGTGAACAATGCCGGCATCCTCGGCCGCCGGATGGCGCTGGACGACATGGACGCGGCCGAGATCGACCGGGCGCTGTCGATCAACATCAAGGGGGCGCTGCTGGTGACGGCCGCCTTCCTGCGCGCCCGCGCGGCGCATCCGCAGGCGGCGATCGTCAACATGTCCTCGATCGCCGGGACGAACGGGGGCGCGCCGGGCCATGCGGTCTATGGCGCGACGAAGGGGGCGCTGCTGGCGCTGACCGCGGCGATGGCGCGCGACCTCGCGCCGGCCGTCCGGGTCAACGCGCTGGCGCCGGGCATCATCGACACGGACATCCAGAAGGATGTCTTCGCCGACCGCACCGCGCTGCATGCCACCGCCGACGGCATCCCGCTGGGCCGGGTCGGTTCGCCGGACGAGGTGGCCGAGGCCGCCGCATGGCTGCTGTTCGGCGCCCCTTACGTAACGGGAGAAATCATTCGCGTCGGAGGAGGGCGTAGATGAAACGACTGGATAGACTGATCTTCCATGCCATCGACCTGGCGATGGTGCTGCTTCTGGCCGCGATGACCGTCATGGTCTTTGCCAATGTCGTCCTGCGCTACGGCTTCGGCTCGGGCATCGACCTGTCCGAGGAGCTGTCGCGCTTCTGTTTCGTCTGGCTGATCTTCCTGGGTTCGATCTCGGCCATGCGGCGCAACCTGCACATGGGCTTCGACATGGTGGTGACGACGGCCCGGCCGGGCGTCCGCCGGGTGCTGCTGACGCTTGCGAACGGGCTGGTGCTGGCCTGCTGCGCGGTGCTGCTGTTCGGCACGCTGAAGCAATGGCATATCAACGCCACCAATATCGCCCCGGTCACCGGCATGCCGATGAGCTGGCTGTTCGGCATCCTGGTTCCGGCCAGCCTCGGCATCGGCGTCATGGCGGCCTAGCGGATGGTCGGCTATGCGACGGGCCGGCTCACCGATGCGCCCCGGCCGGTGGGGGAACTGCACGAATGAGCCTGATCATCTTTCTGGCCGTGCTGGGTGCGGCCATGTCGGTCGGCGTGCCCATCGCCTTCGCGCTGATCCTGTGCGCGATGGCGATGGGGGTCACGCTGGACATGTTCGACCCGCAGATCATCTCGCAGCGCCTGATCGTGGGCGCGAACAGCTTCACGCTGCTGGCGATTCCCTTCTTCCTGCTGGCGGGCGAGTTGATGAATGCCGGCGGCATGTCGCGCCGCATCGTGGCCTTCGCCATCTCGCTGGCCGGGCACCTGCGCGGCGGGCTGGGCGTGGTGGCGATCTTCGCCGCGATCATCCTCGCCTCGCTGTCCGGCTCGGCGGCGGCGGATACGGCGGCGCTGGTCACCATGCTGCTGCCGATGATGCGGGGCGCCGGCCATGACGAGGCGCGCTCGGTCGGGCTGCTGGCCTCGGGCGGGATCATCGCGCCGATCATCCCGCCCTCGATCGCCTATATCATCTTCGGCGTGGCGACGAACCTGTCGATCAGCCAGCTTTTCATGGCCGGCATCGTGCCCGGCATCATGATGGGCCTCGGCGCGCTGGTGGCCTGGATGATCGTCTCGCGGATGGACGACGTGAAGCCGCTGCCGCGCGCCTCCTGGCGCCAACGCTGGGCCGCCACGCGCGAAGCGGTCTGGGCGCTGGGCCTGCCGGTCATCATCCTGGGCGGCATCCGCTTCGGCATCGTCACCCCGACCGAGGCGGCGGTGGTGGCGGTGGTCTATGCGCTGTTCGTGGGCATGGTGGTCTATGGCGAGCTGAAGGTCTCGCATCTGTTCGCGGTGTTCCGCAGCGCGGCCACCACCACCTCGGTGGTGATGCTGCTGGCGGCGGCGGCGCTGGCCACGGCCTGGTTCATCTCGATCGCCGACCTGTCGGGCATCGTGCTGGGCCTGGTGGAGCCGCTGATCGACCATCCCAAGCTGCTGCTGGTGGTGATCATGCTGCTGATCATCGCCATCGGCACCGCGCTGGACATGGGGCCGACGATCCTGATCCTCGCCCCGGTTCTGCTGCCGGTGGTCAAGGAGGCGGGGATCGACCCGATCTATTTCGGTGTCCTCTTCGTCATCAACTGCGCCATCGGGCTGGTGACGCCGCCGGTGGGCATCGCGCTGTCGGTGGCCTCCGGGGTCTCGGGCGTGCCGATGCACCGTGCCGCGATGGGGGCGCTGCCCTTCATGATCGCGCAGATCTCGGTGCTGTTCCTGCTGGTCCTGTTCCCGCAATTCGTCCTGTGGCCGATGGAGTGGCTGCGGTGACCGGATACCCTGAAAATCGCAACCTCCCGGGAGGAGAAAACACGATGAAGCGAACCCTGACCGCCCTGCTGGGCAGCGCGCTGGCGCTGGCCTCGCTGGCCGCCCCGGCCAGTGCCGAGTTCGGCCGCCATACCTTCAAGGTCTCGAACGGTGCGGCCGCCGATCACCCGGTTTCGGCCGGCGTGAACGGCATGTCCGCCTGCATGGAGGCCGGCAGCGACGGCAGCATGAAGCTGCGCGGCTTCTATAACGGCGAGTTGGGCGACGATGCCGAGGCCACGCAATCCGTCCGCTCCGGTTCCATCGAGATGGTGGTGACCGGCGCGGCGGCCATCGGCGGCATCGAACCCGCCATGTCGGCCTTCGAGCTGCCCTTCCTGTTCGACTCGGATGCCGAGGTCGATGCGATCATGTCCGGTCCCTATTTCGACCATGTGGCGGCCAAGATGCCGGCGCATGGGCTGGTGCTGCTGTCGATCTGGGAGAACGGCTTCCGCAACTCGACCAACAACAAGCATGCGATCACCCGGCCGGAGGATTTCTCGGGCCTGAACTTCCGGGTCATGCAGAACCCGATCTTCCTCGACACCTTCCGCCGGCTGGGCGCGAACCCGGTGCCGATGGCCTTCGGCGAGGTGTTCACCGCGCTGGAGACCGGCGCCGTCGACGGGCAGGAGAACCCGCTGCCGCTGATCCAGGCCAGCCGCTTCTATGAGGTGCAGAAATATCTGACCCTGACCCGGCACGCCTATTCGCCGACGCCGGTGCTGATCTCGAAGCAGGTCTGGGACAGGCTGAACCCGGAGGAGCAGGAACTGGTGCAGACCTGTGCCGAGGAGGGCCGGACCTTGCAGATCGAGCGTTCGCGCGCCGCCGTCGAGGAGGCTCTGGCGGAACTCAGGGAGCATGGCATGGAGGTTTCCGAACTCAGCGCCGAGGAAACCACCCGGCTGCGCGAGCTGGTCGCCCCGGTCTATGAGGCCGCGATCCCTGCCGTCGGCCAGGAGAATTACGACCTGCTGACCGCCGAGCTGAACAAGCTGCGCGGGAACTGAGCCGCGCGTCCCGCGGCGCGGCGGGCAACGGTCCCGCCGCGCCGCCTTCCTTCCACCAAAGGTCCGACCATGCCCGCCCAGCCCGATGCCTGCCTTGCCGCCCTTGCGCAGGTCCTTCCCCCCGCCGCCCTGCTGACCGGCGCGGACATTCCCCTGCGCAACCTTCAGGATACCAGCTATCTGCCGCCCGAGACCCCTCTGGCGGTCCTGCGCCCCGACACGCCGCAGGGTGTGGCCGAGGCGATGCGGATCTGCGCGGCGCATGGCGTGCCGGTGGTGCCGCAGGGCGGGCTGACCGGGCTTGCCGGCGGCGCCCATCCCGTCGCCGGTGCGGTGATGCTGTCGCTGGAGCGGCTGCACGGCATCGAGGAGATCGACCCCGCCGCCTCGACGATGACGGTGCGGGCCGGCACGCCGCTGGAGGTGATCCAGCGCGCCGCCGACGAGGCCGGCTTCTTCATCCCGCTGGACCTCGGTGCGCGCGGCTCGTGCCAGATCGGCGGCAATCTGGGCACCAATGCCGGCGGCAACCGCGTCATCCGCTACGGCATGGCGCGCGAGATGGTGCTGGGGCTGGAATATGTCCTGCCCGACGGCACGCTGGTCACCAGCCTGAACAAGATGATCAAGAACAATGCCGGTTATGACCTCAAGCAGCTGTTCATCGGCTCCGAGGGCACGCTGGGCATCGTCACCCGCGCCGTGCTGCGCATGCAGCCGAAGCCCGGCTGCGTGAATGCCGCGCTGTGCGGGCTGGACAGCTATGGCGATGTGGTCGCGCTGCTGGGCGCGGCGCGGCGCGGGCTTGGCCCGATGCTCTCGGCCTTCGAAGGGATGTGGCCGGATTACTGGCACGAGGCGACGGTGACGGTGGGCGTGCGCTCGCCCCTTGCCGGGCAGCACGGCTTTTACGTGCTGATCGAGGCGCAGGGCCTGGACGACGCCATCGACGGTCCCCGCTTCCAGGCCTGGATCGAGGCGCAGTTCGAGGCCGGGGTGATCGCGGACGCGGCCGTGTCGCAAAGCATGGGCGACGTGGCGGGTTTCTGGGCGACGCGCGACGCCTGTTCGGAATTCGGCAGCCGACTCGGCCCGCATGTCGCCTTCGACATCGGCCTGCCGGTGGCGCGGATGGACGAATTCACCATCGCCTGCCGCGCCCGGCTGGCCGAACGGGTACCGGATGCCTTCTCGGTCTATTACGGCCATATCGGCGACGGCAACCTGCATCTGGTCGCCCTGTCGCGCGGCGCCGCGTCCCAGCCGATGGCGGAGATTTCCGCCGCCGTCTACGAGACCGTGCGGGCCTTCGGCGGCACCGTCTCGGCCGAGCACGGCATCGGCATCCTCAAGAAGACATATCTGGGCTATACCCGCACGGAAGCGGAGATCGCCCTGATGCGCCGGCTGAAGCGGGCGCTGGACCCGCAAGGCATCCTGAACCCCGGCAAGGTATTCGACACGGAGACCACGGAATGAACCGTCTGAAACAACGCATCGACGCGGGCGAGCAGGTCGCCGCCGCCTGGGTCGAACTGGGCAATCCCGACATCGCGGAAATCATGGTCCGCCACGGCTGGACCACGCTGGTCATCGACGGCGAGCATGGCGTCGGCGACCTGGACGACTGGGTGGCCGTCGCCCGCGCCGCCGAGGCCGCCGGGGCGGATGTGGTGCTGCGGGTGCCCGACGGCTCGGACACCATGCTGAAGCGGGTGCTGGACCGGGGTTTCCGCTCGCTGATCGTGCCGATGGTGAACACGGCCGAACAGGCCCGCGCCATCGTCGCCTCCTGCCGCTATCCCGGCCTTGGCCGGCGCGGCTATGCGGCGCCCATCGTGCGCGCCTCGGACTGGGGCGCGCGTCCGGGCTATGCCCGCGACGAGGCGGCGGGCGAATTGCTGCTGATGCTGCAATGCGAGCATGTCGAGGCGGTCGAGAACCTGCCGGAGATCGCCGCCGTCGACGGGGTGGACATGATCTTCATCGGCCCGAACGACCTTGCCGGCTCGATCGACCATCTGGAGCGGATGCAGGAGGCCGCGCCGCAGGACCTGCTGCGCCGGATCGAGGCCGGGGCGGTGGCGGCGGGCAAGCCGCTGGCCACGATCCTGGGCGCGGGACGCGGCTGGGCCGAGCTGCGCGCGCTCGACTATCGCTTCATGATCGGCCCGAACGACATCTCGCTGCTGATCGCCGGCGCCCGCGCGGCGGCGGCGGAGCGCGACGAGGCCGTGGCGGCTCCCGCGCGCGGCTATTGAAGCTGGGCGAGGGCCGGCGGGACGCCTTGCCCCGCCGGTCCCCGTCGCGCGGTCGGCCGGGGCGCGGGCGCCGTGCGAAAGGCGCCGTGCCGATCCCTCCCGCCCGCTACTTGCGCAACAGGCTGAAGCTGAAATGGCTGCCGCGATGATAGCATTGCGCGACCAGAACCGGCAGGCCGTCGATGGTCAGGCAGGTCTCGGAAATGGCCAGCGCCGGGCCGAAGTCGCGCAGGTCGTGGCGCGCCATCACCTCCTCGGGCAGCATCGTGGCGCGGACATGGGCGCGCGACATGCGCGGGCGGACGCCATAGGCATCCAGCCGGTCCAGCAGCGAGCCGGACCAGTCCACATCGAAGATGCGGTCCCCGATCAGGTCGCGTCGGATCAGGTCGATGCTGTAGACCACCGGCAGGCGGTCATGCAGGCGCAGCCGTTCCAGTCGGATCACCGTCTGCCCCGGAGGCAGCCCCAGTTCCGCCGCCGCATCCTCGGGCGGCGGTATTTCGGCCACCGACAGGATCACCGTTTCCAGCGAATAGCCGAGATTCCCCGCCATGTCGCGGATGCTCTCGAAGGCGGTGATCGGCCGGTCCATATGCAGCGAGCCGGCGGCGGTCAGATAGCGCCCGCGCCCGTGGACGCTGCGGATGATGCCGTCCTGTTCCAGCAGCCGCAGCGCCTCGCGGATGGTCGCGCGCGAGCCGCCCAGACGGGCCTTCAACGCGGCTTCGGTGGGGATCTGGTCGCCGGGCCGGAGGTCGCCGCCGCCGATCAGGTCCAGAATGCCCCGGTGCAGTTCCTCGATCACCTTCTGGCGCGGTGCGGGGGGCATCTGGAAACCTCGCGTTGACGGATCTCTCCGGTTGTCTGACATGAAAGACATGCGCAGGCAATCGGCAAGGCGGCAGAAGTGGGGTTTCTGGCGAATCGTCTTGACATGGCGCCGCCGCTCGGCAATTGGTTGTCTGACAACTCATCCGGTGAGAAACGCGACATGCTGAATTTCGACGAAGAACGGTTCCTGCGCATCCAGTCGGGGGCGGTCGGGCTGGCCGGCCGCATCGACGCCATCGTGGCGGCGGCGCTGGCCGAGGGCCGCGACAACCTGCATCTGGTCGGTGCCGGCGGCGTGGCCTATCTGTTGCAGCCGGCGGTCGAACTGATGCGCCGCTCGTCGCGGTTCCCGGTCTATTCCGACAAGATCGCCGAGCTGATGGCGCAGGATTCGGCCAACCTGAACGCGCGCTCGCTGGTCTTCCTGACCTCGCTGTCGGGGACCACCAAGGAAAGCGTGGCCTTCCTAGAATTCGCCCGCGCCAAGGGCGCCAAGGTCGTCACGCTGGTCGGCCATGCCGATACGCCGCTGGGGCGCGACGCGGACGAAACGCTGGTCAACTTCGCCGCCGACGACACCTCTTGCGAGAACTATTATGTCCAGTCGCTGCTGGTCGCGCTGTCCATCATGCACCACCGGGGCGAGATCGACGACCACGCCGCGCTGATGGCGGAACTGGCCTTGCTGCCTGCGCAATTGCTGGCGATCAAGCGGCAGGTCGAACCGGTGGCCGGCGACTTCGCCCGGATCATCGCCGGCGCCGACTATCACATCTTTACCGGCGCCGGGAACGTCTGGACCGAGGCGCATTACTACGCGATGTGCATCCTTGAGGAAATGCAGTGGATCCGCACGCGGCCGGTCCATGCCTCGGACTTTTTCCACGGCACGCTGGAACTGGTCGAGAAGGGCGTCAGCGTCATCCTGTTCAAGGGTGAGGATGCCTGCCGGCCGCTGGCCGACCGGGTGGAGAATTTCGTGCCCAAGGTCGAGGGCGCGCTGACCGTGCTGGATACGGCGAATTTCGCCACCGAGGGCCTGTCGCCCCGCCTGCGCGCGCTGCTGTCGCCGGCCTTCCTCGCCACCGCGCTGGAGCGGATTTCGGCCCATCTGGAGGTGCTGCGCGACCACCCGCTGACCACCCGCCGCTATTATCGCCGTGTCGAATACTGATCCGCGACCGGGACCAAGGTTGCGGCTGGCGGCGGTCGGCGACAATTGCGTGGATCGGCTGGCGCCCTCGGGACGGGCGCTGATCGGCGGCAATGCCGTCAATGTCGCGGTGCAATGGGCGCGGCTGGGGCATGAGGCGCATTATTTCGGCGCGGTCGGTCCCGATGCCGAGGGGCGGCTGACGCGCGCGACCCTCGCCAAGCAGGGCGTGGAGGTGGCGCGGCTGGTCACGCGCGGCAGCCACACCGCCTTTACCGAGATCGAGATCGCGCCCGATGGCGAGCGCCATATGCGGGCCGAGGATTTCGGGGCCTGCGCGGGCTATCGGCCCTTGGCCGGCGATCTGCGGCTGCTGGCCGGGATGGATCATGTGCATATCGGCTGGCTGGACGATGGCGGGGCGGTGCGGCGGGCGCTTGCGGCGGTGGGCGTTTCGGTCTCGCAGGACATTTCCGTCAATGCCCGTCCCGAGGATCTGGGCGTCGAGGGGCTGGCGCTGGTGTTCCTGTCCTCGGAAGGCGACCATGCGCAGGCCAGGGCGCTGGCGGCGGCGCTGCGCCGGCGGGGGGCGCGCGATGTGGTGGTGACGCGGGGCGCGGCGGGCAGTTCGGTCTTTGTCGGCGACACCGATGCCGCGATTCCCGCCGCGAGCGTGGCGGTGTGCGATACCACCGGGGCGGGCGACAGCTATATCGCGGGCTTTCTGGCCGCCTTGATCGGCGGCGCCGCGCCGGAAGCGGCCGGGCGCCGCGGCGCCGCGCTTGCGGCGCTGACCTGCCGGCACGAAGGCGGCTTTCCGCAGGACGATTGACGGCGCCGCCCTGCCTTGACCCATGCCCCGCGCGCGGCAAGGGCGGGCTGCCTGCCGAAACCCGTTCGGCCCCCCGCTTGCCGAAAGGCCGATCTGTCGCGCCGCGCCGCCTTCCGGCCGGGGCCGGATCGCCCTCCGACGGCTGCCGTCACAGCACCAGATGGAACACGATCACCGGGAACAGGGCCACCAGCAGCAGGCCGAACAGCTGGATCGCCACGAACGGCGCCACGCCGCGATAGATGTCGCGGATGCTGACCGAAGGCGGCGCCGCGCCCTTCAGGAAGAACAGCGCAAAACCGAAGGGCGGCGTCAGGAACGAGGTTTGCAGGTTGACCGAGACGAGGATCGCGAACCACAGCAGCACCATCGCCCGCTGATCCGTCGCCGACAGGTGGTCGATCCCCAGGAAGGGCGCGAAATCGGGCGCGAAGCCGGCGATGATCGGGGCGAAGACCGGCAGGATGATCAGCGTGATCTCCAGCCAGTCGAAGAAGAAGCCCAGCAGGAAGATCATCACCATCAGCAGGAACAGCAGGCTCCAGTGGGTCAGCCCCATCCCGCGGATGAAGTCGAGGATCAGGTCCTCGCCGTAAAGCGCGCGGAACACGTAGGAGAACGCCGCCGCCCCCGCGAAGATCAGGAAGATCATCGCACAGGTCAGCGCGGTCTGCATGCACACGTCGTTCAGCACCCGGCGGTTCAGCTTGCGATTGAACAGCGCCAGCAGCAGCGAGCCGAAGGCGCCGATGCCCGCCGCCTCGGTCGGCGTGGCCCAGCCCGCGAAGATCGAGCCGAGCACCAGCACGATCAGGAACACCACCGGCAGGAAGCCCTTGACCAGCATCACCAGGAAATTGCCGATGCCCACCTCGGCGTCGGAGCGTTGCACGGGCGGCGCCACCTCCGGCCGGATGGCCGAGATCGCGATCACGTAGAGGCAATAGAGGAATGCCAGCAGCAGGCCCGGAAGGATCGCGGCGATGAACAGGTTGCCCACCGAGATCGCCATCAGGTCGGCCATCATCACCAGCATGACCGAGGGCGGCAGCAGGATGCCCAGCGTGGCGCTGGCGGCGATGGTGCCGGTGCCCAGCCGCAGGTCGTATTTCTGCGCGATCATCGCCGGCAGCGCCATCATGGTCAGCATCACCACCGAGGCGCCGATGATGCCGGTGGTGGCGGCAAGGATCGTGCCCAGCAGCGTCACCGCCAGCGCCAGCCCGCCCGGCACCTTGCGCAGCATGATCTGCAAGACGCGCAGCAGCCCCTCGGCGATCTGGCTCTTTTCCAGCATGATGCCCATGAAGATGAAGCAGGGCACGGCGACCAGGATCTGGTTGTTGGCGGCGTTCTGCCACAGGCGTTCCACGAAAAGGTAAAGCTCGGACGTGTGCATGACGCCGAGGGCGATCCCGCCCATCGCGAACAGCAGCGCCAGGCCCCCGAGGATCAGTGCAACCGGAAAGCCGGTGAACACGAACACCGCCAGCGCGATGAACATGTATCCGCCCAGATAGTCGTAAAGATGATTGTAAAGCGCGTTCATCACGACACCTGCGGACGGGTTTCGGTGGACAGCCTGACCATGCCCAGCCGCTCCAGCGCCTCGGCCCGCAGGGCCTGCGGTCCGAACAGATAGACGATCAGGCGCATCAGCGTGGCCGACAGGGCGGCGAGCAGCAGCCCGGTGCCGATCAGCAGGAAGGACTTGATGACCCAGCGATGCGGGATGCCGGTCATCGCGGCCGAGCCTTCGCCCTGCATGTAGGACTTCACCACGAAGAACCAGGACTGATAGACCAGCAGCCCGCAATAGGGCAGCGCAAAGACCAGCAGCGCGATCAGCTCGACCCAGCCGCGCCGGCGTTCGGTCTGCGCCTCGCGCCAGATGTCCACGCGCACATGCGTGCCGTTCAGATAGGCCAGCGCATAGGACAGCAGGAAGATCATCGCATGCAGGTGCCATTCGGCTTCCTGCAACTTGGTCGGCGAGATATAGGCATAAAGCCAGCTGTTCATCACGAATTGCTGGATGAACGGGATCTTGCGGGTCAGCACGTCATAGACGATCACCAGGATCAGCGGCACCAGCAGCCAGGACCCGAGGCGGGCCGCAAGGGCGCTGATCCTCGCCAGCACGTCCGAAAGGTTGAGCAGCAGGCGCATGACAGGACTCCCCCATTGTCCACGGCTTGCGGGTTTGTGCCGCCCCCGGCGGGCGGCGGCACGAAGACGGCGGCGCCATGACGGCGCCGCCGGCCGGGGTCATTTCAGATAGGCGCGCTCGCCCCAGACCTGATAATTCTCGCGGAAGGCGGCGAGGCTTTCCCAGATGCGGGCGGAATCGGGGTTCTGGGCGATTTCCTCGGCCAGAACGGTCTCCCAGGCGCCGCGGAAGGCCTCGATCATCTCCGGCGGCCACATCTTGATGGTGACGCCATCGGCCTCGTTCTGCTTCATGATCTCATACTGGCCGGCCTCGCCATCGGCGAACTGCGCCACCAGCGCCCGGTCGCAGGCCAGGTTGAGCATCTCCCGCTGGGCATCGTCCAGCCTGTTCCAGCTGTCGAGGTTGATCAGCAGCTCCTGCACGGTGGATTGCTGGTGCCAGCCGGGGAAGTAATTGAACTTGGCGATCTGGTAGAAGCCGAGGCCGCGGTCGATGGCCGGCACCGACTGCTCCGCCCCGTCGAGCGTGCCCAGCTCCAGCGCCTGATAGATCTCGCCCGGTGCCAGAAGCTGCGTCGAGACGCCGAATTGCTCCATCACCTTGGCGCCGAGGCCGAGGAAGCGCATCTTGATGCCGCGCAGGTCCTCCAGCGTGTTGATCTCCTTGCGGAACCAGCCGCCGCTCTCGGGGGGCAGGATGCCGCAGGGGATCATGTGGATATTGTCGCGGGCATACATTTCCTGCGCCAGTTCCAGCCCGCCGCCATGCCGCAGCCAGGCCAGCATCTCGCCGGCGGAGGGACCGAAGGGCACGGCGGCAAAGAAGGCATAGCCCGAATTCTTGCCGACGTTGAAGCCCGGCGAGCCATAGGCCGCATCCATCGCGCCCTCGGACACCGCGTCGTAATATTGCGTGCCGGCGACCAGCGCGCCCGGCTCGAACACGCGAATGTCGAAATTGCCGCCCGAGATCAGGCCGACATCCTCGCCGATCTGGAAGGCCGTGGCGCCGGCGATGGGCATGGCATGGGCATAAGCCGAATGCATGCGCCAGCGCACGCGATCCTGCGCGTCCGCCATGCTGGCCATGCCCAAGGCAAGGGCGGCGGCAAGGCCGCCGATGGCTGTAATCGTCTTCATCGTCCTCTCCCCATTTCCGGTCCGGCGTCGTCAGGTCTGGCCGAACTCCTCCTCGAAGCGGTGGTAACGGTCATGGCCGACCATGCCCATGAACTCGTCATACGTGGCCATCCGGTCCGCGCCGGCCACGGTGTTGCCGTCGCGGGACAGCGTGTCCAGGATGGCGCGCGTCGCCTTTGCCGCCGCCAGCAGCGTGGACAGGGCATAGAACACGATGTCAAAGCCCATCCCGGCGATGTCGCCGGCGGTCAGGTTCTGGGTCTCGTTCCCGTCCACGACGCTGAGAACCTTGCGCGCCGGAACCCCGCTGGCGATGGCCTCGGCCTGTGCGATGGTGCGCACCCCGTCCACGAAGACCAGATCGACGCCGGTCTCGGCATAAAGGTTGGCGCGGCGGATGGCTTCCTCCACGCCCAGCACGCCGATGGCGTCGGTGCGGGCGATCAGCAGCATGTCGGCCGACCCGCGCGCCCGCACCGCGGCATGCAGGACGCGCAGCTGGGCCTCGGCCTCCATCAGCCGGATGCCACCCAGCTGCCCGCAACGCTTGGGCAGCATCTGGTCCTCCAGATGGATGGCGGCGACGCCGGCCTGCGCATAGTCCTCGACGGTGCGCAGCAGGTTGTTGACGCCGCCATAGCCGGTATCGGCATCGGCGATCACCGGCAGCGTGGTGGCGCGCACCATGCGGCGGGCATGGTCGACCATCTCGGTCTGGGTCATCAGGCCCAGGTCCGGCATGCCCAGCGTGGTCGCCGTGGCGCCGAAGCCGGTCATGTAGACGGCGGGAAAGCCGGCCTGCTCGACGATGCGGGCCGTCAGGATGTCGGGCGCGCCGGGCGCCTGGATCAGCTTGCCCTGGGAAAGCAGCCCGGTCAGCGTGTTCATCGGCGGATCATCCCTGACGCTAGCGCCCGCCGGCCACGTCGAGCAGGCTGGCGGTGACATAGGAGGAGGCGGGCGACAGCAGCCAGACGGCGGCCTCGGCCACCTCGGCCGGCGTGCCGAGGCGGCGCAGCGGGATCACGTCGGCCAGCGCGGCCACGGCCCTGGCATCGCCCAGCGAATCCATCTGGATCTCGGTGTCGATGATGCCGGGGGCCAGCGCATTGACCCGCACATGCGGCGCCAGTTCCTTTGAAAAGGATTGGGTCAGCGTGGCGATGGCGCCCTTGGTCGCGGCATAGGCCATGTTCCCGACCATGCCGCCGCTGCGCGCCGCGATCGAGGACATCGACACCATCGAGCGGTCGGTGAACGCCCCCCCGCGCGCGGCGAAGGCGGCGGTGACGTAGAACACGCTTTTCAGGTTGATGGACAGCACGCGGTCCAGTTCGGCCGCGTCGAGATCGGCCAGCGACATGCGCCGCCCGATCACCCCGGCATTGTTGACCAGATGCGCGATGCCGCCCCAGCGCGCGACCACGGCATCCGCGGCCGCGTCCACCTGCGCCTTGTCGCTGACATCGACGCGCTGGCAAAGAATCCGCCCGCCATGCCGCGCCGCCAACTCGTCCAGGCGATCCTGGCGCAGGTCCCAGACCGCGACCAGCGCCCCGTCCGACAGCAGCCTTTCGGCGATGGCGCGTCCGATGCCGGATGCGCCGCCCGTCACCACGGCAACGCGCCCGGCGAAGGCATTCCCCCCGTTCTCAAGCGGCATTCGTTTCCCCCCTGCTGCTTGTCATGGAAGGATTAGCATCTCAGAACTAGTATGCAAGAAGTTTGGCGCTTTTTGCTGGCATAGGGGCGGGCAATGCCGCAAGACAAGGGAAACGGGTCCGGTGCGAGATGGTGGCTGGCAATAATCGGGGGGCAGGTTCAGGGGCTTCGCGGCGTTCCCGCGACGGGCGGTCGATGGCCGCCACGGTGGCCGACCGCATCCGCCAGGCCATCGTCAATGCCGATTTCGACTTTGGCGAAGCCCTGTCGGAGGAGAACCTCGCCGCGGCCTTCGAGGTCAGCCGCACGCCGGTGCGCGAGGCGCTTTCCATGTTGCAGATGGAGGGGCTGGTCAGCATCGTGCCGAAATCCGGCACCTATGTCTTCATTCCCGCGCCCGACGACATCGCGGAGCTGTGCCAGTTCCGGGCGGGGCTGGAATTGCAGGCGGCCGAGCTGGCCATCGCCGCCGATTCCGGGGGGCTGGCCGACCGGCTGGCAGCGATCGCCGCGTCCATGCGCGCGGCGATGGAGGCCGGCGATTTCCGCCGCTATGGCCAGCTTGATACCGAATATCACCTCGCGATCATCGAGGCCGCCGGCAACCGCTATCTGCTTCAGGGTTATCGGCTGATCATGGGCCGCGTCGCCACCCTGCGCACGCAGCTGGCGCTGAATGCCCGCAACGAGCCGGGGCGCTCGATGCACGACCACGACCGGATGCCGGAACTGGTCCGCGCGCGGCAGGTCGCCCGGCTGAAATCCGTCCTGCGCGCGCATGTCATGCGCACGATGGACAATTTCATCCAGGCCTTCCAGGCCGACAGCATCCGCCCGCTGACCCAGAAGGAGGTCGTGCGGCGCAAGCTGCTGGGCGACGAGGGCCGGGCTTTGCGCCAAAGGCGGCGATAGCGCGGAGGGCCTCCGGCCCGGCGGCGGGGCCGGGCCTGTGCAGGCGGCGGCTGTCTGGATCGGGTTGCCGACCCGGCCGAAGCCGGCGCTGGAACCGCAGGTCGCCGCGCGCTCGGCCCGCGCAACCGTGCCGGCGCCGCGACATGGGCGGGGCGACCGGCCGCCCGGCCTCCGTCGCCGCGACATGATCGGCATGGCGGAAGACCCGGCGCAGGCCGTGCAGGACGGCCGGCACCGCCTTGCCGCCGGATCGCCGGCATCCAACTGCGCGCGGCATGGATAAGCCGCTTCCGCGCGCCCGGCATCAGGTGCGTCGCCCGCTACCGGGCCGGGCAGGGGGGCGCCGCGCTTCAGGCTGCCGTTCCGCGAGGGCGGCACCGCACGAAAAAAGGCGCCCGTCGCGGGCGCCTCTCCGGTTCTCGGCTGCAATCAGAAGCGATAGCGCAGCTTCAGCATGGCATTGCGGCCCGCCTGCACGTTGGCGAAGATGCCGACATGCGAGGCGTCATAGAGGTTTTCATCGAAGATGTTGTTGACGTTGAGCTGCAAGTCGGCCTGATCGTTGATCTTGTAGGTCGCCATCGCATCCACCCGCCATTGCGAGGGCAGCGCCGAGGTGTTCGCGGCATTCATGAACCGCTTGCCGGTATAGGTCGCGCCGCCGCCCACGGTCCAACGCTCGTCGATCCTGTAGGTGGTCCACAGCGCAAGGCTGTGCTTGGCGATATAGTGCATCTGGTTGCCGTCGGTCGAACCGTCGCCGCCGCCCTTGATGATCTCGGCATCGGTATAGGTATAGCCGACCGAGATCCCCCAGCGGTCGTCGATCTGCCCGTTCACGCCCAGCTCCACGCCCTGCGCCCGGTTGTGGCCGACCAGATCGACCTGCCCGGTGATCGGGTCGATGGTGCGGGCATTGGTCTTCTCGGTGCGGAACAGCGCCGCCGTGACGGCCAGTTGCCCGTCCATCAGGTCCCACTTGGTGCCCAGTTCGAACGCACGGGTCTTTTCGGGTTCCAGATTGGCGTTGTTGCCGGTCAGGGTGCAGGCCCCCGCCCCTTCCGAGCCGCCCGCCAGCGAGGCGCACATGCCCGAGGGGCTGGCCGAGGTGCCATAGGACAGATAGATCGACCCGTTCGGCGCGGGCTTGTAGACGATGCCGGCCTGATAGCTCCAGATGTTGTCGCTGCGGCGCAGCGGCGTGTTGCCGCTCTGCTGGTCGACATCGAACATCTCGTAGCGCGCGCCGAGGCTGAGCTGCCACTGTTCGTTGAACTTCATCGTGTCGAAGACATACAGCGACTTGCTGCGGGTGATCGTCGGCAGGCCGAAATCGGTATAGGTCATGCCCGTCATGTCGACGGGGGCATAGGGGTCCGGGTTGCGCCAGTCGGCGGGCGGGATGATGATCGTGTCCAGCGCGGTGCTGCCGGCCGGGAAGCTGATGCCGCCGCTGCGCAGCTTGTCGCGGCTGTATTCGAAGCCGAAGGCATAGTCGTGCTCGACCGCGCCGGTCACCGCCTCGCCGGAGAATCCCCAGCTGAAGCCCAGGGTGCGGTTGTCCCTGCGGCCCGTCCGCGTGGGGATCGCCAGCCCGGCCGCCGTAAAGTCGGGACGCGAGAAGATATAGGCCTGATCGCTGCCGAAATAGGAGAGCTGGGCATGGGTGCGGAAGCTGGGCGAGAACTCATGCTCCAGCTTCAGCGTGGCGTTGGTGTTGGTGTTCTCGCGGAAGTCGCGGGCATGCAGGCCGTAGAACTGCCGGTGATCGGCATCGCCATAGGGCAGGAAGGGATCGCTGGTGGTGCCGGTGCCGAAGCGGGTGTCGCCGGTCAGGTTCACGTAATTCTGGTTCGCCATCGGAATCCCCACGTCCGGGGTGCTGTCCGACTTGCTGCGATAGGCCCCGAAGCTGAGCCTGGTCGCCTCGCCCACCCGCGCGGTGAGGGCGGCGGCGATGCCGGTCTTGTCGTCCTGGATGCCGCCGCGGCCGGGCACCTCGGCATCCTGCCAGAACAGGTTGACCCGCCCCGCCGCATTCGCGCCCAGCTGGAAGTTGCTGTCCACCGTGGCGCGATACTGGCTGTCGGTGCCGACGCTGGCCGAGGCCTCGGTGAACTCCTCGCCGATGCGGGCCTGCTTGGTCACCATGTTCAGCGAGCCGCCGGTGCCGCCCCGGCCCGAATAGGCGCCGCCCGGCCCCTTGACCAGCTCGATCTGTTCGATGTTGAACGCCTCGTAGCTGGTGCGGCCGAGGGTGCGCATGCCGTCGACCATCATGTCGGTCGAGGCTTCATAGCCGCGGATGAACGGGCGGTCGCCCATCGGGTTGCCGCCCTCGCCGGTGCCCAGCGTGACGCCCGGCGTGGTGCGCAGCACATCGTAGAGCGACGAGGCGCCCCGCTCCTCGATCTGGCGCTGGGTGATGACCTGCACCGTGCGCGGCGTGTCCACCAGCGGCTGGGTCAGCTTGGTCGAGGAGGCCTCGCCGACGCTGTAGCTGGACCGCGCTTCGCCGCCCTGCTGGCCGGTGATGACGACGGTGTCCAGTTGCAGGGTGGCGGTGGAGTCGGCGGTCTGGGCCGCCGCCGGGCCGGTAACCGCAGCCGAGACCACCAGCGCCGGCAGCAGCCCCAGCGTCGGCTGGAAGCCCGCGCCCCTTGCCGGTGTCGTTGAAGATTTGGGCGTCATGGAGAACCGCTCCTGTCTCGATGAAAACAAAGCCCCCCTCGGATCGCGGTCCAGGGCGGCGATTTCTTGCTGGCGCGGTGGCGCTGGCTACACGGAAATAGGCGGAAATTCGCCTTGTCTGCTGCCCTTTTCGGGAATGCCGGCGGCAGGTGTCAAGCCGATACGGGCAGTGCCTGAGTGTTTTTCTGGGCTTCTGTGGCCCTATGTCTACAAATTCGGTCGGGAATGCCGTGCCCTCAGTCGGACCACAGCACGCTCCGGTTGATCCGGGCCAGGTTGGCGCATCCGGTCAGGGCCATCGCGACCTCCAGTTCGGCGCGCAGGATGGTCAGCATATGGGCCACCCCCGCCGCGCCGGCGACGGCCAGCGCATGGACCTGCGGCCGCCCGACCAGCACCGCCGAGGCGCCCAGCGCCAGCGCCTTCAGCACATCGGTCCCGCGCCGGATGCCGCCGTCGCACAGCAGCGGCACCCGTCCCGCGACCTGTGCCGCGACATGGGGCAGGATCTCGGCCGTGGCGGGCAGCGTGTCCAGCGCCCGCCCGCCGTGGTTCGAGACGATCAGCCCGTCCACCCCTAGCCCGATGGCGGTCTCGGCATCCTCGGCCGAGGTGATGCCCTTCAGCAGGATCGGCAGCCGGGTCCGGTCGCGCAGCCAGGCGATGTCCTCCCAGCGCGGCGCGCTGTCCAGAAGGCCCAGGAAGGCGGGGCTGCGGCCCGGCTCGCTGCGCAGTTGCGGCGGGCGGCAGCCGTCGAGGTTGACCGCGCGCAGTCCCTCGGGCAGGCGGAAGCCGGCGCGCTGCTCGATATTGCGCAGCCCGTTGACCGGCGCATCCACCGTCACCACCAGCGCGCGATAGCCCGCCGCCTCGGCCCGCGCCACCAGCCGGTCGCTGTCCTCGCGATGGGGCTGCATGTAAAGCTGGAACCACAGCGGCCCTTGGGCACGGGCGGCGATCTCCTCCAGCGGCAGGCCGGATTGGGTCGAGACCACCATCAGCGCGCCCGCCGCCGCCGCGCCCAGCGCGGTGGCATGCTCGCCCTCGGGATGGGCCAGCGCGTGGAAGGCCACCGGGGCCAGCAGCAGCGGGTGCGGCAGCGCGAGGCCCAGCAGGTCCAGCGCGGTATCGGCGCCGCGCATGTCGGCCAGCACCCGCCCTTGCAGGCGGATCGCCTGCCATGCCGCGTCATTCGCCGCCGCCGTCAGCCCGTCCGCCCCCGCCCCGTCGATATAGGCGCGCACGGGCGCGGGCAGGCAGGCCGCCGCGTGGCGCGCGTAATCGCAAAGGGCGACGGTATCCGGCGGGATCGGGCCGGCTGCGGCCATCAGGTTTCGGCCCAGTGGCGGATCATGTTGTGATAATGCGCCGTCAGCGCCGTCACCGCCGGGTCGTCGTCGGGCAGCATCGCGCGGATGCGCTGGATCGAGCAATCCAGATCATACAGCATATGCCGCTGCCAGTCGTCGCGCAGCATCGACTGCGCCCAGAAGAACGACCCCCAGCGCGAGCCGCGCGTCACCGGCGTCACCGAATGCAGCGAGGTCGCGGGATAGACCACCGCATGGCCGGCGGGCAGCTTGACCGCGTGCTGGCCGTAAGTGTCGTGCACGACCAGCTCGCCGCCATCGTAATCCTCGGGCGGGGTCAGGAAGATGGTGGTCGAGACATCGGTGCGGATGCGCTGCGCTGTGCCCGGAATGACCCGGATCGAGCCGTCGACATGCGCGCCGAAGGTCATGCCCTCGTCATAGCGGTTGAACATCGGCGGCAGGATATGCAGCGGCAGCGCGGCCGAGGTATAGATCGGGTTCCGGCCCAGCGCGCGCAGGACGATATTGGCCAGCTCGCGCCCCTCGGGGCTGTCCACGGGGACCTGGAGGTTGTTCTTGACCTTGGCGGCCTGATCGCCCGCCGTCATCCGGCCATCGACCCAGTTCGTGCTTTCAAGGACTTGACGGATATAGCCGACCTCTTCCGGGGTCAGCAGATCGGGGATGGTGACCAGCATGGGACTCTCGGCATGTTGCGTTTCCGGGCGCGAACCTAGAGCGTGGGGGACAGAAAGTTAAGTGTTTTTATCGGAATTGAATGCCGCAGGCCGGCGCGGTCGCCGGGATTCTCGGCGGCATGAGTGGCGTTTCGCAGCCCGGCCGGGCCGATGCCGGCGGCGTCGGCGGCACCGATCACGCGGCTGCCCTGGCGTCATCCGCGATGACGCGCGGCACGGCCTTGGCCTGCACCGGGGGGCTTGCGACCGCCGCGGATCGGCCCGCCGTGCGTGTCGCGTTGCCTTACCACCTTGCGGTTACAGGTCGGGCCGCCTGCGGATTTGCCCTTCGCGACATGGCACGGATGCCGCGATGGTTCCTCGCGGCAGGGTCGCGAGTCCGTCGTCCCGGCGGGACCGATATGAATCTCCGGCACCTGGCCGTTGAGCGGCAGGCGCCGGCGGATCGTCGCGGGGGCGGCATGGTTGCAGGACAGCCGGCGGCCTGCATCCCGCACCCGGCGGCGGACAGGGGGGCGCGTGCCGCGCGTCCCGCTCAGGTCGCCCCCGAGGCCGCGCGCGGCGCGGCACGGCGCCGGGGATGTTCCGATTCGGCGTCGAAGACCCGCATCAGCGCGTCCTTGATCGCCGCCTGAACCGCCGTCACCGTCATGGCGATATGCTGTTGCAGCAAGGCGGCGCCGGTGGCCGCATCGCGCCGCATCGCCGCCTCCACGAAGGCGGTGTGCATCTCGATCTGGTTGGGAGCGTGCGAGGGATGCTCGATCTGCACCCGCCGGATGAAACGGATGCGGGCATTGATCGCACGCAGCTGGTTGACCAGTTCGGGGTTGCCCGAACGCTCGGCGATCATCAGGTGAAGGGTCTCGTCCAGCTCCAGGATCTCGTCCACCGGGCGCGTGGCATAGCCCTGCACGGCCGCCTGCCAGAAGGCGTTCAACTCCTGCAACTGGCTGTCCTCGGCGCGCTCGCACATCAGGCGGAAGGCGGCGCATTCGATGATCTGGCGCAATTCGTAAAGGTCGAGGATGCCGTCCGTCGACAGGCTGCGCACGAAGAAGCCGCGATTGGGGCGCAGGGTGACGAACCCTTCCGAGGCCAGCCGGTTCAGCGCCTCGCGGACCGGCGTGCGCGACACCCCCATCGACTGGGCGAGGTGCATTTCGTTGACGCGGCTTTCCGGGTGCAGGTGAAACTCGACCAGAAGCCTGCGGATCTCGCGATAGACCCGCTCGCTGCTGTCGGCGGGGCGCCGGACCTCGTCGGGCTTGGCTGGCGTGGTCAGGGCGTCGGTCATCGGTCCTCCGGGACGGGCTGGGTTTCGGACCTGTCATCCGCATGCTGTGCAGTTTAGTATACACTTGTAGGGCATTATCCAAGTATCGGGGCGGCGTTGTGACACGGAGGCACGGGATGCGCATCGGGGTGATCGGCGTCGGGCATCTGGCGGCGACGGTGCTGGACGGGTGGCGGCGCTCGGGTCTGGGCGCCGGTTCCGTGGTGCTGTCCCCGCGCGGCAAGGCGCGGGCGCTGGCCGAGGCGCATGGCTATGCCGTCGCCGCCGACAATGCCGATCTGGTGCGGTGCGCGGATGTGGTGCTGCTGGCGGTTCGGCCCGGCGATGCGGCGGCGGCGGTGGCCGGGCTGCCGTGGCGGGCGGGGCAGGTGCTGCTGTCGGCCTGCGCCGGGGTGCCGAATGCGGCGCTGGCGGCCGCCGCGCCGGGTGCGCGGGTCTGCCGGATCATGCCGCTGACCGCCGCCGGCATCGGCGCCAGCCCGATCCCCTGCTTTCCGGCCCCGGATGCGGTGATGCCGCTGCTGGAACGCCTCGGGCCGGTGATCCCGCTGACCTGCGAGGCGGATTTCGAGACCGCCACCGTCAGCGCCGCGGTCTATGGCTGGGCGCTGTCGCTGATCGGCACCAGCATCGACTGGGCCGTCGCCCGCGGCCTGCCGCCCGAGGCCGCGCGGCAGTTGACCGGCGCGACCTTCTCCGCCGCGGGCCGGATGGCGTGCGAGCCGGGGGCCGATCTGGGTGTCCTGCTTTCGGAACTGGTGACGCCGGGCGGCATCACCGAACGCGGCTTGCAGGTGCTGGAGGCCGGGCAGGTGGCGCAAAGCTGGCAGGCGGCCTCGCGCGCGGTGCTGGACAGGCTGACCGGGACCGGCGGCTGAGCCTTACCACGCCGTCATGCCGCCATCGACCACCATCACCGAGCCGGTGGCATAGGAGGAGGCATCGCTTGCCAGCCACAGGATGGCGCGGGCGATCTCGACGGGCCGGGCGGTGCGGCCCATCGGCGCGCGGGCGTTCAGGGCGGCCACGAAGCCCTCCGGGTCGGGATGGCCCGCCAGCATGTCGTCGAAATAGCTTGACCAGGTGGTGCCCGGCGCCACGGCATTGACGCGGATGCCGGCGGCGGCGTGATCCAGCGCCATCGCCCGCGTCAGCGCCGCCACCGCGCCCTTGGAGGCCACATAGGCCGCCCGGTCCGCCAGCCCGACAAGGGCCGCGTTCGACGCGGTGTTGACGATCACCCCGCCGCCCTGCGCCTCCATCAGCGGGATCACGGCGCGCGAGCACAGATAGACCCCCCTGACGTTCACCGCCATCAGCGCGTCCCAATCGGCTTCCTTGGTGGTGGTGACGCTGCCCCGGATGCCATAGCCGGCATTGTTCACCAGAATGTCGATGCGCCCGAAGCCGGCCCTGGCCGCCTCGACCATGCCCGCCACATCCGCCGACCGCGACACGTCGCCCGCCACCGCCAGCGCCTGCGGGCCGATCGCCCCGGCGACCAGCCGGGCGCGCGCGCCGTCGCGATCCGCCACTACCACCTGCGCGCCCTCCTGCGCGAACAGCCGCGCCGTCGCCTCGCCGATCCCCGCGCCCGCGCCGGTAATCAGCGCCGTCCTGCCCTCAAGCTGCATCCCGCCCCCTCCGTCTGCGCCCTCAGCACGGCACTCGAAATATCCCCTTGTCAAGTGTCTACACTTTTGCATTAGATTGCCGAAACAGGGCAGGGATGACATGCGCAACGAGCCTTCGACCGAGGATCATCTGGAGATGCTGCGCCGCATGCTGCTGGTCCGGCATCTGGAGGAGGGGCTGGGCGCCCTGCACAAGGAGGGGCGCACGCGCGGTCCCATCCACCGCTGCGACGGGCAGGAGGCCGTGGGTATCGGCGCCATGTCCGCGCTGCAACCCGGCGACAAGGCGGCGACCACGCATCGCGGCCATGCGGTCTATGTCGGCAAGGGCATGCAGATGCGCCCGATCATCGCGGAAATTCTCGGCCGCGCCACCGGCTCCTGCGCGGGCCGGGCGGGGCATATGCTGATCGCGGATGCCAGCAAGGGGCTGATCGGCGGCAATGCCATCGTCGGCGCCGGCATTCCGGCGGCGGCGGGCATGGCGCTGTCGGCGCAGATCATGGGCACCGATTCGGTTGCCGTCTGCGTCTTCGGCGACGGCGCCGCCCAGACCGGCATCTGGCACGAGACCATGAACATGGCCGCCCTGTGGAAGCTGCCGATGGTCTTCGTGCTGGAGCACAACCAGTTCGGCCTCACGGTGCCGACCCATGTGCAAAGCCCGGTCGATGACCTGTCGATCCGCGCCGCCGGCTATGGCATCCCTTCGGTGATCGTGGACGGCAACGACGTGGTGGCCGTGCATCGCGCCGTGGCCGACATGGCGGCGCGGGCGCGGCGCGGCGACGGTCCGGGCTTTGTCGAGTGCAAGACCTATCGGATCGAGGGGTTCTCGACCTCGGACATGGGCGGCTATCAGGACCCCGAGGATATCCGCCGCTGGAAGGAGCGCGACCCGATCCGGTTGTCCATCCAGGCCCTGCTGCCCGAGGTCGGGCAGGCGCGCATCGACACCCTGCTGGCCGAGGCCGAGGCCGAGGTGAAGCTGGCCTTCGACGCCGCGCTGTCCGATCCCTTCCCGGAATTCGCCTATGACGAGGCTTGCGCGCCCTATTCCGGCGCCATGCAGGGGGTGAACTGACATGGCCAGGATGCGATATGCCGAGGCGCTGAACCTTGCCCTGCGCGAGGAGATGGCGGCCGACCCGTCCGTCTTCCTGTTCGGCGAGGACGTGGGCCGCTATGGCGGTGTGTTCAAGGTGTCCAGGGGCTTGCAGGAGGAGTTCGGCGAAGCCCGCGTCCGCGATACGCCGATCTCCGAACAGGCGCTGACCGCGATGGCGGTGACGGCGGCGATGACCGGCACCCGCCCGGTGCTGGAAATCATGTATGCCGATTTCCTGCCGCTGACGCTGGATGCGCTCATCAATCAGGCGTCGATCTACAATTACATCTGGGACGGACAGGTCAGGATGCCGCTGGTCCTGCGCACGCAGGGCGGCGGCGGGGCCGGCGCGGGCGCGCAGCATTCCAAGGTGCTGGACGGGCTGGTGGCGCATATACCGGGGCTGAAGGTGGTGGCGCCGGTGACGCCGGCCGATGCGCGCGGCATGCTGCGTTCCGCCATCCGCGACGACCAGCCGGTGGTCTTCATGGAGCACAAGCTGCTTTACAACCTGCGCGACGAGGTGCCCGAGGACCTGCATTATGTCCCCCTCGGCAAGGCGCGCATGGTCGTGGAGGGGCGCGACGTGTCGATCTTCGCCACCTCGAAGATGGTGATCGAGGCCGAGAAGGCGGCGGAACTGCTGGCCGCCGACGGGGTGTCGGCCGAGGTGATCGACCTGCGCAGCCTGCGGCCGCTGGACCTCGACGCGATCCGGGCTTCCGTGGGCAAGACCAACCACGCCGTGGTGGTCAACGAGGGCTGGGGCTTCTGCGGCTATGCGGCCGAGCTGTCGGCGACGATCATGGACCATTGCTTCGACGACCTGGATGCGCCGGTGGCGCGGGTGACGCTGCCCGACATGCCGATCCCCTATTCCGAGCCGCTGGAAACCGCCATGCTGCCCAATGCCGCCAAGATCCGCGCCGCCGCGCTGCGGATTCTGGCCTGAGGGGGCGGGTATGGCATCCCATCCCATCACCATCGAGGCCGCCGGCGGCGAATACATGGAATCCGTGCTGGTCGTCGAATGGGTCGTGAAACCGGGCGACCGGGTGCGCGCCGGCCAGCATCTGCTGACGGTCGAGACCGCCAAGGCCGCCACCGAGGTCGAGGCCGACCGCGACGGCTGGATCGAAACCCTGCTGGTCCCGGCGGGCGAGGAGGCCCCCGTGGGCGCGCCGCTGGGGCTGATTTCCGACACCGAACCGGCGGCGACCGAGGCCGCGCCGGCGATCGGGGCGGTCCCCGGCGCGGGGGCCGGCGCCGCCCCGGCCCCCGCGCTTGCGGCGGAGGCTTCCGTTGCGGCCGGCCTGTCCCCGGCCTCGCCTCCTGTGGCGGCTGCACCGTCGCCTGCGCCGCATGGCGGGCGCATCATCGCCAGCCCTCTGGCCCGGCGTCTGGCCAGGGCGGCGGGGCTGTCGCTGTCCGCTCTGACCGGCACCGGCCCGCATGGCCGCATCAAGCGCCGCGATGTCGAGGCGCATCTGGCCGCGCCGCGCCCCGCGCCGGCCCCCGTCGCCTCGCCGGCGGCGGCGGGAAGCACGCCGCTGGTACTGCTGCATGGCTTCGGCGCGGATCGCAACGGCTTTTCCGCCCTGCGCGCCGCGCTGCCGCCCGAGATCGCCACCATCGCGTTGGACCTGCCCGGCCACGGCCGCGAGGGCGCGCGCCGCGCCCTCACCCCCGAGGCGCTGGCCGATGACATTGCCGGGCGCCTGCTGGATCAGGGCCACGAAGTCATCCACCTCGCCGGCCATTCGCTGGGCGGCGCCGTGGCGCTGGCGCTGCTGGGGGGGGGGCGGATCACCGTGCGCTCGCTGACGCTGCTGGCCCCCGGCGGGCTGGGGCTGGAGGTCAATGCCGCCTTCATCGGCGGCCTGACCGAGGCCCCCACCCCCGAGGCGCTGGAGCCGCTGCTGCGGCTGATGGTGGCCGATCCCGCCGCGCTGCCGCCGGGCCTCGCCGGCGCCATGCTGCGCCAGATCGAGCGCGAGAACCTGCGCGAAGCCCAGCAACAGATGGCCGCGCGCCTGTTCCCCGGCGGCGTGCAGGCGTTTGATTTGCGCGAGGCGCTCGCCCGCGCCACCTGCCCGTTGCGCGTGATCTGGGGCCGCGAGGACCGGGTGATCCCCGCCGCCCATGCGAGCGCCTTGCCGGGCCATGTCGCGCTGCACCTGCTGCCCGGCATCGGGCATGTGCCGCAGATGGAATGCCCCGAACTGGCCGCAAGGCTGCTGGCCCAGACCGTCCGCTCTGCCGGCTGAAAGGAACCCGGATGATCATCGACCACCGCATTTATACCTGCGCGCCCAACAAGCTGCCCTTGTTCGCAAAGCTTTACGAGGAAGAGGGCCTGCCGCTGCAACGCAAATACCTGGGAGAGCCGATCGGCTTTTATCAGACCCATATCGGCCCGCTGTCGCGGCTGGTGCATCTGTGGCAATATGAAAGCCTCGCCGACCGCGAGGCCCGCCGCGACGCGATGGAGGCCGATCCGGCATGGCAGGCCTATCGGCAAAAGGTCAGCCAGACGGACTATCTCGTCGACATGTATAACGAGATCCTCAAGCCGGTCTCGTTCTTCAAGCCGCAGGGGCAGGAATGACCGGCCCGCTGAAGCTGCGCATGACGGTGGATGGCGAGGATTTCGCCATCACCTGCAACGACGGCGCCCCGCGCACGCAGGCGGCGCTGCGCCGCATCCTGCCGCTGGCGCTGCAACTGCACACGCCCAAGATCGCCGGGGCGCATATCTACTGGCACGCGCCGCTGGTCGAGGATGTCGAGGGCGGCATCGACGTGCTGGCCGCCCCGCCCGGCGCCTTCATCTATTGGCCGGTGCGGCAGTTCCTGGAAATCACCTACGCGCCCTTGCAGGCCGAAACCGCCTCGGTGACGGTGCTGGGGCAGCTGGACGGGCCGGTGGACCGGGTGGCGGCGCTGGCCGAACGCCTGCGCGAGGGGCAGGGCCGGCGGCTGCTGGCCGGCACCCTGACCCGCGCCGACGCCGCCGCCGCCGCCGATCCCGCGCCCGCGCCCGCGACCCGGCTGCCCCCGGCGCTGCTGGCCGATTGCGCCGCCCTGTGGCGCGCCTGCCCCGAGGAGATCGGGGCCTTGCGCCGCTCGCGCGCGCTGATGCATCCGGTCGGGCCGGTGCTGACCGCCGAATCCGAGGCCCGCACCCTGCACGAAACCCTGTGGCGGGTGCGCAGCGATGTTCCCGCCATCGGCGACGGCCCGGCCCGGTTGCTGGCGGCGACGGCGCTGGATCGCACGGCCGGGCGGTTGCGCGATTTCTGCCATCTGGAACAGGTGCCGGACGTGCTGTTCCGGCTGGCCGATGCGATGGGCGACGCCGCGCTGCCGCTGGCCGATGTGCTGACCCTTTCCATCACCACCTCCGGCCGCATCGCCGCATGGCTGGACCTGACGATCCCGTGGAACGACCTGAACGAGGCCTTCCGCGCCGCGCTGGACGAAGCCGATGGCTGAGCGCATCGGCATCGTCGGCTTTGGCCTGATCGGCCAGCGTTGGGCGCTGGCCTTTGCCGAGGCCGGCCATGAAGTCAGCGCCTGTGACCCCGACCCCGCGCAATGGGACCGCTTCACCGCCGCCCGCCCGGCGCTGGAGGCCGATATGCGCGCCCTGCGCGACACCCCGCCGGCACCGGGGCCGATCAGCTTTTCCACCGACATGGCCGGGGCGCTGGCCGGCGTGGACTTCGTGCAGGAAAACGGTCCCGAGCGGCTGGACCTGAAACAGGCCCTGCTGGCGGAAATCGAAGACCATGTGCGCGACGAGGTGGTCATCGCCTCCTCCTCCTCCGCCCTGATCGTCTCGGACATGCAGGCGCATTGCCGGCTGCCGGGGCGGGTGGTGCTGGGCCATCCCTTCAACCCCGCGCATCTGATGCCGCTGGTCGAGGTGGTCGGCGGCGCCCGGACCGACCCCGCCGCCTGCACCCGCGCCCGTGATCTGTATACGTCCATCGGCAAGAAGCCGGTGATGCTGAACCGCGAGGTCACCGGCCATATCGCCCTGCGCCTGATGGGCGGCATGTGGCGCGAGGCCATCGCCATGATCCGCGAGGGCGTGGCCTCGGCCGAGGATATCGACCGTGCCTTCATCTACGGGCCGGGGGTGAAATGGACGTTGCAGGGGTCTTTCATCTCGAACCATCTCGGCGCGGACGGGATCGAGGATTTCCTGCGCAAATACGGCCCGACCTATCGGGCGATCTGGGACGATCTGGGCGATGCCGCGCTGGACGAGCGGACGGCGGCGCTGGTCGCCGCCTCGACCCGTGCCGCCGTGGCCGGGCGCGACGATGACGACCTGCGGCGCGAGCGCGATGCCGGGCTGGTCGAGATGCTGCGCGTGGTTGCGCGGCATGGCGCATTGTAGGGGGAAGGCATGAAACCGGATTATGCAACCGCATTGGTGACCGGCGCCTCGCGCGGGATCGGCGCGGCGATCTGCCGGGCGCTGGTCGCCGAGGGGCTGGCGGTCCACGCCTTGGCCCGCGACGGCGCTGCGCTGGACGCGCTGGCGGCGGAGCTTGGGCCGAACCTGCGCCCGCTGGAATGCGACGTGATGGACAGCGCCGCGATCATGGACAGGGTGCCCGGCCTCGATGTCGATGTGCTGGTGAACAATGCCGGCGGCGTCGGCTCGGTCCGGCCGCTCTGGGAGCAGGAAGCGGCGGAAACCGCCCGCACCATCGCCCTGAACCTCACCGCGCCGCTGCAACTGACGCAGGCGGTGCTGCCGGGGATGATCGCGCGCGGGCGCGGCCATGTCGTCAACCTGTGCAGCATCGCCGGCCAGGGCGCGCTGGCCGGCACCACGGTCTACGGCGCCGCCAAGGCCGGGCTGGCGCAGGCGGGCCGCGCGCTGCGCTATGACCTTGCCGGCCGCAACATCCGCGTGACCGACATTTCCCCCGGCCGCGTCGAGACCGAATTCTACCTCAGCGCCTTCGGCGGCGATGCCGGGACGCTGAAGGACCGCATGTATACCCGCCAGCGCCCGCTGCTGGCCGAGGATATCGCCGCCGTCGTGCTGGCCGCGCTGCATATGCCGGCGCGCGCGAACATCACCGAGCTGACCATCTCGCCCACCGACCAGGCGCTGGGCGGGCATGTCTATCCCGACCGCGACCCCGCCTAGGAGGCCCCCATGCAGACCACGAAACCCGCTGCCCCGGTCGCCGTCCATGTCTCCGGCCCCGAAACGAATGAAAGCTATTGGCAGCCCGTGCCGGCGAACGGCCATATCGACGTGCTGCTGGCGCCGCATATCACCGGCATGGAAAACCCCTTTGCGATGGGCACGCAAAGCCTCGCCCCCGGCGGCTATGTCCGCGAGCACAGCCACCCCGACAACGAGGAGGTGCTGCTGATCCTCGAAGGCCGCGGCCGGGCGGTGATCGAGGGCAAGGAATACAAGCTGGTTCCGGGCAGCAAGGTGTTCCTGCCCCGCGGCGTGCGCCACATGTTCATCAACGAGGGCGAGGCGCATATGAAATGGGTCTGGCTGATCGTGCCGAACGGGCTGGAGGATTTCTTCCGCCTGATCGGCCGGGTGCGCGCGGCTGGAGACGATACGCCGGTGAACTTCCCCCGCCCCGAGAACGTGCTGGAAATCGAGCAGGCGACGGTCTTTGCCGCGCAGCCCGAGGATCAGCGCCAGCCGGGGACCTAGGCGATGGCGCGGATCGGGCTGATCGGCTTTGGTGCCATAGGGCGGGCGCTGCATGCGGCGCTGGATGCCGAATGGACCGTGCTGATGCGGCCCGGCTCCGCGACCGTTCTGCCGCCGGATGTGCGGCGGGTGGAGAGTATCGAGGCGCTGATCGCCGCGCAGCCGGCGGCGGTGGTCGAGGCCGCCGGGGTCGAGGCGGCGCGCGTGTATTTGCCGGCGCTGCTGGATGCGGGGCTGGCGGTGATCCCGGCCTCGGTGGGCGCGTTGGCCGATCCTGCGTTTCACGAGTGTTTGCAGGCGCTGGCGGCGCGGTCGGGGGGGCGGATCATGTTGCAGGGCGGCGCGCTGGGGGGGCTGGACTATCTGGCCGCCGTGGCGCCGCTGGCGGAGACGCGGGCGGTCTATACCTCGCGCAAGCCGGTGGCGGCATGGCGGGCGGAACTGGCGGCTTTGGGCGTCGATCCCGAGGCGCTGGCCGGCGAGCATCTGCTGTTCGAGGGCACGGCGGCGGATGCCGCGCGCCTTTACCCGCGCAATCTCAATGCCGGGCTGACGCTGGCGCTGGCTTTGGGGCCGGAGCGGGTTTCGGTGCGCGTGGTGGCCGATCCGGCAGCCGGGGGCAATACTCACGAGATCGCGGTTTCCAGCCCCGCCGGCACAGCCAACTTCCGCTTCGTCAACGCCCCGGCGCCGGACAATCCCAAGACCTCGCTGCTGACCGCGCTGAGCATCGCGGCGGCCTTGCGGCCTCTGCTGGGGGGCGCGGCATGATCCATATCGCCGCCGATGGCGCCCGCATCCATTACGAAACCACCGGCGAGGCCGGCCCGCTGCTGGCGCTGGTGCCGGGGCTGGGTGGCGACGGGCGCTGGTGGTCGGGCGTGGTGGCGGACCTTGCGGTCGATCACCGGCTGGTCGTGATCGACCATCGCGGCGCCGGGCGCAGCGACCGGCCGCGCCAGACCTACAGCATTGCCGGCATCGCGGCGGATGTGGCGGAAATCCTCGCCACCCTGCCCGAGCCGGCGCATGTCATTGGCCATTCCACCGGCGGCGCCATCGCCCAGCATATCGGCCTGGATTACCCGCATCTGGCGCGCTCGCTGGTGCTGTCCAGCACCTGGGCGCGCGGCGATGCGCGGTTTCGGGCGCTGTTCCGGGCGCGGGCCGCGATGCTGCGCGCCGGGCAGGTGGCGGCCTATCAGCGGCTGACCAATGTGCTGGCCCATACCGCCGACTACCTCGCCGCGCATGAGGACGAGCTGGAAGCCGGGGTTGCCGGTGTCGCCGAAAAGCTGGCGCCGCTGGAAGTAACCGCCGCGCGGATCGAGATGCTGCTGGACCATGACCTTCTGGACGATCTGCCGCGCATCGCCCTGCCGACGCTGGTGATCGGCGCCGAGGCGGACGAGATCACGCCCTTCCCGATGTCCGAAACCCTCGCCACCGCCATCCCCGGCGCGCGCCTGGTGCGGGTGGCGGGGGCGCATTTCCATCCGCTGGCCGACCCGGTTGGGTTTGCCGGGCTGCTGCGCGGGTTTCTCGGCGAGGTGACGCGATGATGGACGACATGCCCCGCCTGACCGATCCGCGCCTGAAACCTGGCGCCGACCTGCTGGCCGAGGGGCGCGCGCAGGCGCGGGACTGGCGCATGGGCACCTCGCGCTTCATGCGGGAAAGCGGCCATGCCTCCGAGGCTGCCTATAAACGCGCGGCGATGGCCGAGGGCCGCGTGATGCAGCACGCCCATATCGGCTTTCGCAATGTCGAACGCACCATCGGCGCGATGGCGGAACTGCATGGCCGGGCGCTGGAACAGGGGTTCCGCATCGACCGCTTCGGCATCACGCTGGACTGGTCGATGGGCTATCCCACCGCCTTGCGCGCCGATGCCAGGCGCGGCACCGGCATCGTGCTGGCCGGGCCGGAGGATTTCGCCCGCATCATCGAGGCATCCCCCGCCGCCACCCATTTCGGCGACTTCATGCTGGGCCTGCCCGGCGCGCTGGAAAACACCCGCAGCGCCGTGGCCGCCGGCGCCACCGCCATCGGCAATCTGGGCCAGTATTTCACCTTTCGCCTGCCGCATTGGGACGATGACGTGGCCACGACCGAGGCCACCGTCGCCGCCCTTGGCCTGATCGCCGCGCAGGAGGCGGAGATTCTGGTCCATTCCAACCTCGATGACGGTTTCGCCGGGCTTTTCATCGACATGGCCTGCGCGCTGGGCATGGTCATCATCGAGAAGCATATCGTCGAGGGGCTGATCAGCGCCCGGTTGGGGCATTGCTATGGGCATCATTTCTCGGACCCGCTGTCGCGCTCGGCCTTCCACGAGGCGCTGGTGGCAGTCACCGACACGCCCGGCACCATGATCTTCGGCAATACCGTGGCCTACCGGGCCGAGCCTGCGGTGAACTATGCCAGCCTTGGCAGCTATCTGCTGGCCGATATCCTGTCGGTGACGCGCTCGCCCTCCGGTCATGCGATCAACCCGGTGCCGGTGACGGAAAACCAGCGCATCCCCGACACGGACGAGATCCTCGACGCGCAGGGCTTTGCCGCGCGGCTGGCGCGCCATGCCCGGCACTGGCCGGTGATGATCGACATGACCCCCATAAACCGCGAGGCCGGGCGCATGGTCGAGGGCGGCAGGCGTTTCGCCGCCACCGCGCTGAAGGGGTTGGAGGGGCTGGGCGTCGATATCCTCGACCCCGCCGCGCTGATGCTGGCCATCCGTCGCATCGGGCCGCGCCGGATGGAAGCCTTGTGGGGGCCGGGCGAGATGCAGAACGGTCGCCGCCAGCCGATCCTGCATGCCGAATGGGCGCGCGAGTTGAACGAGATGGCCGAGGACTGGCTGGCCGCGCGCGGAGCCGATCCGCTGGGCGGCGCGCGCCCCAGAATCTGCATCGGCACCACCGACGTGCACGAGCACGGCAAATATCTGGTCGAGCGCGCCATCGAGGGGCTGGGGGCCGAGACCGTGGATGCCGGCGTCTCGGTCGATCCCGGCGTGCTGGTGGCGCGCGGGGTCGAGGCCGGGGCCGACGCGCTGGCCATCAGCACCTATAACGGCGTGGCGCTGGGCTATGCGCAGGCGGTGCGGGCGGAATTGGACCGGCGCGGCGTTGATTTGCCGGTGCTGATGGGCGGCAAGCTGAACCAGGTGCCGACCGAGTCGAATTCCGGCCTGCCCGTCGATGTCTCGAAGGAGATCGCCGCCATCGGCATCACCCCCTGCGACAGCCTCGACGACATGCTGGCGGCCATCAGGGCCTTCACCGGCACCCCACGCAAGACCCTCACCCAACAGGAGTAGACCATGCCCAAGCTGACCCGCCGATCCCTGTTCCTGACCACCACCGCCGCGCTGGCCGCAGTGGCGCTGCCCCGCCTTGCCCTCGCGCAGGAGCCGGTGCGCGGCGGCACGCTGGTCGTGCACATGCCGCAGGAGCAGCGCATCCTGAACCCGGCCCTGCGCGCCTCGACCGGGGTCTATGTCATCGCCTCCAAGATCATGGAGCCGCTGATGGACCTGAACGAGGCCGGCGAGCTGGTGCCGATGCTGGCCACGGAATGGTCGGGCACGCCGGACGGGCTGACCTATACCTTCAAGCTGCGCGAGGGGGTGACTTGGCATGACGGCACCCCCTTCACCGCCGCCGACGTGCAGTTCACCGCGATGGAGTTGTGGAAGAAGCACCTCAATTACGGCACGCAGTTGCAGGCCAATCTGGAGCAGGTCGAGACCCCGGACGACCATACCGCGATCTTCCACTATTCCAAGCCGATGCCGGCCGATCTGCTGTTCGGCGCCATGCCCGATCTGGGCTATATCGCGCCGAAGCATGTCTACGAGGGCACCGACATCCTGGCCAATGAGGCCAATACCGCGCCCATCGGCACAGGTCCCTTCAAGTTCGTGGAATACGAGCGCGGGCAATATGTCGTGGCCGAGCGCAACCCGGATTACTGGCGCGAGGGCTTTCCCTATCTGGACAAGGTGATCTGGCGCTTCATCACCGACAAGGCGGCGGCCTCGGCGGCGATCGAGGCCGGGCAGGTGCATATGAGCAACTATTCCTCGCTGCCGCTGGCCGATATGGACCGGCTGGCCAAGGATGACCGCTTCGAGGTCTCCTCGCGCGGGAACGAGCGCCAGCCCTTCCAGAACACCATCGAGTTCAACCTGCGCCGCCCGCAACTGGCCGATGCCCGCGTGCGCCGCGCCATCGTCCACGCGCTGGACACGGATTTCTTCATCGAGAACTTCCTTTACGGCAACGGCACCCGCGCGCATGGGCCGATCCCGGCGGTCTCGACGGCTTTCTTCCAGCCCGGCGCGACGGATTACGAATATGACCTGGACAAGGCCAATGCGCTGCTGGACGAGGCCGGCTTCCCGCGCGGGGCGGATGGCACCCGCTTCAAGGTGACGCTGCATGTGCCGCCCTTCGGCGAGGACCTGCCGCTGTGGGGCACGTTCATCCAGCAATCGCTGGACGCGGTGGGCATCGCGGTCGAATTGCTGCGCCCGGATTCGGCCACCTATCTGAAGGAGGTTTATGGCGACTGGAACTTCGACCTGTCCACCGGCTGGCACATCTATCGCGCCGATCCGGCGATCTCCACGATGGTCTGGTATCGCTCGGGCAGCCCGGACGGCACCGCCTTTACCAATCAATGGGGCTGGAAGGACGAGGCCATCGACGCCATGATCGACGCCGCCGCCTTCGAGGTGGACCCGGCGAAACGCAAGGCCCTGTATCCGCAGATCGTCGATGCCCTGAACACGGAAATTCCGCTGTGGATGGCCATCGACCGCATGTTCATGTCGGTGACCTCGAACAAGGTCCGCAACCACCACAACAACCCCCGCTGGCCGTCCAGCCACTGGGCGGATGTCTGGGTGGAAGAGTGACCGGCTGAAAGGACGCGCGGCGATGCCTATCCTCAAGCTGGCCGGAAAACGATTGCTCAGCAGCATTCCCACGCTGCTGATCCTGATCGTGGGGCTGTTCCTGCTGCTGCAACTGGCGCCGGGCGATACGGTCGACGCCCTGATGGCGCAGATGGGCGGCGGCTCGGCCGAGACGGCGGCCGAGTTGCGCCGCTTCTACGGGCTGGAGGGCAGCACCGCCGCGCGCCTGGGCGATTACCTGTGGCGGCTGGTCCGGTTCGATCTGGGCCATTCCGCCATCTACAACAAACCCGTGGCGACCGTGATCTTCGAGCGCCTGCCCGCGACGCTGCTGCTGATGGTCTCGGCGCTGAGCTTCGCCTTCGCGGCGGGGATGGCGCTGGGGGTGATCGCGGCGCGCAAGGTCAATGGCGTGCTGGATACCACCATCTCGCTGCTGGGGATGATCTTCTATGCCACGCCGGCCTTCTGGCTGGGGTTGATGAGCATCGTGGTGTTCTCGATCCGGCTGGGCTGGCTGCCGCCGGGGGGCTTGAGCGAGATCGGCTCGGGCGCCACCGGGCTGGCCAAGGCGCGCGAGGTGGCGCTGCACCTGATCCAGCCCACGGTGACGCTGGCGCTGATCTATCTGGCGGTCTACCTGCGGATCATGCGCGCCTCGATGCTGGAAGTGGCGACGCTGGATTTCGTGCGCACCGCCCGCGCCAAGGGGCTGAGCCAGGGCCAGGTCGTGCGCCGCCATATCCTGCGCAACGCACTGCTGCCGATGGTGACGGTGATGGGCTTGCAGGCGGGCGCGATCCTCGGCGGCTCGGTGGTGATCGAAAGCGTGTTCTCGCTGCCCGGCATCGGGCGGCTGGCCTATGAATCCGTGGTGCAGCGCGACCTGAACATGCTGCTGGGCATTGCCTTCGTCTCGGCGCTGATGGTGATCGCGGTGAATTTCATCGTCGACCTGCTCTATGCGTGGCTGGACCCGCGCATCGCATCGGTGGAGGGCTGAATGGATTTCCTCCGCCGCTATCTGCGCAGTCCCGCCGCCGCCTTCGGCCTGATGCTGCTGCTGGCCATCGTGGCCGTGGCGCTGGCCGCCGACTGGCTCTATCCCAAGAACCCGCTGGGCCTCGCCGGGCGCCCGCTGCAATGGCCCTCGCTGGAGGGGCCGTTCATCCTCGGCACCGATGCTTCGGGGCGCGACATCGCCGCGCAGATCGTCCACGGCGCGCGCACCACGCTGGTCATGGCGCTGGCCTCGACGCTGATCGCCATCGCCGTGGGCATCGTCATCGGCGCGCTGGCGGGGTTTTATGGCGGCACGGTGGACAATGTGCTGATGCGCATCACCGAGGCCTTCCAGACCCTGCCCAGCTTCATCCTGCTGCTGGTTCTGGTGCTGGTCATGGGGTCGTCCATGCAATCCGTGACCATCGTGATCGGCATCGTGTCATGGCCCGCCGTGGCGCGGCTGACGCGGGCCGAGTTCCTGTCCCTGCGCAGCCGCGAGTTCATCCAGGCCTGCCGCACCATCGGGCTGCGCGACAGCCGCATCATCTTCCGCGAGATCCTGCCCAACGGGCTGGCCTCGATCATCGTCTATGGGTCGGTGGTGATGGCGATGGCGATCCTGCTGGAAAGCTCGCTGGCCTTCCTCGAACTGTCGGACCCGAACGTGCCCAGCTGGGGCAACCTGATCGGGCATGGCCGCAAGGTGCTGCGCAGCGAATGGTATGTCTCGGCCATTCCGGGCGTGGCGATCCTGCTGACCATCCTGGCCGTGTCGCTGGTCGGGCAAGGCCTGAACGACGCGCTGAACCCGAGGCTGCGCCGCCGATGACCCCGCTTGTCCGTATCGAGAACCTGTCGATCCGCCTGCCCGGCGAGGCCGACCGCCGCCATGCCGTCGAGGACCTGTCGCTGGACATCGCCGCCGGGGAAATCGTCTGCGTGGTCGGCGAAAGCGGCTCGGGCAAGTCGATGACCGCCTCGGCGCTGATGGGGCTGCTGCCGGACGGGCTGGCGGTGGACACGGGCCGCATCCTGCTGGGCGAGGAGGATTTGCTGACCTTCTCCGAGGCCCGGATGCGCAAGGTGCGCGGCGCCCGCATCGGCATGATCTTTCAGGAGCCGATGACCGCCCTGAACCCCTTGCAGACCGCCGGCCGCCAGATCGCCGAGGTGCTGCTGACCCATACCGGCATGGGCCGGGCCGAGGCCGGTGCCCGCGCCGTGGCGCTGCTGGCCGAGGTCGGCATCCCCGACCCGCCGCTGGCGGCGGAGGCTTACCCGCACGAGCTGTCCGGCGGCCAGCGCCAGCGGGTGATGATCGCGATGGCGCTGGCGCTGGAGCCGCAGGTGCTGATCGCCGACGAGCCGACGACCGCGCTGGACGTGACCGTTCAGGCGCAAATCCTGGACCTGATCCGCGCCATCCAGAAGCGGGTGGGCATGGGTATCCTGTTCATCACCCATGATTTCGGCGTGGTGGCCGAGATCGCCGACCGGGTGCTGGTCATGCAGCATGGCAAGGTGGTCGAGCGCGGCGCGGCCCGCGACGTGCTGACCGATCCGCAGCACCCCTATACGCGGGCGCTGATCGCCGCCGTGCCCAGCCTCGACCCGCCGCCGGCCCGCGCGCTGCCGGACGAGGCGGTGATGGCGGTGGCGGGCCTTTCCAAGACCTACAGCACCGGCGGCGGGCTGCTGGGCCGCACCCGGCGCGTCACCCATGCGGTGAAATCGGCCAGCTTCACCCTGCCGCGCGGGGCGACGATCGGGGTGGTGGGCGAAAGCGGCTCGGGCAAGTCCACGCTGGCGCGCTGCCTGATCCGGCTGCTGGACCCCGACGCGGGTTCGGTGCGGCTGGGCGAAGTGGAGTTCTCGGCCCTGCGCGGCGCGGAACTGCGCCGCAACCGGCCGCTGATGCAGATGGTGTTCCAGGACCCTTTCGCCAGCCTGAACCCGCGCCGCAGCGCCGGCGATCTGGTCACGCAGGGGATGATCGCGCGCGGCATGCCCCGCGCCGAGGCCTGGGCGCGGGCGCGCGAGCTGTTCGGGCTGGTCGGGCTGGACCCGGAGGCCGTGAACCGCCTGCCGCATCAGTTCTCCGGCGGCCAGCGCCAGCGCATCGGGCTGGCCCGCGCGCTGGCATTGGAGCCGCGCGTGCTGATCGCCGACGAGGCGGTCTCGGCGCTGGACGTGTCGGTTCAGGCCCGCGTGCTGGAACTGCTGCGCGATCTGCGCGAAAGGCTGTCGCTGTCGATGGTGTTCATCACCCACGACCTGCGGGTGGCGGCGCAGGTCTGCGACAGCGTGATCATCATGCGCCGGGGCGAGATCGTGGAACAGGGCAGCGTGGCGGCGGTGTTCGCCGACCCGCAGCACCCCTATACCCGCAACCTGCTGGCGGCGGTGCCGGGGCGCGGGATGCAAGCAAGCGAAGGGAATGACCGTGGACGGTGACATCTGGGACGTGCTGGTGATCGGCACCGGCTCGGCGGCCTGCGCGGCGGCGTTGCGCGCGGCCAAAGGCGGGCTGAAGGTGCTGGCCATCGAGAAGACCGAATGGCTGGGCGGCACCTCGGCCATGTCCGGCTCGGGCATCTGGATCGCCGCCAACCACATCGCCGCGCGCGAGGGCATAACCGACAGCCCCGAGGAAGCCATGACCTATCTGCGCGCCACCGCCCCCGAGGGCTGGGAGGCGGTCGAGGGCGGCCTCTGGCGCTCCTTCGTCGAGAACGGCCCCAGGATGCTGCAATTCCTGGAGGAGAACACGCCCCTGGACCTGCGTCTGATCGAGGAGCCGGACCCCTATGCCGACCTTCCCGGCGGCAAGCTGCGCGGGCGCATGGTCTCGCCCATGCCGCTGTCGCGTCGGCTGGTGGGGCGGTTTGCGGGGCGGATGCGGCGCTCGACGCTGAAGCACAGTTTTACTTATCAGGAAATCGTCAACCACGATGTCTACCACCACCCGATCCGTGCCGGGCTGCGGCTGTGGCCGAAGCTGCTGTGGCGGGTGCTGACCAATGCCGGCGGGCAGGGGACGGCGCTGATGGTGGGGCTGGTGCGCGGCTGTCTGGACGCCGGTGTGACCTTCCAACTGGACACCCGCGCTCTCAGCCTCACGCAGGACGAGACCGGCGCGGTCACCGGCGCCGTGGTCGAGCAGGGCGGCCGGCAGTCCACCATCACCGCCACCCGCGGCGTGGTCATCGCCACCGGCGGCTTCGACTGGGACGACGAGATGCGCAAGCGCCATTTCCCCGGCCCGCTGGACCGCCTGGGCGCGCCGCGCAGCAATACCGGCGACGGGCAGAAGATGGCCGCCGCCGCCGGCGCGGAACTGGCGCGCATGGATCAGGCCAATGTCTATATCTGCCTGCCCACCCGCTACGAGGGCCAGCCGCACGGCCTCCCCATCGCCTTCCAGTCCGAGCCGCATTCCATCGTGGTGAACCGCCACGGGCAACGCTTCGTATCGGAAAGCTATTTCAACATCGGCGAGGAACTGGACCGGCGCGACGCGGACGGCCAGCCGGTGCACCTGCCGGCCTGGCTGGTCGGCGATCACCGCTTCTTCCAATCCTCGCTGCCCTTCCGCTGGTATGCCTCCTATGATCGGGACTGGGTGAAGCGCGCCGAGACCATCGAGGAACTGGCCGGCAAGCTGGGCCTGCCGGCGCAGGCGCTGAAGGCCAGCATCGACCGCTGGAACGACCATTGCCGCAACGGCAAGGATACCGATTTCCATCGCGGTGAAAGCGGCTGGGAAAGCTATAAGGAACACGCGCCGCAGGCGGTGCGGCTGACGCCCATCGACCGGCCGCCCTATATCGGCATGTCGCTGAACCGCTCGATCATCGGCACCAAGGGCGGCGCGCGGACCAATGCGCGCGCACAGGTTCTGCGCCCCGACGGCAGCGTGATCGCCGGCCTCTACGCGGCCGGGCTGGCGATGGCCAACCCGATCGGCACCCGCGCGGTGGGGGCGGGCACCACCATCGGCCCGAACATGACCTGGGGCTTCATCGCGGCGGAGACCATGCTGCAACAGAACCGTTGAACCGGCGCGCAAGCAGGGTGGGTAGAACCCCGCCTTGCGCCGGGAACACGGCCCCGCGGATACAAATCCCACGGCCGTCCCTTCCGCCGACATGGCGCCGGAGAGTCGCTTCAGCCGCCCCGTGCAATGCGGCTGGCGACGCCGGCATGGCAAGACTCCCTGCGCTGCGGGCTTCTTCGTTGTGCAAATCCCCCCGCCGCGCCCGCCACCGGCGTGGCGCCGGCGTGTCACCCCAGCCGGTCCCGCAACCGTCCCACCGGATGCATGCGGTTGGCCAGTTGCACCGCGACCGCATGGAACGGCACTTTGCGCATGGCGGTGACCGGCACCGGCATCTCTGCATCCGTCCGCTGCCCGGCGGCCAGCCGGCCCAGTTCCTGCCCATAGGACAAGGCCAGCGCCACGCCGCGCCCGGAATAGACGCCGCCAAAGACCAGCCCCGGTCCCAGCCGGTAAAGGCGCGGCTGCCGGTCCGGCACCACCGCGAAGGTGCCGCGCCAGTATTCCGCGATCTGCGGCGCGCCGTTCAGCGCGGGGAAGGCCGCGCCCAGCATCTTCGCCACCCGCGCCCGGCCCTGCGCCTCGGGTGTAGTAAACAGCCCATCGGTGCCGCCGCTGACCAGCCGCCCGTCCACATCGTAATGGAAATAGCGCAGATCGTTGCGCATGTCCGAAACCGCCGGATTGCCCTTCAGAATCCGCGCCCGCACCTCCTCCGGCAGCGGCGGGGTGGCGGATTGATAGACCGAAAACGGGATCAGCGTGCGCTTCAGCCCCGGCCAGATGTCGCCGGTCAGCGCATTCGTGGCCAGCACCACCTGCGGCGCCGTCACCGACCCGCCCGCCGTGACCACCCGCCACGCCGTCCCCGCGCGCGCGATGCCGGTGGCGCGGCTGTTCTCATGGATCACCACCCCCTCGCGTTCCAGCGCGGCGGCAAGGCCGGTGGTCATGGCGAAGGGGTTGATATGGCCGGAGTTCCGCACGATCCAGCCGCCCAAGTAAGGGCTGCCGATGCGGTCGCTGACCTCGGCGCGGTCCAGCCACTCCACATCGGCGCCGAGTGCCTTCCATTCGTCATGGAACCGCCGCGCCCGGCGCAGGGTGGCCTCGGTATGGGCGGGCTGAATCCAGCCGTTTTGCTGCTGATGCGCGTCTATCCCGAATCGCTGCATCAGCCCGAAGGCCACATCCCCCGACCCCGCCACCAGGGCGTTGAACCGCTGGCCGATCGCCGGGCCGAACGCCGCCTCGAACTCGGACGGCGCGGCCTTGGAATGGTGCGAGATCACCAGCCCGTTGTTGCGCCCCGAGGCGGCCGAGCCGATCTCGTTGCCTTCCAGCAGCACGACCCGCAGCCCGGCATCGCGCGCGCCCAGCGCCGCCGCCAGCCCGGTGAAGCCGCCGCCCACGACCAGCACATCGGCCTGATGATCCACTGCCAGCGCCGGCGCGGCCACACGCGGCGGGCAGGTCTTGCGCCACAGATGCGGCGCCCGCCAATCGACTTCAAACATGGATATGATCTTCGGTCGCGCCGCCCAGATACATCTCGCCGAGGTCGGAATGCGCCGCCATCTCGGCCGCCGGCCCATGCAGCCGCACCCGGCCGGAATTCAAAAGATAGGCATAATCGCCGCATTCCAGCGCAAGCTGGGCGTTCTGCTCGACCAGCAGGATCGACTTGCCGTCCTGCGACAGTTCCAGCACGATATGGAAGATCTGGTGCACGACCTTGGGCGCCAGGCCCAGCGACGGCTCGTCCAGCATCAAAAGCACGGGTTCCGCCATCAGCGCCCGGCCGATGGCCAGCATCTGCTGCTGGCCGCCGGACATGCGGCTGGCCATGCCGTTGCGGCGCTCGCGCAGGATGGGAAACAGCGCGAAGACATCCTCGCGCAGCGCCTCGAAGCTTTTGCCGCTGCGGCCGGTATGCGCGGCCAGAAGGTTTTCCTCGACGGTCAGGCGCTGGAAGATCTGCCGCCCCTCCGGGCAATGCACCAGCCCCATGCGCACCACCTGTTCGGGCCGCGCGCCGGTGATGGGGCGGCCCTCGAACTCGATGCTGCCCGCCGTCGCCCGTGCCACCCCGGAGATCGAGTTCAGCAGCGTGGTCTTGCCCGCCCCGTTGGGGCCGAGGATGACCACGATCTCCTGCGCATCGACCTGAAGATCGACGCCCTCAAGAACGCTGACGCGCCCGTAGCCCGAGCTTAGCCCGGCGGTTTTCAGCAGCGGCTTTGATGTCGTCGATGTCATTGGCGGTCCCCAGATAGGCAAGTTGCACATCGGCGCTGGCCTGCACCTCGGCCGGCGTGCCCTGGAACAGAAGCTGGCCGTGATGCATGACCACGATACGGTCGCACAGGCGCATCACCAGATCCATGTCATGCTCGACCACCAGCATGATGAGGTCCGGGTGGCGCAGCGCGGCCAGCCTTTCGGTCAGTTCGGCGGTCTCGTGATGGTTCAGGCCGGCCGCCGGCTCGTCCAGCAGCAGCACGCGCGGGTTCATCACCAGGGCGCGGGCAATTTCCAGCATGCGCTGGCGGCCATAGGGCAGGCTGCCGGCCTCCGTGCGGGCAAAGCCTTGCAGGTCGAACAGGCGCAGCACCTCCATCGCACGCGCGCGCCGGCGGGCGTTCTGGCGGGCCTCGAAGGGCGGCCAGAGGATTTCCCGCCAGGTCCCGCCGCCCTCGGTGGCATAGAAGCAGACCTCCAGGTTCTCCAGCGCGGTCATCTGGTCGAACAGCCGGATGTTCTGGTAGGTCCGCGCCACCCCGGCCTGGCTGATCTTGTATTTCTTCATCCCGTCCAGGCGCTTGCCGTCCAGAAGGATGCTGCCCGCCGTCAAGGTATAGGAGCCGGCGGTGAGGTTGATCAGCGTGGATTTCCCGGCTCCGTTCGGGCCGATGATGCCGTGGATCAGGCCGGGGGCGAAATCGGTGGACACGTCGTCGGTGGCCACGTTGGCGCCGTATTGCTTGCGCAGGTTCTGGAAGATCAGGCTCATTTCCCGAACAACCCCCGCAGCAGGCGGTCGGGACCGAAGGTGCGCGGCACGATCCCGGCCGGGCGGATGATGATCAGGAACACCATCAGCAGCCCGAGGAACAGCACCCGCCATTCGGCGAATTCGCGCAGCAGTTCGGGCAGCAGGATCAGGATGGTGGCGCCGACGATCACGCCGAGGATATTGCCGATGCCGCCGATCACGATCATCAGCACGATCAGCACCGATTCCTGCAAGGTGAAGCTTTCCGGGCTGACGAAGCGTTGCGAGGCGGCAAAGATCACCCCGGCGATCGACCCGATGGTGGCCGAGATGGCGAAGGCCGCCAACTTGGCCCGCGTGGTGTCGATGCCGACGCCGCGGGCGGCGTCCTGATCCTCGCGCACCGCCGCCCAGGCCTTGCCCAGCAGCGATTGCTGCATGCGGAACACCACCACGCCCACGATGCAGACCACGACCAGCAGCAGCCAGTAGATTTCCACCGGCCGGGCGAATTCCAGCCCGAAGGCATGGGCCTTGTCCAGCCGGGCGATGCCCTGCGGCCCACCGGTCAGGTTGTCCATGTTGTTCAGGATGATGCGGATGATCTCGCCGAAGCCCAGGGTGACGATGGCCAGGTAATCGCCTCGCAGCCGCAGCACCGGGATGCCCAGCAGGATGCCCATGACCGCGCCCAGCACCATCGCCACCGGGAAGATTTCCAGCAGCGACCAGTGCAGGCCGAACTGGCCGCTGGCGAGGATGGCATAGGTATAGGCGCCCACCGCATAGAAGGCGACGAAGCCCAGGTCCAGCAGGCCCGCATAGCCGATGACGATGTTCAGCCCGATGCCCAGCAGGATATAGATCAGCAGGCTGTTGACGATGCGGATGTAGTAATTCGGCATGAAGGGCGTGGCGGCGACCAGCACCAGCGCCGTGGCCAGCACCGTCCAGGCGACCAGCCGGTTCGCGCGCGGCCGCAGCGGGGGATCAAGGGCGGGGACGGCCATCAGAATTCCCTCTTGTAGACCATGCTTTCCTCGGAGACCGGCTCGCCCAGGATGCCGGCGGGGCGGAACAGCAGCACGATGATCAGGATGGCGAAGGCCAGCACGTCGCGGTATTCGGTGCCCAGCCAGCCCCCCGACAGCACCGGCAGCAGCGCGGTGCCGGCGACCTCGACGAAGGCCAGGATGAAGGCCCCCAGCATCGCGCCGGGGATCGAGCCGATGCCGCCCAGGATCGCCGCCGTGAACGCCTTCAGCCCGACCACCGCGCCCATCGTCGGCGTCATGATCCCGTAATAGCTGGCATAGAGGATGCCGCCGGCCGCGCCCAGCAGCGGGCCGGCGAAGAACACCATCGAGATCGCGCCATTGACGTTGATGCCCAGCAATTGCGCGGTCGGCCGGCTTTCCGACACCGCCCGCACCACCACCCCGATCTTCGAGCGGTTGACCAGCATGTTCAGCCCGCCCATCAGCACGAAGGCGGCGACCAGGATGCCGATCTGCACCGAGGTGACGGTGCCGCCCAGCACCTCGTAGCGGGTGACGGGGAAGATCGAGGGGAACATGCGCGGCTGCGGCCCGGCCATGATCTGCACCGCCGCGACCAAGGCCAGCGACACGCCCAGCGAGGACAGCATCGGCGCCAGCCGGCTGGAGTTGCGCAGCGGCTTGTAGGCCAGCCGCTCGATGCCGACGCCCACCGCGCCGATCAGCAGCACCGCGCCGAAGAAGGCGATGGTGATCGCCAGCGCCCCGGCGCCGCCGACATCGCCCACGGTCATCGCCAGCAGCATGAAGCAGGCATAGGCGCCCAGCATGAACATCTCGCCGTGGGCGAAGTTGATCATGCGCAGGACGCCGTAGACCATCGTATAGCCCAGCGCGATCAGCGCATAGATCGCGCCGATGGTCAGGGCGTTGAAGGTCTGTTGGATGATCGTTCCCAGCATCGACGGGGGGTCCTCTGCGATTGGGTGGAACGGCATGGCGGCGGCCGGGGCGGCGATCCCCGGCGCATGGTCCGGCGCGGCCCTCGCGGGCGCGCCGGCAGCGGGGCCTATTTCTGCCCGATCAGCGTAAAGCCGGTGCCCTCGACCTGGTAGAGGAAGGAGGGCGCGACCTTCAGTTCACCCACCTCGTCGAATTCCAGCGTGCCGACGATGGTCTCGACATTGACCGCGTGCAGGGCTTCGTTCAGCCCCTCGCGGGTCAGTTCGGAGGCGGTCTTCAGCACCTCCTCCAGAATTTGGCCCTGCACATAGCCATAGACCGAATAGGGTCCCGGTTCCTCGCCGAAGCGGGCCTTGTAGGCCGCGGCGAAGGCGGCAATCCCCGGCGAGGCGTCCATCGGCGGCACCTGGATCGACATGATGACGCCCTGGGCATTGGCCTCGCCGGCCTGGGCGATGAAGTCGGGCGTATAGCCGCCATCGGGCACGATCAGCTGGCTGCTGATGCCCTGCTCGTGCATCTGCTTGGCGAACAGCGACAGTTGCGGCATCACCGCGCCCAGGAAGATCGCGTCGGGGTTCAGCGTCTTGATCTGCGCCAGCACGGCCGAGAAATCCACGTCGGTCGGCGCCACCGCCAGCGTCGCCAGCACCTCGCCGCCGCGCTCGGTGAAGTTCGCGGAGAAGATTTCCGACACGCCCTGTCCGAAGACCTGCTTGTCGTTGACGACCACGGCGGTCCCGATCCCGGCCTCGATGGCGTATTCGGCGGGCAGCAGGGCATTGGTCAGGTCGTTGGCGACCGGGCGGACCATGTATTCATAGCCCTGCTGGGTCAGCGCCGGGTTCGAGGCGAAGGTCATCGTCGGAAAGCCGCAATCCTCATAGATCGGCAGCGTCGACTGGGCCACGCCCGAATTGAAGTTGACCAGCCCGATCAGCACCGACTCGTCGTCGCAGAAGCGTTGCGCGACCAGCGTGCCCTCGCGCGGGTCGGCCTTGTCGTCCTGCTGGTCGTATCTGACGGTGATGCCGTTCGCGCCGCCGGCCTCGTTCATCTGGTCGACATACAGCTTGAAGCCGTTGTGCCAGGTCGAGCCGAAGAACGCCTGCGGCCCGGACAGCGGCGCGGTCATGCCGATGGTGATCTCCTCGGCGGTCAGCGGCGAGGCCAGCATCGCGGCCGACAGAAGCAGCGGAACAGTCAGTTTCATCATCGTCTCCCTGAAGATGGATGGTTCAGCGTGGCGAGGCGGCCGTTCCGGTCTTCTTCCTCCATGCCTCCGTTGCCAGCGCAGCGGGGACCCGCGCATGGAAGCAGGCAATCCATCATCTGTCAATCAAGTGTCGACAACGTTGAATACCGATGCGACCGCCCCATGATCGGAAGGCCGCCCCGCCTGCCTGCGGGTTCCTCCGTTTCAGAGGCATCGTCCCGCCCGCCGGCGCCGGTGGCCGGACCGGAGGGCGGCGCGATGCAGCACGTTCTTCATGCAGTCGGCCGCCCACGGCCCGCCTCTCCGGCCATCCGTTGGCAGGTCCCATGCCTCCGCGCTGCGCCGCGACCGCCTCGGGATCGAGCCGGAAGGGCCGGCGGCATCAGGCCGGCTCGGCATCCGCCCTTCCGCCACGTCCCGCCGGTGGGGCAGGGGGCTGGCGTGTCCGGCCGTCCGCAGGGGGTTGTGCGCCGGCACGATTCGCTGCAAGGCCCCCACGATGTCCCGCGACCCGCCCCGCGGGCGTTCCTGACCGATCCGGTCCACCCGCAGGAGATGACGATGACCCGGCAAAGCCCCATCACGCCCCTGTCCGCGATGCCGGACGAAGACGCCCGCGCCGCCCTCGCGCGCCGCTATCGCGAGGCCGTGCCCGCCGGCGCCTGGAACGATACCATCGCGGGTCTTCTGGCGCATCGTTCGGTCCGTGCCTATCTGCCCACCCCGTTGCCCGACGGCGTGGTGGAGGTGTTGGTCGCCGCCGCTTCCTCGGCGCCCAGCTCGTCGAACGTGCAGGCCTGGAGCGTGGTGGCCATCGCCGATCCGGTCCGGCGTGCCCGCCTGGCCGAACTCGCCGGGGGGCAGAAGCATATCGCGCAGGCGCCGCTGCTGCTGGTCTGGGTGGCCGATCTGGCGCGGGCCGATGCGATCGGCGCGGCCCGCGGGCAGCAGCTTGCGGGGCTGGACTATACCGAGACCTTCCTGCTGGCCTCGATCGACGCGATGCTGGCGGCGCAGAACGCGCTGGTCGCGGCGGAATCGCTGGGGCTTGGCACGGTCTATATCGGGGCGATGCGCAACCACCCCGAGGCCGTGGCAAGGCTTCTGGACCTGCCGCCGCGGGCCTATGCGGTCGCGGGTCTCGTCGTCGGCTTTCCCGATCCGGCGGTGGAGACGGCGGTGAAGCCCCGCCTGCCGCAGGAGGCCGTCCTTCACCGCGAGACCTATCGCCGGGATCAGTCGGCCGCCATCGCCCGTCACGATACCGCCACCACCGCCTTCCGCACCGAGCAGAACCTGCCGCCGCAAAGCTGGAGCGACCTGATCGCGGGCCGGCTGCGCTCCGAAGCCTCGCTCAGCGGCCGGCATGTGCTGCGCGATGTCCTGGGGCGGCTGGGATTCGCCCTCAAGTGAGTCGCGGCGGGCCGGAGGCGGCGCGGCGTCTTTCCGCGATGTTCGGGCGGGTGGTTCGGCGGCGCGCCGCGAAGCCGGGCGTTTCAGGATGAAGCGCCCCCGGCGGCCGGCACCAGCAGGGCGCCATCGGGCAGTTCGGCCAGCACCGGGCACATATTGGCCGGAGGCTGCGCCCCCGGCGCGATGGAATTGGGCTGGCCGGGTCTTGGATCGAACCGCATCATGCCATTGTTCAGCAGCAGCCCGGTCCGCAGCGAGATGACCTTGGAGCCGAAGCGCGACCGCAGCGTGTTGGTCAGCGAAACCGCATTGCCGGCGGCGTCGATCACGCTGATATGCGTCGTGCAACCGGGGTCGATGCCGCTGTCGGGACGCGCGGCATGGCCGGCGCCGTTCAGCCGGGTGGTATAGGCGGCCCGCGGGGGTGGCCGGCCATGCCGGATGAAGCGGGACAGGCAGATGGCGGGGCCGCGCCCGTCCGGCCGCATGAGGGGGGCGCAGCCCTTGACGAAGGCGCTGCATTCGGGCGCGTTCTGCGATAGAATTCGGAAAAACGACTTGAGCAGGACCGACAGCATGACCCGAATCCGAACCGCCTTGCGCCTTTCCGGCGCGGGCTTGCTCCTCGCGCTTCTGACGGGCTGCGGTGCGCGGCACAGCCCGCTCGATTGCATGGAACGGGCGATGTATTTCGAATCGAACCGATCCAGCCGGGACGCCATGGTCGCGGTGGGCAGCGTCGTCATGAACCGCGTGGAATCGGGCCAGTATCCGCGCAGCGTCTGCGGCGTGGTCGGCCAGCGCAACCAGTTCGCGCCGGGAATCATGACCCGCCGGATGGATGCGCGCCGGTCTCCGATGCTGCGCGAGGCGGCGCGGTCCGTGCTGGCGGGCGAGCGCCACCCGCTGGTGGGCAACGCACTGTTCTTCCATGCGGCGAGCTATCGGGCCGGCTACGACAACATGCATTACGTGCTGACCACCGGCGGTAACGCCTTCTACGAGCGGCGCAATCCCGCCCTGGTCACCCAGCCGGTGCCGCTGCCGCCCGTCGAGGGCATCACCCGGAGATGACGGCAGTTGGCGCTGCTGTGCGGAAGGAGGTCGTGCCCGATCCTCGATTTCACATCAATATCGCGATGCAATCATGTGAAATTCAATCATTATCGTAAGCCAGACAGCAAGGCGATCTTCAGACAGGCGCAGGAGCAGAGTTGCAGATGAACAGGCGCGTTCTCCATGTCGTCAGCAATGTTGCCCATTACGATGATCCGACCCATCCCACGGGCCTGTGGCTGTCGGAACTGACGCATGCCTGGGATATTTTCGCCGCCGAAGGGTTCGAGCAGCGCATTGTCAGCCCGAAAGGCGGCGCCACGCCGCTGGAGCCGCGCGCGCTGAAATGGCCGCTGCTGGACGCCTCGGCCAAGGCCTGGCTGGCCGACCCCGCGCGCATGGCGCTGCTATCCTCGACCGCCCGGCCGGACGAGATCGACCCGGCGGACCATGACGCGATCTGGTTCACCGGCGGGCATGCGGTGATGTGGGACTTTCCCGACAGCGAAGGGTTGCAGGCGATCACCCGCGCCATCTGGGAGCGGGGCGGGATCGTGTCCTCGGTCTGCCACGGCTATTGCGGCCTGCTGAACACGCGGCTGTCGAACGGCCGGCTGCTGGTCGCCGGCAGGCGCCTCACCGGGTTTTCGTGGCGGGAGGAAGTGCTGGCCGGGGTTGCAAGAAAGATACCCTGCAACGCCGAGGCGGAGATGAGGCGGCGCGGTGCGCTTTACGGCAAGGCTTTCCTGCCGTTCGCCTCGCATGTCGTGGTGGACGGGCGGCTGGTGACCGGGCAGAATCCCGGCTCGGCCAAGGCGGCGGCGAAGGCGGTGGCGGCGCTTCTTTGAGGTCGCGCCCCTGCGCACCCGGCCGGCTTTCCCGGTCCGGTCCCCCCTGCCGGGCAGCCTGACATCGCCGGCCTTCCTCAAGGGGACTTCCGCCTTGCCGACCGGCATGCGGGGCGGGATGTTGCGGGCACCGGCAGCGCAGGCGACTCCGGGTTCTGCCTTCATGTCGGGGATCGGCGCCATCCGTTGCGCCCTGCCTTGCCGCAGTCGCGCCTCCGGCGCCCCGATCGGCCCGCCATGTTCCCGTTGCCAAGCAATGCGCGGTGCCGTTCAACCGCGAAACGGCGCTGGCGGCGGCCTTCGGGGCGCAGTTCCCGACGCTCTCGCCTGCGAGGGCAACCCGACCGTCATCTTTCCCCGCGCCATGCCGTCGCCGAGGCGCCGCTTCGAGGCCGTTCCCGACCTTGCGATCACGGCGTTGTCGGCAATCGAGGGGGCCGTGATATGAGCATCTTGCCCCGGCCCGGAAATTCCTGCGGGCGGTTCTCATACTGCTCCCGGTCGGCCCGTTCGTGTTCATCGTGCCGCACGTCGCCGGCGCCCCGATGCGCGCCATGATGCCGGAGGATGCCGATCCGGCGGTCATCGCCGCCATGCGGGCGGAACGGGGGTCTCGGCCGGCCCGTCCGGGAGCCGTTCGTCAACTGCTGGCCCCATGTCGCCCAGGGCGATTTCGGCAGGTCGCCCCGCCCTCGGCATCGTCGCCGAGCGGCTGCTGCCCCACACGCCGCGGCTTGCGCTTGCCAGCCTCACCTTCGTGCTGGTGGCCGGGATGCCGCCGGGGGCATTCGCCGCGCTGCGGTGCGGGTCGTGGCTCGACCGGCTGCCTTCGGCCATCGGCCGGCATGGCGCGGATGCGGGCCTCCCGGTCCCGGCGCATACAGCACAGTGATTCTCTGCCGCCGCACCCGGAGGCGGGCCATGCGCCGGCCCGCTTTCTCGCGATTATTTCTATAATGTTGAAAAACAATGATATTCATGCCGGCATCCTCATGAAAGATTTTTCTTTACAAAAGATATAAAGAGATACCAATATAAATAATATGCAAGGACACCCGCCCGGAGGACAGGCCGGCCGCAAGGCTGACTGGTGGCGGTGCCCAGCCAGATCGAGGAGGTCCCAGATGGAAACGTCGTCCCTGACCGCAAGGCAGCTTTACGAGCATGCCAAGGCCAACCCCACGCGCCGGCGCTTTGGCTTCGGCCGCAAGCCGATGCTGATCAATATCGACCTGCAATGCGCCTATACCGCCGTGGGCGAGTTCGTTTCCGCCTACGAGACCGACCCCTGGCAGCTGGAATACGTCAACCGTCTGGCCGGTCTGGCGCGCGCCAAGGGGCTGCCGATCACCTGGACCTATGTGGCCTATATGGAATCGGGCGAGGATTGCGGCGTCTGGGGCACCCGCACCAACACCCCGGATTCCTTGCAGAACATCAAGGTCGGCTCGCGCCGGGCGGAATTCGATCCGCGCCTGGAGATCGACCATGTGAAGGACATCGTGATCAACAAGCGCATGGCCTCGCCCTTTCACGAGACGAACCTGCAATCGCTGATGGTCTGGCATCAATGCGACACGGTGGTGCTGACCGGCGGCTCGACCTCGGGCTGCGTGCGGGCCTGCGTGGTGGATGCGATCTCGCGCGGGTATCGGGTGATCGTCCCCGAGGAATGCGTGGCCGACAAGCATGAAAGCCCGCATTTCGCCAATCTCTACGACATTTCGGTGAAATACGGCGACGTGGTGCCGGTGGCCGAGGTCATCGACTGGTATGAATCCTGCCAGCCCGAGGCCAGATAAGATGAGCGCCGCCAACGAGATGCGCTCCGACCTCGGGCTTTACGATTACCTGCCCTGGCCGGGGCGACCGAAGATCACCTGGCCCGGCGGCAAGAAGCTGGCGGTCTGGATCGCGCCGAATATCGAGTTCTACGAATACGATCCGCCGAACAACCCGACCCGCGCGCCCTGGGGAAGGCCGCATCCCGACGTGCTGCAATATTCGCATCGCGATTACGGCAACCGCGCCGGCTGGCAGCGGATGATGGCGGCGATGGACCGGGCGGGGTTTCGTGGCTCGGTCTCGCTGAACGTGGCGCTTTGCGACCATCACCCGGAAATCATCCGCGCCTGCGCGGATCGGGGGTGGGAGTTCTTCTCGCACGGCATCTACAACACCCGTTACGTCTATAACATGACCATCGCGCAGGAGCGCGAGATCATCCGCGACGCCTTCGACACGGTGCGCAACCATACCGGGCAGGAACTGGCCGGCTGGCTGTCGCCGGCTTTGTCCAACAACCTGTGGACGATGGACATCCTGGCCGAGGCCGGCATCCAATACACTTGCGACATGTTCCACGACGACCAGCCGATGCCGGTCAAGGTGGCGTCGGGCCGGCTGATCTCGATGCCCTACTCGCTGGAGATGAACGATGTCATCGTCTATAACAGCCAGAAGGTGACGCCCCGCCATTATGGCGAGATCATCCGGCGCCAGTTCGATCAGCTTTATAAAGAGGCGGACGAAAGCGGGCTGGTGATGTGCATCCCGCTGCACCCCTATCTGGTCGGCCAGCCGCACCGCATCGACGCCTTCGCCGAGGCCATCCAATACATCGCCGGCCATGAAGGTGTCTGGCAGGCCACCGGGCGCGAGATCGCCGCCGCCTATCACGCCAGCGGCGCCTATGACGCCATGAGCGCCGCCGCTGCCGCGCACAAGCAGGGGGTCCGCTGATGTCGCTGTCTGACAATTATCTGGACTATCCTGCCCGCCGCTACGGCATGGATCACGACCGCTACGACTGGTCGGATATGTTCGCGCGCAAGCCGATAGAGTGGCCGAACGGCGCGCGCATCGCGCTCTCCATCGTCACCCATGTCCAGCATTTCCCGCTGGACATGCCGGCAAAGCCCTTCAAGGCGCCGGGCGCATTGTCGATGCCCTACCCGGATTTCCGCTATTTCACCAACCGCGATTATGGCAACCGGCTGGGCGTGTTCCGCATTCTGAAACTGCTGGCCGAGAAGCACCTACGCACCAGTTTCGCCATCAACGGTTGCATCGCCGCGCGCTATCCGGCGCTGCTGACGGCGGTGGTCGAGGGCGGGCACGAGGTGGTGGCGCATGGCCTCGACATGGGCAAGGTGCATCATTCGGGTCTTTCCGCCGAGGCCGAGGAGGCCACTATCGCCGAGGCCCTGCGCCTGCTGCGCGAAGGCTCCGGCCAGCCGGTCGAGGGCTGGCTTTCGCCGGGCCGCGCGCAGGGGTTCGAGACGCCGGAACGGCTGGCGGCGAACGGCGTGCGCTGGTGCCTCGACTGGGCGAACGACGACCTGCCCTATGAGATGCGCACCGCGAACGGCCCGCTGCTGGCCATGCCCCTGGCCTATGAGACCGACGACCGGGTGGTGGCGATGGAGTATTTCCATTCGGAACCGGACTGGGTGCAGCAGGTCAAGGACCGCTTCGACGTTCTGTATCGCGAGGCCGGCACATATGGCGGCCGGGTGATGAGCCTGCCGCTGCATAGCTGGATTTCCGGCATGCCTTACCGCGTCGAATACCTGCGCGAGGTGCTGGACTACATGCTGTCGCATGACGGCGTCTGGACCGCGCCGGCGGGCGAGATCGCCACGGCCTTCCGCGAACAGGGCTGACAGCCGCAACCGGCCCGCGCGACGCCGCGCGGGCTTCCCCGCCCGCCACGGCCCCACGCGGCCGGCAAGCAACAGGAAGGCCCCGGCATGGCGCCCGACCCGTCCCGCGCTCCGCGAACCCTGTTCGGCAAGATCTGGGATGCGCATGAGATCCTGCGCCTGCCGTCCGGGCAGTCGCTGCTCTATATCGACCGCGACCTGATCCACGAGGGCAGCTTCCATGCCTTCGCCGACCTGAAGCGGCGCGGGTTACATCCGCGCCGGCCGAAGCAGGTCTTCGGCATCGCCGACCATTACGTCCCCACGCTGGGCCGCAGCGCCGAGGAGGCCGCCAGCCCGGCCATCGCGCGGATGATCCGCACCTTCGACGAGAACATGGAATGGGGCGGCGTGCGCCATTTCGGGCTGGCCAGCCGCCAGCAGGGCATCGTCCATGTCGTAGCGCCGGAGCAGGGCATCACCCTGCCCGGCCTGACCATCGTCTGCTCGGACAGCCATACCTCGACGCAGGGCGCGCTGGGCGCCATCGCCTTCGGCATCGGCCAGTCGGAGAATGCGCATGTGCTGGCCACGCAAACCCTGTGGCAGGTGCGGCCCAAGGCGATGCGGGTGACGGTGGACGGCCGGCTGGGGCAGGGCGTCACCGCCAAGGACGTGATGCTGGCGCTGATCGCAAGGATCGGCGCGGCGGGGGCCGGGGGCCATGCGATCGAATATGCCGGTCAGGTGGTGCGCGACATGTCCATCGAGGCCCGGCTGACCATGTGCAACCTGTCGATCGAGGCCGCCGCGCGGCTGGGCATGGTGGCGCCGGACGAAACGACGTTCCGCTATGTCCGGGGCCGGCCCTATGCGCCGACGGACGCGGAATGGGACATGGCGATGGCGCAATGGTCGGCTTTGGCCACCGATCCCGGCGCCGTCTTCGACCGCGAGGTGACGCTGGACGGGGCCGAGATCGCGCCGATGGTCACATGGGGCACCAGCCCCGAGGACGCGGTGCCGATCACCGGCCGTATTCCCGACCCGGCCGGCTTCGCCAATGCCGACAAGCGCAAGACTGCCGCCAAGGCCCTGGACTACATGGACCTTGCGCCGGGCACGCCGCTGGACGGGCTGCGCATCGACCGGGTGTTCATCGGCTCGTGCACCAACAGCCGCATCGAGGACCTGCGCGCTGCTTGCGCCGTGCTGAGGGGCCGCAAGGCCGTGGTCCCGGCCATCGTCGTGCCCGGCTCGACCCAGGTGCGCGAGCAGGCCGAGGCCGAGGGGCTGGCGCAGGCCTTCCGCGAGGCCGGGTTCGAGTGGCGGCAATCCGGCTGCTCGATGTGCGCGGCGATGAATGGCGACGTGGTGGCGCCGGGGGAACGCTGCGCCTCGACCTCGAACCGCAATTTCGTCGGGCGGCAGGGACCGGGATCACGCACCCATCTGGTCAGCCCGGCGATGGCCGCCGCCGCCGCCATCACTGGCGCACTGACCGATGTGCGCAGGCTCTAGGGGGGACCGATGAAGGCCTTTATCCGCGAAACCTCGCCCGTCATCGCCATTCCCGGCGTCAATTGTGACACCGACCAGATCATTCCGGGCCGCTTCCTCAAGGCCGACCGGGCCGGGGGCTATGGCCAGTTCCTGTTCCACGACATCCGCCGTAACGAGGCGGGCGCGCCGGACCCCGCCTTTCCGCTGAACCGGCCCGGCGCCGACAAGGCCACGATCCTGCTGGTCGAGGACAATTTCGGCTGCGGCTCCTCGCGCGAGGGCGCCGTCTATGCGCTGGTGGACAGCGGCGTCCGCGCCCTGATCGGTCCCGGCTTCGGCGATATCTTCAACAACAACGCGCTGAAGAACGGGCTGGTGCCGGTGCGCCTGCCCGCCCCCATCTGCGCGTCGCTGGCCGACCACCTTGCCGCCCATCCCGACGCGCCGGTGACGGTGGACCTGGAGGCCGGCGAGGTCCGGCTGCCCGGCAATCTCGGCACGCATCCCATCCTCATCGACCCCTTCGCCCGCGACTGCATCCTGCGCGGGCTGGACGAGATCGAGATGACCTTCACCTACATGGACCGCATCCTCGCCTTCGAGGAGAGGCGGATCGCGGAAAACCCGTGGCTGGGCCGCTGACCGGCGGCCCGGACATAAAGCATCATCGAACAGGGAGAGAGACCACGATGACCCATTCCTTCAACCGCCGCGGCCTGCTGAAGGCTTCGGGCGCGCTGGCGCTGGGCGGGCTTGCCATGCCGGCGATCCTGCGCGCGCAGACCCCGGTCGTGAAGGTCGGCGTGCTGGAGCCGCTGACCGGCAACCTCGCCTATAACGGCACGCAAAGCGCCGCCGGCGCCAAGTTCGCCGCCGAGGCCATCAACGCCGCCGGCGGGATCGCCAGCATGGGCGGCGCCCAGATCGAACTGGTCGTCGTCGATGCGCAAAGCCGCCCCGAGGTTGCCGCCGCCGCCGTCGATACGCTGGTCGAGGCCGGCGTCTGCGCCTTCACCGGCGCCACCGCCTCGGCTTTGGGGCTGGCCTCGTCGCAGGCCGCCGCCAAGTATGATCTGGCGCAGGTGTTCTCCATCGGCACGGCGGAAACCGTGGTCGAGCGCGGCCTGCCCAACGTGTTCCGTTTCACCCCCGGCGTGAACAAATGCACCAATGTCGCGCTGGACAACCTGCGCCTGCTGAACGAGGGCGCCGGCAGCCCGGTCAAGACCGCCGCCATCGTCCACGAGGACGGCCCCTTCGGTTCGAACATGGCGAAAATCCTGGCCGAGCGCCTGCCCGAGCAGGGCATCGAGGTGGTCGAGACCATCTCGCACCCCACCCCGCACCGCGATTTCAACAATATCGCCCTGCGGGTGAAGGCCGCCAAGGCCGACATGCTGATCCCGTCGAACTACCTGAACGAATACACGCTGATGGCGCGGTCGCTGCACCAGCAGCGGGTGGAGCTGATGGCGATCTATTCCATCCTCGGCGGTGCGGCCTCCAACATCAAGTTCGTGCGCGAGAACAACGAGGTCGCGCAATACGTGATGGACTGCAACCACTGGTATGACCCGACCAAACCCGAGTCGCAGGCGCTGGCCGCCAGGGTGGCCGAGGCCGGGCTGGACCTGACCTATGACATCATGGTCTCCTATGCCACGGTGCAGGTCATCGCCGACGCGCTGGAGCGCGGCGCCAATGCCGACCGCAAGGCGATGATCGACGCGCTGGCGGCCTCGACCTTCGACGGCTCGATCATGCCCTACGGCCCGACGCAGTTCGTCGACGGCGACAACGTGAATTCGCAGCCGGTGAACACGCAAATTCGCGGCGATGCCATCGAGCTGGTGTTCCCGACCGAATACGCCAGCGCCGAGGCCGTCTTCCCGATGCCGAAGCAAGAAGGCTGATCCCGGCCCGGTCCCTGCGCGCAAGCCGCGCGGGGGCCTTCGACGGACCAGCGGCCAGACCCGAGAGGCGCCTCACCATGTCCAGCCTGATCTTGCCCGCCGTGCTGAACGGCCTGACGATGGGGGCGATCTATGCCCTTGTCGCGCTTGGCCTGACGTTGATCTACGGCGTGCTGCACATCATCAACTTCGCGCATGGCAGCCTGCTGATGCTGGCGCTCTATGCGGTGTATTTCCTGCATTTCCACCTCGGGCTGGACCCATATCTGGCCATCCCGATCGTGCTGCCGCTGTTCTTCGCGCTGGGCTATGCCCTGCAACGCGGCCTGATCGCGCCGATGAGCGGCGGGACCGAACAGAACGTGCTGCTGCTGACGCTGGCGCTGTCGATGATCATCGACAACCTCGCGCTGTATTTCTGGACCTCGAACACCCGCAGCATCGACATTCCCTATGCCTATGACACGGTGGAGTTCCTGGGCGCCTATCTGCCGCTGGGCCGGGTGATCGCCTTCTTTGCCGCGCTGGCCGCCGCGCCGGTGCTGTGGCTGTTCATGGCCCGCACCCGCACCGGCGCCGCCATCCGCGCCGTCGCCATCGAGAAGCGCGGCGCCGAGATCGTCGGCATCGACGTGAACCACACCTATGCCATCTGCTTCGGGATCGGCACCGCCTGCGTGGCGCTGGCCGCCTGTCTGCTGCTGCCGACCTTCTACGTCACGCCGCAGGTGGGCTATACCTTCGTGCTGGTCGCCTTCACCACCGTGGTCCTCGGCGGCATGGGCAGCCTGCCCGGCGCGCTGGTCGCCGGCCTGCTGCTGGGCGTGATCGAGTCGCTGTGCGGCCTGTTCCTGGGCGAGAGCCTCGGCCAGATCGGCATCTTCACCGCCTTCATCCTGATCCTTCTTTTCAAACCGTCCGGGCTGCTGGGCAGGAGGGCGAAATGATGAAACCGCAATCCCTGGGGCAGGCCGTGCTGGTCGGCCTCGTGGTCCTTTATCTGGCCAGCGTCTATCTGATGTCTTCGCCGGTCTGGATGGGCTTCACCATCAACGCGCTGATCGTGGCGGTGGTGGCGCTGTCGTGGAACATCACCGGCGGCTTCGGGGGCATGGCCTCCTTCGGCCATGCGGCGATGTATGGGACGGGCGCCTATGCCTCGGCCATCCTTCAGGTGCAGTATGGCGTCAATGCCTGGCTGGCCTTTGCCCTTGGCATCGCCGCCGGCGCGGCGATGGGGGCGTTCATCGGTGCGCTGGCCTTCCGCTATGGGCTGAAAGGCTCGTATTTCGCGCTGGTCACGCTGGCCTTCGCCGAGGTGCTGCGCATCTGCGCCTCGTCCTTCGCCTTCACCGGCGGCGGCAGCGGGCTGCAACTGACGCTGGCGCCGGGCCTCTCGACGCTGCAATTCAACGACCGCACGGTGGTCTATACCATCCTGCTGGTCGTCGTGGCGCTGGTCATGGCGCTGACGGCATGGCTGAAATACTCCCGCTTCGGCGCCTACCTGATCGCCGTGCGCGAGAACGAGGACGCCGCCCGCGCGCTGGGCATCGACACCTATCGCATCAAGGTCAAGGCGATGGCGATTTCAGGCGCCTTCGGCGGGCTGGCGGGGGCGCTCTACCTGCAACTGTGGCTGTTCATCGACAGCACCGTGGTTTACGGCAGCGCGGTCTCGGTCGAGGCCCTGATCGGCCCGATCATCGGCGGCGCCGGCACCGTCTGGGGACCGCTGGTCGGCACGCTGGGCCTGCACCTGCTGGGGGAGGGCGCCAAGCATCTTCTGTCCAACGCGCCCGGCCTGAACTTCGTGCTTTATGCGGTGGTGCTGATCTGCGCGCTGCGCTTCCTGCCGCAGGGCCTGATGGGGCTGGTCGCGCGCATCGGCACCTTCCGCGCCAAGAAGGAGGACGACAATGCTTGAAGTCCGCAACCTTTCCAAAAGCTTCGGCGGGTTGAAAGCGGTCAGCGATGCCTCGCTGGACGTGCCGGAAGGGTCCATCGTCGGGCTGCTGGGTCCGAACGGCGCCGGCAAGACCACCTGCTTCACGATGATCGCCGGCTTTACCCGGCCCGATACCGGCACCGTGCGGCTGAACGGCGCCGACATCACCGGCCTGCCGCCGCATCGCATCTGTGGGCTGGGCATGATCCGGACCTTCCAGATCGTGCAGCCCTTCGCCGGTCTGTCGGTCGAGGAGAACATCGCCGTCGGCGCCTATCTGCACCATCACCAGCGTGCCGAGGCGATGGCGGTGGCGCGCAGGATCGGCAAGCGGCTGGGCATGGGCGCCATGCTGGACCGCCCGGCCTCGTCGCTGACCATCGCCGGCAGGAAGCGGCTGGAGCTGGCCCGCGCGCTGGCCACGGGCGCCAAGCTGCTGCTGCTGGACGAGGTGATGGCCGGGCTGATCCCCTCGGAAGTGACCGAGATCGTCGGCATCATCCGCCAGATCCGAGACGAGGGTCACACCTTCCTGCTGATCGAGCATGTGATGCAGGCGGTGATGAGCCTGGCGGAAACCGCCTATGTGCTGAACCACGGCAAGATGATCGCCCACGGCACGCCGCAGGCGCTGGTGCGCGATCCGGCGGTGATCGAGGCCTATCTGGGCCACGGCGCCGCCGCCCGTTTGCAGGAGGGTCACAATGCTTGAGATTTCCGGCATCAAGGCGGGCTACGGCTCGATGGCGGTGCTGCACGGCATCGACATGCGCATCGACGCGGGCGAGATCGTGGCGCTGCTGGGTTCGAACGGGGTGGGCAAGACCACGCTGAACAATGTCGTGTCGGGCTTCATCCGCCCCACGGCGGGCGAGGTCCGGTTCGAGGGTCAACGCATCACCGGCCTGAAGCCGCGCGAGATCGTGGCTTTGGGCATCGCGCAGGTGCCCGAGGGGCGCAAGATTTTCCCCAACCTCTCGGTGGCCGAGAACCTCGAACTGGGCGCCTTCCGCCGCGCCGCCGCCAACCGCAAGCGCAATTTCGAGCATGTCTGCGAGATCTTCCCGCGCCTGCGCGAGCGTCTGGACCAGTTGGGCGGCACCCTGTCGGGGGGCGAGCAGCAGATGCTGGCCATCGGCCGCGGCCTGATGTCGGAACCCAAGCTGCTGATCCTCGACGAGCCGTCGCTGGGCCTGTCGCCGATCATGGTCGAGGAGATGTTCGGCCTGATCACCCGCATCAATGCCGAGGGCGTGGCGGTGCTGCTGGTCGAGCAGAACGTGATGCAGTCGCTGGGCGTGGCCAGCCGCGCCTATGTGATCGAGCAGGGGCGGCTGGTCATGCAGGGCGAGGCCGCCGGAATGCTGGCCGACCCGCAACTGCGCGCCGCCTATCTGGGGATGTGAACCTTGCGCCGGGCCGGCCCCGCGCGGGCGCCCGGACGCCGAACGAAGGATGATGATATGTCGCTGACACGCACCCGTCGCCTGCGTCAGGCCCTTGCCGGCGATCGGGCCGTCATGGCCCCCGGCGTGGTCGATGCCATGTATGCCCGGCTGGTGGCCGAGGCCGGTTTCGACGCCATGTATATGACCGGGGCCGGCACCTCGGCCACGCGGCTGGGCTATCCCGATGTGGGCCTGCTGACCATGACCGAGATGGTGGACAACGCCACCCGCATCGCCGATGCCTCGGACGTGCCCTTGATCGCGGATGCCGATAACGGTTTCGGCGGCCCGCTGAACGTGCGCCGCGCCATCCAGCTTTACGAGCGCGGCGGGGTGGCCGCGATCCATCTGGAAGATCAGGTCTTGCCCAAGCGTTGCGGCCACCTCTCCGGCAAGCAGTTGATTTCCGCGCAGGACATGGTGGCCAAGGTCAAGGCGGCGGTGGATGCGCGCGTGGACCCGGATTTCGTGGTCATCGCCCGCACCGACGCGCTGGCGCTGCATGGCCGCAACGCCGCCTTCGACCGCGCCGAGATGTATCGCGAGGCGGGGGCCGACGTGATCTTCATCGAAAGCCCGCTGGCCGAGGACCTGCCCCATGTCGCGCCGCGCTTTCCGGGGGTGCCGCTGCTTTACAACATGGCGACCTCGGGCAAGACGCCGTTCCTGACCCGCGCCGAGATCGAGGCGCTGGGCTTCAAGCTGATCATCTATCCCAACTGGCTGCTGCTGTCGGCCTGCGAGGCGGCGCGCAAGACGCTGGACACCCTCAAGCGCGAGGAATCCATCGCCTCGGTGGCGCCCAATGTGATGAGCTTCAAGCAGTTCTTCGACATGGCCCGCATGGCCGAGGTGCAGGAACTGGAAGCCCGCTACGGCACGCCGGAGGACAGCCGCACCACCTATTGACCGCAAAACCAGAGGGGAGGCCCGGACATGGCCGTTCTGTCCGCCGAGGGCGTGGAGTTCGATTTCGAAATGCCGGTCGTGGTGGTCGGCGCCGGGGCCTGCGGGCTGGTGGCGGCCCTGGCCGCGCATGATGCCGGGCAGGCGGTGATGATCCTGGAACGCGATGCGACGCCCAGCGGCTCGACCTCGCTGTCGGCGGGGCTGATCCCGGCGGCGGGCACGATGCTGCAAGCCGAGGCGGGGATCGAGGACAGCCCGGACATCTTCGCCGCCGACATCGTGGCCAAGACCCACGGCCATACGCCCGAGGACATGGCGCTGCTGGCCGCCCGCACCTCCGGCCCGATGATCGACTGGCTGATCCGCGACCACGGCATCCGGTTCGAGCTGGTGACGGGTTTCCTCTATCCCGGCCATTCGCGGATGCGCATGCACGGGCCGGCAAGCCGCACCGGCGCCGATCTGGAGCAGGCGCTGCTGGCCGCCGTCTCGGCCGCCGGCATCGACCTGCTGGCCGGCGCCTCGGTCGAGGACCTGTTCGTGGACGGCACGGGGCGCGTCAAGGGCGTTCGCTTTCGCCGCCCCGATGGCGCGCAGGAGATGCTGGGCTGCAAGGCTCTGGTGCTGGCCTGCTGCGGCTTTGCCGGCGATGCGGAGATGGTGCGCCGCCATATCCCCGAGATCGCCGATGCCGAATGCTGCGGCCATCTGTCGAATACCGGCGACGCGGTGAAATGGGGGCAGGCGATGGGCGCGGCGGTGGCCGATATGGGTGCCTATCAGGGCCACGGTTCGGTCGCGCATCCGCATTCGCTGCCCCTGACCTGGGCGGTCATCACGCAGGGCGGCATTCTGGTGAACACCGAGGGGCGGCGGTTCTCGAACGAGATGCGCGGCTATTCCGAGCATGGCGCCGAGGTCGCCGCCCAGCCCGGCAACGTGGCATGGGACATTTTCGATGCCCGCGCCGAGGAGGCGGCCTTGGGCTTTCACGACTATCGCGAAATCCGCAAGCTGGGCGCGGTCAAGACGGCCGACACGCTGGACGGTCTGGCCGAGGCGACCGGCCTGCCCCTGCCGACCCTGAAGGCCGAGTTCGACGCCATCGCCGAGGCGGCGGCCTCCGGCACCCCCGATCGCTTCGGGCGCAGCTTTGCACCGGCGGAGGTGCTGCAAGCCCCCTACCGTGCGGTGAAGGTCAACGGCGCGCTGTTTCACACGCAGGGCGGGCTGGTCATCGACCACGATGCCCGCGTGCTGCGCGAGGACGGCACGCCCCTGCCCAATCTTATGGCCGGCGGCGGCGCGGCGCGCGGCGTCTCGGGCGATGCGAATTATGGCTATCTCTCGGGCAACGGGCTGCTTTCGGCGACGACCTTCGGGCGCCTCGCCGGGATCAGCGCCGCCCGCATCGCCGGGGCCTGACCCCACGACAACAGACAGGAGGACAGGATGAAGAAGGTGATGGTGATCGTCCCCTTCCCGATGGGGGAAGCGGACCTTGCGCGCCGGCAGGCGCAGATGCGGGTGGTCGATCTGGGGCCGGGGATCGAATTTCATTACCGCCCCGTGCGGGTCGGGCCGAGGAACTATTCCAGCCAGCACGACATGGCGCTGGCGGATTTCTCGATCCTTGATGCCGGGCTGGATGCCGAGGCGCAGGGCTTCGACGCCATCTGTATCGACACGATGTCCGACAGCGGCATGGCGATGCTGCGCTCGGTGCTGACGATCCCGGTGATCGCGCCGGGGCGGCATGCCATGCTGGTCGCGCAGATGCTGGGCGAGAAGTTCTCGATCCTGATGATGTGGGATCGCTGGAAGATGCTTTACACCAAGACGCTGGGCGAGTTGGGGATGGAGCATAAATGCGCCTCCATGCGGTCCATCGGCGTGACGCCCGACAACAAGGCGCTGCTGGAGGGCAAGGAGGAGGAGGTCTTCCCCCTGCTGCTGGCCGCCGCCCGGCGCTGCATCGAGGAGGACGGGGCGCAGGTGCTGATCCTCGGCTCGACCACCATGCACGAGGCGCATGGCTGGCTGGCCGAACGGGTGGGGGTGCCGGTGATCAATCCCGGCCCGCTGACCTACAAGCTGGCCGCCATCGCGCTGGACCTCGGGCTGACGCATTCCAAGGCGACATGGCCCACGCCGCTGACCCCAAAGCACGACATGATCCGCGCCATAGGCCGCGCCGGCGCCGAATGGCTGGAGGAACGGCAATGACCCGCATCCTCGTCATCGTGCCCTTCGCGCTGGACGCCGAGGGCATCCGCAACCGCGAGGCGCAATCGGGCTATGTCCCCCTGCCGGCGGATTGGCAACTGACCTACCGCCCCGTGACCTGCGGCCCGACCTCGTTCATGTCGCCGCATGACTGGGGGCTGATGGACATGGCGATCTTCGAGGCCGGTTGCACCGCGCAGGAGGAGGGCTTCGATGCCGTGTGCATCGACACCATGTCGGACAGCGGCATGGTCATGCTGCGCTCGGTTCTGGATATTCCGGTGATCGGGGCGGGCAAGGCCTCGATGCTTTATGCGCTGACGCTGGGCGGGCGGTTTTCGATTCTGGCGCAATGGGAGCCGGCCTTGCCGCGCTATCGCAAGGCGATCCGCGAATACGGATTCGATCGGCAATGCGCCTCGGTGCGCAGCCTCGACGTGCCGCCGGATTTCGCCAACCTGCTGGGCGGCAAGGAGGACAGGGTGTTCCCGCATATGCGTGCCGTGGCCATGCGCTGCATCGAGGAGGACGGCGCGGAGGTGATCTGCCTTGGCTCGACCACCATGCATCAGGCGGGCGCGTATCTGGCGGCGAACCTGCCGGTGCCGGTCGTGAACCCCGGCCCGCTGACCTACAAGCTCATGGAAACCTTCCTCGCGCTGGGCCTGAGCCACGGCCGCGAAGCCTATCCGGCGCCGGTGGAATCCCGGCTGGACATGCTGCGGGCGATGATGAAGGCCGGCGCCGTGGCGGAGGCCGGGGGCTGAGCCGATGGAGCCGCAAGCCGCGATTTCGCCAGCATGCCGAGGGGACAATACACGGCTACCCTCGGCGAAGCGGCGGGACGGCGGGGGCTGACATGATGAGCGGCGCCCACCCCCTCGCACGGGCCGCCGCAAGCGGCGCCTTTATCCACAGGCCTAAAGAGGCCTGCGCAGCTATCCCCGACGGGGTGGCAATAGGCGGGCGGCGAAGGCTGGCATGACGGACGCCGCCCGCATCCTCGCGCAGGCCGCCGCGCGCAGCGATTTTGCCGGGGCGCCCGAGGCGGTGCGGGCGGTCTATCGCGATTTCATCCTCGACACGCTGGCGGTGATGGCGGCGGGGGCGGCGCATGGCTCGGTCGCTCCGGCGCGGGCGGCATTGCGGGCGGTGGGCGGCAGCGGGCCGGCCTCGGTCGCGGGCTTTGCCAAGGGGGCGCCGGCGGGGATGGCCGGCCTCGTCAACGGCATGGCGATGACGGTGCTGCAATTGCAGGACGGCCACCGCCGCGCCCGCGGCCATCCGATGAGCCATGCCCTGCCCGCCGCGCTGGCGCTGGCCGAGGAAACCGGGGCAGGGGCGGCCGATTTCCTCGATGCCGTGATGGCGGGCTATGAGGTCTCGGCCCGCATCGGCGCGGCGCTCGGCGGCATGCAGGCGCTGCTGCACGATACCGGCACCTTCGGCTGCATCGGCGCGGCGGTCTCGGCGGCCTGGCTGCTGGGCCGGGGACTGGCCCCCGAGGCCCGCGCCGCGCTGATCGAGGCCGCCATCGGCAATGCCGCCGCCGTGGCGCTGTTTCCCTTTCGCGACACCTGCATGGAGGGCGCCGGCGCGCATCACCTGTTCGTCGGCCTCGGCGTGCAGAACGGCATCACCGCCGCCCGCGCCGCACAGGCCGGGCTGACGCCCGCGCCGGCGACGCTGGAGCGGTTCTTCGGTCCCCGCGCCGGCGCGGCCTTCGACCCGGCGCTGCTGGTGGATGGCGTGGACGGCACGTGGTCGCGCCATGAAATCCTGTCGGCCTATCTGAAATGGCATCCGGTCTGCGCGCATCTGGGACCGATGCTGGACTGTATCGAGGCCCTGCGCGCCCGTCCCGAAGGCATCGACCCCGCGCGCATCGCCCAAGTCAGGGTGCAGGTCTATGCGACGGCGCTGGAATACGACTCCCCCGCGCCGCAAACCGACCTCGCGGCGCGGTTCGGCTTTCGCCACGCGGCGGCGCTGGCTTTGTGCTTCGGGCCGCTGGCGCATGACGGCTTCACCCGCCTTCGCGACCCCGAGGTGCAGGCGATGGCGGCGCGGGTGCGGCTGGTCGCGGATGCGGGGCTGGACGCGCTCTATCCCGCCCGGCGTCCGGCCCGCGTCACCCTGATCCTGCATGACGGCAGCGAGGCGAGCGCCGAGGTGCTGGTGCCGAAGGGCGACGGGGCGCGCGCCCTGACGCGGGCGGATGTCGAGGCCAAGGCCGCCCGGCTGATGGGGGCCGCATGGGGCCATGAAGCGCCCTTCGCGCAGGCCCGGCAGCTGCTGGACGACCTGCCCCCGGACCTGCCGCAGCGGCTGGGCCGCCTGCTGCGCGCGGCGTTCATGCCGGCGCAGGATCCGGGGCGTATTCCTTCGGCCCGCGCCGACGCCCCGCCCGCGTCAGGGGATCGCCCCGTCGCCCGGCTGTGAATCGTCCAGCGAGAACTCGCTTCCCGGCTCGCGTTTCAGCGACACCCGGTATTCGTAGCGATCCGCGCAATACAGGATTTCCGCCGCATAGAACGGCCCCAGACCGGCATCGAAGAACAGCCGGTTGACCCGCATCAGCGGCGCGCCGATCGGAACCTCCAGCAATTGCGCGGCATATTCGTCGGCCAGCGTGGCGGTCAGCACCTGCTCGACCTGCTCGACCACGGCGCCCTCGCGCTGCACCAGGTCGATCATGTTGGTGGTGGCGAGGTCCTGCCGGCTCAGCCCGTTGCCGATCTCCGGCAGCAGGTAGGCCATCGACAGCGAATAGGGCCGCCTGTCCAGCTCGCGCACCCGCACCGAGCGCATCAGCCGGGCCGTGGGCGAGACCCCCATCTGCGCGCAGATGCGCGGCGGCGCCTCGCCGTGGTCGAGGCTGATGACCTTCAGCCGCGTGCTTTGTCCCACGGTGTTCAGATAGCTGAACAAGCCATTGATATTCGACACCACCGCCCGGTTCAGGCTGTTCCTGGCCGCCCGGTCGGTGACGAAGGTGCCGCGCCCGCGCGTGCGCGTCACCAGCCCCTCGGCGGCCAGCATCTCCATCGCCTTGCGGATGGTGATGCGGCTGACGGCGAAGCTGTCGGACAGGTCCGCCTCGCTGGGAACCGGCACGTCCCGAGGGTAATAGCCGTTCACGATCCGCTCGCGCATGACCGCATATATCCGGTGATAAAGCGGGGTCGGCGAGGTCTTCTCGGTCATGGCGGCAGGCACCTCATGCGCAGGTTTCCCGATGTGGGGGGACGGATCATCAACACCGCCGTCCCGTTGCGAGTCAATGCCTTTGCCCGGCGGCGCGGGATGCGGCCCCGGCGCGCGGGTCATGCCCGCCGCAGGCCGGGGCCGTGGCGGGGCCGGCGCCTTCCGGCCGGGCGGCGGCGCGGCGGACGGGAAGCCTTCGGCCCGGCAGGCCCGGCCTGACCGGGCCATGAATACGCCCCGCGATCCGCCGGGCATCGGCACCCGCGCCCCGTGCCGGAGGATGTTCCTTCCGGCACGGTCCGCGTTGCGTGCCGCCGGGCGGCCTAGTTCCAGATCTGGTGATCGACGCCCTTCGAGATCGCCGGGTGCTCGGCGGCGCGGAACTTCGGCTCCTTCCCGGCGCGGCGCTGCTCGAAATAGTTGCGCGTCAGCGCCACCACGGTGCCCGAAAGCGCCAGTATCGCGATCAGGTTGATGGTCGCCATCAGCCCCATCGAGGCATCGGCAAGGTCGAAGACCGTGGCCACCGCCTGCAACGCGCCCCAGACCACCATGACCAGCACCAGGCAGCGCAGGGCCGTCAGCCCGGCCTTGTTGCCGATGCCGAGGAAGGACAGGGCCATTTCCGAATAGGCATAGTTTCCGATGATCGAGGTGAAGGCGAAGAAGAAGATCGCCACCGCGACAAAGACCGGTCCGCCCCCGCCGATATGGTCGGCCAGCGCCGATTGGGTCAGCTGGGTGCCCGTCAACTCGCCGCCGGGCGTATAGACGCCGGACAGGAGGATCATCAGCGCGGTCGCCGTGCAGACCAGGATCGTGTCGATGAACACGCCGAAGGACTGCACGAAGCCCTGGCTGGCCGGGTGATGCGGGTTCGGCGTGGCCGCCGCCGCGATGTTGGGGGCGGACCCCATGCCGGCCTCGTTCGAGAACAGGCCGCGCTTGACCCCGTTCAGCATGGCCGCCGCGACGCCGCCCGCGACGCCGCCCGCCGCCTCGGCAAAGCCGAAGGCGTTGCCGATGATGTGCCACAGCATCGCCGGCACCTCGGAGATGTTCATCACCACGACGATGATCGCGACCAGCAGATAGATGCCGGCCATGAAGGGCACGACATATTCCGCGACGCTGGCGATCTGGCGGATGCCGCCGAAGATCACCACCGCCGTCAGCGCCGCCAGCGCGATCCCGGTCGCGATCTTGGGCAGGCCGAAGGCGCCCTGCATCGCATCGGCGATGGAGTTGGCCTGCACCGCGTTGAAGACCAGCCCGAAGGACAGGATCAGGCAGACCGAGAACACCGCGCCCAGCCAGGGCATCCCCAGGCCCCTGGCGATATAGAAGGCCGGCCCGCCCCGATAGACGGCGGAGGCGTCGGTGGTGTCCCTGACCTTGTAAAGCTGCGCCAGCGTCGATTCCGCGTAGGCCGTGGCCATGCCGACGAAGGCCACCACCCACATCCAGAAGATCGCCCCCGGCCCGCCCAGCACGAGGGCGACGGCGACCCCGGCGATATTGCCGGTCCCCACCCGCGAGGCCAGGCTGGTGCACAGCGCCTGGAAGGGCGAAATGCCCTGCCGGTCGGTCGCCGGTGCGGCGGTGATCGACCGGATCATCTCGCCGAAATGCAGCACCTGCTGGAAGCGCAAGCGGATGGAGAAATAGATGCCCACGGCGATCAGGCCGTAGATCAGGACATAGCCCCAGAAGATCGTGTTCAGGAAGTTGATGATCGCTGTCATCCCGCACGCTCCTTGCAGATGGTGGTTCGCGTTCACAGAATCGTTACGGTAAAGGCTTTTGCCCGTGGCGCCAGCATTATCTGGGGTTGAGCGGGCCTTCGCCGCCGCGCCAGCGCCCCGCCCCTAGGGATCGGCAGGAGGCCCGCCCGCGGGGGGCATCCGCCTCGGGGCCGGTCCGGCCGCTATCGGCATCCGTGCAGAACCAGCGGCGCGCCGGGCTGCGTGCCGATCTCGCGGCAGGTGTCCGGCGTGGCGGGGGCGCAAAGCAGCCAGCCGCCCACCGTCGCGCCCGAGGCGCCCAGCACCAACTCGCGCATCGTGCGCGGCGGCTCGATCCGCCATTGCCACCAGCCATCGGCCAGCACCGCGCCTTCGCCCGGCTCCATCCCGGCGCCGGAACCCTTGACGGCGGCGCCGGTCAGCGCCAGCCCGCCATCGGGCATCACCTGCCACGTCTCGCGCCACAGCACTCGCTCGACCGAATGGCGCCATTCCAGCGTGAACCGCCCCTCCGCCAAAGGCAGCGGCGGCGCCCCCTCCATGCAGAGCGCCGCCGCCATTGCCAGCGCGATCACGGCGTCAGGCCGTGGCCGTGCCCGAATCCGGGCCGCGCCGCTGCATCACCAGCACCGCGATCAGCGCCGCGACGATCACGAAGCCGATCACGTCCGAGATCGGATAGGCCGCCAGCAGGAAGCCGGCCCCCAGCAGCGCGCCCAGCCGCATCCAGACGGGCAGCTTGTGCCCCAGCCAGCCGACGATGGCCGCGCCCCAGCAGCCGATGGCCAGCACAGCCTTGATCACCACATAGGCCATCGCCAGCGCGAAGCCGAAGGTGCCATCGGTGCCGTCCGACTGCGCCATCAGCGCCGGCGAATAGACCGCCATATAGGGGATGACGAAGCCGGCGGCGGCGATCTTGATCGCCTCCATGCTGATCTTCAGCCCGCTTTCGCGCGCGATCGGCGCCGCCGCGAAGCAGGCCAGCGCCACCGGCGGCGTCAGGTCGGCCAGGATGCCGAAATAGAACACGAACATATGCGAGACGATCAGCGGCACCCCCAGCGCCAGCAGCGCCGGCGCCGCGATCGACGAGGTGATGATATAGTTCGGGATCGTCGGGATGCCCATGCCCAGGATCAGGCAGGTCACCATGGTCAGGATCAGCGACAGCAGCAGGCTGTTCTCGCCCACGCCGACGATGAAGATGCCGAAGGTGTTCGCGGCCCCGGTCAGGGTCATGGTGCCGATGATGACGCCGACCAGTGCGCAGGCGATGCCGACGGGCAGGGCGGTCTTGGCGCCCTCGGCCAGGCTTTCGATCACCTGCCAGATCGTCGTCACCCCGCCCCTGACCAGCACGTTCACCGCGATCAGGCCGGCGATGGCATACCACAGCCAGGTGGTGTTCGCGTTGATCAGCGCCGCCGCCAGCACGCCCAGCCCCACCCAGAAGATCATGCGCAGCAACCCCGCCGGCAGGCCCAGCACCGCCGAGGCGCCGAGGATCAGCATGATGGTCAGCGCCAGGCCGATGGTGCCGGCATAAAGCGGCGTGAAGCCCGAAAACAGCAGATAGACCAGCACCGCCAGCGGCAGCAGCAGATACCAGCCTTCCTTCACCGCGCGCAGGGCCGAGGGCATCTCGTCGCGGGACATGCCGATCAGGCCGCGCCGGCCGGCCTCCAGATGCACCATCCAGAAGGCGGCGCCGAAATACAGGATCGCGGGGATGATGGCGGCCTTGACCACCTCGACATAGGGGACGTTCAGGGTCTCGGCCATGATGAAGGCCACGGCGCCCATCACCGGCGGCATCAGCTGCCCGCCCATCGAGGCGGTGGCCTCGACCCCGCCGGCGAAGGCCGGGCGATAGCCGAAGCGTTTCATCATCGGGATGGTGAACTGGCCGGTGGTGACGACATTGGCCACGCCCGAGCCGGAGATCGTTCCCATCAGCGCCGAGGACACCACCGCCACCTTGGCCGGCCCGCCGGTGCGATGCCCGACCAGCCCCAGGGAAATATCGGTGAACAGCTTGATCATCCCGGCCTTTTCCAGGAACGAGCCGAACAGGATGAACAGGAAGATATAGGTGGCGCTGACATAGATCGGGATGCCGAAGATGCCCTCGGTGCCGAAGGCCATCTGCTCGATCACCTGGCCGAAATCATAGCCGCGGGTCTGCAACATGCCCGGCACATGCTGCCCGAAGAAGGCATAGGCCAGGAACAGGCCGGCGATGATCGGCAGTGCCGGCCCCATGATCATCCAGGCCCCCACGAAGGTGACCACCAGCGTCAGCACGCCGATCACCAGGTCCATCTGGTTGGGCGCCCCGGCCCGCATCATCAGCGGCACATATTCGACATATTGATAGAAGGCGACGACCATGCCGCCCAGCCCCAGCGCCCAGGCCAGTGCCTTGCGCGGCGGCGAATGCCGGTGCAGCACCGCGATCAGCGGCATGCCCAGCAGCGTCAGGAAGCCGAGGTGAAAGCCGCGCTGCACCTGGCTGTTCATGTCGATCAGATGCGCGGCGGTGACGATCTGATAGATCGAGAACACGACCGCGATCCAGAACAGAAGCCGGCCCTCGAAACTGGCGGGGAACTTGCCCGCCACGGGGTCATGTTCGCTGAGATCGACGACAACCGGGGTTTCCAGTTCGCCGGGCGTTGACTGGCTCATCGGGCGGGCCTCCTGCATCTGTGGGATAGGGGAAGAGGGACGGAACCGTGCCGGTCCCGTCCCGTCGGGCAGCCGCCGGTCAGTGACCGGTGGTGTCGAGGCCCTGCTCGTCGAAGTAACGCTTGGCGCCGGGATGCAGCGGCACCGGCATGCCCAGCAGCGCCTGTTGCAGGTCGATCGCCTCTGCCGCCGAATGCGCGGCGCGCAGCTCGTCGAGGTTCTCGTAGATGCCGCGCGTCATCTGGTAGACGGTTTCCTCCGGCACGTCCTCGTGGGTGATGAGGAAGTTGATGACCGCGACCGTGGTCACGTCCTCGGTCTGGCCGTCATAGGTATTCGCCGGGATCGCGGTCGAGACATAGGGCGCGCCCAGTTCCTCGGCGATCTCGACCGGGATGGCGACGACGCTGATCGGGATCGAGGTCGACAGGTCCTTCAGCGAGGCGACGCCAAGCCCGGCCGATTGCAGCGTGGCGTCAAGCTGGCGGTTCTTCATCAGTTCCACCGATTCCGCGAAGGGCAGGAACTCGACCTTGGCGAAGTCGTCATAGCTCATCCCGGCGGCGGCGAGGATGGCGCGGGCGTTCAGCTCCGTCCCCGATTTCGGCGCGCCCACGGACACGCGCATGCCGCGCAGGTCCTCCAGCGTCCTGATGCCGGATTCGGCGCTGGCGACGATCTGGATATAGTTGGGATAGATCGCGGTCACGCCGCGCAGCTTCTCCAGCGGCTGCGGGAAGCCGGCCTCGGCATCGCCCTCGGCGGCGGCCTTCACGGAATCGCCCAGCGAGAAGGCGATCTCGCCCTTGCCGCCCTGCAACAGGTTGAGGTTCTCGACGCTGGCCTTGGTGGCCTGGACCTGCACCCGCGCATCCTCGATCCGCTCGGAGAAGATCTTCGAGAGCGCGACCCCCATCGGGTAATAGACGCCCGAGGTGCCGCCGGTGAGGATGTTGACGAACTGTGCCGCACTGGCCGGAATCGGCGCGATCGTGACGGCCAGCGCGGCGCAGGCCGCGGCGAATGTGTGGCGAATACCCATAAGGCTGCACTCCCTGTTATTTTACCCGAGGATGCTAGGATGGAAACGGCGGCCGGGTCAAAGCAAAACAACGGCGTCGGGGACGGTTGCAGGGGCGGCCCGGCATGACGAAGGGCGGCCGATCCGGCCGCCCCTGCATGGTCTTTCACCTCGGTTCCGATCAGGCCGTCACCGGGTCCGGCGGCGGCGGCCTGCCGGCCAGCACCTGCCGCGCCACCACCAGCGCCAGGATCGCCACCCCGATCAGCGTCGAGATCAGCTCCGGCGCGATCATCAGCAGCGCGGCCAGCGTCAGAAGCAGGCGCTCGAACCAGGACAGCGGGCCGATCAGCCAGTTGGTGATCGCCGCCGACAGCGCCACGATGCCCAGCACCGCCCCGGTGAAGGTCAGGGCGAAATTGCCCCAGGTGAAGCCCTGCGTCACCAGCAGCAGCGAGGGCGAGAACACGAACATGAACGGCACCATCGCCTTGCCCATCGACAGGCGGAAGGCGGTGTTGCCGGCCTTGAACGCATTGGCCCCGGCGATGCCCGAGGCCGCATAGGCCGCCAGCGCCACCGGCGGCGTCACATCCGCCAGCACGCCGTAATAGAAGACGAAGAAATGCGCGACCAGCGGCTCGATATTCATCATGCCCAGCACCGGCGCGGCCACCGCCACCATGATGATATAGTTGGCGGTGGTCGGGATGCCGCAGCCCATCAGGATGCAGACCACGGCGGTCATCATCAGCGTGAACAGCAGCGCCAGCGTTTGCAGGCTGAACAGCTCGAAGGGCAGGAAGGCCAGGAAGGCATGCACCGAGCCGGCCCAGCCCTGCGCCACGCTGGTGACCATGAAGGCGATCTTGAAGCCGATGCCGGTCAGCGTCACCACGCCGATCACCACCCCCACCAGCGCGGCGGCGGCGGTCACGGAAAGCGAGCTTTTGGCGCCCGAGACGAAGCCCTCGTAGATGCCGGCAGCCCATTGCTTCGCGCCGCCGACCAGACCGGCGGCCATCACCGACTGGATCGCATAGACCACGATGCAGGCGGTGATCGCCCAGAAGGCCGACAGGAACGGCGTGCGCCCCGACATCAGCATCCAGACCAGCAGCACCAGCGGGAACACCGACAGCCAGCCCTCGCGCAGGACCTTCCAGGCCTTGGGCAGTTCCTCGGCCCGCAACCCGCTGATGCCCAGCCGCTTGGCCTCCAGATGCACCTGCACCAGCACGCCGAAGAAATGCATGAAGGCCGGCACGATGGCCGCGATCAGGATGGTGCGCAGCGGCATGCCCAGATATTCGACCATCAGGAAGGCGACCGCGCCCATCACCGGCGGGGTGATCTGGCCGCCGGTGGACGAGGCGGCCTCGACGGCGGCGGCGAAATGGCGCTTGAAGCCGATCTTGATCATCGCCGGGATGGTCAGCGCGCCCGTGGTCACGGTGTTGGCGATGGACGAGCCGGAGATCGTCCCCAGCATCGCCGAGGAAATCACCGAGACCTTGGCCGGCCCGCCCGCGAACCGCCCGGTCAGCGCGGTGGCCAGGTCGATGAACAACTGTCCCAGCCCGATCCGCTGCGCCATGACGCCGAACAGCACGAAATGGAACACATAGGTCGCGATCACCCCCAGCGCGGTGCCGTAGATGCCTTGCGAGGACAGATACAGGTGGTTGACGATCCCCGCCCAGTCCGCGCCCGGATGCACGAAGATGCCCGGCATCGAACGCCCGAAATAGGCATAGCCGATGAACAGCAGCGCGATGACCGGCAGCGGCCAGCCCATCGAGCGGCGCACCGCCTCCAGCAGCGTGACCAGCAGGATCGTGCCCATCACGATGTCCAGCGTGTTCGGGTTGCCGATGCGGAACTGCAACTGGTCGTAGATCCAGGGCACATAGAACGAACTGACCGCCCCGCCGATGGCGAAGGCCCAGTCGATCACCGGCAGGCCCAGGATCACCAGGCCCGTGGTCTTCCTGCGCCCCGACGCAAAGGCCGAGAAGCTGAGGAACACCAGGAACAGCGTGACCCCCATGTGGAAGCCGCGATGCACGGTCGCGCGCGGAATGCCGAAGCCGGCGGTATAGAAGTGATAGCACGACAGCAGGAACATGATGACCCCGGCCATGAAGGCCACGGGCCGCAGCACCGTGCGAAAGCGCGATTCGGGGTCGAACTCCTCCTCGATGGCGCGCAGTTCCTCATCGGACAGATGGCGGGTCTGTTCGGTCATGCAATTCCCCGTTGATCTTGTTATCGTTGAAGAAGGGGCGCGGTCGCCCGCGCCCCCCAAGGCTTATTCCAGCTTGCCGGCCTCGCGGTAGAACTTTTCCGCGCCGGGGTGGAAGGGGATGCCCGCGCCCTGCACGGCATTGTCCAGGGTGATGAACTGGCCCTTGGCATGGCCGGCGGCGAACAGCTTCTGCGTGGTCTCGTTGAACAGGGCCTCGGTGATGCCGTGGATCAGCTCCTCGGGCTGGTCGGCCGAGGTCACCAGTTGCGCGCCCACCGAGATCGTCGGCACATCCGCGTCCTGCCCGTTATAGGTGCCGGCCGGGAAGGTGTCGGTGGCGAAGAAGGTATAGTTCTCGCGCAGGGCATCCACCTCGGGACCGGTGATCGGCACCAGCACCACGTCATGCTGGCTGGACAGCTCGGCGATGGCCCCGGCCGGATAGCCGCCGACGAAGAAGAACGCATCCATCGCCCCGTCGCGCATGCGGTCGGCCGCCTGGTCGGGCTTCAGATATTCGGGGGTGATGTCGGCCTCGGTCAGGCCGAAGGCCTCCAGGATGATCTTGGCATCGACCAGCGTGCCCGAACCCGGCTCGTCCAGCGAGACGCGCTTGCCGGCCAGATCGGCGACCGAGGCGATGCCGGCATCGGCGCGGGCGACCAGATGGATGGATTCGGGATAGAGGTTGGCGATCAGCCGCAGCTTCTCGACCGCCGGCTGGCCTTCCCACAGCCCGGTGCCGGTCTGCGCCCAATAGGCCACGTCGGACTGGCTGAACCCGGCCTCCAGCGTGCCGCCGTTGATCGAATTGACGTTGCCGACCGAGCCGTTCGAGGCCACGGCGGTCGCCACCAGCCCCGGCACGCCGCAGGCGCCGCCCTCGTCGCAGGGGCGCGAGCCGGGCGGGTTCGAGATGGCGTTCGCGATCAGCCCGCCGATCGGGTAATAGGTGCCGGCGGTGCCGCCGGTGCCGATGCGGAAGAATTGCAGGTCCTGCGCGGCCGCGCCCTGCACCATCATGCCGACGGCCAGCGCCGCCCCCGCCATTGCCTTGAACGAAAAGAGTTTCATATCTGCCTCCCAGCAAGAAACCTGACTAACCATGCCACCCTTCCGGCGGTCATCCAGGGAGGTTAGGCGGAAAGCGGGCGAGGGGTCCAGCCCGGCACGCGCAGATGCCGCAACGGAAATCGCCGCGACGGTCGCGGCATCGGCCCGGCAAGGGGGACGGGTCTGCCGGTTGGCGTGCTGCCGGCACAGGGTCCGGGCACCGGATGCGGCGCGCGCAAGCGAATCCGGTGCCGGCAGGCCGCGCGGCCCCATCCGCCGGCCATCATGCCGGGCGTGTCGACCTCCTTGTCGGGGATCACGCCGTTCAGCCGATTCGCGGCAAGGGTGCCGTGCCCGGCAAGGGAAGGGGGCGGGCGAAGGCGCCGGTGCCGGATGCGCACCGAACCGGCGCGATCGCCAACCGCCGGGACCGTCCGGCAGAGACGGCGCCAAGCAAAGGCCCGGCGGCATGAGGGGCGTCTTGCCCCGAGGGCATTCGGGCACCGGAACCCGGCGCCCGTCCCGCGTCATTTCGCGGCTTCGGCCATCAGCTCGGTGGCCGTCTTGACCCATTCCTCGCCGCCGACAGAGGCGTAGAGGCTGGGCCAGATGCCGCGCGCGGCCTCGCGCCAGGCGTCCTCGTCCTTCGGCGCGCCGGACAGGACCATGCCCTTGTCGGCCAGGAAGGCCATCGCTTCCTCGGTCTGCTCGGCATTGGCCGCGCGGCCCGCGGCCACGGCCTCCAGCCCGGCCTTGCTGACCGCCTCCTGCAAGTCGGGCGGCAGGCCCTGATAGAATTGCTCGCTGATCAGCAGCGGGCCGGTCCAGATCATGTAGTGGATTTCGGTGATGTATTTCTGGATCTCGTAGAATTTCGAGGTCTGCGCGGTGGTATAGGGGTTTTCCTGCCCGTCGATCACCCCCTGTTGCAGCGCGGTGAACACCTCGCCCCAGCCCATCGGGATCGGGTCGATGCCCCAGGACTTGAAGGTGGCGATGACGGTCTCGCTGGGCGAGACACGGATCTTCAGCCCCTTGAGGTCGTCCAGCGTCTCGACCGGATGCCTGGAGTTGGTCAGGACGCGGAAGCCCTTTTCCAGGATGCCGAGAAAGCGGATGCCGCTTTCCCCGGTGATGCGCTCGTTCATCGGGTCGAGGATGGCGTCGAGGCCGGCATGGGCCTCCTCGCTGCTGGAGAACAGATAGGGCAGCAGCAGCACCCCCACCGAGGGCGCGACCGGATGCACGTTGCTCATCGCCGGAATCTGCGCCTGGATGGTGTTGTTGCGGACGGCGCGGACGACCTCCTCCTCGCTGCCAAGCTGGTTCGAGGGGAAGATCTGCACCTTGATGCGGCCCCCCGAATACTCGTCAACCTTTTCGGCGAAGGTCAGCGCCGTGATATGGGTGGGGTTGGTCTCGTTGTCGCCATGCGACAGGCGGATGGTATAGTCTTGCGCCACGGCCAGACCGGCGGTGGCAAGCAGCGACAGCGCGAAAGCGCCGGCCTTGAGCAGCATGTCTGTTTCCTCCCTTAGATATATCCGAGAACGGACGGCAGCCACAGCGACAGCTGCGGCACGAAGGCGACCAGCAGCATCACGGCGGATTCGGTAAAGACGAAGGGCAGCGCACCCTTGGAGACCTCTTCGAGGCTGGCATCACCTATCTCGCCGGCGACGAACAGGTTCACGCCCAGCGGCGGGGTCTGGTAGCCGATCTCGCAGGCGATGACGAACATCAGCCCGAACTGGATCGGGTGCAGGCCGGCGCCCACGGCCAGCGGCAGCAGCAGCGGCGTCAGGATGACGATCTGGGCGATGGTCTCCATCCACATGCCGACGAACAGCAGGATCAGCGCGATCAGCAGGATCATCAGCGTCGGGTTGGTGATGGTGCCGCCCAGCAGTTCGGTCACCTGCTGCGGGATCTGGTGCATGGCCATCAGCCGGCCAAAGACCAGCCCGGTGGACAGGATGATCAGCACCGTGCCGGCGATCTTGGCGGTCTGCACCAGGCATTCGTAAAAGCCGCGCAGGTCCAGCGCCCGGTTGACCACCGCGCCGACGAAGATCGCGTAAAGCGCGCCGATCACCGAGGCCTCGGTCACGGTGACGAGGCCGCTGTAGATGCCGCCGAGGATCACCACCGGCGCGAAGATCGCCCAGCGGGCGCGGATCAGCGAATCGCGCACATGCTTGCCGCGGTCGCCCTCCACCCTGGCCGATCCGAAGCCGTTGCGCCGGCAGATGAATTTCGAGGTGGCATAGATGACGATGGCCAGCACGATGCCCGGCAGGATGCCGGCGACGAACAGGCCGGTGATCGAGACCTCGGCGGTGACGCCATAGATGATCATCGGGATCGAGGGGGGGATGACCACGCCCAGGCCCCCGGCCGAGGCGGTCAGGCCGGTGGAAAAGCTGCGGCTGTAGCCGTCCCGGATCATCGCCGGGATCATGATCGAGCCGATGGCCGCCGCCGTCGCCGGACCGGAGCCGGTGATCGCGGCGAACAGCGAGCAGCCCAGCACTGTGACGGTCCCCAACCCGCCGGGCCGGTCGCCGACGATGGCGCGCGACAGGGCGATCAGGTCATGGGTCAGGCGTCCGCGCTCCATCAGCGTGCCGGCGAAGATGAACATGGGGATGGCGATCAGCGTGAACGAGTCGATGGCGCTGAACGCGTTCTGCGCCAGGTATTCGATCGGCAGGCCCAGCGTCACGATGGCCGCGACCGAGGCCACGCCCAGCGCCACCGCGACCGGCATGCCGATCAGCAACGCGCCCACGAAGGACAGGGCGATGATGAGGGTGGGGGACATGGCTCACATCTCCGTCTGGGCGTCGGTCATGTCGATCTCGTCGATCCAGCGGCGCCGGATGTTGACGAGGATGCGCAGCGACAGCAGCGTGAAGGCGATGGGAATGATCGAGAACACCCAGACCAGGTTGATGCCGGTGGTCGGCATCCGGTAGGGGAACTGGATCAGCGACAGCGAATAGACAACGGCGCCATAGATCACCAGCGCGTTGAAGCCGATCCAGCCCAGGTCGGCGATGCCCATGACGACCTTGCGCGCCTTGACGGGGAACAGCAGCAGGTGCTGGGCGACGCGGATATGCTTGTCGTCCACCGCCGCGACCAGCACGCAGGCATAGACCGCCCAGACGAAGATGATGCGGATCACCTCCTCCAGCCACGAGATGGTCATGCCGAAGCCGGATCGCAGCACCACCTGCACCGTCATCGTGACCAGAAGCGCCGCGAGGAACAGGGCGGCGAATACCCATTCGACGCGCCAGATCGGCTTGCCTGTCTTCATGCTCCCCTCCACTCGCGCCGGCTTTGACGGGCGGCGCGCTCCGGCTGAAAATTTGTAACCGTTTACATTTCCTGTCAAGCCATTCTTCGCCGCCGGTTGCCAAGCGGCACGGAATCCTCTTTGATCGGGGCAAGGACGATGGCGAGGTCACGACGTGAGCGATACCGAGCAGCGCGTTCCCCGAAGCCGGCGCGGATCGAACGCGCCGGGCATCCGGGACGTGGCACGGCTGGCCGGGGTCTCGACCGCCACCGTCTCGCGCGCCTACAACGCGCCCGATACGGTCAGCGAGAAGGTCCGCCAGCAGGTCGAGCAGGCGGCGCGCAGCCTGTCCTATATCCCGCACAACGCCGCCCGTGCGCTGTCCTCGCAACGCTCGCGCACGCTGGGCATCGTGATCCCGACTGTGCAGAACTCGATCTTCGCGGCGCAGGTGGAATCGCTGCAAAGGCGGGCGCTGGCGCATGGCTATACCACGCTGGTCGCGCATTCCGGCTTTTCCCATGCCGGCGAGGCCGAGCAGGTCCGCCAACTGGTCCGCAACGGCATCGACGGCATCATGCTGGTCGGCGCCGACCACCTGCCGGACCTGTATCGGCTGCTGAAGGCGCGCGGCATCGCCTATGTGAATACCAGCGTCTGGGAGGGCGATTCGCCGCATCCCAATGTGGGCTTCGACAATCGCGCGGCAATGGCGCATACCGCCAACTATCTGATAAGCTTGGGCCACCGGGCCATCGCCGTCATCTGCGGCGATGCGCGCAGCAGCGACCGGGCACGGCTGCGGCTGGAGGGCGCGCGCCGGGCCATGCAGCAGGCCGGGCTGCCCTTGCCCGAGGCCCGCATCATGCACAGCGATTACACGATGGACGGCTCGCGCGCGGCCTGCCGCGAGTTGCTGGCCCGCGCGCCCGAGACCACGGCGATCATGTGCCACAACGACGTGCAGGCCTTTGCCGCCCTGCTGGAATTGCAGAATCTGGGGCTGGACGTGCCGCGCGACATCTCCGTCACCGGCTTCGACGATCTGGAATGGGCGCGGCATCTGCGCCCCGGCCTGACCACGGTGCGGGTGCCCTGGGCGCGCATGGCCGAGATCGCCGCCGACATGCTGGTGGCGCAGCTGGAGGGCGAGGACTTCCGCCACTCCACCCTGCTGGATTTCGATCTGGTGGTGCGGGAATCGACCGCGCCACCCCGGCCGCTTACAGGGCAATAACCCCGCGCGGCGGCACGTCGATCCCCTCCAGCCGGGCGCGCAGCGCCGCCGCCTCGCCCGCCCCGGCGATCCACCATTCCGGGCGGATGTTGCGGGCCAGGATCGCATCCGCCACCGCCCCGGCATCGCCGGCGCCGCGCAGGTCCACGGCCAGCTCGTGCCGGCTGTCGGCGACGATTTCGGCGATGGCGGCGACGGTCGCGGCATCCTCGGGGCCGGTCGCGGGCAGGTGGATGACATGCTCGCGCGGCCAGGCGCGGATTTCGCGTGACAGGCGGATGCCGTCCGCCAGCCCCTGCCCCACGGCCACCGCACGGGCCAGCCAGAAGCCGCGCCCGGTGATCGGGGCCAGGTCGCCGAAACGGTCGGAAACCGGCCAGATCACCCCGTCGATGCGGCCTTCCTCCAGCGCCGCGCGCAGCGCCTCGGGCGCGGTGGCGCCGTCGCGCGCATCCAGAACCGCACGCGGCGCCGGCTTGTTCGGCCGACCCAGCAGCCCGTGCAGGTTGCGCATCCGCGCATCCGCGTCGGGGCGGGCAATGCCGCCCTCGGCCATGAACAGCGCGATCTCGCGATCCGAGGGCGCGGAATCCGAACAGCCATGCCGCGCCACGTTGATCGCCCCGCAGGCATTGCCCAGCCGGCAACTGTCATGCAGGTCCGACCCGTTCAGCCAGCCCGCCACCAGCCCGGCCATGAAGCTGTCGCCGGCCCCGGCGGTGTTCATCACCTCGATGCGGAAACCGGGCACGACGCGGCCCTGCTCCACATCGTCGGGAATCGCACCCTCGAAGCCGACGCAGCCCAGCGGCCCGCGCTTCAGCACGATGGTCGCGGGGCTGAGCGCGCGGATATTGCGCACCGCCGTCAGGCTGTCGACCGAGCCGCCGGTGATGGCGATTTCCTCCTCGGTGCCGACGATCAGGTCGAAATCGGGCAGGAATTCGGCGAAAGCCTCGGTGACGACACGCGATTCGACATAGGCGGCCTCGCCGCTGCCATGCCCGACCAGCCCCCACAAGGCCGGGCGATAGTCGATGTCCAGCGCCGTGGCGCAACCGGCCTCGCGCGCCAGCCGGATGGCGCGGCGGCTGGCGGCGCGCAGCGATTCGGTGGCGAAGAACGAGCCGTTTATCAACAGCGCCCGCGCATCGCGGAAGGCCGCCGGGTCCAGATCCTCCGCGCACAGGTTCAGATAGGCGCCCCCCTCGGTGAACAGGTCGCGCGGAAAGGTGTGGCTGTCGCGCACGCCGAGGATGCACAGCGGCGTCGGCGCCTTGGGGTCGGATATGACATGCCGCGTATCGACGCCGTTGCGCGCCAGCGTCTCGCGCAGCAGCCGGCCCATATGGTCGTCGCCCACCCGCAGGATCATGCCGGTCCGCAGCCCCAGCCGCTGCACGCCGACGCAGATGTTCGTCGCGCTGCCGCCGATATAGGCGGAAAAGGAAATCGCATCCTCCAGCCGCCCGCCCAACTGGTCGGCATAGAGGTCGGCAATGCCGCGCCCGATGCACAGCAGATCGGTCCCTCGCCCCTCGCGTGGCGGCACCGCCTCCGTGAACCTCATGCTGGACGTGGACATGGCGACCTCCCCCTTGTGCGACATCGCCGCCATCTCTTGCGTAAGCGGTTACATTTTGCAAGACTGTGCAGGGCCGGGAGGACAGGAATGGTCAGAGCAGCTATCCATGCCGGGGTATGGTCCACCAACACCGCGCCCGATGCCGTCGCCCGCACGCTGGACGCCGCGGCGGGGGCCGGGTTCGATGCGCTGGCCCTGCCGCTGCGCGATCTTCCGGCGCTGCGCCCGGCGGAACTGGCCGCGCGTTTCCGTGCCGCCGGCATCGCGGCGCTGGGCACCGCCGGCCTGCCCCCCGGCTGCGCTATTGCCTCCGCCGACGCGCAGGAACGCCGTCGGGGCGAGGATCACCTGCACCGCGTCATCGCCGCCGCTGCCGAAATCGGCATCGAGCAGGTCAACGGCGTCTTCTATGGCCGCCTCGGCCATGCCGGACAATTGCCGCCGCCCGAGGCCGCCCGGCGCAGCGCCGAGGTGATCCACCGCATCGCCGGGGCCGCACAGGCGGCCGGCATCCGCCTCTGCGCCGAACTGGTGAACCGGTATGAGACCGCGCTGCTGAATACCGTCGATCAGGCGCTGGACTATCTTGCCCTGGTCGATCACCCGAACCTGCGCCTGCATCTGGACACCTATCACATGGCCATCGAGGAGACGCGCCCCGCCGACGCCCTGCGCAAGGCCCTGCCCGTCCTCGGCTATTACGAGCTGGACCAGAGCCATCGCGGCCGGCTGGACGAGGGGGCGCTGGACCTGCGCGCGATCTCGGCCCCCATCGCCGGGCGCTATGACGGGCTGGTGGGGGTCGAGGCCTTCGCGCGCAGCCGGCTGGCGCCCGACCATGCCGACGGGCTGGCGATCTGGCGCGACCATTTCGACGACGGCACCGCGCTGGCCCGCCAGGCCCGCGCCCTGATCCGCGAGATCTTCGAGCAACCCGCAGCGGGAGGAACGACATGACGAAGCAGGAAAGCCGGCTGGCGCTGGTGACCGGGGCCGCCGGCACGATGGGGCAGGCCATCACCCGGCAACTGGTGGCGGACGGGCATCGGGTCATCGCGCTGGACCTGCGCGCCGACATGGTGCAGGTGCTGGTGGACGAGGCGCCGGGCCGGGTCATCGCGGCGGGCGCGGATGTCTCGGATGCCGAGGCGCTGGCGCGGGTCCATGCCGGGCTGGTCGCCGAACACGGGCCGGTGCAGATTCTGGTCAACAATGCCGGCATCCTGTCCAACAACAAGGCCGTCGAGACCACGCCCGAGGAATGGCGCCGGATCATGTCGGTCAACCTGGACGGCGCCTTCTATCTGTCGCGGCTGGTGCTGGACGGGATGCGCGCCGCCCGCTGGGGGCGCATCGTCAATATCTGCTCGCTGGGGATCAAGACCGGCGGGCTGACGGCGGGGACGGCCTATGCGGCCTCCAAGGGCGGTCTGGGGGTGCTGACCTTCTCGCTGGCCCGCGAAAGCGCGCCGCATGGGGTGACGGTGAACGGCATCGCGCCGGGCTATGTCCTGACCCCGATGGTGACGAAACAACTGACCGAGGCGCAGCGGCAAAAGCTGCTGGCCGACATTCCCGTGGGCCGGTTCTGCGGCGCCGACGAGGTGGCGCATCTGGTCGCCTATCTGGCCGGGCCGCATGCCGGATTCATCACCGGCGAGATCGTGGACATGAATGGCGGGTTGCATATGGACTGATGGTCCAGAGGGAAAACACATGACGATCCAGAGTCTTGCGCCGATGCTGGCCGCTGCGCAGTCCGGCGGCTATGCGGTGGCGCAGTTCAACACCGACACCATCGAGGCCGGGCAGGCGGTGCTGCGCGTAGCCGTTGAGTTGCGCGCGCCGGTGATTCTGGCCATCGGGCAGGGCGTGGACCGCGCCGGGCGGATGGAGCCGCTGGCCGCCGGGCTGCGGCGGATGGCCGGGGCCGCCGATGTGCCGGTCTGCCTGCATCTGGACCATTCCGAAAGCCTGCCGCAGATCGGCCGGGCGCTGCGGGCGGGGTTTTCCGGGGTGATGATCGACGCCTCGGCGCATCCGCTGCCCGTCAACATCGCCCAGACCCGCACGGTGCTGGGTTTCTGCGCCGGCCTTGGCGTCGGGGTCGAGGCCGAACTGGGCCGCGTCGCCGGGGTCGAGGACGATCTTGAGGTTTCCGAGGACGAGGCCGGCAAGGTCGATCCCGCCACCGTCGCCGCCTTTCTGGCCGAGGTCCGCCCCGACGCGCTGGCGGTGGCGGTGGGCACCGCGCACGGCTTTTATACCCGCCCGCCGGAGATCGACTTTGCCCTGATCCGACGGGTGCGCGACATGGGCGCGCCGCCTCTGGTGCTGCATGGCGGCTCGGGCCTGTCGGACGAGATCCTGCGCGAGGCCATCGCCTGCGGCATCGCCAAGCTGAACTTCGCCACCGAATTGCGGCAGGCCAATCTGGACGCGCTGGCGGCGGCCGCCGCCTCGGGGGCGGCGCTGTTCGAGGCGCTGGCCAAGGGCGCCGAGGCCGCCGGCGAGGTCGCGCGGCGCAAGCTGGCGGTGACCGGCGCCATCGGCAAGGCGTAGGCCGGGCGCGCGCCGGGCAGGGGCCGGCCCTGCGTCAGGCGGCTTGCGATACCTGTAGCCAACCCTATTGCGGCAGGTTCTGGCTCGGGGCCGTCCGGCGGATCGGACAGGGATTCGCCTGTCCTGCGCCGGGTGGGGGCCGGCCCCGCGTCAGCCGTCGCGATTCCTGTAGCCAGCCATATCGCGGTATGTCCCGGCTTGAGGGTCGTTCGGCGGATCGGGTGGGGGCCACGCTATCCGATGGTCCCTCTCTTACTCTGCCCGCAGCGCCCGCAGGTTGGTCATATCGGTCTGTCCGGTCTGGGCGAGCGTGATCTCCACCTCCTCGCCCAGCACGTCCCAGAGGCGGTTCAGCCCCGCCTCGCCCGCCGCCGCCAGCGCGAACAGCACCACCCGGCCCAGCAGCACGAAATCCGCCCCCGCCGCATAGGCCTTCACCACATCTTCGCCCGAGCGGATGCCGCTGTCGTAGAACAGGGGGAAATCCGGTCCCAGCGCCGCCCGGACCGACCGCAGCGCCCGGATCGGCGGCACCGCCGCGTCCAGCTGCCGCCCGCCGTGGCTGGAAACCTGGATCGCGTCCACCCCCGCCTCGCGCAGCCGCAGCGCGTCCTCGGGGTCCAGCACGCCCTTGGCGACCAGCCTGCCCGGCCAGCGATCGCGCAGGCGGTCCAGATAGGTCCAGTCCGCCGCCGCCCGGCTGGCCTTGCGGTCGAAGGCAAAGCCGGGCTTGCGGAAATTCGCCGGCTCGGGCCTGCCCGCCAGCAGGCCGGCGATGGACCAGCGCGGATGCAGGGCGAAATCCAGGAACTGACGCGGACCGAGGCGGAAGGGCATGGTGAAGCCGTGGCGCAGCTCGCGCGGGCGGCGGCCCAGCTCGGGCACGTCCAGCGTCAGCACCAGCGTTTCATAGCCCGCCGCGCGGGCGCGATCCACCAGCCGCAGCGTGTCGCTGCCGTCGCCGCTGAAATAAAGCTGGAACCAGGCATGGCCCTGCGCGGCCTCCAGCAAATCCTCCAGGGGTGTCGAGGAGAGCGTCGAGACCCCCAGCGGCACCCGATACCGCGCCGCCAGCCGCGCCATCGCCAGATCGGCGCCGGGACAGGCGAGGTTGCCCATCGCCATCGGGCTGATGCCGAAGGGCCGCGCCGCCATGCCCCCGAACAGCGGCACCGACAGGTCGCGTTTCGACACATCGACCAGCACGCGCGCGCGCAGCCGCATGTCGCGCAGGGCGCGGCGGTTCAGGGCCTCGCCATGCCCGTCCCCCGCCGCGCCGTCGATATAGTCGAAGACCATCCAGGGCAGCCGGCGGCGCGCCAGCCGGCGGGCATCCTCGCTGCAATGGATGGCATCGGCGCCCATGTCACGCGCTTACGGCTTCCATGAACCTGTCTCGGATGCTCACCGGGTCGCGGGTGATGACCGGCACGGGGATGTTG